>JAAZXR010000034.1 GCA_014240065.1 Myxococcales bacterium
TGATCCGCGTCACCCGAGAGCTTCAAGACATCGCGACCTCTGTTCGAATGATCCCGGTGGCGGCGCCGCTGGTCGCTTCCGGGGGGGTCTGCGTCGTCGAGCCCCCTTCTTTCGCCTCTCGAGTGAGCCGCTGAAGCTCCTCGTTCATCTGCTGAAAGCCGTCCTCGATGCCTGCGTCGGTCATGGATGACTCGATGGAGTCCAGGGCTTCGGAGGCCATATCCAGGGCCCTGCACAGGGTGCTCACGTGCTCTGCGGTCGGGACATCACCAGAAGACCGGAAGTGATCGAGGAGAAATTCGCTCTCGTGGGTGACCTTCACGAGTCGCGCGAAGCCCAACACACCGGCGCTCCCCTTGAGTGAATGGAACGCGCGGAACGCCTTGTTGATGAGCTCCGTGTCGAGCACGCCGTCGCTCTGGCTCGCGGCTTCGATCTCGAGGAGCGTCGGCTCGGCGTCGGCGATGAGGTCGCGACCCTCTGCGATGAACTCTCCAATGAGCTCTTCGGCCTCTTCGGGTGAGAGGCCAAGCGCAGCGAGTGGATTGTCGTCTTCTATCGACATGATGCTGGCTTAGTAGCGGTCAAAGTTGTCGTCGAAGGTCAGCATCTCTCCAGGAGAGGCGGCGGTGGGCGCGGATGGGCTGGTGCCGGTGGCAGCAGATCCGGCGTGGTCAGTGTTCGCTGCCGGGACGCTCAGGCTGTCGATGTACGGGCGGAGCGCCTCGAGGAGATCCGGGGGGATCACGTCGACGGGGATAACCTCTCCCGACCCGGTGCTCACGCTTCGGTTTCGGAGGCGGAAGCGGTCGAACATCGAGCGCATGCCCTCGGAGTTCGAGAGCAGCGTGCCCGCAGCGGAGGCGCTCTCTTCGGCGGTCGCCGCGTTTTGCTGCGTGACCATATTGACCGCGGCGAGGCCCTGGTTGACCTCGGAGATGCCCCGCGCTTGCTCCTCGCTCGCGAGCGCGATGTCGGTGACGAGGTTGGTGACCCGGTCCACATTCCCCACGATGGTGGTGAGCGCCTCCGCGGTGTGGTTGGCGAGGTCGGTGCCGAGCTTCACCTTCGCGAGCGTGCCTTCGATCATGGAGGTGGTCTCCTTTGCGGCCTTCGCGGACCGCGCGGCGAGGTTCCTGACCTCCTCTGCCACGACGGCGAACCCCTTCCCGTGTTCGCCGGCGCGGGCCGCCTCCACCGCGGCGTTCAAGGCGAGCAAGTTGGTCTGGAAGGCGATTTCGTCGATCACCTTGATGATGCGGGAGACGTTTTGACTCGCCTCGTTGATCCCGCCCATGGCGTCGACCATGTCCTTCATCTGCTCGTCGCCGCTGCGGGCGCCGTCGCGGGCGGTTTGGGCCAGAGAGCGGGCGCTCTCGGCGTTCGCGGAGTTCTTCCGGGTCTGCTCGGTCATCGAAGACATCTGCCCGCTGATCTCGTCGAGAGTGGCGGCTTGCTCATTCGAGCCGCGCGCGAGGTTGTTGGCAGACTCCGAGATCTGAATGGCCGAGTCCGCGACCTGATCGGCGGCGACCCTTACATTCCAGAGCGTGTCGTTGAGGATCGTGAGGGTCCCGTTGAAGGTGTCTTGGAGTTCAGCGAAGTCTCCCTTGAACGCTCCGTCGAGCTCGTAGCTGAGATCACCGTCCGCCATACGTTTGAGGGTCTCGATGAACGCGGAGTTCCCTGCCACGAAGGTGTCGACCATGCCGTTGATCCCGTCGCACAGCCCACGATAGTCGCCTGGGAAGAGCTCAGCGTTGGCGCGCTCGCTGAATTCGCTCTCCTTCGCGAGGCCCATCAGCCGGTCAACCTCAGAGGTCAACTGCTTGATGACGCTCATCGTGGTGTTGATGCTGTCGGCCATGGTTCGAACGTCGCCGGCGTATTGATTCTCGATCAATCGAGAGAAGTCACCAACGGCGACGCGCTGCATGGCGTCGGTCGCTTCGCGGACCGGTGAGATGAGGTTGTCGATGAGCTCATTGACGCCCTCGATGAGCTCCGCGTAGGCGCCCTCGAAGGCCTCCTTGCTGGCGCGGACCTCAAAGTCGCCGGCCTTCGCACCTTCGACGAGATGGGCGATCGCCCCGACGAGGGAGGACAGGACGCTCTTGACCTGCTCGATGCTGGCGATGATTTGTCCGAGCTCTCCTCCTGGGCGAATCTTCAACACGCGAGAGAGATCTCCGCGGGAAGCGTGGGCGAGCCAGTCGCCTACTTCGCGGAACGTCAACACCACGACATCGATCATCGCGTTGACGTGCGTGGCGCTGGTCTCCTGCGCAGGTTCCAGCCCCTCGGTCGACATCCGCTCCGAGAGGTGCCCCTCGCGCAGGGCCGCGGCGACTCGTTGGAGCTCCGCATCGAACGCCTCGAGCTTTGAAGCTCTGCTCAGCGCGAGTTCGTGAACAGCGAAGACCCGTCGGTTGATGGCGTCGACGAGTTCGACCATGGCGGCGGCACCTGGCGGGGTCACGAGCGCCTGGGGTTCGCCGATGCTCGTCTCCACGTCGCTGCTGACCTCGTGCACGAGCTCTTTGATCTCGTCCTTGGTGATTCCGCGGGTGGGCAACAGCGAGAGGACTCCTCCGCCGTCGGGGCTGGCCCGCACGTGCACCGCGAATCGCTCGTCCGTCGCGTCTCCGACGGGAACGAGTTCTTGAACTCGGACCTTATCTCCAGCGATGAGCTGGCGGACGATGTCAGGTTTGCGTCGGCCCGCGATGGCAGCCCAGGCTTTCTTGCCAACCACGGCGTCGCCGGTGAGCCCGAGCACATCCGCTGCCTCCGAATTGATCGCGGTGACCTCGCCCTTCGGAGAGAACGCCACGGCGGGGCAGGGGAAAGTGTCCACAAGTTGTTGGCCTGGCTCGGGCGAAGATACGGTCATGGTTGGGCTTTCATCGTCTCAAGTGAGCGCGCGCGGCGGAGACGTCGCGGGGCGGTCTCAAGGGTTTCCAAGAGGTCATCGGTCTGTAGAGACGGGACTTTACGCAGATCTCTTGCCCCGAATCGGGCTTCGTGGAGGCCGCGCGGTGCGATGCAGGACACGCGTACAGTGGGCCTATCGCTGGCGCATCCGGCCCGAGTCGGGAGGCGGAGTGGAAAGCGGATGGCTGTCCTCGGGCGCTGGCGCCGATTCGTCTGGAGGGGAGGGTTCACGTCACTGTGGTTTGTGCCGCGGATTTAGCGGACCGCAGCGGTCGGGCTCGAACGGCCAGGAAGTCGTAATCGGGACACGCGCGCAAAATGGCGCCACGACCTGTCCCATCCCGGAGGCGTCGGTGTCCTAGCTCCCCATGGCGCGTTGAATTCAGAGGAAGAGGCGTCGAGCGGAGTGGTGCGGAGTGGATCCGATCTCTGGGCGCCGTCGCCCCAGATCGCGAAACTCGCGCATGCTCAGGGGCCGAGGTGTCCGCGTCGCATGCCCCCGACCTTAAACGACATGTGGTGTTTCAAAATGAGTAAAGGCCCAGCGAAAACGCTGAGCCTTTGTGGGTGCGACCATCAGGACTTGAACCTGAGACCTCCTCGGTGTGAACGAGGCGCTCTACCAGCTGAGCTATGGTCGCGAGTGGGGGCGGGTTGTACCGATGTTTTGCCGCTGGCGCAAGGTCGGCGACTCAATGGGCTCTTAGGCCGCGGATCGCCGGGGAAATTGGGGGGAGCGTGCGGCTGGTGTGGCGCCGCAGCGGTCTCGGGAAGTGGGGGGAGCGCCGGTCGGTGGCCCGCGCCCCGTGGCACCGGGAGCCGTCGCTGGGAGGTTTCAGGCGTGGCTGACGAACCCTCTCGAGTTCGGGCTATACTCGGCCGATCTGCGCAGCGCCGCAGGAGCAATGATCGATGCCACGTACGACGATTTCCACGGACGACGCGCCCGCCGCGATTGGACCCTACAGCCAAGCCGTGTGTGTCACGGGCGGGCGGACGCTGTTTACCTCCGGCCAGATTCCGCTCGACTCCAAGACAGGAGCGATGGTGGGTGGCGACGACGTGAGCGCTCAAGCGCTCAAGGTGATGGACAATCTCCTCGCGGTCCTGACGGCCGCCGACATGGGGTTTGAGCATGTGGTGAAGGCGACGATCTATCTGCTCGATCTCGAAGATTTTTCCGCGGTGAACAAAGTCTATGCCGCGCGATTTCACGGGACGCCGCCGGCGCGCGCGTGCGTTCAAGTCGCGCGCCTCCCCAAAGACGCGAGGGTGGAGATTGACTGCATCGCGGTCGCTGAGAATTGACGCATGGAGAGAGGACAGACGCGTTGAGCGCGACGGACCCCGATCCGCGCACGAGGACCGCGCTGTATCTCGCCGTCCTTATGACGTTCGGCCTGGCGATCACGTCGATTTTTTTTGGACGATACGAGTCGCATGCCGACGCGAGGCCTGAGGGGCTGACGCCGGAGCTGCGGCGAGGCGAGCGACGAGCGGCAGAGCCCGCGGCGAAGGTGCTCGTTGGACGCGTCTTCCTCGAACGCGAGCGCGACCACGACGCGCCCGCGGTCGAAGACGCGCCCGCGGTCGAAGACGCGCCCGCGGTCGAAGACACGGGCGGAGGATCGCCGGGTGCGGAGCCCGAGGGGGCGGACTCGATGGAGGCCGCGACGCGGCCTGGGGCGGAGGAGGCTGATCGTGGTGTCCCCATGGATTCTGCGACGGCGTGCGCAGTCTCTGTTTGGAGGACCGGGCGCATGCTCATCGAGGGAAGCTGTGATCGCGAGGGGAGATTCTCGCTCGCGCTGCCTCCGGGGGCGCTGTCGGGGGCGGAGGTGACGAGCGTCGAGCTCCTCGTCCCGCGCTACCTTCGGGCCTCGCTGCCGCTGACAGGCTCGGAGGCCGCACCGCAGACGGTCACGGGAGCCACGGTCGATCTCGGAGCGATCGGGCTTGGTCCTGCGGTGCCACTCCGCGGGCTGGTGATCGACGCGTCGGGGAGCGGCGTCGCCAACGTGGTCGTGGAGGCGATGCCCGTCGACAACCTCGGAGAGCCCGAGCCGTGGCGGGCGACGACAGACGCGGAGGGGCAGTTTGAATATCGCACCCTCCCACGGGGGCCCTTGCGCGTGGCGCTCGCCGATCCGAGGTATGCGCCGTCGGTGGTTGAAGCGGTCGCGCCGGATCACGAGGTGGTGCTGCCTGTGTCTCGGTACAAGACCGTGGCTGGCACTGTCCACTACGACACGGCGATCGAGGCGGCCGGGCTCCCGGTCCTCGCTCGGATCCAGGGATCAGGCGTGTGGCCGCCGCGCACGGCGAAGGTGGACAGCGACGGAACCTTCGTGTTCGACGCGGTGCCCGACGGGGTGTACGCGGTCGAGGCCCTCGCGCTCTCCGCGGATGGCTCTGATAGTTTTGCCAGCGACATCGTCGAAGATGTGTCTCCCGACGACCCCGTCTCGTTGACGCTCAAGCCGTCCGGGTGGGTGCGCGTGCAGGTGCTCGGTCCCGGCGGCCAGCCAGTGGCGGCGGCGCGGGTGACGGCCGGGTTTGGTGCGCTCTCGATGCTCCAAAAAGTCGGGACCACCGATGGGGGGGGATTCGCCACCGTAGGGCCGTTGGGTGTGGGCTCGCAGGTCGTGTCGGTCGCCGCGGATGGATTCCTCCCGGCGCCCGGGCTGATGGTCGAGGTCGCGACCGATTCAGATCGTACGCCGGTGCAGGTGCGTCTGACTCGTCCGCAGACGCTCCGAGGCCGCGTGGTGGATCCGCGGGGAGGGCCCTCACCCTCGGCGGTCGTAGAGCTCGTCGCCACGAGCGCCTTTACACCCGGGGAGAATCAGGTCGCCGCGCGGGTGTTCTCCACGCTCGTGCGGACCGCCACGGGCAGCCTTGGGGTCACGACCGGGCCGGTGCCTGGCATCCCTCTGTTCGCGGGGGCCGCGGACGTGGCGGGTGGTCGGGTGCCGGTGAGCGAGACGGGGGAGTTCGAGTTTAACGGCTTGGTACCCGGGGAGTACACGCTCGTCGCCTATGACGCTGGATACGCTCGATCCGCCCCGGTGGTGGTCCGCCTCCCACGCGCGTCGTCCGAAGCTGTGGTGCTCACGCTGCGCGAAGGAGTGCTCGTGGACGGGCGAGTCTCTGACCACCGCGGTGTGCCGCTCGAAGACGCCATCGTCCAGGTCGTCGACGATGGTGTGGAGGTCCAGACCGACACGCGCGGGCGATTTGACGTCGGCACACGAACCGGGACGGTCATATTGATCGTCCGCGCGGAAGGCTACGCCCCTCGCAGGGTGTCGCGGAGTCTCGAAGAGAGCTCGTTGTTTTTGGACGTGCAGCTCACGCCCGCCACGGGGCGTTTCTCAGGCCGCGCCCGCGGTGGCAACGACCGCGTGGTGGAGGGGGCGATCGTTCGGCTGACGTACGCGGATCCCCTGTTCCGTGACCACGTCATGGTCTCTGATGGGCGCGGACTGCTCGAGGCGGACGGCTTGGTCACAGGCCCCGCGAAGCTCGAGATCATGCACCCCGATCATGTCTCGCAGACGCGGTCGATCGTCGTGGGCGAGGACGAAGAACTCTCAGAGATCGTGTTGGTCTCAGGATGGGAGCTGGTGGTGGAGGTCCGCGATCGCAAGACAGGCGATCGCGTCGCCAACGCTCGGGTGATGGCGGACGCGCGAGGTGTCCGAAGTAATCGACGCGGCGAGGCTCGGTTCTCGCATTTGCCCGCCGGTACGATCCTCCTCGAGGTGTTGGCCGACGGCTACGTGCCGTGGCGGGAGACGCTGACGGGGGAACGTGAGGGGCAGGTCGATCAGGTGGTCGAGCTGGAGGAGGGGGGGAGCATCGAGGGGGAGGTCCGTGACGACGTCGGCGAGGCGGCTCCGAATATCCGCGTGGAAGTGGTGCGCCGGCGGGGCGGTGAAGTCCTCGGAGAGGCGACGACAGACGCGGGCGGGCGGTTTCGCGTGGACGCTCTCCCCGAGGGAGAGGTGGAGGTGTTCGCGAGGGTGCCTGCCCCTCGTCGCGAGCTCCTGGGCGATGCGCGGCTCGCGAGCGACGTGCTCCCCGGCCAGGTCACGAGGGATGTATTCTTGCGATTTGACAGGCGCGCTCCTCAAAACTAGGTTTCGCAGGTGAGACTGGCTCCAAGGCAGCTGTGGTTCGCCGCGTGCGGGGTGTGGGGGCTCGGGTGCGGGCTTCAGGCCTGCGGGGGCACATCCACGTCGAATCACCACCGCGGTGCGGAGGCTTCGGCGCCCGCCGCCCAGCCTCCGAGCGCGGAGCAGCCGCCTCGAATCGTCGCTCGGATTCCAAGCCCTGCGCCGACAGAATCCCGCTTCGCCATCGACATCCAGCGCCCAGAGACGCTCGAGACGGGCCGCGATGCCCTCGTGAGCGTCTCGCTCAAGGCGATCGCGCCGTGGCACGTCAACCTCGACTATCCCACATCCCTCGAGCTCGCCGCGCCGCCGCAAGTCCGGCTCGCTCGCGAGGTGTTCGAGAAGCGACACGCGTCGCATTTGGACGAGGACGGGTTCAAGTACGAGGTGGGGCTGAGCGCGAGCGCGGCCGGGGAGAAGGATTTTCGCGGCGTGTTGGCCTTCGCGGTGTGCGAAGAGGAGGCCTGCGTTCCGGTGAAACAGGACATTCGCTTCGTCATCGCGGTACAATGACCGCATGAGCCACGCGAGCGCGTCTGATCGAATCCGAGAGTTGGCGCAGGGCATCGAGGGGGACTTCGACAAGTCACGCCGGGTGCTGTCGTTCAGCGAGTGGTTTGAGATTTTTTGTGAGGCGCCGACGCTCCACGCGCGGAGCGCCTCGCAATACGTCCGCGACGCGATGCTGCACTTTGGTACCGAGGAGGTGCGTACACCCGGAGGCTTGGTGCGGCGGTTCCGAATTTTTGACGCCTACGTTCAAGAGGGGCGCGCGCTGTCCCCCGAGTTTCAAGATTCAGAGCTGCCTGGGCACGCGGTCTCGGGGCGCCGGCTCGTGGGCCAAGAGCGCGCTCAGAATATGATCTTTGAGTCCCTCGACGGGTTCTGCCGACTCGGACGGGTCGACAAGCTCTTGCTGCTCCACGGTCCAAATGGGTCCGCCAAGAGCACCCTCTTGGAGTGCCTGCAGCGTGGGCTTGAGGTCTACTCCACCACGGATGAGGGCGCGCTGTATCGCTTCGCATGGATCTTCCCCAACGAGAACCCGACGGGATCGGGGATCGGCTTCGGGGCGGGGCTCGTCAAGGACCGCCTCGGGACCGAGAGCTTCGCCGCGCTGCAAGGCAAAGACGTAGACGCTCGCGTCGTCGATGAATTCAAAGACCATCCGCTGTACCTCCTGCCCCAGCTTGATCGCGAGCGCCTGTTGTACGACGTCCTCGGCGACGAGAAAGATTTTGTGGTGAGCGAGGCCGTCGCGCGTGGCCAGCTCTCCGCGCGGAATTATCGGATCTTTGAGGCGTTGTTGGCGGTGCACAAGGGCGACCTCAAAAAGGTCTTGGCGCACGTCCAAGTGGAGCGTTTCTTCATGAGCAGGAATTACCGCTTGGGGCTCGTGGACGTAGAACCGAAGCAGGCAGTGGATGCGCGCTCATTTCCGGTGACCGGAGATCGGGCCTTCGCCGCGCTGCCGGCCTCCGTGGCCGGTCAAGTGTTGTATGGCGCACAGGGTGATCTGGTGGAGGCGAATCGCGGGCTCATCGCGTTCAGCGACCTGCTCAAGCGAAACTACGAGCACTACAAATACCTCCTCACGGCGGTCGAGGGCCGCCGGGTCGCGCTCGACCACATCACGCTGAACCTCGACGTGGTGTTCACGGGCTCCGCGAACGACATCGATCTGCTCGCGTTCCGTGAGCAAAACCCGATCGAGTATCAGAGCTTCCAGGCGCGACTGGATCGCATCAAGGTGCCGTACCTGCTCGACTATCGGGTCGAACGCAAGATTTACAGCGAGCAGGTTGGCGACCTGCTGCGCGGGGTTCACATCGCCCCTCACGTGTGCCGCACCCTCGCCCTGTGGGGCGTGATGACCCGCATGCGGCGGCCCAACTCCAACGAGTATCCGGACTGTATCGCGGAGGTGCTCCGCAGGCTGACGCCGCTGGACAAGGCGGATCTGTTCGCCTACGGCCGCGTCCCCGAGGGGCTGACAGGCGAGGAGGCGCGCGAGCTGCTGGCCGCGGTCCCGCACATGTACGAGGAGCAGTTCGAGCACGCGTTTGTTCGCATCGACGGTCGTCGGGTCGACGACTACGAGGGCTCCTTCGGCGCGAGCGTGCGCGACCTAAAGAACATCCTGTTGGACGCGGCGTCATCTCCAGAGGTCACGTCGGTCACCGTGCCCACGATCTTCGAATACCTGCGGGCGTATCTGCGCGACAAATCCAATCATCGGTGGATGGATCTCACCGCCGATTCGACCTTCCACCTCCTCGATGGAGACGAGCGCAGCGTGACCGAGGCCGCCTGGGAGCGCTGGCTGGATCTCTCGGAGCGAGAGGTTCGCAAGGCGCTCGGGCTCGTGGATGAAGAGCGCTATCTCGAGTTGTTCCGCAAATACGTGACCCACGCGCGCCATTTCACGCGCAAGGAGAAGCTGTTTGATGAAGTGACAGGATCCGTCACCGAGGCGGACGAATCTTTCATGGGAGAGATCGAGCGCTCGATCGATCCCACGGGCTACGACGTCACCAAGGAGACCGAGGAGACGCGCCGAAAATTCCGCGAGGAGGTGATCGCGAGGATCGGCGCCTGGGCGCTCTCCAATCCAAATCAGGAGCCGGCGCTCGAGGAGATCTTCACGGATTACTTCTCAAGGATGCGGGAGGACTATTATCGTCAGCAAAAGTCAACCGTGTCTGACGGCGTGCGGATGATGCTGGAGCTGTTGACGGACCACGAGCCGGTCGATCGCGACGAGGCGCTCGACGGGGACACCCGCGACCGCGCGCGGGAGGCCATTGAGCTCCTCACCAAGGACGAGTGCGCCTCGGCGTTGTCCGAGTTCCACACCGAGGAGACGCTCAAAGAGATGCTCGTCGCCCTGACCAAGTATCGGTTCTAGGTCGCCGATGAAGGCCTGTCTTGCCTCGGACACGTGGCTTCATGTGTCCGAGCGCGACCCGTGTGCCGGGTCGAGATCCAGCGCGGCGGTTGGGGTGCTACGTGCGCGGGGGGCCGCGCGAAGGCAGGGACCGAGGGACCGCGACAATCTTGTCACTGCTGACGACTCGGTGACCCCGCGTTCTCGTCGAGAACGCTGATTCAAAGACGCGGGTGGAGAAGCGCGGAGAAAATTCGAAAATGGTCGAACCTCGCATGCACGACACCGTTGTCACGTTGATCGAAATTTGTTCCATGGTATGACAAGGGAGGAGCGGACAGACGCGACACGTCGCGAGTTATTCATTCCGGCACAGGTTGCGACAGCTTGACTCTCGATACGCGGATGGAACACACAATAAATTATAGAAGACTTGGCTCGCGGACACCGAGGCTCGCGGTCTCCATATTGGTTGGTGGGGTGCTGAGCGGATGTGTCGGCGACGCCGGGCATCACGATTCATCCCTCAGTATCTCGGGGCCCGTCGCGACCGATCGCAGCCTCGTGTTCGACGACAACACGCACGATGAGCTCTTGGTCGTGAGGCCGGTCGCGGGAAATCTGGAGATCGCGAGAATCAAGATCGGGACGGAGAACGATGATGTCTCGTGGATCCAACCGACGGTGGATCGGGGCGCGGTCCTGCTGATGAACGTGGCCGCTGACGCGAAACAAGAAGACGTCGTCGAGCAGCTTATTCGCGTAGATTCAAACACGCTTGTCCAGACCACCTACGACGTAGGTGCGCCATTCAACGCGATCAAGCTGTCGGAGGACGGGCGCTATGGCGTCTTATATTTCGCGGAGGGGCTCCCATCTCAGCCGCTACAAAACGTGAACCAGGCGGCGATCGTAGATTTTGTAGACGATTCCGTTCGCTTGATCACGGTGGATGGCTTCGGCGGTCGCGTGCAGGACGTCCTCTTTCCTGAGGGCGGAATGGGGGTCAACGTGGCGGGCGTCGCGCGCGACATCGCGGTCTTCATCGCGGTGGGTGAGGCCGTCATCGTCGACCTCGCCGATCCAGAGGTGAACGACACGCAGGTGGCATTTCGCTTCGACACATCCACAAACTTTCTCCCCTCTCGCGTCCTCGCGAGGCCCTCCGATGATCTGATCGACACGGCGTCCTTGTTCTTCGTGAGCTCCTACGATCCCGACGTGACGATGCTGAGCCTGGTGGAGAAGTTGGACGGCGCGGACGAGCTGGATCGGTTCACGGTCCAACCGGGGTTGATCCCCGTGGGGAACGGCACGACGGACATCGAGCTCTACCGAGGCGGTGACGTGGCGTACTTGATCTCGATTCGTGACTACGGGGTCTTGTTCACCGACATCGCGACCCAGGGGAGTTTCTTCGTGGACTACGGGGCGCCGCTCCAGGCCGGTTATCTCCGGCCCTCGGAGCGCAACGGGACGCCCTCCACGGAGCTGGTAGCCTGGGACTACGGGGGGAGCTACCTCCACACGCTCGATTTGCAGAATATTGAGAGCGCGCTGGGGAGGACGCCCAAGGTCACCAATATCAGCAACCGGATTCGTGACCTCTCGGTGCTCGATGACAGCCGCGTATTGGTGGAGTCCCTCGATAACCCGTTTGAGTTCTATATCATCGACTTCTCCAGGGACTTCGTCGCGCCGCTCACCTGGGGAGTACCGTTCGATCTGGCAAGCGCGACGGTGATGAACAACCAACTCCTCGTCGGAGTACCGGGCCACAACAGGCTGGGTAGCATCGATCTGGACACCTTCGATCCCACCGAGATCGAGCTCGACAGCCCCTTTGAATCGATGCACGTGCTCAGCGCGACCGGCAGCCTCGTCGCGCTGCATGAGAGCAGTGCGTACGGCCATCTCACGGACGTCGATGGGCTTGACCTCGCGCGGGGCAACGCCTCCAGCCATTGGGGGTTCTTCCTCGAGGGTGACCTAGACCGGAAAGAGGAGGAGAACTGAGATGATCACTTCAATCTGTGCAGCGACCAGCGCGCTCTGGGTTGTGGTTGGCTCGGCGCCTGGACAAGCGCCGCCGCCTCAGGACGCCGCCGCGCCTGCCAGCGCCCCGACAGCGGCGGAGACGCCGACGCCGGAGGCCGTCGATCCGTTCGCAGACGCGGCCGGCGCGGCCGATCCATCTTCAAACAGCGAGGCGATCGCGCCGGTGGAGTTGAACGCTCCGGTAGCGGCTCCGACATCGCCGGCGGCCGCCCCCGGTGGCGCTGGCGAGGGGGCCGTGCTCGGCGCCCAGCCCCCGGAGCGAGCAGGGGCGCCGACGACCGCGAGCTTGCTGAGCACGGTGCCAGCTCCGCAGTTGGAGATGGTGTCGACTCGCGTTGTGGAGGAGGAGATCGTCCCGCACGAGATCAAGTGGCGGCTCGACCTCGGCGTCGGTGGTGGGTCGTATTCGCCGCTCGATGAGTCCTATGGGGTGTTTTCGGGCGGGATGGCGAGCGTGGGGAGGTTGGATATCGACGCTGGGCTCTCGTTTCCAATCGGCGAGAGCGGGCTCTACCTCGGCGCTCGCGTAGGCTACCGCATGTTCGAGGGTGAGCTGTACGATGTCCACGGGATATGGCTCCCAACCTACACTCAACAAGAGATTAACTTTGGGGCGAGGCTTGGGTTCGCGGTGTTGGACGGGGTCGAGCCTTATGTGGAGATGGCGGGCGGCCCCACGCTGTGGAGATCGGCCAACGATGAAGATCTGGATCTGTACTCCGCCGGAGACGGGGAATTCCAAGATGGCTCTGCGACGATGCCGATGGCGCTCGCGGACCGCACCCTCGGCTTCGTCAAGGGCACCGCGGGGGTGCAGCTTTATCTCCCCCGGAAATGGCTCCCGCGAAAAGAGGGGAGCAGGGTGACGGCCGGAATCGATCTGAACGTGGGGTACGTGTGGCGTCCAAGCTTTGACCTCACGCTGGTGAACCGAGAGCCCGTCGAAGGGGCGATCGAGACGACCCTCCCGACGTTTGGATCTGTCAACGCGAGCGCCGTCACGTGGAGCGCCGGGTTATTTTTGCGGGTGATGTAGGAGAACGAGAAATGAAGAAGAATCGTATTGTCAATAGACTGCCGCTGGCGCTCACCATCACCCTGATCACCTCCGCTGGTTCCCTCGGAGGGTGCGGAAAATCCGACGCGGAATTCGCAGAGGACCTCGGGTCGAACGGCTTCGGCTCGTACGGCGGTGAGGGCGATCCTGGAGGCGACTCGGGGCTCACTGGCTCTGGTGGTGACGACGCTGGGGAGACGGGCGACAACGGCGGCGACCCTGTCCCGCCACCGCCAGAGGATGAGGAAGAGGGAGATTTCCGCGTGCCGGAGACCAGCGGCAAGTACGTCTACTCCGCCAGCGAGACCACGGATCGCGTGGCCGCCATCAACACGGACTCCCTCGCGATCGACGTGGTGGACGTGGGAGGAGGACCAACAGAAGTTCGGGCGATACCGGGGCAGCCTGTGGGCGCCGGCGCCGTCGGTGTGCTCGACGTCGTGACCGAGGACGTCGCGCTCGTTCGAACGAGCGCCGAGAATGTGACGACCGTGGAGCTGCGCGATGTCACGCCCTCTGCCAATGACCTGCGGGTCAGCGCCGATGGCTCATGGCTGATCGCCTACCACGACATCGACAAGGGAGTTTTGGTCGGCCCAGGCAGCGACCAGGAGGTCACGTTGGTGTCGCCGGACTCGGCGACGGAGAGCACATTCTTGACGGTGGGGCTGCATCCGCGCGACGTCGTTTTCTCCCCCGACAGCACGAAGATCTTCGTGACGACAGACGACGGCGTGAACGTCATCGATCTGACCGCTCCGACGATCTCCGGAAAACCGACGCTGTTTCCCGTGGTGTCCGATCCTGGCATTGACCCCCAGACACTCGAGGTGGTCGTGGCGCCGCAGTCGTCGCAAGCGATCGCGCGGGTCAACGGCGACAGCTGGCTCGTCCTCACGGATCTTGATACAGGCGCCCAGACCACCCTCGACTTGCCGGGCTTCCCCACTGATCTCGACCTCGGCCCTGACGGGAGCTACGCCTTGCTGACCGTCCCCGGCCAGGGCGGATCCTCCATCGTGCGCGTGCCGCTGCCGGCCACGAGCAGCACCGATTTCGAGGTGTTCCCCATCGGAGACGAGTACGTAGGGGTGGCGGAGCTCGCGGACTCGGGCGACTCCATGATCCTCTACACCACCCAAAATCCGTGGGAGGACAGCGGGACGGAGCCACCCTTGGGAGATCCGAGGACCCGTTTCACCATCGCGAGGATCGGGGCCGGCAGCTGGGAGGACCAGACCACGTTGTTCACGGAGGTTGGAATCCGCGCGGTCGGGATCGAGCCCAGCGGGCGCTCCGCCATTTTGCTTCACGACGAAGCGAGCGACATCTATCCGAACGCGCCGTGGCCGTACACCATCGTGGACTTGTCCGTGCCGTTCCCGGTGAAGAAGGTGCAGACGGCGGAGGCGAAGCCTGGCCCCGTGCTGTTCACGCCGACGGGAGATCGTGCCGCGGTGAGCGTGCGCGATGACGCCGCGAGTGTGCGGAGGGTGGACCTCGTGGACCTCGAGAGCTTTATCGTGGATGGCCTCAACCTCGGATCGCCGCCCCAGGGGCTCTCCTACGTCCAGTTGACCGACAAGATCATGATCTCGCAGGAGCACCCCACCGGCCGTATCACCTTCGTGAGCGGCGACGGTGAGGTCCAAACTGTGACGGGCTTCGAACTCAGCGACGCCGTCAAGGACTAGTCGCCGCGCCGTCGAGCGAACGCGCGGAGGCCATTAACCACCCGTGGACGGCCTCCACAATTCGGTCTTGGGTCTGGCGCGCGTAGGCCGTGCTGCCGAGGGGGAGATCGTTAAACAGGATGGAGAACGCGACGGGAGCGCGCCCTTCGACCGCCGCGTATCCGGTCAGCGCGCTGATGTGGTCCAGCGTCCCGGTCTTGGCGCGGATCCAGCCGGCGTGCGGGGTTTGTCGTAGGCGTCGCCTCGTGGTGCCGTCGGTGCCCATGATCGCCAGCGAGGCGAGGAGGTCTCCGTAGATCCGAAAATCGTCGTGGACGTGTTGCAGCAGGCGGGTGAGCTGTTCGGCGCTGATGCGGTTGTTGTCATACAAGCCGGAGCCGTTCCCGATCCACGAATCGCCCTCGAGCAGCGGGAGCTCCGAGGCCCAGTCGCGGACGAGATCGAGCCCACCTTGTGGGGTGACCGGGACGCTGCGGTCGAGGCCGTGCATGATCAGCTCGGCCATAAAATTGCTCGAGAGCTTGTTGACCGCGCGGATGAGCATGCCGAGAGGGTCGGAGTGATGGGCGGCCAGCGACTCGAGCCCCTCGGGCGCGGTGGCGAGGGTGATCGCGGACGATCCGAGCGTGATGCCCACCTGCGACAGCGTGAGCGCGAAGATCTCACCCGCGTAATGTGCGGGGGAGGGGACCGGGTAGCGGTAGAGCGCCATGCGGGCGCGGTGGCCCATGGAACCCTCGATCTTGAGGCCGATGGAGGTGTCGGCCGTCGTCGTGGGTTTGATGCGGATTCGTCGCTTGGACCCCTGCGTGGTTATCGCGTCGTTGTGCAGCGTGATCGAGGGCACCGGAGGCCGCGCCGACACACGGACCGGGGAGGAGCTGTCGCCGGGCAGCACGCGCAGCTCCATCGTATTGAAGTTCACAGACGTGGCGCCGATGGGGGCTCGATACGCCGCGAACTCCTGCTTCTGCTCGTATCCCGGCGGAGAGAGGTCGGCACCAAACAGGCTGCTGTCCACGACGACGCCGCCCGTCACCTCCCGGACGCCGAGGGCGCGAAGGCGTGACGCCAGCTCGTAGAGGTCTCCAGTGAGCAAGCTCGGATCCCCGCCGCCGACGAGAAATAGGTCGCCGCGGACCGTGCCATCCACCGGCTTCGTCGCCTTCACCGCGGTCTCGTAGCGGTGCGATGGACCGAGGATGCTCAGCGCTGCGGCGGTCGTGACGAGCTTAATATTGCTCGCGGGGTTGAGCGCTGTGGATCCATCATGCTCAAAAACCGTCGCGCCAGTGGCGAGGTCACGGACATGAATCGAGATCTTGGCGTCCTTGAGGAAGCGTTGTTGGAGCAGCGCGTCAAGCTGTTCGACGAGGGCGCGATGCGTGGTGGCCGTGGTCGCTTCAGTGTCGGGGGGGGCCGGCGCAATCGTCGGAGTGGGTTCGGCTCGCGGATGGCCACCCATGAGCAGGATCGCCGCCGTGACACAAGTCGCCAAGAGCGCATGGCGTCGCCCTCGCGGGCGCTCTCGAGGCCATCGGTGTGGAGGGGCCGGCACGGCTTCAAGCTACGCTCATCTCTCAAAATCTCCACTTTTCGGCACAGAATTGCGTCATGAACTTGCCCCCGCACGGCTCCACCGGCACAGTCCAGGAGGTGAGCGAGGGGGTTCGATGGATCGTAAACGTGACGACGCCGCTCGCGCTCGCCCTCGCGTTCATCATCGTGCCTGCGATCCCCAGCGGGCATTGGGGAGCGCTCAAGCCGGTGGTGACCCCGTGGTTTGGCGTGTTGCGGACGGTCTCGTTCTCTCAAAGTTGGCGCATGTACACACCGGACGCCAACCTGAGCTACAGCCGCGCCGTGGTGACTGGCGTGACCAAGGACAAGCAGGAGTTTGTCCTCCGCGGACCCGACGACCCGACCGCGACGCCCGTCGGGGGCGTGTTTTTTTGGGGTAGCTCCCGAGATGATTTTTGGACCTACCAGGCGGCGCACGTCGGGCCCAGGCGGCGCAGCGCAAACCGCCTCTGGTATATGCGGGGCTGGTGCGTGCGCGCAGCGCGGATGGGCCACGAGCTGCGCGCGGTGTCGTTGTCGCGGATCAATTGGCGGCTCGAGAACCCGACCCGAGTTCACGAGGGGGCGCCGGTGCTGCGGACACCCTCTGTGAAGAACTTCCACGAGACGCGGTGCGATGTGGGCGTGGTTCGAGCGATGATCCTCAAGGACGAGAGGCGGATCCGCGATGGCGAGTGATCGGGGAGCGGCGACGCCCGCGCAGCGCAGCGGAGTGGTGGCGCGATTGCTGACCAATATGGAGTCGGGCGAGGCGCTCGCGCTGTGCCGGATCGGTGTCGTCGCCGCGCTCACCGCCTCGTTGCTCGCGCATGTGGGCGCGGTCGCGGAGTACTTCTCCGACGCGGCGCCGGTCTTCGGTGAGTGGGCGCGCATGGCGTTTCCCACCCGCTGGTCGCTGTTTTTCCACCTCTCGAGCCCCGCGTGGGTGCGTGCGCTCTTCGCGATTGGGGCGCTCGCCCACGTGGCCTGGGTGCTCGGCGCGTGGACCCGCGCGGCGGCGGTCCTCAGCGTCGTGACGTGGGTGAGCATGATCGGGCGCAACCCGCTGCTGTATGGATTCCCGGATCAGCTTGGCCTCGTCCTCGCGGTGCTGCTCGCGTGTATGCCCAGCGGGCGCGCGTGGAGCGTGGACGCGTGGCGGAGGCGTCGTCGCGGCGGAGGCGGCGACGACGAGCGCTCGACGTTTGTCCCTGTGTGGTGCCGGCATATCCTCCAGCTCCAGCTCGCGGTGGTCTACACGGCGACGGGGCTCCTCAAGACCGGGAGCACCTGGCGGGAGAGCGGCACCGCCATCTATTACACGATGGTGAATCCGCTCAATCGACACTTTGACATGTCGGGGGGCCTCGCGGCCCTTCAAGGGTGGGTGCTGCGCCCGTTGACTGTCAGCGTGGTGGTGTGGGAGGTCGCGTTCGCCGGATTTGTCGCGTCGCTGTGGGCGCGAGACGTCTATGGCCCACGTCGTTGGCTGCCCGACTTGCGGCTCATCTTCGTGGGATTTGGCGTGTGCATGCACGTTGGCATCCAACTCGCGGTCTACGTGGTGTTTTTCTCTGCGCTCATGCTGTGCGCGTACGCGTGCTTCGTTACCCCGGCGGAGGCGAGGTCGCTGCTCCAAGGTGTGCGCAGGGTGGCGGGCGCGCCCGCGTCGACGCGCGATCAGAGGATGTGAGCTGCCGACGAGCTACGCGGCGCCGGGGCCGCCGGCGGGCGGCGGATCTGCGGCGACATCCACCGCGAGCTCGTGCAGCAAAAATGTATAGTCGAACGCCGTCTCGCGGAGTCGATCGTAGCGCCCCGAGGCCCCGCCGTGGCCGGCGGCCATATTTGTGTGGAGCAGCAGCGGCGCGTCGCTCGTTCGGAGCCTCCGCATCCGCGCCACGTACTTCGCGGGCTCCCAATACATGACCTGGCTGTCGTGGAGCGAGGTCCTCACGAGCATGGCAGGGTAGGCGGCCTCCTGGAGGTTGGTGTAGGGGCAGTACTGCCGCATGTAGGCGTAGTCTTCGGCCTGGGAGGGATCACCCCACTCCTCATATTCGCCGACCGTGAGCGGGAGCGTCGCGTCGCTCATGGTGGTGAGCACATCGACGAACGGGACGTGAGAGATGGCGGCCCCGCATAGATCAGGGCGCAGATTAAGCACCGCGCCGACGAGCAATCCGCCCGCGCTCCCGCCCTCGATCGCGAGCAGGGAGCGGGTGGTGACGCGCTGTTCCACGAGGTGATCGGCGCAGTCGACGAAGTCCAAGAACGTGTTCATCTTGTGCTTCATGCGGCCCGCCTCGTGCCATAACTTCCCGAGCTCTCCGCCGCCACGGACGTGGGCGATGGCGATGGCGACGCCCCGGTCGAGCAGGGAGATCTGCGCGCTCGAGAAACCGGTGTGATAGGGATAGCCGTACGCGCCGTACCCCTGAAGCAGCAGCGGGGCGGGGCCAGCGCCTCGGGCGCGCGCCCTGGCGACGAGCGAGATCGGGATCTGGGTGCCGTCGCGCGCGGTGGCGTGAAGCCGGCGCGTGACATAGTCGTCGGGACAGAACCCGCCGAGCACCTCGCGTTGCTTGAGCAGCGCGCGCTCGCCGGTCTCAAAGTTGTACGCAAAATTCGACATCGGGCGCCGCGGCGACTCGTAGAGGAATCGCAGCTCCTTCGCCGCGGGATCGGGATTCCAGCCCCCGTAGACCTCGTAGACCTCGTCGGGGAAATCGATGACGCGTCGGTCACCGTCGCCGCACAGCACGGCGAGCATGCCGAGCCCGCCGCGGCGTTCATGCAGGACGATGGCGCGCTGGAACACGTCAATTCCGCTGAGCATGGTGTGCTCGCGGTGTGGGACGAGCTCCTCCCACGCCTCGCGGGGGGTGACCGCCATGGTCACTCGGACGAGGCGAAAGTTCGGGCCCGTGTCATTGATTCGAAGGATCAGGGCGCCGGCCTGGTGCTCGACGGCGTACTCGATCCCTTGGGTACGCGGGAGGACCATCCGAGGCGCGGCGGAGGGGTCGTCTGTCGGGATGAGGTGGACCTCGCTCGTGGTGTGACTCTCCGTTTGGAGGATGAAGAACTGGCCGTCCTTGGTTCGCCCGACGGCGAGGGCAAAGCGTCCGTCTTGTTCGTCGATCCGGACGCGAGCGCGACCGCCATCGCGCTCCACTTCAAGCAGCTGATGAGAGCGCTTCGTCTCTCGATCTTCGCAGGTCGCGAGGAGGGTGCAGCTGTCTGCGGACCACGCGACGGAGGTGACGCGGTCGATCTCCCAATCGGCGGTTTGGCCGCTGGCGAGACACTTCAGCTTCAGCGTGTACTGGCGAAATCCTGTCTCGTCGAGGGTGTAGGCGAGCCATCGGCCGTCTGGGCTCACCTCGAATTCACCGATGTCTACGTACGTGAGGGTGTCCGCCCACTCGTTGGGGTCGAGGATGATCTCCTCCTCCGCGCGGGGGTCGTGTGCGCGCCGCCGGCATTCGATGCCATACTGCAGGCCCTTGACGGTGCGTGAGTAGTACACGTAGTCGCCGTCGCGGGTCTCCACCGTCTTGTCTGTCTCTTGGATGCGGGCCACCATCTCGTCGTAGAGGGTGCGGGTGTCGCCCTCACGCGGACGCATGTGGAGGTTCGCGCGCTCGTTCTCTTTCGTGAGGTAGTCGCGGACCTCCGGCGCCTCGCGGTCGCGCATCCAAAAGTACTCGTCAATTCGCTGCTCCGTCGGGGCGCGGAGGCTGTGCGGCCTCATGGAGGGAGGAGGGGGGAGCGAGGGGTCGTGGGCGGTCATGGTGTGGATGTCAGGGTGTCGCGCGAGGGGCCTTCGTTTGTATCTCATGCTTGGACAGCGTGGGAGTACAATCTCCGTGTCTCGGTCATTTTTCACGCCAACCGGCGCGCCATCGCCTCAAGAAGTCGTGATTTCCGGGGGCAGGTGTCCCGTGTCGTTGTAGCGATTGAGGGTGAAGACGGGGCCGGGGAAGACGCGGAGCTCGGTCAAGGAGGCGTGACAAATCTCCATGCGCGCCCAGTGTTCGAGCGGCAAGCCGCAGGCCAACGCGACCAAGTAGCGGATCAAGTTCCCGTGCGCGAAAATCATCGACGTGCTCTCGCGCCGGGCCGGGCGAAAGAACCGCCCCGTGATGCGTTCAAGCCGCGCCGTGGTCACGTCGCGATCGGCCTCCGTGCTCGGGGGCAGCCCCATCATGGAGGTCTGCTCGTCGGCAGCCGAGATGAGCGGGATGCACTCGTGCAGATGTGGCTTCACCTTCACGCGCGCGAGTCCAAGTTCGTGGGCTGAGATCTCGGCGGTCTGCAACGCCCGCGGCCAGGGGCTACTGAAGATCCCTTCGAGCGCCCCTTCGTACGGCTCCATCGTGCGCGCGAGTCTGCGGCCGAGGCGAGCGGCCTGTCGACGGCCGAGCAGACTGAGACCGTATTCCTCGTCGGTCATCCCCTCGACGCGGTCGTAGTGGCCGTGCCGAACGAGGAACAGCCGGTGCGCGGGGGCAGCTTTGGGGGGAGCTTGAGCCATGGTGGAGAGGAGGGGCTTCGGGTGACCTTCGCTTTCTCGTTCATCGCACACGGCTTGGCAAGGGCGAAATGTTCGGCAGGTATGGCAGGCGCGGCGCCCCAAAAACGCCGACGCGGTCGGCCCGTGAGATCAGCGAGGCCACCGCCATAACCTCGCGGAATGCGCGCGTGGGGGCACATTGCGGCCGTCAGCGTCGCCGCATCCGTGATGGCAGCGGGCGCGCGCGCTTTGAGGCCGTTTCGACTATGCTCTCCGCGGTCGCAGCCCGCGACTGCCGTTATGCGCGCCGTCCTCCAAGAACTCACCGATCTCCTCGCCCTCGAGCGCCTCTCGGAGGACATGTTTCGAGGACAGAGCCAAGATCTCGGGTGGGGGACGGTCTTCGGCGGGCAAGTGCTCGGGCAAGCCCTGTCCGCGGCGCAGCAGACCGTGCCGCGAGATCGGGTCGCCCACTCGTTGCATGGCTACTTTCTACGCCCCGGCCGGGTCGACGCGCCCATCGAGTACGAGGTCGATCGGATCCGCGACGGGAGGAGCTTCACCACCCGCAGGGTCGTGGCTCGGCAGGGGGCGCGCGCGATCTTCAATCTCGCGGCGTCGTTTCAGATCGAAGAGGGGGGCTACTCTCACCAGGCGTCGGCGCCCGAGGTGCCAGGCCCCGAGGGGTTATTCTCCGAACGCGAGCTCGCGCTTCGCTTCGCCGAGGTGATCCCCAAGCGGCTGCGGGAGCGGGCGACGGGAGAGCGTCCGATCGAGATTCGCCCGGTGCGCCCCGTGAATCCGATGCAGCCCGACGTGCGAGAGCCCGTCAAGCACGTGTGGCTGCGAGCGGTTGATAAGCTCGGTGACGAGATGGCGCTGCACCGCTATCTGTTGGCCTACGCGAGCGACTTCCACTTTTTGACGACGTCGCTTCAGCCACACGGGCTGTCGTGGATGAGCCGGGGGCTCCAGCTCGCGAGTCTCGACCACGCGATGTATTTTCATCGGCCGTTTCGATTTGACGAGTGGCTGCTCTATGCCATCGACAGCCCCTCGTCGAGCGGCGCTCGCGGGCTCGTGCGAGGGCAGCTGTTCGATCGCGAGGGCGTGCTGGTGGCGTCGTGTGTCCAAGAGGGCCTGATGAGGCAGCGTGAGGAGCCCTCGGACTCCTCGGTGTAGGACCGGCCTCAATGGAAGTCTCGACTCTTTGGGGCCTCGGTGTGGGCGCGCAACGGTGGCGCCCATAGCTCCTCTGCGATGAGGTGCACCACCCCCTCCGCGGCCTGGATCCTCCCGGTGACGCCGAGCACCCGACTGGTGCGGGCGAGGACGCGGTGTCGCTGGTACACCTGCCGCCACACCACCACGTTCACGAATCCGGTCTCGTCTTCGAGGGTATAAAAGGTGACACCGCTCGCGCTCGAGGGGCGCTGACGACAGATGACCATGCCGACGTAGCGGACACGCCGCCCGTTGGGCATGGCAGAGATCTGATCGGCGTGGGGGAGCGAGCGCGCCTCGAGCTGGGGGCGGACGACCTCCATCGGGTGACCGCGGGTGCTGTGAGCGCTCGCGCGATAATCCCAAACGATCGTCTCCGACAACGAGAGCGGGGTGAAGGAGGAGTCATCCTCTGCGCCAGGGAGCGTCAACGCGTCGTCTCTGCGACGGAGAATCCCCCTGATTCTCCAGTTCGCATCGCGGCGCCTAACCCCAAAACACTCGAGGGCGCCCGCCTCCGCGAGCGAGAGCAACGCGCGTTTGGAGAGCGTCGTGGACACGATGAACTCCTCGAGTGTCGCGGGCCTCGCCCGCGTGCGTTCGAGGAGCGAGCGCTCCCGTGAACCGAGCCCTCGCACCTGTCGGAGCCCGGCGCGGATGCTCCATGGATGCGCGTGGTGGTCCCGCTCGAGGGTGCAATCCCACGAGCTTTGTTGGACGCACACTGGGCGCACGTCGACCCCTCTTCGCTTGATGTCTTCGACGATGGTGGACGGCGCATAAAACCCCATGGGCTGGGCGTTGAGGAGCCCCGCCGCGAAGCTCGCGGGGTGGTGCGCGCGGAGATAGGCCGTCGCATATGCGATGAGGGCGAAGGAGGCCGCGTGACTCTCGGGGAAGCCGTACTCGCCAAACCCACGGATCTGGGCGAAGAGCCGCTCGGCGAACTCGGCGGAGATCCCCCGTTGAATCATGCGCGTCGTGAGGCGCTCACGATGGGCTTCGATTCGGCCTGAAGAGCGCCACGCCGCCATGTCGCGCCGCAGCTGGTCCGCCTCGCCGGGGGTGTACCCGGCCGCGACCACGGCGAGTTTCATCACCTGCTCTTGAAAGATAGGGACGCCGAGGGTGCGGGAGAGGACCCGCTTGACGTCCGGGTGCGGATACTCCACCGGCTCTTGGCCCCGCCGTCGTCGCAGGTAGGGGTGGACCATGTCGCCTTGAATGGGGCCGGGGCGGACGAGGGCGATCTCGATGACGAGGTCATAAAAACAGCGGGGGTTCATGCGGGGGAGCATCGCCATTTGAGCGCGACTCTCGATTTGAAAGACCCCGACGGTCTCTCCGCGAGAGACCATCTCAAAGGTGGTGGGATCTTCATGGGGGATGGTGGCCATGGAGAGCGTCTCGCCCTCATATCGTTCGATGAGATCAAAGGTCTGGTGCAGGTGTGTCAGCGCGCCGAGACCGAGCAGGTCGACCTTGAACAGGCCGAGGTTCTCGACGTCGTATTTGTCCCATTGGATGACGGTGCGGTCTTCCATGGTCGCGGGCTCCACTGGGACCATCTCGTCGACACGCGCGTGTCCGAGGAGGAAGCCCCCCGGATGGATCGAGAGGTGCCTCGGGAAGTCCTGGATTTCTTTGACGAGGGCGAGGAGGTGACGGTGTGTGGGACGGCGAGCATCGACGCCGGCTCGCTCAAAGCGCTGCTTATCACCATCGTCGAGGTGATGCCCGAGCAGCTTCGCCATGCGATCCAAGGTGACTTTCTCGATGCCGAGCACCTTGCCCACATCACGAATTGCGGATTTAGGTCGATAGCGAACGAGATTGGCGACCATGGCCGCGCGATGACGTCCGTAGCGTTTGTAGACCCACTGGATCACCTCCTCGCGGCGTTGGTGTTCAATGTCGAGGTCGATGTCCGGCGGCTCCGCGCGCTCCTTGCTGATGAAACGCTCGAACAGGAGATCCATCTTGACAGGGTCGATGGCCGTGATCCCGAGGCAAAAACAGACGGCGCTGTTGGCCGCGCTGCCGCGCCCCTGGCAGAGGATCTGCTCACGCTGGCAGAACTGCACGATCTCCCACATCGTGAGGAAGTAGCCCCCGTATTGGAGCTCGTGAATGAGGGCGAGCTCACGCTCGATTTGGGCGCGGACCTCCGGGGAGATCACGTCGCCATAGCGATGGCGGGCGCCTCGATAGGTGAGCTCCCGGAGCCACTCATCCTCACTTCGGCCGCGGGGGACGTGCTCTTCGGGGTACACATAGCGGAGCTCGTCGAGGGAGAAGTTGCAGCGTTCGGCGACCTCAAGTGTTCGCGTGACAAGGTCTGGACAGTCCGCGAAGAGGCGAGCCATCTGAGCCGGGGATCGAAGCGCGTGTTGGTTATTACCTCTCAACAGACGTCGTCCCTGACTGAGAGGGACGCCATGACGGATGCATGTGAGCACGTCTTGGAGCGCCCGTCGCTCGGTCGTGTGGTAGAGGACCTCCGAGCCGCCGACGAGGGGCACAGAGAGTTTCTTTGCCGCCTCACGAAGCGCGAACTCGCGGGCGCATTCGTCTTCGTATCGGTGCCGAGTGCAGATCCCGTAGATCCGCTGCTCGAACGCGTGATAAAGGCGAGGGAGACTCGCTGCGGAGGGCGCGACACAGATCAGACCGCTCGATCGCTGAGACACCTCTTCGTAGGTGACGAGGGATCTGCCTTTCGGTGCTCGGTGATGACCGGCGGTGAGGAGCCGGCATAGATTTCCGTAGCCCTCACGATTTTGAGCGAGCAAGAGGAGCTGGTCATGATCCTCGAGGAGCGATTTTCCAACGAGCGCAGGCAACGGATGGGTGAGCGCTTTGGACACCGCGACCTGAGCGCCGAGCAGCAGCTTGGGCGCGAGCAGATGTGGAGGAGCAGTCTGGTCGCTGGAGGATTGTGGCAGGTCCCGAACCGCCACATGTGCGCGCGTCGCTGCGTAGAGTCCCTCACGATCTGTGAGGGCGAGCCCGGGGAGGCCCAGGGCGGCTGCCCGTTCGACCAGCTCTTCGGGGTGGCTGGCGCCCTCCAAGAAGGAGCCGCTGCTTTTGACCCACAAGGGCACGTAGGGGGGGCTTTGATCCAAGATAGATCTTATAGCTGATCATGTGTTCAGTTTCAAGATCTCACATATATATCGAGCCGTCGAGGACTTCGATATGGTTGATCGCGAGGGAAGGGCCATGGTCGAGTCTGCGCAGTCGAGACCGAGTGTACTTGGGCGACGCCCGAGCGTGCGCGCGCGAGCGCTCAAAGAGACCTTGGCGTTCCTGGACGAATATCGACCTGAACTCGCGCGGATGGTGGAAGTGGACGCGCCGTCCGATACCCTCTGCGCGATCCGTGAGGCGCTGCCCGTGGACTGGATCTCGGCGCACCTCACCCGCGGGCTGATCGAGGTGATCGTCGATGAGCTCGGTGAAACCGACGGAATTAATGTATGGCGTGATCTCGTGACCTACCGACTGCGGCACTCGCCGGTGATCGGTCCCTTGATCTCACTCGCCACGACCGTTGGCTTCGCCGCGCCGTGGAGCTTCGCGAAGCAAGTCCCGAGGGGATGGGACAACACCTACAAGGACTACGGATCTCCGACCGTGAGTCGAGACGGGACACAGGCCGCGCTGTTCCGGTGGTGTGATGTCCCGGAGTATCTCTTCGAACATCCGATTCACTACATCGCCATCCGCGGCGCCTTGATCGGAGTGATCGAGCTGTCGGGGCAACGAGCGGACTCCAACCTCGAGTTCTCGCCCGACAAGCGTGAGGTGACGGCGAGCATCCGATGGCAGGAGCCCCCGGCGTCGTAGCGGCACATGGGAATTCTAGGGGGCTCGCGCGGGGCTTGACCAACGGCTGCGGTGTCGGGATCATCGGCGCATGACTACGAGGAATCCTCGTCATCCACGTGGGCGCCGCGACCGAAGATGGAAGCTGGGGGGATGGACGGATCGCGGGATCCGACGTCTGCTCCTCGTCGCCGCGGCCGCGGTCGTGGTGGGACCGCGAGCGCCGACCGCGGCTGCGGCTCCGGAGGCCCGAGCCGAATCCGAGCGCCGACGCGGCAAAGACCGGCTCGACCTGCAAGAAGGCGCGGAGATCCAGCGCGCGGTGACGGATCCGGCGTTCAGCAACGCGTGGGTCGATCACGTCCCCGATTCGCGGCGGATACCCTCGCCGCGAGACTTCCTCGGCTACGCGGTGGGGACGCCCGATCAGCTGACGCCGCCGGAGAAAATACTGGCGTACATGCGGCTGCTCGCGAAGAAGTCTCCCAAGGTGGAGGTGATCGAGATGGGCACGAGTCACGGTGGGCGGGAGATGATCGCGGTCGCCGTTGGCAAGTCGAAACACCTTCGCCGTCTCGATAAAATTGCGACCGCGAACGCCGAACTCGCGGATCCGCGGGAGACCTCGCGGGCGCAGGCGGAGAAGATCGCGGACGACATCCCGCTGCTGTACTGGATGACGGCCGGCCTGCATTCGCCGGAGACCGGCCCCCCGGAGATGGTGATGGAGCTCGCGTACCGCCTCGCCGTCTCCGAGCAGGAGCACATCCGCGAGATCCTCGACGATGTGGTGGTGATGATCTCCCCCGTGTTGGAGATGGATGGCCGCGCGCGGATGGTGGATTGGTGGCGCCGGCATCTTCAAGACGTGGAGGATCTTGAGGACTCGCCCCCTCGCATGGCGCCCTATTGGGGAGACTACACCGCCCACGACAACAACCGCGACGGGTTGCAACTCAGCCAAGCGCTCACCCAAAACTACGTCAACTTCTATCATCGCTTCCACCCGATCGTCTCGCTGGACCTGCACGAGTCGGTGCCGCTCCTCTACGTCTCGACGGGCACGGGTCCGTACAACGAGTCCATCGATCCAATCACCGTCACGGAGTGGCAAGCGTTCTCGAGCCACGAGGTCAGCGAGGCGACGCGGCTCGGCTTGCGGGGCGTGTGGACCTGGGGGTTTTATACCGGCTGGTACCCTGGCTACCTGCTGTGGGTCACCAACAACCACAACGCGGTGGGGCGGTTCTACGAGACCTTTGGAAACTCCAACCCCGGCACCTTCAACCGGGATCTGCGCGGCGCGAGCTTCGCGGACGTCCGCGTGAACTCGAGGGCTTGGTATCGGGCGTGGCCACCGCCGAAGGAGCTGCGGTGGAGCCTCCGGAACAACACCAACTATATGCAGACAGGGGTGTTGTCGTCGCTGCGCTATGCGGCGCGCAATCGTCGTGAGCTGCTGCTGAACTTTTGGACCAAGGGGAACAACGCCATCGAGGCGGGGAGGTCCCGTGGCGTCCGCGCCTTCGTGATCCCGGCGAAGCAGCGCGATCCTGGCGCGCTCGCGGAGCTGTTGGCGTTGCTGGAGGGTCATCGCGTCGAGGTTCACCGTGCGACGGAGGCCGGCACCTACGGCCCAGTCACGGTGGAGACCGATGACTTCGTCGTCCGGATGGATCAGCCCTACCGGAACTTCGCGCGGACGCTGCTCAAGGCGCAGGCGTTCCCCAAGGACGCGGCGCACACACCCTACGATGACGTCGCGTGGAGCCTCGACCTGATGCTCGGCGTCGAGGTGCGGCCGGTGACCGATCCCGAGGTGCTGAGCTCAGCCATGAGCGACTCGCTCGGCGAGACCGTGGCGCGCGGGAGCGTCGAAGGGGAGGGGCCCTGGGTCGTGAAGCACGTCGGACAAGCCGGCCTCATGAGCTTGGTCTACCGGTTGGGAGACGCGAAGCTGCGCAGCGTCGCGGCGGATGTCGAAGGAGCCCCCGCGGGCTCGCTCGTGATCGATGGGGTCTCGCCCGAGACCCTGCGCGAGGTGATCGGTGACACCTATCTCCACGCGCGCTCGGCCACCGCGGCGATGCGCGACGCCGCGACCATCGACGTGACGCCCGCGCGTATCGGTCTCTTTCACACCTGGCGTTATACGCAAGACTCCGGGTGGGCTCGCTTTACCCTCGAGTCACTGGACATCCCCTACACGTTGATCGACAAGGACGACCTCCGCGGCGGTGGCCTCCAAGAGCGTTTTGACGTGATATTGATCCCCAGCCAAGGTGGGATGTCGTTCGCCAACATGGTCCATGGCATCGACACCAAGTGGAGTCCGCTCGCCTATACGACCACCCCCGAGTTCCCGTCCCACGGCGTCATCGACAGCTCGCCGGACATCACGGGGGGCATGGGGTTTCCGGGGCTCGCCGAGCTGGAGCGCTTCGTGCGATCGGGCGGCGTGCTGCTGGCGCTCGGGAGCGCGGGCAAGCTCGCCGCCGAGGGTGGGATGACGCGGGGCGTGTCGGTGAAGTCGGCGCCGAACCCCGGCTCTCACATCACCGTGCGCGCCGTCCGTCCAGCGCACCCGCTGGCGTTTGGCTACGACGAGACCTCCTACGTCTTCAGGGGGAATTTTCCCATCTATGACGTGGGCGAGTTTGATCGTGGCATGACCGTCTTTCAATATGGGACGAAGACCTGGGTGGAGGCCGAGCGTGAGGCGGACAAGAAGGCGCACATCGAGGGCGACGGAGGCGTGCGATCAGAGGGAGAGGCGAGCCTCACGGGGGGCGGGGAGGTCGCCGCAGGCGCAGACGCGGTCGACGCAGACAGCAAGAAGCCGCCGCTGGTGCGCTCGGGCTTGGTCAAAAAACCCGAGCGCTTGAGCCGGGCGCCAGCGGTCCTCGATGTGCCGGTGGGCGACGGTCGAGTGATCTTGATGTCGTTCAATCCGCTGCATCGCCACCAAAACCGGCATGACTTCGCGCTCGTGGGGAACGTCTTCGCTTTCTGGGACGATCTCCCGCCGCCACTCGACAAGACAGAGATGCGAAGACGCTAGCAGCGCGCGGCCGCTCGCGTCCTCCCTCGGGGCTGGAGGAGGCCGCCGGGAGACGCCGCGCTAGTCGTCGTGGGCGCCGAGTGACTCTCCCCCGAGCCCGGTCCCGTCGACGCCGTCGAGCTCAAAGTACAGCGGCGCGCGCTCGAGGGGCTCCGGCAGCACCTGGTTCATGCTGTCGGCGTCGAACACCCGACCGTTGATCACGGTCCAGTGAACGTCCTTGGTCTTTCGCAGATCGTCGAGGACGTCGCCGCGAATGATGGCGACATCCGCGAGCTTGCCAGCCTCGAGAGAGCCGATGTCGCCGTCCATGCCCAGGTACTGCGCGCCGGACAAGGTCGCGGAGCGCAGCGCCTCGTGCGGGCTCATGCCGCCTTGCTCAAACATCCAAAGCTCCCAGTGCGCGGCGAGGCCTTCGCGTTGACCGTGGGCGCCGAGGTTGACTCCCACGCCCGCATCAAAGAGCTGCTTGCAGCCCTCGGCGATGGAGATGTGGTTCCAGTCGCCGTCGCTCGCCATGACCCGCCGCCGCGCGCGCGGTTCATAGCGCCCGCGCGGCACGAACCTGGTGAGCTTCTCGTCGGTGAAGACGTCGTCTTCTTGATACCAGTAGATTTCGCCGGAGAGCCCGCCGTACCCGACCACGAGGGTGGGGGTGTAGCCCACCTTTGTGGAGGACCACAGCTGCACGACGTCGTCGTAGATCTTCGCGACGGGGAGGGCATGCTCCACGCCCGTGTGCCCGTCGACCACCTGCGTCATGTTGTGCATGAACAGCGAGCCGCCCTCGGGGACGACCATGATGCCCTCTTCACGCGCGGCGACGAGGAGCTGCTGGCGCTGATCCCGTCGGGGCTGGTTGTAGCTCTTCACGCTGATGGCGCCCTCCGCCTTCATCCTCTTGATGTGCGTGCGCGCGTCGTCGAGGGAGTTCACCACGGCGGTGAAGGCTGTCTTTGCGCCGTACAGGATGGTCCCGGTGGAGAAGATCCTCGGCGCGACGATGTGACCGGTGCGCGCGAGCTCAGCGGCCGCGAAGATCGTCTCCGTGTCGTTGGACGGGTCGTGGATCGTGGTGACGCCGTAGGCCAGCGTGGCCGGGTGCAGCCAATTTTGTTGGGGCATGATGCCGTCACCACCTTGGGAGCCGTGCGCGTGGACATCGACGAGCCCCGGGATCACGCTGTGCCCGGCGGCGTCGATGATCTCGGCCTCGGCTGGGATTTGTACCGCCGCTCGAGTCCCGACCTTCACGATCCGGTTGCCCTCGATGAGCACGACGCCATCCTCGATGACCTCGTCGCCCTTCATGCTGATGACCTTGCCCCCGACGATCGCGATCACCCCCTCGGGCGCATCCGCGTCCACCGAAAATCCGATATTGACTCCGCGCTCGTCGGGTGCCGGGAGCTCACGGGTCTCGCCGGGCTTCGCGTCTTCAAGGAAGGCGAAGCTGTCTTTGAGCGCGCGCGTGTACAGCTCAGGCCCGAGCATCCAGTGGAGCGCCGTGGAGTCTGCGCTCCAGGTGAGGTCTCGCCCCGCGTTGGCTGTGACCCGCGCGATGGGCAGGGCCTTCGTGTCCGCGGAGATCGTGGTGACGCGCCCGGTGGCGGGCATGGGCATGATGTAGACGTGGAAGCGCTCGCGGAACGCGACCCAGCGGCCGTCGGGGCTCACCCGAAAGTCGGAGGCCCACTTGCTCGACAGGTGCGTTCGCTCGTGGGTGGCGTCGAGCCCGATGCTCTTGAGCTTCGTGGAGGGCTCACCGTCCTTGTAGCTCTGTGTGACAAAAAAGAGGCGGTCCGCGTCGGCGCCGAAGTGAGGCTGGCCGCCGCCGCGAGTCAGTCGGCGGAGGCCCTCGCCGTCTGCGCCCACGACGTAGATGCCGAGCTCATCAGACCAGAGGCGAGAGCGCGTGCCACCGCCGGAGATTTTTCGATACACCACCGCGTCGCCGTTCGGGCTGAACACCGGGTCCACGTAGTGGCCAGGTGAGGAGGTTAAGACGCGCTCCTTGCCGCGCTTGAGGTCGCGGACTCGAATCTCACCGAGGCGCTCGTCATCCCAGGTGCCGAACACGACCGCGCCGCCGTCGGGGCTAAAGGAGGGGTCGTGCTCGTTGCGGTCCTCGGCATCAGAGAGCCGCCGCGCCTGACCTTGGGGGATCGGTCGCACGAAGATCTTGCCGAGGGCTTGGTACGCGGCGGTCCCTTCATCGCTCGCGATGGCCAGCTGTCGCAGCATCTTGACGTCGAACTTCTCGGGGTGAACATCGACAGGGAAACGAACCGCGCTGGCGACTTGTCGCCGCTGTTGGACGTGGAAAGGGATCGGGCTGGAGGCGCCATCCTCCACGGAGATTTTGTGCAGGCCGCCCTTGGCCCACGCGACGATGGAGGCGCCGTCTGGGGTCCAGTCGATGGTGGGGTAGACCCCATGGATCGCCCACGTCTCTTGCATGTCACGATCGAGCGCGTCGTAGAGGGCGCGCTGTCTCCCTGACTCAATGTCCATGAGCATCAGCACGGACTTGAGCCCGACGCGGCGGATGTAGGCGAGCGTCTTCCCGTCGGGCGACGGGGTGGGCCGGATGGCGCCGCCGGCCCCGCGCACGAGCACCTTGGTCCGCTGGGTACGGAGATCGATCCGCTTGATCACGTAGATCTGCGCGTGCGGGTCCTTGTTGTATTCGAAGTACGCCCCAGGCGTCGTGTCCTGCGAGTAATACACGTACCGACCGTCCGGTGAGAACACCGGCTCTCCGAGATCTTTTTGCTCGTTTTGGCGCTTGGTGAGCTGGACCCCCGCGCCGCCGGAGTGGTGGTAGAGCCACAGCTCGCCGGCGCCGAGACTCCGGGACTTCGTGAAGTGCTTCCTCGCGACGACGTACTGACCGTCGGGGGACCAGGCGGGAGAATTGAGGAGACGGAACTGCTCCTTCGTGATGGGGCGGGGCTCACCGCCGTCCTTTTTCATCACCCAGAGATTGTCGCCGCCGCCGCGATCACTCGTGAACACGATGCTCCGTCCATCGGGACTGAATCGCGGCTGCATGTCCCAGGCGAGCCCCTCCGAGATGGGGCGGGCCTCTCCGCCCTCCATGGGCATCACGAAGATATCGCCGAGGAGGTCGAAGACGAGCTCTTGGCCGTTTGGATGGACGTCGACGCTGATCCACGTGCCCTCTTTGACGTCGAGATCAAAGGACTCAAGCGGGAGGTCGGGGGCGGCCACGTCCCACGCGGCGCTCTCCTCGTCGTCTTTCGCGTCGTCCCCCGCGTCGGATTTCGGCGGCTCCACCGGCGCGGGCGCGGGAAGGAGGGAGGTCTGCATGGCCAGCGGCGGCGACATCGTTTCACCGAGGGTCAGGCCAGGGGCGGCGCACGCTGTGGTGGCCGCGACGAGACTGAGGCAGGGGATTAACAACGAAGCGCGAGACGTGATGCACTCAAACATGAGAACGGGAGAGTAGCGCCTACTCCTGGACGTGGGGAGAGGTGCGAGGGCTCGGACGGATGTGTGTCTGTGGATGCTGGAGGTGCGTGGATTGCGTTTGACGCGCGATGCAATTGGCTGCGGGCGCGCGGACATTGGTGTCGCGTCTGGTGACACCCCGATCGTCCAAACTGGCGGATCCGTCATGATTGACCCCTGAAATCCCATAAATTACGAAAATTTTGGGATTCGGCCCATCCCTTGCAACTGTTCGGTACGTGGCGAAACGACGACATCGCACGACGCGCCAGCAGCGCGAATGCCAAGAGCCGATGCCCCGAGGGGATATCCTCCGTCGCCGAGCGACGAGGTTGCTGCGCAGCGGTCGGCCGCGGAAGGCGAGCGTCGCGCTTCGCGAGCTCGCGGCGATGACACAGGCGCCGGCGCACTATGTGGCCTTGGGTCATTCCCTCATCGGAGCGCACCGCACTGAGGATGGACTCCGAGCGCTTCGCCAGGGCATGTGGTTGCACTCGCGGCACGGAAATCCGAGCCGCGCGCGATCTGTGGCCCGAATGATCTTGAAACAAGCGCCCCACGATCAGGTCGCCCGGAAGTACGCGTAGGGGCGAAGCGGCGCGCGCCAAGAGCCCGCGCTCCCTTGGTCCGTCGCGTGCCCACGGAAGCGGCGCGGCGCGCTACGAGGAGCGCACGCAGCGGACGGCGAGCTGACCCATGTTGGCGTTCGATGGGTACGGTACGAAGAAGTCCATGTACCAGTACCAGTCCGCTCCGCAGTCGGTACACAGAGAGCTAGACCAAAAAGAGGCGACACCGGAACAGTCTTGTTGCCACAGGTCTGTGTCGAAAAAACAGGACGCGGTCGAGTCGAAGCAGCCAATGCACGTCAGCGTGGTGTCTGCGCAGGAGAGGTCGAGGCAGCCCGGATCCGAGAGGAGACACGCGCCACCCGTCTGAAGATCAGCGCACTCGACGACGGCGGTGCGATGCTGATCGATCGTCGGGAGCGTCCAGTCGTCAAAGCCGCCGTACTGCGAGCTCTCGCAAAATGAGTCCGCTTCGGGTTGGGTGAGGAAGACCTCTGCTTGGAACCATTGGAGCCCCGCGACTGGGTCCTCAATGATCGGCTCGCCGTCGCCGTCGCCGTCGCCGTCGCCGTCGCCGTCGCCGTCGCCGTCGCCGTCGCCGATCGTCGCCGCCGTCGCCGAGCTCGATCCGCCGCTGCTTTGGGAACCGCCACTCCACGTGAGCCCGCTCGATCCCGAACCGGGCGGCGCGTACCCAGGGTCGTCGTCGTCCTCGGCGCATCCCGATACAGAGACGCTCGCAGTCGTGAGGGCCAACGAGCAAACGAAGATATATCCAGCGCGCCAGTTCATGTGTAGATGCTAGTCCAGATCACGGATCGGGGCGACAAGTTGGCGAAAATCGCCCGTTAATCGAGGTTGGTGGGATCCGCCCAGCAGCCGTCGCAACACGCGGAGCCGATCTTTGTTGGGGCTCCGGCCTCCGAGAGGCTAGAGTCGGCAGAGATGTCTCGTCCTGGGAATCACACGCCTTCCGCGGATCTGCAGCGTTCGGTCCGTTTTGGAACGACGCTGATGTACCCGTTGATGCTCGCGCTGATCGGCTGGGTTTGGGGCGCGTGCGCGGTGGGGTTGCTCTCCTCCAACGACGGCTCTCACCTGGCGCTGACTCGCTCCTTGGCGCTGCGACACGAGGCGGCGTTGGAAAACGACGCGCCGCTGACGCTGCGGGTAGACCTCGCGCGTCGCGACGGGGTGCTGTACTCAGACCGGCCCCCCGGGACCGCGATGCTCGCGATTCCTGCGGTGTGGGTTGGCGCGCAATTCGACGACGACCTGGCGGCGTGGGCCCACGGATCGCGGCGGGTGTTGCAGGTGCCGGCGGGCCCTGACTTCGCCCACACCTATCGCGTCCGAGCGCCGCGTGCGCGGCCGCTGGTCAATCTGCAAGGAAGCGCCATCTTCGCGACGTTGCACGTGGGGGTGCTCGGGTTGCTGACGTTGATCTTGGTGGGCTCGCGTCTGAGGGCGGCAGGATCGCAAGAGCGTACGATCGTGTTTTGCGTGGCAGCGCTGGCGTTCGCGTCACTGTTCGGGCCCTATGCGATCACCTTGTTTAGCCACGTGCCTGCGGCATTCGCCGTGAGCTTGCTGTACTGGAGCGCGCAGCGGGTGGAGTCGTCCACGGCGATCGAGCCGCGCGTGGTGAGGAGCGCAGGCGTGCTCTTGGGTCTGGCCGCGGGTCTGGCGGTCGCCACCGACTACCTGCTGCTCGTGCCGGTCGCCGGCGTGACGATCGCGCGGATGCGGCGGGATCTCGTCGCCCCGTTCCTCGCGGGTGCGCTCGTCTTTGGTGGGGGGGCGGCGCTGTATCACACCATCGCGTTCGGTGCGCCGTGGGCGATCGGCTACGACTTTCATACGAATTTTGAATTTGCGAAATCGCGGGCGACCACGTTTAGCGGAGACACCCTCGATGGCTTCATGAGCCTGTTCGGTTTTTCAGAGGGGGGAATGGGCCGCTTGAGCCCGCTGTGGTTCTTGGGGGTCGTCGCGTTTTTTTGGTCGAAGGGATCCTCCTTGTCTCGCTGGGCCCATTGGCTGGAGCGGGGTGGGTGGTGTCTGTGGGTGATCGCGTTGGCGAGCCACCGCACGCCGATGGGCGGGGCGTTTCATGATCATCGCTATCTGCTGCCGCTCCTGCCGGTCCTCGCGTACGACCTCGGGCGCTTGATGGATCGCGTGGATGGACCACGCGTGCGCCGAATGTGGACGCTCCTTCCTCTGGTGGCGCTGGCGTCGGTGATCGGCACATGGACCTACGTGTTCGAGATGCGGCGGATCTCGCTGTTGACGGGCAGCGTCAGCATGTGGGCGCTGGCCCTCGTCGGGGCCGCGCTGGGGCTCGTCTTGAACGTCCGCGGGGAACGCGTCACCCGCGACGACGCGACCACCGAACTCGAGGGATGAACTAGCCCGCGCGCACGAGCGCGCCGGGGCGCGCGGCGGTGAGCTGGCCGCGCTCGGTGATGACTTGACCGCCGCAGATCGTCGCGAGGTAGCCGGTGGCATCCTGCAAGAGGCGTTTGCCACCGGCGGGCAGGTCGGCTTCGATCCTCGGGCGATGGAGGGTGAGCCGCTCCATGTCGATGATGTTGAGGTCCGCCCGCAGGCCCTCCCGGATCACACCCCGGTCGCGGAGTCCCATAAAACACGCGTTCTTTTGGGTGAGCATATGGACCACCTCGGGCACCGAGAATCCCGCCCGCTGCCGCTTGGCCGCGCGGTCTCGGGCCCAATGGGAGAGCATGAACGTTGGGAAGCTCGCGTCGCAGATGGTGCCGACATGCGCGCCCCCATCCGACAACCCGCTCAGCGCCATGGGGTGGCGGAGCATCTCGTGGACCGCGTCGAGGTTGCCGAGGGCGTAGTTGTAGACCGGGAAGTAGAGCAGGGCGTCGCCGTCGTCCGCGAGGAGCTCGTCGTAGATCACGTCGAGCAGGCCGCGTTGTTCGCGGTGCGCCCGCGCGAGCAGGGAGGTTTTTGGATCTGGCTCGTAGTCGAAGCGCTCATCCATGGCGAACAGCCCGCGCCCGACCTCCTCAGGGTTCGCGAGGAAGTAGTCCACCAGCGGGGGGATCGAGCTGCCGTCCCCAGAGACGCGCACCGGCGCCTCCGCCAAGAGCTTGGCTTTAAACTCCGGGGCGCGCATGTGAGCGACCTGCTCCGGGAGGGGGAGGTGGGCGATTTCACGGAAGCTGGGGTGACCGATAAAGGGGTGGAAGGTCGCGTTGAGTCCGATCATCACGCCGATTCCACGCGCCGCAACCTGCACGTGGAGGGCGACGTCGTCGCCGGCCAGCGTGGTCACCTCGTCGAGAATCCGCCTCCACTGCTCCGTGTCGCGCACTCGCTGCAGCAAGGAGACGCTCATGGGGTGGTTTGGGATGGCCGCGCGCATCCGTCGGATCAGGTCAAACTCGGCGTCGAAGCTGCTGGGGCCATCGATGATGTCGAAGTCGCTTACGGCCTGAATGGCGCCGTGCGTGAACTCGTTGAGCACGGAGGCGATCCCGCAAAGCTCCTTCGCAGTGGCCTCCGAAGAGGGGGTGGCGAGCCCCGCCGCGTCGCGGTGGTTGTCGGTCCTCCCCGTTGAAAACCCAAACGCGCCGGCGGCCAGGGCCTGTCGGAGGGACGCGCGCATCGCCTCGATGTCCTCGTCTGTCGCGGCCTCCTCTGCGACCGCGCGGGCACCCATGGTGTAGACCCGCAGCGCGTCGTGGGGCACTTGGAGGGCGACGTCCATGGTGCGAGGGACGCCTGCGACCGCGTCCATATACTCTGTAAAGCTCTCCCACTCCCAGGTGAGCCCCTCGGCGAGGGCGGTGCCGGGAATATCCTCCACGCCCTCCATCAGGTCGATCAGCACTTGGTGATCTGTGGACCGCACGGGGGCGAAGCCCACCCCGCAGTTGCCCATGAGGGCGGTCGTCACGCCGTGGTAGACGGAGGGTGCGAGCACGTCATCCCAGGTGACCTGGCCGTCGTAGTGTGTGTGGAGGTCGACAAAGCCTGGGGTCACGATGGCGCCCGTGGCGTCGATGGTCCGCGTCGCGGAGTCGGTGACCACGCCGACGGAGACGATGGCTCCGTCCACGACTCCCACATCCCCGGAGTATCCAGAGGCGCCGGTCCCGTCATGAATAGTTCCACCCTTAATGATCAGATCGAGCATGATGTGTCCCTCGTTGAGGAGGCCGATGGTACCAGGGGATGGTCGGAGGGGGCGGCTGTTTGTTACTAATGGGGCTGGAGATGATGGGGTTCGAACACAGCGAGGGGGAGACGCGGGGTCTGTGCCGGCGGTGCGATCGCGTCCACGTCGTGCCGCGTGATGGGGCGCTGCGCGCGATGCAGGCGCTGCAGCAGGAGCTGGCGACCGGACGCCTCGCCGAACCCGGAGCGACCGACGAGCGCGGTCGCCCCATCGTCGACGCGAACGTGCTGCACCAACCCCGCGGGGGCAAGATGTTCGGAGTCTTGGTCGGTCGTGACGCCGGAGGCTCCGTGGTCGTCCTCCGCGCGTTCTCAGGGCAGGTGGGCGGCGCGTGGAGCATCCCGGGGTGGTGTCCGCCGCTGTTTGACGTGGGCGCCTGGCTCTCCTTGGAGGCGACCTACGATCCAGAGATCCGGGGAGTGACCGCAAAGCTGGAGGCGTGCGAGCAGGACGCGGCGCGCTCTGTCTTGGTGCAGAGGCGAGCGGCGCTGTCGCGCAAGCTCATGGAGCGGTATCACGGGCTGTATACGTTTCATAACTTCGCGGGGCGTCTTGGAGGGTGGCCGCAGGTGCTCGATGGCGAGACGAGGGTCTCTTCGGGGATGGGAGACTGCTGCGCGCCCAAGCTGCTCAACGAGGCCGCGCGGCGAGGCCTCGCGCCCGCAGCCCTCGTGGAGTTTTATTGGGGGGCGACCAATCGCGCCAAGACGCGGACGCACAAAGAGACCTACTCGCCCTGCGCGGAGAAGTGTGCGCCGCTGTTGGGCTTCATGCTCTGCGGCATCCGTGACACGCCGTGACTGAGTTGGGGACGTGATAGGGTTGGGATGTGGTGGCGCGTCCCCATCGTCCGACAATCTACGGTTGGCCCTCCTCGCCCTACACCGAGAAGGTGGTCCGGTACGCTCGGTTTCACCGGCTCCCGCACCAACTGATCGCGCCCACGGCGTGGCAGCTTCGCCGGAAGATCACGGAGGCCGTGGGGCGACCGATCATGCCGACCTTGGAGATCTCTCGTGGGCGATGGATCCAAGATTCAAGTGAGATTATCGACTACTTCGCGGCGCAGCTCCCTCACGATGTGGCCTTCCCATCGTCGCCTCCGCAGCGGCTGGTGAGCGCGCTGTTCGAATATTATGGGGATGAGTGGATGCCCATCTTGATCATGCACACTCGATGGAACACGCCCGAAAATCGCGCCTTCGCCGAGGCGGAGTTCGCCGCGACGGGGATGCCGTGGATGCCGTCGGCGCTCGCGAGGCGCGTGCTGCGACCGATCTCAGACAAGATGGCCTCGTATCGCGAGGTGCTGGGGATCACCCAGGAGAGCGTCCCCGGGGTGGAGCGTCGCATCGACGCGCTCTTGCGCATGTTGAACGCGCATTTTGAAGCGACGCCGTTCTTGCTTGGAGACACCCCGTGCACGGGGGACTTCGCGCTCTGCGGTCCGCTGTATGCCCACATCTATCGTGACCCTGGCTCCCGGCATCGCTTCGATGGACACGAGCATGTCAAGCGCTGGATGGAGCGGCTCGCCGTCCCCCCGTCTTCTCCGGGTAGGTTTTTGGAGGACGGGGCGGTGCCGCCGACCCTCGAGCCACTCCTCGCGAGTATCTTCGCGGAGCAGTGGCCCTTCGCGAACGAGGTGGTGGACGCCGTGGCGAGGTTCACGTCGCGGTCACCGGGGACGCCGCTGCCCCGCGGTCTCGGATGGGCGCCGTGCACCCTCGGCGGCGTGGAGACGCGTCGTAAGATCGCCACGGAATCTCAGTGGAAGATTCAACGCGTGTTGGAGGTGTATCAACAGCCGTGGGTGTGCGAGTCCACGCAGGTCGAGTCCTTGCTTGAGCGGGTGAACGGAGCGGCGCTCACGAATCTCCGCGTGGATCACCCGGTGGTGCGCCGGCGAGGGAAGGCTCACTTCCTCCATCAAACGAAGCGCGCGGAGCCAGCTCCCCCGTCCCCGTCGTCTTCCGCGGAGGACTGATACTGGGGATCGAGGAGGGTCTCGATGCCGCGCATCACGATCTTCGTCATCGCCTCGAGCTTGTCTCCGTGGTCTTGTTTGATCCTGCGGGAGAACGGCACCGCGTCGTCCACGATCCGGTGGGGGGAGAGCTCGGGTCCATCCACGGCCAGAGGTGGGCCTACCCGGTAGACCACGTCGCCGCCCTTGGAGAGGGGGCTGTTTCCGGGGTAGAGGTGGTTGCTCCCGTTGCAGCCCACGGGGATGATAGGTAGCTGGAGGAACTGACTGACCTCGACGAGGCCCGTGTGGCCGGGTTTGAGGGTGAGGGAGCGGGTCCCCTCGGGGAAGACCAAGAGGTTCAACCCGAGCTCATGGACGGCGCGCGAGTTGAGCGCCATGACCCTTCGCATCAGCGTCTCGAAGCGACCTTCAAAATCGGTGGCGAAGTCTCCGGGAGAGTCCCCGAGCAAGGACGAGATCGCGTCCGAGCAGGTCCGCTCCGCGACGTCGACGCCGTTGGTGAGGTCGCGCAGGTAGCGATACTCCTCTCCGGTGGGCACGCGCCCCGCGTGTTCGCGAAACGAGGTGGTGAGCAGGTAGCCTCGCGAGGGGAGCGGGATATTGTTGGTCTGGTTCAAAAACCAGGTCATGAACGCGTTCTCGTAGTACTTGCCTTTCACCCACGTCGCCGTGAACGGGAGTCCATGGCGATACATTTGATACTGGAATGGCCAGTAGTTGAAGCGATCGGTGTGGTTCATCGCCAAGATCGCTCCGCCGGTCGCTGGGAGGTTTTCGATCCCCTCGATCTTGATCGAGGTGCGGCGCGGAAACCGATAGTCGGCCTTCAGCACGAGGTTCGCGAAGATGATCTGCCCGCGAGGGCGGCGATAGAGCTTCAGCTGCTCAAGATGTTCGCCGTCGATTACCGGCATGTGGAGAGTCTCCGAAGCCTGGGCTCGCGTGTCAACATCGGTCGGAGGCGGTCCCCCGACCGTACCGCCCGCGCCGCGACTTGACCTGCGGATCGTTCGATGAGGGTCGAGCCCCGAGGTGGAAGCGTGAGCGTTATTGGCCGGCGGGGAGCGTGACGCTCGGGTTGAGGGAGTAGAGCCCGGTGATGGAGGCTTGTGCGAGCACGTGGCCCTCCATCGCGGCCTGGGCGGCGTCGAGGGTGAATTTCTCCCCCACTTCAAGCTTCTCCACGTCCAGCGCGTAGACCGTCGTGACGTAGTGATGCACGCGCTCATCGTTCCACGGCGGACACGGTCCGTCATATCCGCCGTAGTCTCCGGCCATATTCTCGTCAGCGGCGAACCACTTTGTGTAGTCGTTGATGCCTCGGTTACCGACCTCTGTGGGCCCCGGCGGCTTGCCCTTCGGTGTGATGGCGTCGGAGTCGGCGCCAGCCTCAACATTCGTCGCGTTCGCCGGGACATCGACCAACAGCCAGTGGACAAAGGTGATGCGCTCGAGATCCTCGGCGACGATCTTTCCTTCTTGATTGACGTCGTCGAGCGCCGATGGCACGTCGGGATCGTGCATGATGATCGCGAAGGACTTGGTGTCCTCGGGCGCGCCGGACCAGCCGATCTCGGGGTTGATATTCGTGCCCATCCCCACGTGGCCCTCCGCGGCGGGGATGCAAAAGGCGTTCGTATGCGGAATCGGCCCGCCGTCGTCCCATGAGGAGGAGCTCACCGCGAACACCGGCGTCGCCGCGGTGGGCGCGGTGGGCGCCTCCCTGACCTGGGTGGTCTCGGGCTCGGGCGCAGCACTCTCGGGTTTAGGTCCGCAAGCGAAGACCGTGAGTGAAAGGCCAAAGACGACGAGGCTCCTCAAGACTGAGATTCGCATGGCCAAGACAATATCAGGTTCTCGCTGGCCCTCGCACAAGAAGTGGCGGTTTTTACCGCGTTCATTATTGAACATCGTAGGGCGCTTGTCGGGGTCGTCGCCGTGGCTGTCAAGAAGGTCTAAAACACCGATGCATTAGGTCCATCGAGCGCTTATCCTCTCTCGTGGATTTTCGCCGGGAGCTACCCGGCGTGTTCGTGTTCACACTTCGACGAGAGGCTCATTCGCATGATCGCCATCCGACGTTTATCATCGCTCGCTTCGCCTGGCGCGGCCCGCAGGCTCATCGAATTCGGGCAGACCATCGTTTTGCTCACGCTGACCGCGTGCGCCGGTCGTGCGGCCCCGCCCGCCGGGCCGGCAGAGCTCAACGCCACCCTCTTCCATCAGCTCTCTGCCGAGTATCGGGCGGTTGTTCGACAGACATTTCTCGCGGCGGAAGTGAAGCTCCAAGAGCGGCTCGGGGATCCCGACGCTTCGGCGCTCGACGAGGCGATGGATGTGACAGACAAGCCACCGGCCATCATCGTTGATGTGGACGAGACGATGCTCGACAATTCGCCGTGGCAGGTACGCGCGATGCGGGATGGGACGGCGTATCCCGAGGGATGGGCGGAGTGGTGCGAGGAGGCCAGCGCAGAGGCGCTCCCAGGGGCTATCGAATTCGCCCAGCTCGCGGCGTCGCGAGGCGTCACCGTTTTCTATGTGACGAACCGAGATGTGAGCGTCGACGACGCGACGGCGCGGAACCTCGCCGCGCAGGGATTTCCGATGGCGGCGGGGATCGACGTGGTGCTCACGAAGAATGAGCGACCGGAGTGGGGATCGGACAAGACCAGCCGCCGACTTCACGTGGCCGACCATTATCGCGTAGTGATGCTGCTCGGCGACAACCTCGGAGACTTCATCGGCGACGAGTACACGCGTCTCGATAACCGAGGGCGACAAGGAGCGGTCGATCGGTTCATTGATCATTGGGGGACCGACTGGTTCATGATCCCCAACGCCATCTACGGTGGGTGGTCACAGGCGGCGGTGGGATATCGGCGCGGGCTCGGGAAGGCCGGCGAGCTTCGTCGGAAACTCCGCGCGTTGGACGACGGTCGCCCCCGGCAGTAGCGCGCGGCCGTCGGTTGTCGAGGCCGTCGCGTCGTCGCCAAGATCGGAGAGCGTCGTTCCCGTGACCGTGAGGTGGGCCCGCGCGGGCTCAGACACCTGGGTCGAGGATTTGGGCGATGTTCCGAAGGCAGCATCGACCTTCTGGATTTTTTGTTTGGCACTCGCCCAACCCCTGCCGGCAGCGAGAGCGGATCTCGCGGACGACCGGGTTGACCGAGTCAGCGCTGCGCTTCGAACGCTCAAGATCTGATCTCCGATACCCAAAGCAGAAGCAAACGAGTGGATCGGAGGACAGCGATTTGTGATGTACCGTGGCGGACACCTCGGCCACCGAGATCGTGGTGTTCGCTCCGTAGTAGGCGACAGGGCACGCTGAGGAGAGGCACGCCCTCCACGGTATGTCCGCCTCAAGAACCCGATCGGCGCGGATGGGGCTCATCGAACTTCGCATCGATTTGATCGTGATTTGAGCCGTTGGGCGACCGCGCTCTTCACATTCAGGACATCGTGGAGCGGCGGCTGCTCCACGATCCCGTGGGTCGGTTTGGAGGCCGCTGTCGCAGCACGGCGAAGCTGGCGTCTCTGGTGCCGGCTTCTCGGCGCCGCTCATTGAGGGATGAGACTCGCCGGCAACCGGAAGATGAGGAACTGATGATCGGGGTTCGTGCCGCCGGGCCACAGAAATGGGCTCGCCGGGTCGCTGAGGTCCCAGTCGAACCACATCCACGTCGCGTCGGGATCCATCACCGTCTGGCAGACGAGGGGGAACTCGTTTCCAGGTTGAGGTCCGCCGCTGTAGGGCGTTGTGTTGTCTTCACCGACGGCGAGCGCACCCAACATGGTCCCAGTCTCATCGACCCAGCCGCCACTTGTGGTCGCGGGGTCCAGTGTTCCAGCGTTGCATTCACCGATCATCTGATCGATGAGCGCCTCCGAAGGACCGCCGGAGCCAGGGTTGAAGTTCATCCCGGTCGCGCACACCTGCCATCCGGGATCTCCCGTGTAGACGACGGGGCCGAACGTTCCGCCGCCGTCGGAGCGCCGAAACTGACCGAGGACCCCCTGCGTCACGGAGCTGTCCGCCCAGGCGATAATGTAGAGGGCCTGGGCTTGGTCGGCCTCCATCGGATCGATGACGTAGGTCTCCGGACCACCGGTGCAATTGAAGATGTGCCCGGCGAGGGTGGCCTCAAGTCCCCCG
>JAAZXR010000035.1 GCA_014240065.1 Myxococcales bacterium
AGGTGGTAGTGGTTGCTCATCACGACGAACTCGTGCAGCTCGATGCCGTACTTGTTGGCGCAGCGGGCGAGGCAATACTCAAACACCTGGCAAGTCTCGGGGTCTGGACGCAAAAAGAACCGCCGCTCGCTGCAACGGCGCGTGCCGAGCACGACGTCACCGGGTTCGATGCTGCGAGGGAGCGTCACGATAGACAGCTCGCCCTTCACCGAGGGTCGTTGCGCTCCCTCGACAACAAAATCCAAAGCCCCGCGCTACCCCCGCCGAAACGACCCTCGGTTCGGGTTTTCGAAACGACCCTCGGTTCGGGTTTCGGCGGGGTTTTGGTTTTTCGAACTCACGGCGCAGCAGGAAGCGGGAAACTCGTAATCTCCCCCCCATCGAGGTCGCGCAAGGACGCGGTCCAAGCATCGCCGACCCGGGTCGCGACGACGAATCCAAACTCATCGAACATATCAAAATTCATCGGATCGAGACCGAGAGTCCCGAAGACCTCCGGATACGTTGCGATCGCGTCCGACGTGACGGGGGGTGCGAGTTGGGTGCCGCCCCCACCTATCGCGAGCTGCATCGGGCGCCCATCGTCGAAGGTCATCTTCTGGAACTGATGTACGTGCCCGGCGATGGCCAGCGGCACCTGCGGCGGCAGACCGCCGGTAGCCTCGATGGCCGCGATCAGCGTGGTCTCAATGGCGACCAGCGGGTCGCCATCGCCAGGAAGATTGGCACGCGGGGACCAAAAAGGCCGATGCGTAGTGAGCCACGCGTTCGAGTCGTCGGCGAGTAGCGCCGCGATCGCTGTCAGTTGCGCGGCATACTCGGCGACAGCGTCAGGGTCGGGCGTGGGAGGGTTCGCCGACTTGGGGATGCTCGACGAATCCATCACCGCCACCGACAAGTCACCCACCGCCACCCGGTAGGGCGGCGTGAACTGCTGGCAGTTGTCTTGATTCCACGGATCAGTCGGCAGCGGTGACGCATCCATGAATAAAAACCACCCGAGCCACGCCCTCCCGCAGTCCTCGTGGTTGCCCCGCGTGAAGACCCACGGCGCCACGGGCAACAGCTGCTCTCCGGGCTCGAACCAGTCCGCGTGCCACGACGCCCAGTTCGGACCGTACGGACTGCCCTCACACCCCTCGTTTCCGTCGGGACACGGCGCTTCACGATAGTGGTAGTCCCCCATGTGAAAGATGAGTTCCGGGTTCTCTGCCGCGATCGCGCTCGCCACCCGTGAAAAAGGCCACCCCTGATCGGAGTTGTCATTGCACGCCTGCGCGATCACGGTCGTGTCCGTCTGCTTAATGCGGCATCCTGTGTCACCAACAATGACCACTTTCGTCGGCGTATCTGACGGTGGCAGCCGCAAGCTTTGCTCCCCAACCACGAGCGTCTGCGCCCCTTCAGGTACCGCGAGTTCGCAGACGCGCACATCAAACCCCGAGGGGCTGGTTGAAGCGCGAGGGTCCATCGCCATCACCGCGCCGTCCACCATCGCATCAGGGCACGCAGCGTCGGTCGTCACAACGCGCGCCGAGACGCCGCTTGGCGTGAGTTGGGTCCACGCATAGCGGTCGGTGTCCGCGGTGCCGCTTGTAGACCCGTCGCCACCGCAACCCACTGCGCACGACACAACCCCAACTACGAGCGCCTTGACCCATGAGTTAAGTCCTACGCTTCGGTGGTGACTGCACGCATACATCTGTGAGCGCGAGCTTGTGCGGATGGTCGGCGACGTGTTTCGGAATTCCCGAGGATTTATCACGTCGCAATAATACTCCCTTCTTCTAGGGTTGCAGGGCTTCACTTGATCCACCATGAATAATCGTCACCGGCCCATTCGCCGGAAATGGTCCCCCCCTCTCCATCTTGCCCCAGGGTCGTCTCCCTAAGTCTGTCTCCACTCGATTTGGAGCACCCTAACCCAGGGATGTCTTCAGCGCCCAGTCTGTCTCCACTCGATTGAAGCACCCTACCCCCCCTCACCCTACTAAAGACCCTGGGTCTGGGTGAGTGAAGACCCTGGGTCTGGGTGAGTGGTCTGCACCCTAGTAAAGACCCTGGGTCTGGGTGAGTGGGGTGAGTGAAGACCCTGGGTCTGGGTGAGTGAAGACCCTGGGTCTGGGTGAGTGAAGACCCTGGGTCAGGCTGAGTGGCTGAGTGATAGTGAAGACCCTGGGTCTGGGTGAGTGGGTGAGTGGAAAAATCGGGAGCCCGCATTAACTCTAGGTGTGGTCGCGCATGCAATCCTCTCAATCCGCCGTCCCACGGGGCGCGACGGCCCGCAGACCCAATTCGTCACCTGTCAAGCCAGCTTGATTGACACCCGCCCCCTCGAATCACAATAATCTGAATATGAAGCGTCGAGGTCCTCGAATGGTCCTACTCTCCACGGTGATCGTCGCAGCAGGGTTCGCCCTCGATGGATGCGTAGATGCTGACGAAACCACGGCCGATGTCGGCGATGAGGCCGAAGATTCTGGTCCCCTCGACGAGGGGGGCGACGGCGACGGCGACGGGGATGGTGATGACGGCGGGGATGGCGATGACGGCGGCGGGGACGGCGACGACACCCCACCCGCCGAGGGCGCTCCGTGTGAGGCTGCGGACCCGGGTTGGGAGCTGATGGCCGAGGTCGGAGGATCCGCCCCCCATTTCGAAGGCATCGATCAAGTCGGCGACAACGTCAGCATCTGCAAGTATGAAGGCAAGCACATCGTGCTCGACGTCGGCACCGTGTGGTGCGGCCCCTGCAACGCGCTCGCCGCGTGCCTGTCGGTCAACGAGTACGACTTCCAGTGCGACGGCTACTTCGTCGACCCGACGCCGGAGTTCTTTGAGTCGTTCATTCAGCCGCTTCGCGACGCGATCGCCAATGAGGTGTTCGGTTGGGTCACGGTCATCGTTCAAGATAATTACGGCCAACCGCCCACGTCTGTCGACGCCTACCTGTGGGATGCGATGTATCCCAACCCCAACATCCACGTGTTCCCGGACTTCACACAGCAGTACCTGGATCACCTCCCGATTGAGTCCTTCCCAAGTTTCTGGGTGATCGGTCCCGACATGAACTACGTGGACCTCAACTCCGACGGGGTGATGTACGAGACCATCGGCTCGCTCCTTTAGGCGGGCACTCCTCCAAGAACCTCCCGAATCCCGACTCCCGTCCCCCCGACTCCCGACTCCCGTCCCAGGGTCGTTCAGGAGTCTCTGATAGCTTTCGCCCTACATTGTTCTAACGAGGGAAAATAGAGCCTGCGTCAGGATTCAGATTCAAGGATTCAAGAGGCTTCAACAATTCGGGTGTTGGTTTTTTGGGTCTTCCAGCCCAGGCTGCTACGGGACGCGGTCGTACATCTGCTGGATGACAACCGCGCAGGGCGTCCCAGGGTCGGTGGTGGAGTACTCGACGGCGCCAAGGTCGGCGGTGGCCCCGCGGGGATAGCCGCAAAAGTCGTGGGGCACCGCCGGGTCGGCCGGCCCCTGTTCGACAATGTTCGCTCCGCTGGCAAGCGAGAAGTCGCCGATCACCGGGGCCGTGAAGATCATGTCCATCTCGGCGTGGCTGGGCATGACGTTGTCGGCCTCGTCGAGCGCCTGGTTGGCGTAGTTAATGTTGACTCCGTTCTCCAAGATGCTGTGTCGCCAGAGCGTGGTGTGGACAGGGTGTCCCTCGTAGAACCCCGCGTTGCGCGGCTCGGCGTCGTAGACGGTGTTGTGGGTGATCCGCGAGTCCCGGTCGCTGCCCACGATGATGCCCGCGGAGCTGCCGCCGTTGTTGCAGCCCATGATGATGTTGTTGCGCACGAGGATCTCCTGGCTCTGACCGTTCTCGTCGCAGTCGCCGACGCCGTCCTGGTCGTCGTCGCCGTCACAGATCGTGGCCGGCGCGCCGTCGCCGAGCTGGATCCCGCGGTTGGTCTCTCCTTGCGGGCGGGACTTCTCACACACGATGAGGTTCATCTCGATGAGCATGCGCTTCGCCGACGCCTTGGGGTAGACCGCCGAGGCCGAGCGCGGCACCGTCACCGGCGCGCTGTAGTCGGCGAAGATGTTGCCGCGGACCACGTGGTTTTGGCCCCCGTCGAGATTCAAAATATTGTGGGGCGCGAGGTTCTCCACGTACTTCGTGTTGTGCCAGAAGTTGTTGAGGAACCAGGCCCGGTCGGGGAAGGCCTTGGCCGGGCCGGAGCCGACCACCTCGCCGTTGAGCTTGACGTGGGAGGCGAAGTTCACGACCTCGTTGTCGCGAAAGATCACGTCGTCGGCGTCGGCCACGAGGTGAAAGGCGTGCTCGCAGGAGCTGGCAGAGGTGCAGTCGCCGAAGAACGTGAGGTTCTCGAAGATCCAAAAGGCCCCGCTGATCTTGAAGTTCTCGATGTGCGAGAGGTTCAAGGTCACAGTGCCGGGCGTCTCAGCGCGTAAAAAGATGCGCTGGGAGTCTGTGCCGTTGGCGGTCACGGAGATGAGTTGGTTGAAGTTGAAGGTGCCGGGGCAGATGGTGATGACGTCGCCGGCAGACGCGCCCGCAATCGCCGCGAGGATCTCTTGCTCCGAGCACACATCGACCACGGTGCCGCCCTCGTGTCCCGGCCCGTTGTCAGGGTCGTAGCGCCCGTCTCCATCACCGTCTCCATCGCCGTCGCCATCGCCATCACCTGCGGTGGTCGGGTCGCCATCACCTGCGGTGGTCGGGTCGCCGTCGCCGTCACCTGCGGTGGTCGGGTCGCCGTCGCCGTCGCCGTCGCCCGATGTGCCTTCCTCGGACGCGGTGTCACCGCCGGACCCATCGCCGCACGCAAGCAGGGGTGCAAAGAGAATCGGGACGGTCAACACAATGGTAAGCGCGCGCATACTTGAGGGTATCAACCCGAGAACCTGACCCAGGGTCTTTTCACTTTTTCCGATAAAACGATGTAAGGGAACGATGTAGGGTGACAGCTGCCGCGAATTCGTGAACGACCCTGGGACGGGACTCTGGACTCTGGACTCTGGGACTCTGGGACTCTGGGGACGGGACTCTGGGGACTCTGCTGCTCTGGAGGTTCCTGAACCGGGGACGGGATCAAGATTCCAACACGAGCCCCCGCCAGGACTCCCAGGGCGAGGGCAGCCGCGGATGGATCCGGTCTGCGGATCCACGAGGCTCCCGAGCCGACCGCGGCCCCAGGGAAACGCGGAAATCAGGAAACGGCGGGCTCGTCGTGGTTGAGGATTGACAAGCGCCCCAATTGGGAGCCAAGTAAGAGCCTATGCGACGGCGACGAAGAGAGCTTCACGGGGCACGTTGGGCCGCGGTCATCGTCTCGCTCGGTCTGTTGGGCTGCAACGGGGGCGGCGGTGAAAACGACGACACCGGCGCCTTGACGATCGGCGTGGACAGCGGCGCCACAGACGGTAGCGCGACCGCTGGTACCGATGGCACGGCCGACGCGGGGACCAGCGGAGATGGGGACGGCGACGCCACCGGCGACGGCGACGGCGACACAGATCCCACCGGCGACGGCGACGGCGACACAGATTCCACTGGCGACGGCGACGGCGACGGCGACGGCGACGCCGACGCGTGCGAGCCCATTGGCAACCTCGCGGCGCCGCCCAGCTGCGCGCAGGTTTCTCAGCCGGGGAGCTTCGCCCCGGTGCTGCAGTGGGCGTGGGATGGGGACCCACAGCTCGGGTACACCTACGTGATCGCGACGCCCCTGGTGGGGAACCTCACCGACGACAACAACGACGGCGTGGTGGACCTCTGCGATACACCGGACGTGGTGGTGGTCGCCTTCCACCCCGACACCCTCACCGATCCGAACCTGATCTACGGACTCACGGCGCGGATCTACATCCTCGACGGTGCCACCGGCGCGCTCCACACACGGTTCGAAGACCCCATGACCTGGCTCTCGTCCCCGGCCCTCGCCGACATCGACCAAGACGGCGAGATGGAGATCATCGCGTCGCGGACGGTGCTCGGGAATGTGACCGCGTGGAACCCCGATGGCACGAAGGTGCAAGGGTTCGATTTCAGCTTCGCGGAAGGAACAGATCCAGCCTTCACCACCCTCGACTTCGCGACCCCCGTGAGCGTGTACGACCTCGACGGCGACGGGAGCCCCGAGATCCTGATCCATCGCTACATCTTCAACGCACAGGGTCAACTTCTGGAGACCCTGGATGTGACCGGGGTGGTGCCCTACAACGCCCTCGTCGTCGCAGATCTCGATCAAGATGGCGCACCGGAGATCATCTCGGGTCGCCGTGCCTGGACCTGGGACAACGGGAGCGCGTCCCTTTACTACGACGCGAATATTGGCCCGGGACACGTGCAGATCGGTGACCTGGTGGGTGACGCGGCCCCGGAGATCCTGGTGACCGGCCCGGACGGCTTCTCGGTCCTCGACGCGCAGGGGCAGGTGCTGCTCAAGGATCAGCGCCCCGTCAGCTCGAGCGCGAGCGCGCTCGCGTGGCAGCGACCGGCGACGATCCATGATTTCGACGGGGATGGCCGCGCGGAGTTCGCTTTCTCCGTGGCGGATAGTTATCTCCTCGTGGGCCTTGAAGACGCGGGTCCCGGCGTGGCTCCGACCGTCAATCTCCTGGGGCAGTGGGACATCCTCGACGCCAGCGGAATCGCAGGGAGCACGGCCTTCGATTTCCTCGGGGACGGGAGCGCGGAGGCCATGTACGCCGATGAGGAGACCCTCTACGTGTGGGAGACATCGGACCCGGCGCAGGCACCCTACGTGTCCGAGCCGCGGTCGAGCCGCACGCTCATCGAATACCCGGTGGTCGCCGACGTGGACGGCGACGGCTCCGCAGAGATCGTGGTGGTCTCCAACGAGGACCCCCTCGGTGGTGGCGCCACCGCCCCCGCGGTCCAAGTCTACGGGGATATGTTCAACCGCTGGGTCCCCGCGAGGCGCATCTGGAACCAGAGCAGCTATCACGTCACCAACGTGAACGAAGACGGCACGATCCCGACGACGCAGCTGCCGTACTGGGAGACGTTCAAGAGCTTCCGCACCAACACGCAGCTCGAAAATGGCGTCGCGTGCGTCCCGTGATCGGGCCCTCCCCCACGAAACACCCGACCCGAAACAGCCGACCCGATGTGAGATCCCATCCCAGGGTCGTTCATGAGATCCTGAGATCCCGTCCCAGGGTCGTTCAGGAATTCCAGGGTCGTTCAGGAATTCCCGATATCTACCGCCCTACATCGTTCTGTCGTGAAAAGTCAGAAGACCCTGGGTCAGGAGAGTCAGGAGAGTCAGGAGAGTTGGGTCAGGAAAGTTGAAGGTTGAAAGTTGGGACAGTTAGTTGGAACTTACAAAGTTCACTACCCTCGCACCTGAGGGAGCGGCCGGCGCCACCATGAATCGAGATGAAAGAAAAACAAGCGATCCCCGCGACCGCATGATGGGACAGATCGCGGAGGGCGTGGACGAGAGCGCTCCCCTCGATCACACAGGCAAGAGCGTCCTCGCTCGCGGATGTGACCCCCAGATGGCGGTGCGGGCCTCCACGATGCTCCCCCCACACCTCGGCAGCCCCACCTTCGTGTCAGCAACCTCCGACGATGATTTTCTCGCGAAGCTGCAGCGTGAGCGATGGTCCGTCGTGTTCTTCGCGCCCGGCGCGTGTCGCTATGACGCGGCCAACAAGCCGATCCCCGGAGGCAACGCGCAGACCCACGGGTGGACCTTGGCGCGGTACCGTGACGTGGTTCGAGAGCACCAGGGCGACGACGTACAGATCGTAGAGACCCCTGACGAGCGGGAGATCATCCCGCTGCTCCGCCGAGCGCTCGCTCGCGCCCGCGACGCCGACTCGACGCCGCGTCCGCCCACCTAGGGGCCCCCTCATCCGCTCACGAGCACGGAGATCCGGTTGGCACACACCCGCACGTCACCGTCGAAGACCTCGGCCACCAGCACGTGGGCGCCCGCTTCGATCGGGGCCGTCACAGTGATCCCATCCACGCTCTCCACCTCGTAGGGCGCGCTCTCAAAGTCCGCCGCGGCCTCGGTCTCTCCGTCCCCCCAACGCAGCCGGAGGGTGCGCCCTCGCGCTTCGCCCGACGACCACTGCGAGAACCACAGCGGCACTTGCACGGTCGCGCCCGCCGTGAGCGCCTCCCCGGGCAGCCACTCGAAGCCCACGAAGTCGTCGCCGATCACGTCGGCGAGCCCCACCCCGTGTCGCGCGCACATGTCCTCCTTCGTGGCGCGGTCGTAGGTCACGAGACCGTTGTGCTCGTACTCCACGTCCGTCAGTTGGGTGAGCACCCACCCGGTCAGTCGAGGCCGCCGACGCAACTCGTTGAGGCTTCCGAACAGCCCGCAAAACACGTCGTCGGAGCCGCCGAAGGCGCTGAAGCTCGCGAACTCCGAATTCCACCACGGCGCGCCGTCTTGCGCGCCCCCGCCCACGTAGTTCGCCGCGCTCCCCGGGAACGTCACCGCCGCCTCCGCCTCGAGCAACGCCCGCCATGACGCCGCGTCGTCGTCGTAGTGGTGGAAGGAATTGACGTCGGTGTCGAGGTGCTCGAAGACGCCGACAGATCCGCCTGCGCTGTTGTCTTCGACCGGCCGGGTGGGGTCCAGCTCCCGCGCGAGCGCCACCATCTCGCGCACCCACCCCTGCATCTCGGTCGCTCCCTGAAGGGGCGTGGGGCTCAGCAAAGAACCGTTGGTGGACAGCCCCCAGTTCTCGTTGAACACCACCCACGACAGCAGCGAGGGGTGGTTCCTGTCGCGGCGCATCACCGCCTCTTGGGTCTGGGCGAAGTGTGCGCGGCCCACAAATCCCTCGGTGTTCTTCGTCTCCATGTCGAGGTTGGGGAGGTCGTACACCAGATACAAGCCCATCTCGTCGATGAGCCGATACTTCGCGGGCTCGTCCGGCTTGATGTGAAGCCGAACGCAGTTGAAGCCCAGGTCCTTCGCTAGTTGGAGGTCGGCGCGAATATGATCGAGCGACGGCGCCGTGTAGATTCCGTCCGGCCAATACGACTGGTCGAGGACGCAGCGCGGATAGACAGGCGCGCCATTGAAGATGAAGGACTTCGCCTGCTGAAGAGCGTCTGACTGCTCCGCGGGCGAGCGCCCCGGCATCCAGTCGGTGCCCGCCGTCGACAGGCCAAAGTAGCTGTGCACCACGTCGTCCCGGCCATTCGACGACACGGTCACAGTGAGATCGTAGAGCGTAGGCGTGCCCACATCCCACAGCGCCACCTGTTCCAGCGGCACCGTCAACGTCGCGGCGGTCCCCACGGCGCTCGCCTCGCCCACGACCACCCCGTCGAGCGACGCCTCCACGCGCACCTCGGCGGCGCCGGCGTACTCCAGCGTCACGTCGACCGCGCCGCTCTCGATCCTCGGTACGACCCGCACGCCCACCAGATGCGTGGGCGGTCGCTGCTCCAGGTACACCGTCTGCCAGATTCCGCTCACCCGCGTGTACCAGACCCCCCCCTGCTTCCCCACCGGCTGCGCGCGGTCGTTGAGCTCGGTCTGGTCCTCAACCCGCACAACGATGGTCGGCGGAGTCTGCCCCGAAGTCGCCGCGCTCAGGTTCACCGAAAATGGCGCGTAGCCCCCGCGATGGGATCCCACCTCCGCACCGTCCACCCACACGGTCGCCTCAAAATCCACCGCGCCGAACACCAGATGCCAGTCGTCGCCGGGGGGCAGCACCTCGGGGAGCTGGAGGCGATACCACCCCACCCCGCGGTAGGTGGTGGCCGCGGCGGTGTGCACGATCGAGTACATCTCGGGGATCGTGCCCAAGCCCGACAGCGGCGCCTCCCACGCGTAGGGCACCTGGATCTGTGCGTCCCATACGTCCTCGCGCTCGAACCACTGGGCCGCCAGCCCCTCGTCTGCAGGGTCGAAGGCGAACTCCCACACGGTGTTGAGGTTGATGAAGGTGTCGCGGAAAAAATCAGGGCGAGGGTGCTCCGGTCGCACCACCGGCTCCGCGAAGCTGCCGTCCCACCCTTGGACGACCGCGGCGGGCTTCGCTGTGCAGCCCGCTACGAGCAGCGACGAGATGATGACGGTGAGCCTTCCCACAGCTCAAAGTCTACCCCCAATGAGAGGCCCAGCCCTCGCGATGGGGGTCAACGGGTGCGACGGGCGCAAGCATCGAACACCCGCCCGGACTGCGGGGCCAGTGTACGGCGCCCCCACGCCCTGCTTTTTAGTGGAGACGCCCCAACACCTGGGCCAGCGCGGCCGAGTCGTCGGGTGGCACCAGCTGCGGCTGGGCGCCAATGGATGCCGCCAGCTCCGCGATCCCCCCCACGTCCGACGCCACAATTGGGCGCCCCATGGCATGCGCCTCGGCCACCACGAGCGGGGCGCCTTCGCTGAGCCCTCGGACCGCCCGTGAGGGCACGACGACCGCGTCGGCATCTCGAATGAGCGCGCGTTTTGTCGCACCTTGCACCCAGCCCACAAACCTCGCGTCCACACGGAGCTGTTCCGCTCGACGTTCCAAGGACGCGCGCAGCGGACCGTCTCCGGCGATGACAACGCAGAGCCCCGGGTGCTCCGACGCCGCCTCCAACAGCACGTTCACCCCCTTTTGATCGATCAGCCGGCCCAAAAACAAGATGTAATCCCGCTCGAGCTCACGGGGAGACGCCCCCCCCTCCATCGTGATCGTGTGACTCATGTGCTCCACTCGCACCTTGTGGGCGATGTGATGCCATCCGAGCGCCTCGATGATCGCGTCCCGCTTGCGAGTCGACGGCACATGAATGACAGAGGCCCGCGCCAGTCGCTTCGCGATCGCAGCCCGCAACGGCGCGGGCGAGGCCATCACGATGTCGACGTCGGTGCCGTGACCGTAGAGCTCAAACGGGATCCTCCCAGCGCAAAGGCGCGCCGCGACCAACCCACTCGGCAGCCAAAAATGCGCCGCCACGCGGTCGTAGCTGCCCTCCTCAAGCTCTCTCGCGACCGCGCGGTGGAGCGCCCACACATACGCGGGCACCAGGCACGCCCGCCACGGACGCTCACGGATATTCTCAAGGATTCCGAAGTGCCCCGTCAGGCTCGAAACGCGGCGTGGCGCGTACCAAAAACGCCGCATGCGAACGCCCGGCCGGAACCGCGCGTCGGTCCACGCGGTCTTCGGTGCGAGCACGGAGACATCTTCACCGCGCGCGACCTCTCGCTCCCAGTGGCGACGCAAGAACACACCGCGGTCGTCATCCTCGTATTGTGGAAAAGTGGACGTCACCACGAGGGTGCGCCGACACTTCACGCAGTGCGCTCCAACGTGAGGACCATGAAGCCGCCCAGCCTCGCGAGCGGACCGTCCATCAGCTTCCACTCCAACGCCCGACTCATGGCCCCCACCAGCGGGAGGCGATTCACGGCGGGGTGCGGCGTCATCACCCGGATCCCGGCGACGTCCACCAGCTGCGTCCGCTCGGGCACGTGCGCCAGCGCCTCATCGAGGTTCCAAAAGCGCGTCTCAATCGCGCCCTCGTCGAAGGTCGCGGAGGTCTTCCGCGGCCCAAAGAGCCGCTTGATCAAATAACGAATCGACGCGCGATTGTAGATGTCGATCACGAGGTGGCCGCCCGGACGCACGACCCGCACCATCTCCGCGAGCGCGGCGTCGAAATTGGGGACGTGCGCCAGCACCTTGAATGAGCAGGCCACATCGAAGCTCGCGTCCTCAAACGGAAGATCGGTGCAGTCCGCCTCCTGCACGTCCAAGTTCCGAGCCTTGGCGTGGGTCAACATGCCGGGTGACAAGTCGATGCCTTTCGCGGCGCTCGCGAACTCTGCGATGCGACCGAGCACCAAGCCAGTCCCACACCCCACCTCGAGCACGCGCTTGCCCTCCCCCACCCGACGGACAAGCTCGGCCGCTTGGTCGTCGATCAGCTTGTGATAACCAACGTCACGTCCGTCGTCATACCCCGTCGCGAACTCATCGTAGTAACTTCGATTATCCGTGCTGGTCATCCAACCGTCGGTACAACGTTTGGTATGCGCTCGCTAGTAGCTTCGAAGAAAAATGGGCCGCGATCAGCGCGTGGGCGTCGGCGCGCCACCGCTTCGCCGCGGCTTCATCCGGCAGCGCCGCGCTGAATTCACTGGCAAACTGAGCCTCGTCACCCGCGAGTGGCAGGCGCGCTCCCACCTGCAGTCCCCCCGCTTCGGCGACCTCAAAAATCTCGCTCAGGGGCTTGAAATCAAGCGCCAGGAGGCCGAGCCCCTGCGCGAGGCCCTCCAGCAAGGTCAGCGGGAGGTCCACTTTCTTCCGGACGTGATCGGCGACAAAGAGCTGACACCCGCAGCGCCGCACCAGGGCGTCGAAATCGTCCACGTGCCCTAGCAGCTCGACCTTGCCGTTGCCAAGTTCAGCGCTCAGCTCCGCCCGAAGCAGCGCCCGCGCGTCGGCGTCTCGCGCTCCCTTGGGCCGACAGGCGACCACGAGCCGCCACGCCGACCCCTCACCGCTCGGCAGAGATCGCGCGCACGTGATCAAGCGTCGCGCCGTCGCCGGATCGAGGTCACCCGCATACAACAAGACTCTCGGCACCGGCCCCCCCCGCGGCGCTCCCAGCGTCACGCCTGGGTAGATCCGCACGACCCTGGCCGCGTCGAGGCCGCTCTCCACCAAGCGCGCGCGCGTGTGCTCCGACAGCGTCACCACGGCGTCGAGCCCCCGCAGGTGCGGCACCATCCGCTCGACTCCGTCGGCCGACATCACGTTTTGAATCACGGGGCGGCCTGGCCCCGTCATCCTCAGGGCACGAACGACCCGCGAGGTGACGCCGTTGGGCGTGAAGAAAAAATGCAGCCCCTCGCGCCGGTGCGATGGACGAACGAGCTCGCTGAGGACCGAGATCTTGGCCCTCATGCTCGGCGCGTGCCCCATGGGTGCGCGTTCGACGACGTGATCGGCCGCCCCCGCGCGCAGCGGATGCGCAGGATCGCCGAAGTACGTGAACACCTCCCCCGGCGGCATGGACTCGAGCAAGTAGCGGACCAGGACGCTCGACCCGTCTGCGAAGGGGGGTCGCAAGGGCTTGCTCACCAAGAACCAACGGGAGCTAGCCACGGCGCCGCAGCTCCTTAACCTCAGCCAACGACACCACCCGCACCCCAAACACAGCCGCGCAAAATGCCAGCGTCAACATCACGAGCTTGACCAAAATGAGCGGCTTCGACGCGGGGCTCCACATCGCGCCGAGGCCGTACACCCCGGCGATCACAGCCGCGATTTTGATCAGCCACAGCGCCGGCAGCCGCACGCCAAAATGGTGATGCAGGGCGACCAGTGAGGCGAGCGCGCCCACGCCACCGGCGCTCATGACCGCCCACGCCACGCCGTCGCTGCCGGTCTTCGGAGCCCCGACCCACGCGCCCGCAGCGGACACGCCCAGCGCCAGCGCCACCAGCAACAACGCGGTGCGTGAGCGCTGGCTGCTGTTGAGGATCCACGCCACCGTCACCGTCATCGAATAGCCCGAGTATCCGACCACGATGCGGCGCAAGTCATCCGCGGCGACGCCGTAGGAGGGCGGGAACAGCAGCGCCATAATCCCCGGCGCCGCGGCGGCCGCCACCGTCGCCATCAGCGCCAGCAGCACCACCATGACCTTCGCTGTCTGGGTCACGTAGTCGCGCACGCGCTCGGTCTCCCCCTCGGCGTGGAGCGTCGCGATGAGCGGGAACATCAGCAGGCTGATCGCGTTGAGCAGGCTGTACGGGACCTGCGCGACGTACTGCGCCCCAGAATAATATCCGACCGCCTCTTTGAGGGCGGCGTCCACAGCGAAGTGCTTCAGGATGAACAAGTCCATCGAGAGCAGGAGGTTGGTGGACAAGGTGAAGATGATGAGGATCCCCGCGAGCTCTGTCATCGGCGCCCCCTCGGTCGCGGGGCCCGACGCCGCGGGTCGCACCCGCCGCACCCACAGCATCGAGACCGTGAACGCCACGACGCTCGCCGCGGTGAAGCCTCCCAACGTCAACGTCAGCCCCAGACCAAGCGCCGCCGCCATGATGATCAAGCCCGCCTTCGCGGTGGCCATGAGGATGTCGAGTGCGGCCTGCCGCGGGAACGCTCGCCGGGCGTTGATGGTGCCGATATTCACCGCGTAGAGCGCGTAGATAAAGGAGATCGGCGCGACGATCCTGATGGGTCCGGTCAGCGAAGGCTCCGAGAGCGCCCGCGCGAACCACGGCGCGCCGACGAAGAACGTCACGCTGACGATCCCACCCAGCGCTCCGGCGAGCCGAAACCCGCGCCCACGCACAGCGTCGTAGCTCGGGGTGCCGCGCTCATACTCGGCGGCGAGCGGGCGGCTCACGGTGAACATCAGCGTGTAGATGATCACCATGTTCGGGACGGCGATCAGCCTCCCCACCGCGCTGTAGGACCCGAAGGTAGAGGGATCGATGAGCCGGGTCAGCGCGAGCACCGTCGCGTACGACGCGATGAGAAAATACAGCTTCGCGAACCCCAAGAGCGCGCCACCAGACCCGAGCCCCTTTGCCTTCGTTCCCATACGCGCAGACTCATAACACATACGGTCCAACGCCGACGCGCCCGCCGCTCCCAATCGACGCGGAGGCGACGCTGTGCCTCCGGACATCGACGAATGGATGTCCGCTACCCAAGCGAACAGAGCGCGGCGGGGAGCGACGCTGTGCGACGCCCCCTAGAAAAACGACAGCTTGGCGATATTCCCGGTGAGCGTGCGCGAGAGTTCCTCTCGAAGTTTCTTCACCTCCGCCGCTCGCGCGGCGTCTTGAATGAGGTTCTTCTGCTCTGAGAGGTCGCCTTTTGAGTCGAAGAAGAGCTCCTCGCTGTTACGGAGATCCGTCATGAACACCAGACCGTCCCGGCGCACGCTGCGTCGCAGGAAGTCTCCGAAGGAGGCCTTCACCGAGGTGGTCGTACAAAAAATCGGCCGATGGGGATCGAGCGCCTCCGGCTCAAGCGCAGGGATCGCCAGGCTCTGCCCGTCCAGGTCGTCTCGCGGCGGCTCAAGCCCGACAAAGTCCAGCAACGTGGGCACGACGTCGACGAGCGCCACGGGAGTGTCGATGTGACGCGGCTCCATCCCCGGGATCCGCACGAGCAGCGGCACGTGCACCGACTCCTCGTGGCACGTCCTCGCGTGGTTGATGTTGCCGTGCTCTTTGAACTCCTCGCCATGATCCGCAGACACGATGACGATGGTGTTCTCCCACAAGCTCCCCTCGTCTTGATATCGGAGGTACTCGAGGAGGAACTTCAGCATCTGATCAGTGTCCGCGACCTCTCCTTGGTACCTCGAACGCCGAGACTTCCCGACCTTGAAGCCCGAATCGGGGTGCACGATGTACTGATTGTGCGGACCGTCTGTGTACAGGGTCAGAAAGAATGGCGTCTCGCTCAACGGAAAGTCGGGGTCCTGCTTGAGGAAATCGACACCCAACGCGACCGCAACACGTGACGCGAGCTTGTACCAGGGGCTGCGTTTTCCGCGGAACCAGTAGTTCAACACCTCATCTTGGCCTTGGAACTGCCCCGGAAGACGCCCGACGAGGTAGCCGCTCGCGACCTTGCCCGTCCGGTATCCCGCCTCCTTAAGTTGCTCGGCGATCAGCGTCTCCTCGTCCACCACGTTGGGACGATCAGTGTGACTCCTCCACGTCATTTTTCCGGGCCAGCGCCCCGCGAACATGCTCGGCATGGACAGCATGGTCATCGAGCTCTGGGAGTAGGCGTTGTCGAACACCCACGACTCCTTGGCCAGCTCGTCGAGGTACGGCGTCGCTGAGCGCCCCTTCAACTTGGGCTTATCGCGGTAGTCTGTGAAACCGACGGCGTCGGCCCGCAGCGCGTCCACCACGATCCAGACGATATTGTACCGACGGACCTGGTCGGCTGGCACCTTACCGTACAGCAGGCGCCCGCCGTCGGCGTCCTTGGACGCGGCCTGGGGTGCATCCCCGTCGCAGTCCTCGTCCACGTCATTCCCGAAGATCTCGGTCGCGTTTGGATTCCTCGCTCGATCCCACGGCGCACAATCGCCGCCGGCGAGCTTGTGCGAGAAACCGTCACGATCGACATCCGTCAGGTCCTGCAGCGCGCGAACGCTGGCGGGGAAGACGAAGCCCCCTTTCACCAGGCGGCGCGCGCCCTCCACAGAAGGAAACAGATGGAGGGCGGTGAGCACCGCCACGAACCAACTCACGAGCGCCACGTGTCGCGCGCGACGTGACATCGACCGCCGGAACAAGAGCAGCCAAGACAGCCACTCCAACGCCACAAACGGGACCGCGATGAAGACCAACGTCAAGGTCCCAAGATCGTGTCGAAAATTGACGATGATCCACGCCGTGAACAACGCCACCGGCACGAACGCGTACAACATGAAGCCCGGGACCCCCCCCGGGATCGGCAATCGAACGCGGGCGTCGAGCTTCCCCAACAGCGCCGGGAGCCAACGACTCCCGGCCACGGTGACGACCGCGGCCGCGACCGCCGCGACGATCACAAACACCACCGTCAACAGCGCGACGAAGGGGTCTTCGTCCACACGCCGGAGGCGCAAGGTGATCCACACAGTCACCGTCGTGAGCCCAGCCACCCCCACGAGGAGCGAGAGCGCGGCGGCGTGAAACCACAACACGGGCCCGCGGTCGTCCGCGGTCCGGGAGGTCGCGGCCTCCCACGCGCTTGAGACACGCGTCGCGTCGATTCGTCGCGTCGCGAGGAACACCAGCGCCCACTGCGGCAAGCCCAAGATCGCCGCCGCGCCCGAGACGATGGCGCAGCGAAGCAGCACTCCTCCCGCTGAGCTTGGCAACAGCGCCGCTTCGATCAACGCGGCCAACACACCAGCGCTCGCCGCACACGCGATGAAGACGCCCAATTTCGCGCGCGGTGGCGCGTAGCGAGACGCTGACGTTGTTTGCACGGAGCCCACCGAGGAGGAGTATATACATCGACGTTTCGAGTTCAATCGACAAATCCCGGACGCGCCGGAGCGGCCAGAAACGGACACTCGACGACGCGTACTCGGACTATTTGAGCTCCGACCGACCGATTTCGTCATTCGCATCCCAGGGGCTCTCCATCGTCCGCGCTCCGAGCCGTCAGCCAGGAGGAGGCGACGAGATCCATGGTGGAGGCCCTCCCGCCGCAGTTCCCGACTCTGCCACGCCACGATGAGCGAGTTGTGGTCCGTCGGACTCGGTCGGCATCCACGCCATGAACACCGCGAGAACCCAAGCCCCGGACAAGCGACGCGCGCTCGCGCCGCCTCCAATCGTTAAGGGCGCGTTGACGCTTCGCCCCAGCCGCGTCCTCCTTCCCGGGTGTACGCCGACGCCTACATTCCCCTCACTGCCCGTTCGACCACGTGCTGAGGATCGCCCCTTCGTGCAAGTACGCATGAAGCGCGCGGGCGTATCGAACGGAATCGACCGCCGCCTCCACTTCCGCGGGACTCCTCTCGGGATGCCGTGGATCGAGGAGGGTGCCCGCGTTGTCGGTGCGGCTGAAGACGAACTTCGCCGCTCCGTCGAACGCCGCCACCATCTCCATCAGCAGAAGGCCGTCTTGGCGGTGACGCCATACATCGCTGAAGAGAAGACGCTGTTCATCGGGCTCGCCGAACAGACTTCGACCGTCCAGGTAGGTCGGCGCCGGCGTCTCCGTCAGTTCGAAGATGGTGGGGACAATATCGACAATACTCACCGGCGTCCCCACACGCCCTACGGGCAGCCCTGCTCCCCCCACCACCAGCGGGACGTGGATCTCATCCTCGGTGAGCCCGAAGCCATGCATCCGATCGCTGTGGAGCAGCCTCTCCCCGTGATCCGCGGTCAGGATGTAGGCGACGTCTGGGTCCCGCTGAATCGCCGCATCGATGAGACGGTCGATCTGCGCGTCCACGAAGTGAATCTCATGATCGTATTCGGCGGCGACGCCAATACCAAACGTGGGAGAATCCGGATGGCGTGTCGACGGGGAATGGGGTCCAAAGAGATGAACCCACATGAACCATGACTGCGCTGCGGAGAGCTCCTCGAGCGTCTCGATGGCGCGATCGACGACCGCATCATCAGGGTCTCTGCCCTCGATTTCATCCCCCTCAACGAAGACATCGAAGCCTGCGGCGAGTCCCGTCGACGGATCAAGCAGCTCGGAGAACCGATCGTCCACCACCGCCGCGGTGCTCATGCCTCGACGCTGCAGCCACCACGGCAGCGGCGGTGGATTCTTCGACTCAGGCAACATGAACAGATGCAGGGGGCGCTCGCCCTCCAAGAACTCTGGCTGTGAGCGGGCACGCAACATGCGACTCTTGGTGGTCTCAAAGTACGGCTCCCAACGCAGTCGCCTCGCGAACACCCCTCGAAGCAGCGTCGGGATCGCGATGCTCGTCCACGTCCCCGTCGTATAGGCCCGCTCATAGATCCGCAGGGCCGGCGCCCGTCGTTCGAGCGCCGGGGTCGTCTTTTGCGGATAGCCGAACAGGCTCATGTGATCCGCGCGGAGCGTCTCCACGGTGATGAGCAGCACGCTGCGTGGGGCGGGCTTCGTCGCGAGCGGGACGCTCGCGGGGTCAATTGCTCTGCGAACTGCGTCCGCACCTGAACAGTCTTGGTCGATTCCATCACCCGGGAGGTCCTGGGCTCCGGGAGAGATCTCACCGTCCCACGCCGCACAGTCTCCGCCCCATAGGACGTGGGAGAATCCATCCGCGTCCACGTCGCTGAGGCTGCGAAGCGAGGTCAATGCGTGGCCGCTCATTGGCGCTGAAAACAGCGCCCCCGCCCACGGTGCGGGCGAGCCTCGCATGAACATGAAGGGGAGCAACGCCGCCGCCATCGTCGCGACGAATCCGAGGGAGTCGCGGATCGAGTGAGCGCGGGTCGAGGCGAACGACGTGACGACAAACCCTAGCGTAGACAGGACCGCAAAACGTAGCGTCGCGTGGGCCGCGGGGTGCTCCCCAGGAAAGAAGGAGCGATCCACAATCGCGGCGATGAGGGCCAGGCCGCACAGCACCCCGCGCAGCAACCAACGTTTTGTTCGCGACCCCGTGAGCGCCGCCGAGCTGGAGCCATCAGGTCGAGGACCAAATATCCACGACAACCCGTAGATTCCAAGGCCTACGACGACACTCGCGGCGAGCCCGGCCAGCGCGAGCCCGTGGTTGCGATGACCGAGCCTCACGAACACCCCTAGATCCATGGCGAGCCACAGCGCATAGCCCAAGGCGACCACGCCCCAAATGGCCCGCGCCCGCGGGACCCGAGCTTGGGCGGGACCTTCGAGCAATCCAAACCAGAGGCTCCCCACCAAGCCTCCGCTCGCGCAACCGAGGCCCGCCGCAGCCAACCAGGCCTCCCAAGGGCCGCCATCGCTGAGGACGAAATCTACCAAGCAACTGATGGCACCCGCACACGCGAAGCCCGTTACGAACCTTGACGCGTGGCGAATTTGACGCTCTGGCTCCAGTGCTGCGGTCATCCAAGCTCCTCCAAACCTGGCAAGGTTACACTTCATCGGGCATCCACGCATCCCGGGTCCTGCGCCCATTTGGTCCTCAGATTCCCGAATATCCCACGCGGAGTGTCACGAACCGACGGAGGCGACACTTGAGGGGGCACAGCGGCGGCGACCGTGAATACAGTATGCTCCAATGAGACGATGGGTTGCTCTCTTCATCCATTTCTTCGCTGTCAGACCGTCGCAGCTCTCGCCCTCGCGAGCATCTCCGGATGTGTTGAGCGACCAGTGACCGCGGTCGCGTCCGAGTCTCCTGCGGCCGCTGTCGCCAAGCATCAGAGCGCCTCGCGATCCCGCCGTGCGACCGGCCCGCTGCGATGGGGTCCCTACGAGAACGCCGATGGTTGCATGCTCAACCTCTTCGACGCCCCCGCCATCATCTCTGACGCCCAGACCCTCGAGGCCGTGATCGTCCGCTACTACGAGACCTGCGATCCACGGGTGGCCGCGGGACGCGTGGACTTCCACCGACAGCGGTTGTTTGTAGGCCGTGTGGAGGGCGCGGGCTTCAACCCCAACACGCAGGACACTATTCGACCAACGGCGGTCGTGCGCCGAGGTGAACGGGTGGAGGTGCACGTCGACGTCGCCCCCAACTGCGGGGGCGCCGAGGCAGGACCAGGTTTCGTCGCCATCGTGCTGAACGCGGGCGATCAACCGGTCGACATGCGGAACCTTAACACAGAGACCTGCAGCTTCGGCGGCCAGGCGCCCCCTCCGTGACCGCAGGCTCGTATCTCGGCCCCGGTGAGATTCCCATCACGGGATCGCCACCACGCCACCTCCAAAGCCGCCTCACCGCGGGCGCCGCTCCTCCTCGACCAGGCGTGGGCTGAGCGCGACGGCCGAGGCCTCGAACCGAACGTGACCGGGTCTGGAGCTTCGACTTTGGGAGTACTCTTGCGTGCGAAGAACGCGACGAGTAAAATCAGCCCAAGTCGGTGGGGTCGGGTCGAACCCGTCACGACATCCAACCACCGCACGCACAAACGCTCGGGTCACAACCCCGCGCTCGCCGCCCCGAGGAGTCAGGGCACCAAGGAGAATGGGGACAACGATGACACAGCAGATTCAAAGAGTGTTGGTGACCGGGGGCGCGGGCTATATCGGTTCGGTGCTCGTACGACTGCTCCTCGACAAGGGGTACGGCGTCGAGGTGCTCGACTGCTTGCGCTCCGGGGGCGAATCACTGCTCGAGGTCCGTGAGCACCCCAAGTTTGGCTTCACCAAGGGCGACATCCGCGTGGAGGCCGACGTCCGCGCGGCCATGGCGGGCTGTGATGCGGTCGTGCACTTGGCCGCCATCGTCGGGGACCCCGCCTGCAAGCTCGAGCCCGAGGTCGCGCGCTCTACCAACCTCGAAGGCAGCCAGACCCTCATTCGCGTGGCCCAGGAGCTCGGCGTGCAGCGCTTCGTGTTCGCCTCCACCTGCTCGAACTACGGCCGAATGGATGACGCGGAGGCCTACGTCGTCGAGACCTCCGCCCTCAACCCGCTGTCCATCTACGCCGAGACGAAGGTGGAATTTGAGCGCTCGCTCCTGGGGATGCCGCGCACGAGCGTCACCAAGCCGACCTGCCTGCGGTTCTCCACGGTGTACGGCATGTCGCCCCGGATCCGTTTTGATCTCACGGTCAACGAGTTCACCCGGGAGCTGGTCCTCGGCAAAGAGCTGCTGATCTTCGGCGAGCAATTTTGGCGCCCCTACTGCCATGTCACCGACCTCGCTCGCTCGGCCGTCGCCGTGATCGAGGCGGAGGAGGCCGCGGTGGCCTATGAGGTGTTCAACGTCGGGGCGACCGAGGAGAACTACCAAAAGAAAATGATCGTGGACGCGATCGTGGCGCAGGTCCCCGCCGCTCAGGTGAAGTACGTCCCCAAAGACGACGACCCGCGCGACTACCGGGTGAACTTCGACAAGATCACCGAGCAGCTCGGATTTGAGATTACGAAGCGCGTGCCCGACGGGATCCGAGAAATCCGCGCCATCCTCGAGGCCGGCTACCTCAAGGACCCCTACGACGCGCGATTCTCGAATATCTGACGACCACCGCTGCCCCATCACCCCGAAGGCGTTGGGGGCAGCGCGGCGAGCCACTCCCTCACCTCGTCCAGCTCCCGTCGGTCCACCGCGCGCTGACTGAACGCCGCTTCTGCGCGGACCGCCAGGCCTCGACCCTCGGCGGTCTCCCCGGTTGTCGCGGTGACCGCCCTCGCCAAGGCGAACCATAAGAACCCCTGATTCGTCGTGGTCTCGCGCTTCATGACGGGCGAGGCGCGGAGCCTGCTCAACAGCGAGCGCGCCTGCTCATCCTGGCCGAGCGACAGCATGGTTTCAGCGAGTTCGAGATCTACGACCCACGGCAACCGATGCTCCGACCCGAGATGCCTCACGCGTTCACGGGCGCCGCGCAGCACGCCCAGGGATCGCTCGGGCCGCCCTAGCAATCGCAGCGCGTTACCGTAGTTGATCTCGTCGATGGCCATGGCGGAGGCGTGGGGCGTGGGCTTCGCCCCCCGAATCGCCAACGAGCGCTCCAGCAGCTCGACCGCCGCGCCGTAGTTCCTCTGTTCGGACTCAAGGGTGGCGAGGTTCCCCAGGATCGATGCGACGCGCTCGTCATCGGGACCGTACATCTCGCGCCGCCGCGTGAGCACCGCCTCGTATTGCTCGCGCGCGCCGTCGTAGTCACCGCTCGCCATCGCCGCAGAAGCCAGCGCTTCTTGAGCCGCCAAGGTACGGCTGTGTCGGTCCCCATGCGCCGCCCGGTAGATCGAGACGGCCTCTCGGGCGGCCTCCGTGGCGACCTCCAAATCTCCGAGGTGACGAGAGACGAGCGCGAGATTCGTCAACATCGCGCCGACGTCCGGATGCTCGGGTCCCTGCACGCGCTTGTCGATGCGGAGGGCGTGTTCGAAGTGGTCGCGCGCGGTGGCAAAGTCACCGATCCGACCGGCGATGACCCCCAACATCCCGTGGATCGCCGTCAGTTTGTGATGGTCTGCGCCGAACCGCCCCTCAACCACCGCCCGCGCACGATTCGCCAGAGCGCGCGCCTCCTCGAGCGCGCCCTCTCCCATCGCGACGACAGCGAGACGATGCAATCGCGGCGCCTCGTAGCGATCAGCGTCTACAGCCCGCTGGATCAACATCTCCGCGTGGCGCCCCCACTCGCGCACTTTGGCGTAGTCCTTCTTGTGCTCTACATACAGCCACATCAAGTCAGTCGCCGCTCGCGTGGCGCCGTGGACGTAGTCCATCGCCCCCGCCTCAAAGTACGCGTCGAGGAGACTCGCCTCGGCCTCGTCCACCTGCTCTTGTTGTTCTTGGAGCGCGGCGAGCTCGATTTTCGCGTCGACGTGAAGCCGTCCGGCTCCAAGTTCCACACTCTGCGCGACCACCCGCTCCGCGCGCGGGATCATCCCCGCGTACATCGCCGCTTTCCGTCGGGCCTTGATCGTCTCAAGCTCTCGACGCAGCTTGGTCGCCGACGACCGCGCGCCGCCCTCCTCGAGGACCGTCGCATCCGACAGGAGCAGCTCCGCGGCGTCGCAGTCCAGCGGCGACGAGAGCAACACCAGCACGTTCGAGGCGCGCGACACATGGCTCGCGTCGAGCCCTCCGAGGGTCTCGACCACCGCCCGCAGGGTCGCGCGATGGTCCTCGATGCACGTGGCGCGATGGGCCAACAACTCCGGGGTCTGCTCGCGTCGCTTCTCGGCGATGCAGCGGTGGGTCTCCGCCTCCACCCATTCATCCATGAAGCTGTCGATCCGCGCGATCGCGATGCGGCCTGCGTCTCCGGCGAACGAGACGCCCGTCGCGTCGAAGGCCTCCTCGATGCCCGCGCGCTGCACGTCACCCCAATATGGTGACATCTTCGCGCTCGCAGCGTCACTGGTGCACTCTCTCGCCGGATCTGCTCCAAAAAAGTAGCCTGCGCACGCCACCACGGCCACCAGCCCGGCCCACCCCAGCGCCCGCCGGGTTCGCCGGTGGGGATCTCGGCGAAGCACTCTCAGCAAGACCTCCATCGCGGGCCAACGCCGCTCTCGGTCGGGAGACAGCCCGCGCTCGAGCGCCCGGCGAAACCACTGTGGCACCCGGCGCGAACCGGGGTCTACGGTCGTCTTCCCTTCGAGCGCGGCTGCGACGTAGGCGTGCTTTGTCTGCCCTCGGAACGGTCGCTCGCCGAACAGCGCCTCCCACATCACCACGCAAAACGCGTACTGATCGCTCAGCTTATCCGCCGGCATGCCCGTATAGCACTCGGGTGCCAGATACGCGGGCGTCCCCACAACCGCCCCCGGCTGCGTCAACGTCTGGGACGCAAACGAGTCGTCGAAGGAACCTGGTTCATCTCCGTCCACATCGACGGCGTGGGTCTCACGGGCGAGCCCGAAATCCACGACCCGAACCTCGCCCGACGATCCGACCAGCACGTTGTCTGGCTTGAAGTCGCGGTGGACCAACTGGGCGCGATGGGCCGCCGCGAGTCCGTCGCCGGCCTCCATGACGACAGATGCGATCGCGCGCCAACCGAGGCGCTCGCTCGACGTAGACCACTCGCCCAGGGTCTTCCCCTCCACGAACTCCATGCAGATGAACAGCTGGTCTTCATGGAGTCCCACCTCGTATACGCGGATGACATTCGCGTGGGAGATTCGCGCGAGCGCCTTGGCCTCTCGCTGCAACCGCTGCTGATGCACGGAGTTCCTGCCCCTCCCGAATCTCTCCACCTTAAGCAGCTTGATCGCCACGTCGCGATCCAGCGTTGGATCGTAGCCCAAATAAATGCGTCCCGTCGCCCCGGCGCCCACCAACCTCTTGATCCGATAGGCGCCGATCTGGAGGGGGATGTGCTCCAGCGGTGGGTCGTCGTGCAGCCTCCCACCACCTCGCTCCGTGATCGCCTCGCTGTCCGACGCATCGATCCCCGCCGCGTCGTCGGCGCTCCAATGCGAGTCCGTCAGCGTCTCCAACGGCACCTTTGACAGCTCCTCTCCCACGGCTCAATGGTAGCATCCTCTGCGACGCTATCGACGCTCAAGTCAGCCGCGGCCCGCTCGCCAGGCTACGGCGCCACAGCGCACGGATAGGGCTGCACGCCGGGAATCGCGGTCACAAAGTCCGCCTCCTCCACCCGCGTTTGGAGCGTGTCTGGCTCGGTCACGGCGCGCCAAAACCAGTCTCTCATGACCTCTCCATCCACGCTTCCGGCCCAAAGGTCGGGGCGAATGGACACGACGTGGATGCTCTGATCGGAGACGCTGGTCAGGTAGTAGTTGATCCCAGGGAGGTCCCGGGTGTCGCACACCGACTGGCGCATGGTGTTGATCCACGTGGCCTCGTCGCTGAAGTAGGCGTCCCCTTGTTGGGTGTCATCTTTAGGGTTGCTCACGATGAGGAACTGCTGCTCAGGCGACTGCTTAAGCCGCGGTGAGATCGCCTCGTAGAGCACTGGGCCCACAGCGCACCCGCCGTCGAAACAGTAGGGTGGCAGCAGGGGCTGGGTGCCCCACGCGGGGATTTTTACCTGACCGAGCCCCGCGACCCCGAGCAGCTCTCCGTTGTCGAGGGCCATGCCCGCGTCGGGGAAGGCCGCCGTGCGCGGCCACTGCAGGTCGTCAAGCAGCCAGTGATAGTTGTAGAGCGTCCCGTAGCCGCCCGCCGACCATCCTCCGAACAACGCGAGGACCTGGTCCGGTCGAAACCCTGCCCCGCCCTCCGCGTCCATCTCTTTCCACAGGACGTCGCGCACCATGCGAAGCGCCGCGCGCAGATTGACCGCGCCGTAGCGCGGCAACTCGAGGTTACCAAGCACCTCCACCACCCCGCCGCCCGCGAACACATCCTGGTTGCAGTAGGGCAGATACACCTTCGTCCAGTCGGCGAAGGGGCTCTCCGCCGGATCATTCGAGGCGATTCCGAACCCGTAGGGCTCGTCGTCGAGGGCGTTGAACAATCCAGGGGCCGACGCCAACTTGGCGCTGCAGTCGTCCTCGAAGATGCACACGCCCCCACCTTGCAGCCCGATCACCATGCGATCGAGGGGCGCCCCCTCCGGCGCGAGGCGAATTTGAAAGGCGTAGTCCGTGCCGTCGCCACATAAGGTCCCCCATTTTTCTCCGTCCACCACCACCTGCGTCCACTCCCCACGCGGCGCCGTGAAGTCCGCGTTGGAGGGGCCGCAGTTGAGCGTGAGGCCGTCGAGATCTGGGATCGCCACCGCCGCGAGACACTCCATCTGATCCGCCGCCCGCGTCTTGTAGGTGTCGAGGTCGATGGCGATGGTCGCGGGGAGGTTGACCCCTGCGCACGAATCTGAGCAACGCTCCAGTCCCTCCTGGATGGCCCCGCCGACGTCGTCTCGGGCTGCGTTCAATGCCACCGCGCCGCAGTTGCCTGCCGCCGCGCAATCGTCGAGCCGCGAGAGCCCCCAGTCCATGCCCATCGAGCCCCCCAAGGACAAGCACGCGAGACAATCCTGCGTATCCCCCGAGAGCGTGTCGTAGGGGTCGCCCTGCGGTCCCCCATACGAGCGCCAGGCGAGCGAAGACATCTCCGAGGCGCACGCGTTGCGAAGCCGACCGGCGAGGGCGCTCGCGTCGAGTCCGAAGGCGCCGTCGTCGGCGCACGCATCCAGGACGCTCGCCTCAAGCTCGTCGAGGACCTCATCTCCCGAGTCGACGCCGCACGTCCCCGTGCCCGCCTCATAGCATTCCCACAAGGCGACCCTGAACTCAAACAAGCAAGTACCAAGTGCGGCCGGCATGGCACGCGCGCAGGCCTCTGGACTCGCGCCATCATCTACCCCGGTGTCCCCAGACGGGTCATCGTCCGCGGTCGCTCCGTCGCTCGCCCCGGAGCTCGAAGTGGTCGTACATCCCGCGAGACCCACCACACACGCCGTGAACACCGCTACCTGTCGCCAATCCGCTCGATCCAACATGCGCAGAGGCTAGCACGAATCCATGACACCCGACGTGCTGACGCGACTTCCCGAACCACGACCCGAGTTCGCGACGACCAACAACGGACGGCTCCTGGCCACGCGTCGACCCATTTGTGTATGCTGCGAGCGACATGGTCACAACTCATGCTCATCGATTTCCTTGAGTCGCCATCCTCCCCCTCGCCTTCGGCGCGCTCTTCGCCGCGACTCCGGCGACCGCGAAGCCGAAGGCCGCGCCGATCACCCTCGACCTTCCCGTGCAGTCATTCACCCTCGAGAACGGGCTGCGGGTGTTTGTGGTCGAGGACCATTCAACCCCCGCCCTCGCCCTCACCCTCTTCTACGACGTCGGCGCCGCGGACGAGGTCCCCGGCAAGACCGGGCTCGCGCATTTCTTTGAGCACATGATGTTCATGGGGTCTGAGAAACTTCCGCGCTTCGCCGTCATGGAGAACACCAAGAACGCGGGAGGAGACGCGAACGCGTTCACCACAGCGGACATCACGGTCTATCTCCACACGATCCCGTCGAACTATCTCGACATGGTGTTGTGGGGCGAGGCAGACCGACTCGGCGCCCTCACCATGACCGAAGATCTGTTTGAAGTACAGCGGGCCGCGGTGATCTCCGAGAAGGACAGACAGGGCAACCAGGCGTTCGCATAAATCATCCAGACGCAGTACGTCCCCGACCTCATGCCCGGCTCGCCGTACACCCACGAAGTCATCGGTACCGATGAGGACCTGGCCGCCATGACCCTCGGTGACGCGCAGCGCTTCTTCGATCAGTACTACACGCCCCAGAACGCGATCATGGTCCTCGTGGGCGACCTCGACTTTGAGAACGCGCGCGCGCGCGTGACCCACTACTTCAAAGACATCCCACGAGGTTCGCAACGACCCTCCAGTCCCACGCTGGCACCCACGACCGATCGCGTTCGTGCCCATGTAGAGCGTCGCGTAGAGGACCCCCTCGCCCAACAACGGCTGATAAGAATCGGGTGGCGCACCGTGTCATTCGACGAAAAAGACCGCGCGGCCCTCGATGTGCTGGGCGCGATCCTTGGTGGCGGAAAAACATCGAGGCTGTACCGTCGATTGATCGATGACGACCCCGTCGCCACCGTCGCGTTTGCGGGCCATGAGGCGCAACGATACGACGGCGGCCTGTCGGTCATGCTGCTCCCACTGCCAGGGGTCAGCGCCGAAGTTATTCGCGATCAAGTGCTCGCGGAGATCGAGACGTTAAAGAAGCGCGGCCCCACAACGAAGGAGCTCGACCGCGTGCGCCGCCAACGCCTCACAGGTACGTTATTCGGCCTGTCCACGAATCTTGGACGAGCCATGGGGATCGGCCAAAGCGTGATCATGGGTGACGACCCGAAGTTGTTCATTCGGATGCTCGAACAGCTCGACACGATCACCCCGAGAGACGTGCAACGGGTCGCCAAGAAGTACCTCGATGAGAATTTCGTCATGTACGAGATCGTCCCGGAGGAGAACAAGAGCCCGGCGCTCCCTGGCGTCATCCGATGAGGAGATTGCTGCTCTCTCCTCATGGAGAGGCGGGCTGGGTCCGTGGTTCACCTCACCCTCGCTCCCGCGATGGACAACGAGGCCCTCGGAGCCGGCGTCTGTTTTTACAAACGAATGGTTGGGCAGCCACGCCGTCGCCATCGGCCACGTTCAACCGTGGTTCCTTCACTCGCCCTGGTTCGTGGGGTAGCCCTGCGACTCCCACACGTAGTAGCCCTCGTCGAGCACCGCGATATTGGTGAATCCAGCCGTCGCCAAGGCGTCGAAGCTGAGCCCGCTCACCGTGTGGGGACACCCGCAGTAGTTGATGATCCATACGTCCTTTGGCAAGGCATCGATCACGAGGTCGAGGTCGTAGAACGGGATGGAGACCGAGCCCGTCACGTGCCCATCGACGTAGTCGCTGTGGGCCCGCGCGTCCAACATGATCATCTCGCGTCCTTCGTCGAGGGCGGCCTTCACCGCATCGACCCCGATAAAGCGATCGTCCTTGAGACTCCATGAGGGCGGACCTCCGCCGAGGTTTTGGATGTCTCGGTTAGGATCGAAGGTGGGCGTGAACGGCGGCAGCGGTGTGTCATCGACGGGCACCTGCCAGCTGCGGATCAACGCGACCAGGTCGCCGATCTCGATCTCGCCGAGCACCCCCTCAAATCCCTGCATCGACGTGCCGGGCCGCCCCTCGCGGATGCTCTGCCGCACATAACCGTCGCTCGCGGTGGCCAGGAACCACGGGTTGTTCACGCTGAGCGCGATGGCCCCACCCTGGCCAAAGTCCCCGTGACACTCGTCGCACTTCGCCGCGCTCCACACCGCCTGCCCCTTGGTCGCGATGCCCTCCACAGTGTCGCCGTGGACCTCTTGGCTCGGGGTCGCCTGGTAGCTGCGCACGAAGGCCACGACATCGTCCACGTCCGCGTCGCTGAGCGGGCCCGCCCGCGCCTCTCCCCACCCGGACATGGGCGTGCCGGGCCGGCCGTAGACGATGGCGTCCCGCAAAAAAGCGTCGGTCGCGAGTGACAGAAAATTCGAATTGGACAGGGCGTTGGCGTTGTCGGCGGCGTAGCCCTCAAGCTCCTGCCCGTGACACGGCGCGCAATACTCGGCGTAGGTCACGGCTCCCCGCTCCTTAGCCGTGGGGCCCTCGCCCCCACACGCCGACAAGGAGAGACTCGCTGCGACGAACACCCCGGCGAAACGCATCGGACCTCAGCCCTGCAACACCGCGAGGATCGCGTTCTTGACGTTCGCGTAGCCCTCTTCCGTGCTCATATTCGTCGAGATGTCGCCGCCGGGGGCGATATAGTCGGCCAACACGCCCTCGGCGTCGTAGATGTACAGGGAGTCTTTGATCCCACCTTGCTGGGCCCAGAGGTCGTTGCCTTCCATCCCTTGGAACAGCGGAAACGAGCAACGATCCGTGAGTTGTGCCTGATACTCAGGCGCCTCGTACCCCACCTGGTTAAGCCCGGCGAAGTATACCTGGTGCCCTTCGAGGTCGAGCTCGATCCTCAGCTCCTCAAATTTGCTCGCCTGCCCTTGGCAGTAGCCGCAGGTGGCCCGCCACAGCACGACCACCGTCACCGTGCCGAAGAAGGCGTCTTGCAACCCATAGGTTGCTCCGTAGTTGCAACTGTTTGGTTGAAAGTCTTCGGCCGTCCACCCGACAAAGCTCGCCCCGATGGCCGTGGGGTCTTCCACGTCGCCGTCTCCGTCGCCGTCGCCGTCTCCGTCGCCGTCTCCGTCGCCGTCTCCGTCGCCGTCTCCGTCTCCGTCTCCGTCGCCGTCTCCGTCCCCATCGCCGTCTCCGTCGCCGTCTCCGTCGCCATCTCCTGCCCCGAGCGCCGGCGGTCCAACACACGCCCCCTCATCTGCGCCCATGGTGTCACCCGCGTCCATCCCGTCCGTCATCGCGCCGTCCGACGAGGTCCCCGGTGACACGGACGTCGCGGTGTCGGCTCTGTCCGACGCCCCACACGCGGGGAGCACCAAGGTCAGCAGCGCGGGGACGAACAATCCCCGGATTCCAGCCCATCGGGGCTCTTGTCGATCGTTTAAGTTATCCATGGCGAATGGGTCGAAACCTCGATGCGCAGAGGATACCGCAGCCGCGCAGGCACGCCTAGGGGCTCCCCCCCCACGCCCACGGAGCGCCGCGTCATCCGCAGGCGGGGCTGCCAAGGCGTCGCAGATGGCGATAGTGAGAGCGCAACGCGCCACGCAGGGTCGGCACGCAGTGGTACGGCGCCCCAAACTCCCGCGCGGTGTCTCGCACAATCTCCGCGAGCGCCGGGTAGTGGGTGTGGCTGATCCGCGGGAACAGGTGGTGCACCGCTTGGAAGTTGAGGCCCCCGACGTACCAGGTCAAGAGTCTGTTGTTCGGGGCAAAGTCCGCCGTGGTCTGAAGCTGGTGCGCCGCCCAGTCCGCGTTCATGGCGCCATCCTCCGGTGCGGGCGCGGGGAACTCCACCTCCGTCACGCAATGCGCCAACTGGAACACGACCGAGAGCACCACCCCCTGCACAAACATGACGAACGAAAACATCCCCAGCACGACCAGCGGGCCATGAAACACGAGCGGCACCCCCAGCGCGAGCGTGAAGAAGAGGAGCTTCCCGCCGAAAAATACAGCGAGCTCCATCCCTTTGGGGCGTGGGATCGTGGTGTAGCCGACCCTCCCGGTCACGAACGTCATCCAGTCGTCGTACAGAAACCACTTGGGCATGATGAAGCCATACAGCGGCCACATGTACAGATGCTGAAAGCGATGGAGCGCGCGCCGCGGCTGGGCGGGTGACAACCGGGCGAACACGGCTGTGTCGATGTCGTCGTCAAAGCCGTCGATGTTCGCGTAGGTGTGATGCAACACGTTGTGCTTGTAGTTCCACACATACGAGCTCGCGCCGAGCAAGTCCACGACCCGGAACGTCCATCGATTCACCCACCCGTGTCGAGAATAGGCGCGGTGTCCCCCGTCGTGCATGATGCTGAAGCCGGCGCCGGTGCACGCCAAGGCCAACGAGGTCCCTACGAGCACAGCCAACGGGGCGCTCAACTCCGCGAACACGAGCGTTCCCCACGACGCTGCGATCCACGACAAGATAATGAGCCCCTTGAGATACAAGCGCGGGTCGTCACGCTTGGCGATTCCCCGAGCCGCGAAGTGATCGTTCACCCGGGCGTTCAAGGTCTTGAAGAACGCGCCGCTCGGGGCGAAGGTGGGGTGGCCCCACGACGAAGGGGGCGAGGTTGGGACGCGGACACGGGCGGACACGGGCGGGGCGGACATGGGGAAGACTCGAATCAGCGTCGATGGTGGCGCGCTGAGATGGGGTCACGGTCATCGGTTCGAGCCGACGTGCCAAGGCAAGACCGGCGCCGTGACGAAGGTATGACCCTGCGGAGACAAATCCGCGACCCCGTAAGGACGTGACCAGCCGCCCTCCCCGGCATCTCACCGACGCGGTGCGCAATCACGTTCGCGCTCGCGTGTGCGGCGGTCTCTCCGCGAAACAACGAGCCCCTCCGCGCCGGCGCGCACCAGCCCTAGAGCGGGCTTTGACTTTTGGGTGCGGGCGTGGGGCACTTGGGCCGTGGGGCCCTCGACAGATCGTGTCGCGACAGTCAACGCGTCGCTCCCGTCGAGCGGGCGACGCTCCCCCCGCCCCGGTCTTCCCACGCATGGTGGCCGACAAAGGAGGGAGCGATGAAGCACCTGCGACCGGCGGACGCGCACGGCCTGCGCCTGCCGGAGTCCTTCGTCGTCAAGGCGACGGGGCGCTACTACACGGCCATGCCCATCGCCGCGCGCATGTGCAACGAGGCCATCGGCGCCTGGACGCGAGCTGATTTCGTCACCGGTCAACAGCTTCGCCTCGCGGACCCCTTCGGAGGCGACGGCCGCTTGATCGCCGCGTGGATCCGCGCGTGGGCGCAGGCCCGGCGCCCCACGGTCAAGTGGCGAATCACCGCTTGGGATCTTCACGAGGAGGGCTTGACCGCGGCCGCCTCCCAATTTGAGGACCTTCGCGTGGAGACTGGGCTCGACATCCGATGGGAGCTCGAGGTCGGCGACGCATTTTGTCTCGCGCGCACAAGGGCGAAGTCGTTCGACGTGCTGGTCTCAAACCCCCCGTGGGAGCTCCTCAAGCCCGACCGCAGAGAACTCAAGCTGCTTCCGACCGAGCTCGCGACCTCCTATGTGGACGCCATGCGCGACTACGACGACTTCCTCGCGCGGGCCTACCCCCTCGCCCAGCCCTCCCGTAAATTCGCTGGATGGGGCACGAACCTCTCGAGGGTCGGCTTCGAAGCGTGTCGAAACCTGGTCCGCGACGACGGCGTCATGGCCGTCGTCATGCCCGCTTCATTCATGGCCGACGACCTGTCCACGCCGCTGAGACGCGACGTGCTCCGTTCGTCTTGCGTGCGCGCGATCACCTACTACCCGGCGGAGGCGCGGCTGTTCGAGGGCGCCGACGTCGCCACGATCACCGTGGTGGTAGAGCCGACCCCGGCGCCGAGCATCACCCCCACGCTCACCCGGCTCGATGACGCGCTCGGGCTCGCCTCTCGCCGCGCGCTCCGACTCACGCTGCCACTGCTCGAAGCCACCGGCTACGTGATTCCCGTGTCGATGGGGGGCGACGCCATGGACGTGCTCACGCGGCTAAGCGAGGCCTTCCCAACGTGGGCCAAACTCGAGGGATCCGAATCTACGGCGCTCTGGGCTGGCCGCGAGCTCGACGAGACCCGCAGCCGAGACTGGCTGTCGAACGACGCCGCGGGGCCGTGGTTCATCAAGGGGCGCATGATCGACCGCTTCGTCGTCAAGGAGACGCCGACCCAACGCGTCGCCAAGGTCGGATGGGTGGCGCCCCCGTCCACCGCGTCCACGCGCATCGCGTGGCGTGATGTGTCGCGACCGAGTCAAACACGCCGCGTGATCGCGACGCTGATCGCCCCTGGCGTCGCCGCGGGCAACTCCCTGGGCGTCGCCTACTTCAAAGACGACGCCCCGCAGCCGCTCCATGCGCTGTTGGGGATCATGTCGTCGCTGGTGTTCGAGTTTCAGCTCCGCTGTCACCTCGCGACGGGGCACGTCTCGCTGTCCTCCCTCCGGAAGGTGCGGGTGCCGTCGCGAGAGCGCCTCGAGCGCCTCACGGAGGTTTCCGATGAGGTCGAGGCGTTGCTCGCCGACCCCGAGCGCGACCAAGCCCGACTCGAAGCGCTCGTCGCCATCGACGCCTTTGGTCTGAGCGAACAGGAGCTGGTCGCGCTCATGAACGCGTTCCCGCGGCTCTCCCTGCCCCGGCGGGCGGCGATTCTCCGAGAGTATTGTGCGCTCGTCCGAGCCGACGCCCCGTCCCCCAAGCGGGCCCCCGCCCACCACCAAATTCCCAATCACGCCTCGGCCCGACTAAGCGAACTGGACCTGCGCATGGTCCGCGCCGTGCCGCAAGGGGGGAACTGGAAGGACATCCCCGAATCGGTCCCCTCCAAGCGCCTCGACCAAATTCGCGAGAGCTTTCGCCGCGGCGAGGGCAGCCGGTCCACCTACTACGGGCGCCTACGCGCCGACCGGCCCTCCTACACGATCAACACCTACTTCAACCGGCCGGGGAACGGATGCCATATCCACCCGACCCAGGATCGAGTCTTGTCTCGGCGTGAGGCGGCCCGGCTGCAGAGCTTCCCAGACCGTTTCCGGTTCGTCGGGCCACAGACCGTCGTCAACAAGCAAATCGGCAACGCGGTCCCGCCGTTGCTCGCCTACCAGCTCGCGGGCACGCTCGGCACCCCGGGTGTCTTCGTCGACCTGTTCTCCGGGGCAGGCGGGCTGGGCCTGGGCTTTCGCTCAGCGGGTTGGCAGCCCCTCGTCGCCAATGACATCGAACCACGGGCGCTGCAGACCTACCGCCTCAACGTGCACGAAGACACCATCCTTGGAAGCCTCGCGGACCCCACGATTCGATCCCTGGTGGTGGCGGCGGCGACACGACTCCGAGCGGCCCATCCAGCTGCGCCCTTGTGGATCCTCGGAGGCCCCCCGTGCCAAGGATTTTCCACCGCAGGCCGCGCGAGGACCATGGACGATCAGCGCAACCTGCTGTTCCACAGCTACTGTGAGATCCTCGACGCGCTGCGACCCGATGGTTTTGTGTTTGAGAATGTAACCGGCCTCTTGAATATGCGCGGCGGCGAGGTCTTCGCGCAGGTCAAGGAGGCCTTCGCTGCGGTCATGCCACGGGTGGAGGGGTGGGTGCTGTCGGCGGATCACTACGGCGTGCCGCAGCGACGCAAGCGGGTCTTCCTTGTCGGCGCCACGGCCCCGACGATCGCGTTGGACCCCCCGCCCCCGATCACCGCGCACGACGACCAGCCGCCGGTGACGGTTGAGGAGGCCTTCGGAGACCTGCCGCCCTTGACCACGAATCAAGACGGCGTCTCGTCTCCGTACACGACGGCCCCCCGAACGATGTACCAGGCGCTGATGCGGGGGCTGATGACCCCCCATGAGTACGTCGAGCACCTCCGCGCCGGACGTCGCTACCGACTCTTAGCGACCTAAGCTATCGTGACGTCGCCGGGCCGCCCGCGCTCGGACGTGATCCATATGCCCGCGACCATCCGAAACATCCTCGCCGTAATGGGAGGGCTCGCCGTAGGCATGGCCATCAACATGGCCATCATCAAGATCAATTCCTCCGTCCTCTTCCCGGCGCCACCCGGCGCCGACCTCAGCGACACGACGCAGTTGAAGGCCTACGTCGCCACGCTGCCCGCGTCGGCGTTCTTGGTGGTCATGCTCGCTCACCTCGGGCAGTCCTTCGTCGGCGGCTGGATAGCGGCTCGCGCCGGTGCTTCGAGGCCGATGCTCCTGGCGATGATCGTCGGCGCGGTCTCACTCTACGGCGGCCTCATGATGATGATGGAGATCCGAGGGCCCACATGGTTCGCCGTGGAGTTACCCTTGTACCTGGTGGTGGCGTGGCTCGCTGGCGGCATCGAGCGCCGCCGCCGCGCCGCGCAGACTCCCGCCGAGCCCTCGCCGTCTGCGTCCACCTGACACACCGAGCGGACGAGCGCTCAGCCGGCGTTCTTCACGACGCGCAGCGTCATGTCGATCTGTTTCACCACGTTGTTGTGAGAGCGGATCGTCGTCTCAAGCTCCTCCCGGGTCAATTCTCCGCGGGTCGCCTTTCCCAACCACGGCTCATCGAGGTGCATGTTCACCCGCGCCAGCTCAAAGTCGACGCCGAGGTATAGCGCCAATGGGGTGTTCGCGAGGTTGCGCTCTTGCCAGTCAATATTCGACGTTTTGGAGAACAACATCAGCGTCTCCGGCAAGATCGGTCGAACGTGGGTAGGATCCGCGAGAAATTCGTCGTGGCGCGGATGCGGCACATGAATCACGATTTCTGCCCCGTCCGCGCACACTCGATACAGCTCTTTCATGATGGTGAGGAACTGCGCGGTCGTCCCTCCGAGGTGCTCAAGCACGTGGCTCATGAGCACTGTGTCGACGGTGCTGTCGCCCCAGGGCCACGGCGCCTGCTCAAGATCTACCACCTCGTCGGGTTCGCACACCTCCGAAATATCCACGTTCACGTAGCCCGCGCGCTTCCGACTCCCACACCCTAGATTCAGTTTGATCATCGCGTCCCGTCCATCCCCGCAAGGGTCACCTCCCCTCCGCACGGCCATCATAGCCTGTCGCGCATCACGACCGGGGCACGCCACGGGCGACAGCATCCTGGGCCAGCAGCACCCACACTGCCAACAGAGGCCATGACCGCCACCCGGGGGGGGCCGCCCGACTACGAGGAGCGGCGACCCGAACCGGCAGAAGACCGGCGTCCGCCCGACGACCCTCGTCGCCCGCCGCGAGCTCGGTTGCCACGACCGCGGCTCTGGCTCTTGCCTGAGGAGCGCCCCGCGCCGCTCTTGGCACCCCTGCTCCGAGCGTTGAGGTCGGTCTCCGGGGGCAGCGGCTGCGTCGGCGGGCACGCGTGGTCCACGACCCGCGGGACGTGCTGACCGATCAGTCGCTCAATATCGACGAGGTAGGGGCGCTCTTCGACGTCACAAAATGACAGCGCGATCCCGGAGCGACCCGCTCGCCCCGTCCGCCCGATCCGGTGGACGTAGGTCTCTGGGACGTTGGGTAAATCGTAGTTGAACACGTGGCTGACGCCATCGACGTCGATGCCTCGCGCGGCGACATCCGTCGCCACGAGCACCCGTATCTTCCCCTCACGAAACCCCTCGAGCGCTCGGACACGAGCGCCCTGCGATTTGTTGCCGTGAATCGCCGCTGCGACCACATTCGCCTTCAAAAGCTGCTTGGTGAGCTTGTTCGCGCCGTGCTTGGTGCGGGTGAAGACGAGCGCTCGCGACTTGGCCTCGTCACGGAGCAGGTCGACGAGCAGGCGCGCCTTGTCGCTCTTGTCGACGAAGTACAGGTGTTGCTCCACCGCCTCGGCCGTCGATGAGACCGGGTCCACGTTCACGACCGCGGGGTTGACAAGAAGCTGGTCGGTGAGCCCCATGATCTCAGCCGGCATCGTGGCCGAGAAGAACAGCGTTTGTCGCTTCTCAGGGAGGTGCTTGATCACGCGCCGCACGTCTGGCAAGAAGCCCATATCCAACATGCGATCCGCCTCATCGAGGACAAACAACCCTACGTCCTTGAGCGTGAGCGCGCGCCGCTCGAGGAGATCGAGCAGCCTCCCGGGTGTGGCGATGAGCGCGTCGACGCCCGTCGCCAAGGTCCGCAGTTGGGGCTTGATGTTCACGCCTCCAAACACCACGGTGTGGTCCAGATCCATATTCTTGCCGTAGACGCGGAAGCTCTCCTCGATCTGCGCAGCCAGCTCGCGGGTCGGCGTCAACACCAGCGCACGGAGCTTGGGCTCATCTCCCGCCATCGCGTCCAAGCGTTGGATGACCGGCAAGGTGAAGGCGGCGGTCTTCCCGGTCCCTGTCTGCGCGGTCCCCAAGACATCGCGGCCGGTCAACGCCGGGGGAATCGCCATCTCCTGGATCGGCGTGGGGTTCTCGTAGCCGGCGGCGTGAACGTTGTCCAGCAGCTCCGGGAGGAGGTCTAGGTCTTGGAACTTCAAGTGATGCGTCCTGCTCTTTCGAGCCGCGGCACCATGTCACGTCGCTACCAATGACGCAAATTGCCCACGAATCCCCCTAGGGAGCCCGCCGTGGGCGTTTTGAGGCGGCCCGACCATGACCGCACACGCGAGCCCACCACGCATCGAAGGTCGAAAGCCGCTGCCGCGACCTCGCGCTCTACCCCGCCCGCGAGGAGCCCCCGCCGCTCCGATGCTCAAGGCGCATCGCCTCGGCCTCGGCGCACAGCGCCACCATACGCGCCCGCACCCGCGCGACGAGCTCGTCCCTGTCTTCGAAGGCGACTCCGGCGGTCTCGATGGGATCCCCGACCACCACGCACACGGGACTCGAGTCTCGCACCCACCACCCCGGCGGCAGCACGTCGTACGTGCCAGCGATCCCGATGGGGAGGATGGGGAGCCCAGCCTTCAACGCCAAGACGAAGCCTCCCTTTTTGAACGGGCCGAGCACACCGTCTCGAGAGCGCTGCCCTTCAGGGAAAACGAGCACGTGGCGTCCGGCCCTCGCCATCTCCGCGGCGCGCTCGATGCTCGCGAACGCTTTCTCCCGCCTGTCCCGGGTGATAGGAATATGACCAGCGGCGAGGAGCGCTTGCCCAAAGAACGGGAAGAAAAACAAGCTGCGCTTTCCAACCACCCGAAATGGGCGGTCCGAGAGGGCGATGAGGCTGAGCCCGTCGAGGTGACTTTGATGGCTCGGCATCAGCACCACCGGGTACCGAGGATCGAGCCCTTTCCATCCCTTCGACACGACCGGCTGCGCACCCGCGATCCTGAGGACCGAGCGGGCCCACCATCGCGTCGCGGGATACCAAATCCGCCCATCAACATCGCCGAACACCCGCGTCACCACGATCACCGTGGAGACGAGCACCGTAAAGACGGCCAAGAACAGATAGAGGATCGCGGTCGTCAGTCGAGTCATCATCGGTCAAGTTCGCGTCGGCGCCCGCGAGTGTACGTACCACCATCGACGGCTCGCGCTCGCGCTCGATGTCCCGCGTCCCAAAAAACACTGCTGTGGGGCGATTCTACGCCCGGCGAGCGAGAGCGCATGCTATCGACCGACCGCCCCCCGCGCCGCGCCTCCGCGAACCTGCCTCCTCGAACGCCTGCGCGAGCCTGAAGCGCGGCATTCGCCGCGTTCGAGCACCTCCGACCTACGCGATCGATTCGCTGTTTCACGCAAAAACGACCGATGGGCCGGAGGCTCGTTGGCGTGACCTGCCCAGACAGCCATCTCTCACCAGCGCCGCTTGTTCGCGCGCGCCGTCCCCCCAAAGATGAACACGGCGCGCGTCAAAACAATGTCTCTGGCCCGCGCGGTCGTCCTGCGCGGCGGCCTGAATCCGACTCGTCGTGTTCACATAACCGGCGGGGCGCGATACAATGCGCGAGTGCGACTGTTCGCATCCTTCCTCGGCTTGCTGCTCATCGTGCTCTCATCGAGTCCGGTCCTTTGGGCGTCAGTAGACGAGAGCGACCCACCGCAGGGGCTGGCGGAGCTCGAGTTTGAGGATTCCATCGAAGAAGACGAATCTTCGGAGCGAGATCTCGAAAGCGACGACATCGATGGCGTCGATGCTTCCACCGTGCGCTTCACCTCTCTCGATGGCCCCTTTGGAGGACTGGCCCGGGCGAATATCGAACGCGACCGGCGCGGGCCGCCCTTGAGACCACCGAGGAACTGTTAACCGTTGTACTACTGGCGGTCCGCCGCCAGTCCACGCGGTTCGCGACGACTTTCAAAGTCCCGCGCGTTGCCACGGCTAGCCCGCTTCGAGACAGATCTACCAGTGACCAAAGAATCTTCCACCGAAACAGACAATTCGAACCAACCCTCCGCGTCGACCCCTCAGGGTTCCCAGCCTCCGTCCAATCAGGGCCTTGAGGTAACGTTGGTGCCCTTCGCGGGCCTGCGAGGCGACATCGCGCGGAGGCTGCCGTTCTACGTCCACGACTTCACGCAGGGCTTTCACCCGAAGGTCCTGGCGTCCATTTTGTTCCTCTTCTTCGCGTGTCTCGCGAACGCGATCGCCTTTGGCGGCCTCACAGAGCTCGTCACGGGGGGAGCCATTGGCACCGTGGAGATGATCGTCGCGACCGCCATCGGCGGCATCCTGTTCGCGATCTTTTCTGGTCAACCACTCATCATTTTGGGAGGCACCGGCCCCATTGTCATCTTCACGGGGATCCTCTACGTGACCTGCGAGCAATTTGGGCAGCCGTTCTTGCCCGTCTACGCGTGGGTGGGGCTGTGGTCGGGAGCGCTGTTGGTGCTCTTGTCGATCTTCAATCTCAGCTATCTCATGCGGGAGTTCACGCGCTTCACGGATGAGATTTTCGCCGCCCTCATCGCGGTGATCTTTATCGTGGAAGCCGCGAAAAATACCGCCTCGCCCTTCATGCAAACGGGGGCGAACGACGCCAGCGAGCTGCTCACCCTGGTGTTGGCGCTCGGGACGTTCTCCCTCGCACGCGGACTACGCGGCTTTGGAGCGACCCCGTACGCCTCGAAGCGAGCGCGCGAGTTCATCTCGGACTTCGGGCCGGCGATCGCCATCGCGGTGATGACTGGATTCGCACTGTACGAGGGCTCCGTCGCCATCGAGATGCCCGCGGTTCCCGACGAGTTCGCCACCACGACCGGCCGACCATGGATGGTAGATCTGCTCGCGGTCCCCCTCCCGATCATCCTTGGATCCTCGATCCCAGCGCTCATGGCCACCATCTTGCTGTTCTTGGATGAGAATATCACCGCGCGCCTCGTCAACGCTCCAGGCCATAAGCTGACGAAGGGTGCCGGCTATCACTTGGACCTGTTGGTGGTCGGTCTCATCACCGCTGGCTGCTCGCTGTTTGGGCTCCCATGGATCGTGGCAGCCACCGTGCACGCCATCAACCACGTCAAGAGCCTCGCGGACACCAAGAAAGTGGATATTGGGGCGGGACAGCACGTCGAGGTCATCACCAATGTCCGTCAAAACCGACTGTCTGGCCTCGGAATCCACGCGCTTATCGCGGGCTCCATCTTCTTCCTTCCGCTCATCAAGATGATCCCGATGGCGGTCTTATTCGGCCTGTTCTTGTACATGGGATTCGCCACCCTCACCGGTAATCAGTTCTGGAGCCGCGTCACGCTCTGGGTCACCGACCGCGGCCTGTACCCCGACACCCACTATCTGCGGGGCGTACCGAATAGGGAGATTCACAAGTTTACAGTGGTGCAGGTGGTGGCGTTGGCTTCGCTGTGGATCTTGAAGACGAGCAAGTTGGGAATCTTGTTCCCGGCGCTCATCGCCGCGCTCGTCTTCGTTCGGAAAGGTATCGGTCGATTCTTCGACCCTGCGCACCTCGACGCGCTCGATGCCGACGAAGCGGATGACGAAGCGGACGCTGGATCCACGACTTCCCTGGCGCCCTAGGTGCGCCCGAGCCCCTCGGAGGGCACCGCCGTGCGCGCGCGCTCAGCGGCCGCACGCGCGGGAGCGTCCCTCCGTCGCTCGCGCTGCTTCGGCCTCAGACACTGCTCTAGCCCACCCTTCCGCCTTCGTGCGACCGCCGAGTCCTCCGGTCTTCCCTTCGCGCCAAAATTCGAAGACACTGCAGGGGTGACAGTTCGGTACGTAGCCGCGACAGCGCTCTCCTTGGGGCTGGTCAGCTCTGGGTGTAGTGTCTCAGCCGACACGACGGGCTTTGACTCGATCAATTCGGGGGGCGAGTCGATGACCGCCGCCGGGAGCGACGCTGACGTGAGCGGTGAGTCCGGCGCAGACGGTTCCGCGGCTACCGGCGATGCCGAGGGTGATTCTGCGGGCGACGGCGACGGCGACGGTGACTCTGCGGGCGACGGCGACGGCGACGGCGACGGTGATGGTGACGGTGACTCCGCCACCACCGGCGACGGCGACTCCGCCACCACTGGCGACGGCGACGGCGACGGCGACTCCGCCACCACAGGTACCGCGTCCACCACGGGCGACGGCGACGGCGACGGCGACGGCGACGGCGACGGCGACGGCGACGGCGACGGCGACTGCCTCCCGAGTGGCAACACCGGCGGCGACGTGCCATGCGTGCCGTGCGACCTCTCGCTAGCCTCCACCGCCTCCAGCGTCCTCTCGCCCCTCAACGGCAACATCTTCCTGGGCGAGGCCCAGCTCGCAGGCTCCACGATCTACGCACTCGACGAGGTAGGACCCGGGCGCGTCATCTTCACCGCAGACACCAATATCTTGTACGGAGAGATGACCACCTGCCCACTGTGGGAGTGGCTCGGCGGCGCCGCGACCCTCCCCGACGTCGCGGGATTCGGAAAGCACGTATGCTCGGGTCTCGGCAACAACCTCGGCACCTATCCGAGCTACACGCACTGGGGCACCGCCATGCCCGCCGCCTACATCGGCGACCCATGCGCCCTCAAGACCGACTACGACGCCGTCATCTTTTGCGCGCTCGGGCCACTCGATCCGCAGGTCACGCAGACCCTGGTGGACTACGTGACGATCTACGGCGGCGGTCTGTACCTCGCGAGCGAATACTATCCTTGGGCCGACGACTCCGACGTCGCCGCCATCAATTCCATCGCCAACCAGTTTGACGTGGAATTCGGCAAGGAGTGGCTCGATTGGGGCTCCGCCACCGGCGACATCGACTTCGCCTGCTTCCCAGCCCCGCAATAGTGACCTGCGCAAGCGCGCGAATGGCGCGCTGCTTGGGTGACGGAGGCGTGATCGAGTTCGCGGTTCGCGGCACTTCGCAGGCATGGCCTCCCAACTCAAGCTGCGCCGCCCCTATCAACTTGTCGTCCTCTGCCTTCCGCTGCTCGCGACGACCGCCTGCGGGAGCGACGCCACCGACGCGGAGACCGATGGTGCATTCCCGGCGGGGGAATTTGGTGACGACGGCACCGACCCCGGAGGGACCGCGACCGATGGCGGGAGCGATGGCACCGGCGGGAGCGATGGCACCGGCGGAAGCACCGGCGGCAGCACCTCCGGCAGCACCTCCGGCAGCGGCGACGGCGACGGCGACGGCGACGGCGACGGCGACGGCTGGGGAGAGGGAAGCGATACCGGAGACGGCGGCGACAGTGGCGGCGGCAGCGGCGACAGTGGCGGCGGCAGCGGCGACAGTGGCGGCG
>JAAZXR010000036.1 GCA_014240065.1 Myxococcales bacterium
CGTCGCCGTCGCCGTCGCCGTCACCGTCGCCGTCGCCGTCGCCGTCGCCGCCGGTCTCGCCGCCGTCATCGCTCCCATCGGCTGCGTCATCTCCGCAGCCCGTCGCGAGCACGGGGAGCCCGAGGGCGGACAGCGACAGAAACGAGCGGCGCCCTAATCCAGTGTCAGCGGAACCGGCTGTCGTCTCGGAATCGCCGACTGGAGCGGTGGGATCGCTCTCAGGGGGGTCCACGGGGGTCTGCAGGGGCGTGATGTCATCTTTTTTGGTGTCCGACATGGCAGGTTGGGAGTCTACTACGTTCCCGCGCGGAGCGAAGCCCGGTCATCACGCCGGGGTCGGATGTGGTCGCCGCGGCCACATCGACGCGGGTCTGTGCGGGATCCCAGGTCGCAGCTAGCTCTCCATGAAGCCAGCGTCGGCGGCATCGAACTCATTGGGGTCAATTCTCTTGGTCACTGACCTCACCAACTCGCGACCGAGACGTCGCCAACGCTCGCGTCGAGTCCCGCGCTTTGGACAGACGCCGCCGCTTGGAGCGACCGCTGTGAGTCATGAACCAAAAAACGAAATTCGGCCATGGATCTTCAAGGTCGGCAGGCTAGACTGCACTCATGGAGTGGACGCGGCGTGCATGGATGACGGCGATTCCAGGGGTCCTCGCATCCGTCGGAGTGGCGAGCGCTGGCTCGGCCGCGCTCTTGTGCCCGCGACGGGCAAGCGCCGCGTTTGGTGTGCGGGGCACGTTTGCCTACTCCGGAGGTCGGGCCCAAGAACAACGGCGGGCGGCTGCGGTTGAAGAGGTGGTGCAGGAGGTGAACGTCATCATCCGGCGGATGGCCCGGGAGCGAATCCTCAAGGGAACCGCGCCCAAGTCCCCCCTTGAGATCGAGCTGGATCCGTCGGCCCGTGTCGCGTCGCTCCGCGCGCCGACGATGCCGCTTCTGCGCGGCTCCACCGACGGGCGACCTGTGGCGTGGAAGACGGCCGACGGCGACCGCAACACCGTCAATATCACGCAGCGGGGTGAGGTCTTGTCCCTTCGCTTTCGGGGGAATGGGGGAGACAGCCGTTATGTGTATCGGTTCGCGCCCGACGGTCAGAGCCTGCTACTGCAAGCCTCTGTCACGCATCGGTTGATGCCCAAGTCACTTCGCTTTCGACTCTCCTACCGCAAGGTGGCCTAGCGACCAAGCGCAGGAGCGGGCGCCGACGGGGTCTAGTCCCGCAAGTTGGAGAGCGCACGACTCGCGGCGGCCAGGGTCGCCCCGTACATGTGGCCGCTGTTGTCGAGGATCGCGACGACGCCACCACGCGCAGGGGATGGCGCGCCGCTCCGCGGCGGGAAGATGACGAGATCTGCGTGGAAGGCGGGCGTCGATCCACGATGATAGAGGACGTCGGGCGGCGCCGGAGTCGTGCTCTCGCGGCTCAGATCGGAGGGGGCGCGTTGACCTGCGAACATGCCTGGCGTGAACAGGAGGGCGCCGCTGGTGAGGGGGGCGGGGCCACGGTCTGCAGCCACGCCCGCGGGGGTGGACATGACCTCTCTCGCGTGAGCGAGCGGTTCAAGGTGGGCCTCGCTCCCTAAGAAGAACACACCGAGCCGAGCGAGCTGCGCGGCGCTGCCGGAGAGGGCCCCGGCGGGCCGAAGCCAGGGTTTGGCGGTGAGCAAGGCGCGGTAGTCTTCACCTGGTGGGATGGGAGGACCGTCGGCGATGTGACCGCAGGCGGCGTTGTCCACGGGGGGGGCGAGGGGATCCACGACGACCTCCAGGTTGAGCGGCGCGAGGACCTGCTCGCGAATCGCGAGTTCCCAGGGACGACCGGTCATCCGCTCGAGGAGCACGCCGAGCAAGATGTGGTTCGTGTTGCGATATGCGTGCGGGGAGGGGGCCGTCGCCGGCGCCTGATCACGCACCCACGAAAAGAAATCGTCAAGGGACGCCACCGCGCCGTCTTCGTCGAGGGCCGCGAGCCCGGAGGTGTGTGTGAGCAGCGAGCGCACGGGGAGCTTCGCGGTCCATGAACCCTCGAGCTCGGGGAACCATGCCCCGATGGTCGCATCTGGAGCGCCCCCCCGTGAGTTCAGCGCCGACAGCACGGCGAGGCTGGTGACCACCTTGGAGATCGAGCCCCATCGAAACATCGTGCGTCGGTCCACTCCTTCCGCCCGCCCGCGGCAGCGCCGACCATAGGTGATGTGCAGGCTCTCGCCGCCTGGGGTTTGCACCGAGAGCGCCGCCCCCGTCGTGTCGAGACTCGCCGCCTCTGCGCAGAAGGCTGTGGCGATGGGGCGAAGGCTTGTGGGGGTGGTGTCGTCAACCTGGGCTGCGCAGGCGGAGCGATGGTTGTCTTGTGCGCGGGGGCGTCCTGCTGGAGCCGCGGCGTCAGCGCTCGGTCGAGTCTGTGACGAGGTCGGCGAGTTGCAGGCCAGCGCTACCAAGGTGGCGAGCGACGCGATGACCGGGTGAGCGGGCGCGCGACGGCGGCCCCGTCGAATCCCGTCGGTCTCATAAGGTGAGACGCGCCGACGGCCCAGCCCGCGTGAGGCCTCGACGGCGGGTGCGAAGCACGTCATCCTCAACTTCTAACACACCCGAGCGCGCCCCCCGGCTCGCGTCCTGGATTCAGGTGCACCGTCGAACGGGCGTGGGAGACGGTGGTCAGTGGAGGCGACCCGTGGACGGGGCGAGGCGCTGCTGAATCGCCTCCTTTAACTGACCAGAGTTAATCGGCTTCTCAATCAGCATGCAGCCGGTCTGTTTGACCATGCCGGCCGTCTCCCCCCCGAACATCCCCCCGCTCATGAACACCCAGCGATCATGGAGCGCTGGATCTTGGGCGACAGCGCGCTGATACAGCTCAACTCCATTCAGCTGAGGCATCATCACGTCCGACAAGACGACGTCGAAGCGAATCCTCGCCAGGAGTTCGAGCGCCTTGGCGGCGCTCGTGCAGACCTCGGTCTCGTGCTCACCGAGCATGCGGCTGATGGCGCGCGCCACGGCGTCTTCGTCGTCGACGATGAGGATCCGCCCCTTGATCGGAGCGCGGGAGGTCGGCGTGCTCGGATCGCTTGGCGCGGTCTTTGGAGCATCCTCCGCTCGCGGTGCGAGCGCCGTCTTGAGCCGGATGAAAAGGGTCGTGCCGACCCGGGGTGTCGACTTCACCGTGATGGTGCCCCCGGCACCCTCCACCATACTCTTGGCGAGAGGGAGCCCTAGGCCCGTCCCCTCGCCGATTTGTTTGGTCGTGAAGAAGGGATCAAACGCGTTCTTGATCTGCGCTGCGCTCATCCCCGTCCCGGTATCAGAGACCGACAGCTCGACCCATTGGTCCACGCGACGGGCGGAGATTTTGATCTCGTGGGTCTCGCTGGAAGACAGGGGGATCGCCTGGGCTGCGTTGTTGAGGAGGTTGACCAGCACCTGAAACAGCGAGGACTCCGCCATCCTCACCCAGCCGGAGTTGTGCAGTTCAACCGTGAGGGAGGCGCGGTGCTTGAGCGCGTTGCCGGTGACGTCCACGGCGCTGCGCACGACGACGTCGAGATCGCATCGGGCGTCGCGCGCCTCCTCTCGACGGACCAGCCGCAGCATCCGGCTCACGATCATCGCGACGCGGTCGGCTCCCTCAAGGGCGTCGTCGAGGCATTCAAGCATGTCCCCGCTACTCGGATACGAGGCGGCCTCGAGCTGTTCGCGGACCTCGTAGATGTTCCCCCTCACGTAGGTGAGGGGGTTGTTGATCTCATGGGCGACGGTGGCGGCCATGGTCCCGAGGGCGACGAGGCGCTCGTTACGGTTGGCGCGCTCTTGTTGGAAGATCGCCCCGCTCACGTCTTTCCAGATGATGATGATGCGCACCAGCGCCCCCTCTTCGGTCAGGATGGGAGAGGCGGTGACGTCCTCGTGGATGTGGTTGCCGGCGCTGCCCTCGTAGCTGATCGACCCACGCCAGGCGGCCCCTGCGCGAAGGTCGGTCATCATGCGCTTCACAGATTCGCTCGCGGTGAACAGCCGAGAGACGCGCTCCTCTGAAGGCGGCGCCGAGAGACGCCGCGTCTTCGCGGAGGGGTTCTCAAAGAGGATGCGTCCGGTAGGGTCTGTGAATTCGATGGCGTCGCCGACGTGATCCCAGGCGGCGACGAGGGGCTTCATCGCCTCGCTGTTCTCCGCGATCTCCCGAAGGAGCGATTCGCGCTCTGCGACGCTGGATTCGAGGTCGGTCAAGGTGGAGTTGCTCGCGGCGCGCAGCAGCTCCAACTCCGCGGGCAGCCAAAAGGGAGCCTCACCGAAGCGCAGATCAAGTCGGCCGTGGCCGATGTTGATGGCGAACTGCTTGAGCTCTCTCACCCGCGAGGTGATCGCGCGCGAGAGCAGCATGACAAAGATGAAGGACACGATGATCGCGACCCCCGTGGATCGGAGGACGCTGTCGCGCTCCCGGGCGAGGGTGGCGTCGACGGTTCGTTGCGGAACCATGGACCAGATGGACCAGGGGGCCCCGGGGAATGTAATGGGGAGTCGCGCGCGACGGACCGTGTTCCCAAGTTCGTCCCGCGCCTCCGCGGTCCCCGCGGAGTGGGCTGGTTCGGTCATCGTGAGGAACGGAGCGTCGGCGACGGAGAGGAGCGACGCCAGCGTCGCATCGTCCGTATCCGCGAGGACCTGCGACGCGGCGTCGAGCACAAGGATGCGCTGCTGTAGCGCGGCGTCCCTCGTGTCCATGATTTCTTCGACGAGCGTCGCGATGGGGACGGTCGCGGTGACGAAGCCGCGGAATTCGCCCGAGGACGTCATGATCGGCGCGGCGATCGCGATCTGCGCGACCTTGGAAGAGCGACCGATGATGACCTTGGAAACCACGGGCTCGTTCGTGGCGCGGAGGCGTTGAATATAGGCGCGATCGTTGTACGAGACGCCCGCGAGATGACCGGGTGCCCGCGATGGATAGAAGACAATCGAGACGCCTGAGGCGTCCGCGATGGTGAGGTATTGGACCGCATCGACGCTGTCCACAGTGGCCCTCGCGAGCTGTTGAAGCTGGGTCGGGGTCCACACATCCATGGTCGCCAGCGTGCCAGCGAGCGCCTGCATGACCTCAATCCGAGACGAGATTAACGTCTCGATATGTTCCGCGTTGCGCTCCGTGGCGTGCTTGTTGCTCAGGTCGATCTGAGCGAGCGCTTCGCTCTCCACCCGGAGGCTCCGCGAGTATCCGTACGACAGCACGGGCACCGAAACACAAAGCGACAGGAGCAGGAAGATAAAGCTCCGCAGCGATATTCGAAAATGGCGGCTCACGGGATCCTCGACCGCATCCTAGCGTGTCGATGTCATCGCCATCGAGACGGGGAGAACAGCCAAAACTCACATGGAAGGTTTCCTTTTGATGGGCGCGATGCGGGCGTGTTGAACAGCGTCAGCGGGCCGGCACTGGAGGCCGCGTGCGCGGTCCATAGCGGCGAACAAGGACGGAGGACCGGCGCGGTGCGACGACCCCTGAATCCGTTGATGAAGCGGCGTGACGGTCGTCGCGCGCTACATCCTCTCGAAGATGCCGGCCGCCCCCATGCCGCCGCCGATGCACATGGTGACCATGCCGTACTGGCACTGCCGTCTGTGCATCTCCGCGATGGCCGACGCGGTCAGCTTCGCGCCTGTGCATCCGAGCGGGTGCCCCAAGGCGATCGCGCCGCCGTTGGGGTTGACGTTCGCGGGATCGAGCTCCAGCGTGCGCGTGATCGCGATGGACTGGCTCGCGAAGGCCTCGTTGAGCTCGATCACCCCCATGTCTGCGAGCGAGAGGCCCGTCTGTCGCAGCACCTTGGGGATGGCTTCGATCGGACCGATCCCCATGATCTCTGGGGGGACGCCCGCGACCGCGAACCCTACGAATCGTGCGAGTGGTTGGAGGCCTGCCTCGGCAGCCTTCTCCTCCGACATCACGACCGCCATGGCCGCCCCGTCGCTCGTCTGCGAGGAGTTGCCAGCGGTGACGGTGCCCTTCGCGTGGAACACCGCGCGCAATTTTGCGAGGGCTTCGAGGCTGGTGTCGGCCCGCGGCCCCTCGTCGATTTCGAAGGTGCTGCCGTCACCCCGCGTGATGGGGATAATTTCGTCCTTAAATCGACCCTCGGCGATGGCGCGGACGGCCCGTTGGTGGCTCTCGAACGCGAAGGCATCTTGGTCCTCGCGGCTGACCTCAAATTTTCGCGCGACGTTTTCCGCGGTGAGCCCCATGGAGATATAGACCTCGGGGCGCTCTTCCACATAGCGAGGGTGCAGGCGGGTGACGTGTCCACCCATGGGCACCATGCTCATGGATTCGACGCCGCCAGCGACGGCGCAGTCGATGGCGCCCACCATGATTCGCTCGCAGGCGGTGGCGATGGTCTGCAGACCCGACGAGCAGAATCGATTCACTGTGATGGCGGAGGACTCGTGGGGGAGGCCCGCGTCGAGCCCGATCATCCTCGCGACATTAAGGCCTTGCTCGGCCTCGGGCATCGCGCAACCGACCATGAGATCATCGATGAGCGCGGGATCGAGGTTCGGGAGCGTCTCGAGGGTGGCGCGCAGGATCTGGGCGCCGAGCTCGTCGGGGCGTACGTCTTTGAGGGCGCCTCGGGGCGCCTTCCCCACGGCGGAGCGGCGGGCCGCGACAACAACTGCTGATTTGATATTCGACATTTTCGCTGTGCTCTCTTCTTAGTTGCGGAGGGGCTTGCGCTTCTCAAGCATGAACTGGATACGGGCCTGTGTTTTCTCTTCGCCGCACAAGGACACAAACGCCTCGCGCTCAAGATCGAGGAGGTCTTGCGCGGTCACCTGTCGGGCGGCGCCCATGCCACCAGAGAGCACATGGACGATCTTGCTCCCGATGAGGTGATCGTGCTCGCTTGCGTAGCCGCCCCACTCAAACAGCTGAACGCCGAGTTTCAGGTTGGCGCCGCCCGCGGCGCCGATCACGTCGATGCCCTCGTCGCGATCCGGCGGGCTCCAGCCACGCTCGGCGAGCCCGATGCACCGCCGCTTCGCGTCCGCGATCACGCGACGCTTGTGGAACGTGACGCCATCCGTGTGCGACAGGAAGCCCATCTCACGCGCCTCGTGCGCGCTCATGGACACCTTCGCGGTCGCGGCGGCTTCAAAGCCTCGCCGCACCCAGTGGTAGGGATCGGCCTCGGGGACCTGCTTCGCCCACGCGCTCGCGCGCCGGACAATCTCCTTGAGTCCTCCACCGGCTGGGAGCACTCCCACGGCGCCCTCGACGAGCCCCATGAACAGGTCGGCCCCGGCTTGAATTTCCGCGGCGTGCAGCGACACCTCGACCCCGCCACCGAGCGTCTGGCCGAAAGGGGCCGCGACGACGGGGAGGGGGCCGTGACGAAGATCCATGAGCGTGTCTTGCAGGGCCTTCACCCCGGCGTCGAGTCCGTCCCAGTCTTTTTGCATGATCCATCCCAGGATCTGCATCAAGTTGGCGCCGCGACAAAAGTGCTCCTCTTGATTGCCGATCACCAGCCCGCGGAAGCCGCGCTCGACGAGGATGTCGGGCGCTTTTGACATCATGGTGATGACGCCTTCGTCGAGGAAGTTGGCCTTGGAGCGAAATTCGAGGCACGCGACGCCATCCCCGAGGTCGAGCAGGGCCGCGCTCGAATTGGTCTCAATCGCCGGTCCCGCCGCCTTCACGCGCTCGAGATCGATCATGCCCTCGGGGGACTCGATGGCGCGCGCGCCGTCGCCGGGCACCCACACCGTCGGCGCGGCGGCGTCGTCGGCGCCGTACCACGTCGCCTCGTCGCCCCGCGCCTCGACGAGGCTGAGCAGCGCGGGCGCCGGGGTGAGACCCGCCGTCTTCATGGCCTCCACGACCCACCCGTTGCCCGCGGCGTCCATAAGCTGGAACGGCCCGAGGGTCCACCCGTAGCCCCAGCACATCGCGTCGTCGATCTCTTTTGGCGTCTCGCAGATACTCCCCACGAGGGTCGCGGCGTAGTTGAACAGCGGGAGATACACCGCACGCAAGAACGCGCCCGCGCGCCCTTCGGCCCGCATGGCCCCGTGGATCTTGCGGGAGAGCTGAGGTAGTCGCACGACAGACTTGAGGTCGTCGAAGCGGGGCTTGTCCGCTTTGGGGCGGTACTCAAGGGTCTCAAGGTCGAGCGCGAGGAGGAGTCGCTTGCCGTCGTCACCCTTGGTCTTCTTGTAAAAACCTCCGCGCGTCTTGTCGCCGAGCATGTTGCGCGCGTACATTTTCTCCAGGACAGGCGGCACCGTCATGATGTCGTAGAGCGGATCGTAGTTCTCGGCGCCCTCCTCTCCACTCAGCGTGTCTTGGAGGTTCTTGACGACATGACCCACGATGTCGAGGCCGACCATGTCGCCGAGGCGATAGCTGCCGGTCTTCGGCCGCCCCATGAGCGGGCCGTTGAGCACATCGACCTCTTCGACGCTCATCCCCAGCTCGCGGGTGGCCTTAAAAGTGAGCAGCATCTCGCCGATCCCCACGCGATTACCGATGAAGTTCGGGGTGTCCCGGCAGTGGACGATTCCCTTGCCGAGCACGCGATCACAAAAGTCTGCAGCGTCGGCCACCACGGCGTCGGCGGTGTCCGCGGAGGGGATGACCTCGAGCAGATGCATCCAGCGCGGAGGGTTAAAGAAGTGGAGCCCCACCACGCGTCGCTTGGCGTCGCTTGGCAGCGCGTCCGCGATGGCGTGGATGGGGATGCCCGATGTGTTCGTCGCCAGGATCGCGTCGGCAGGCGCCGCCGCGGCCACGCGCTTGAAGAGGGCCTGCTTGATGTCGAGTCGCTCCACGACCGCCTCAAGGACCAGATCGCTGGCAGCGACGGCGGCGTCAAGATCATCGTCGAGGTTCCCGGGCACGATGCGGTGGATCGCCTCGGCGCCCATGAGCGCCGGAGGCTTCGCCTTCTTGAGCTGTTTCACGGCGCCGACGGCGATGGCGCTCCGTTGCGCGGGGGAGGCCTCGCTCGGGAGCTCTCGGGGGAGGATGTCGAGCAGATGCACGCGGCACCCGGCGTTTGCGAGATGCGCGGCGATCTGCGCGCCCATGGTTCCAGAACCGAGGACCGTCGCGACGATGTCATGCGGTGATTTTTTTAGAGTCACGAGCGGAACTTTAGATCGATGAGTGGTTCGCCGTTGGCGAAATCTCCGCGAACTTGGGCCTCGGTGCGCCGTTGACGTCGCCCCTCGAATTTCGCCGGAAAGTGGGGGGGTGGGCGACCCTATGCTAGCCCTTAAGTGCAGTGCGGCGTTTGAGCGGAATCTTCGCCCTGACCTCTGTGTTGGTGGCGGTCGGGGCTCTTGGCCCTGGAATCCTGGGCGCGACGTCTGTGGTGCTGGGCGAAGCGGAGGCGGAGGCGGGCGAGACTGAGTCGCATGTAGGTAAAGATACGACACCACGCAGGCCGTGGAGTTCGCCGGAGTCCTTGAGCGAGAGCACGCCATGGATGCCGCCCGAAGAGACTCCGCTCGAAGGCCGAGCCGGCGCGGCGCAACGTCTCGCCGCGGGCGATGTTGACGCCGCCCTCGCGCGTCTCCCCCTGGTCGCGCAGCTCCCGACGGTGACGCCGATGCCGGAGCGGGATGACTCCGCATTTGAGGACGAAATTGTGGCGCGGATGATCGCCGGTCGAGCCTTGCTTCGTGCGCGGCGTTTGCCGGACGCGGTGGCCGTGCTCGAATCGTTGGAGGGGGTTCGCGGCGTGCACAAGCACCTGCCCCTCGACGTGCTCACCTACGAGCTCGCGCGCGCGCGGATGGCGTTGGCTGAGGTGACGCGCGAGTCAGAGGTCCGCGACGCGATCTATGAGCGAGCAGCGAGCGCGCTCCGCAAGGGGCTGCGACTCGACACCAACCGGTATCGAAAACCGATGATCGTCTTGCGGGCCACGGCGCTCGCGGGCAACGAGGGGCGGACCCCACGCGCGAGAAAAAAAGCGTCGCTGCGCTCGGTCCGCGCGCTTGAGGAGATCGCTGCGGACTACCCCGATCACGCCGATCGCTGGTGGTGGGATCTCCAGCGCGCGCGCGCGCTGGACCGCTGGGGCCGCACCAAGGACGCTCGTGAGCTCCTTCGGCGGGTCACGATCCAGGCCTCGGGCTTGCCCGAGAGTCGGATGGCATGGCTGGATATGACCTCCTTCGCAGCGCGCGAGGGCGCCGCTAGCTTGGAGCCGTGGAGTCACCGCGAGCGCCTCGCCCAAGCGAAGGCGGCCTTTGGGCATCGCAGCCTGACCATGGCGCGAAGGCTGGTGGATGAGCTGTTGGAGGATCCCACGTTGCCGCGGAATCTGCATAGCGGCGCGCTCGACCTGAGGGCGGACATCGCGTACCGAGCCCACGCGTACGACCAATGTGTCGAGGACCGTCAGGCGCTGTTCGACAAGAGCGCGACCCCGGACCGCCGCAGCGATTTGTCTCGCTGTCTTGAGCGCGCGGGTCGCTACGAGCAGGCGATCGCGCTGTGGGAGGCGGTCGCCAACGACCGGGATCGCAACCGGCACAACCGAACGGCCGCGCTGTGGACCGCGCTCAACCTCGCCATGCGAGGCGCCCAGTACGAGCGCGCGCGCGCGCTGCTCACCAAGTACGAGAAGCGTTCGAGGGGGCACGTGGCGGACCGACGCTTCATCCGCACGTGGATCGCCTACCGTCGCGGAGACTTTCAAGCCGCGCTCGAGGGGTTCGAGGCGATCGAGAAGCGCGACACAGATCGCGCGTCGATGGCGAGGTACTACCGGGGCAAGATGTCCTTGCGACTCGACACCCGGGAGGGGAGCGAAGCAGGGGCGCGGATCTTGCGAACCCTCGCGACCGAGGCGCCCTTCAAGTACTACGGGCTGCAGGCGCGGAGCCTGCTGGAACGGCACGGCGAGGCGCCCCCTCCGCTGCCTCCGCTCACGCCGCTAGAAGATGAACAGCGCCACATCCCGTTCGAGGAGCTGCTCGCTCAACTCGCCGGCCTCGATGACGCGTATGGGGAGGCGGTGCCATCCTTGGCGCGCACCCACCAACTGTATCGCGCGGGTTTCGTCGAAGAGGCGCGACGCGAGTTTCGCATCGCCGCCGATGGCATGCTCAACACGAAGACTCGCTTGAGCGGTGGTTCGGTCCGTAAGGCACGCACCGACGCCTATACCGTGGGCTCCGGCTGGGAGGGAGATTGGAAGCGCTGGGCTCCGTCGTTGTCGCGAGACGGGCGCGCGCTGGTCCGCGACAACGAGCGTCGCCCTCAGCTGTGGCAGCAGATGCGTGAGGCGGCCAAGGGGATCGACGAACCCTATCGTTGGATCAAGTTCACGAGCTCCGCTGCGGGCTCACGCGCGGCGCGGTGGCACCCGCGCGCGTTCCGCCAAACCGTGGAACGTGAGGCCAACAACTTCTCCATCGATCCCTCGCATCTGTGGTCGCTGATGTACACAGAGTCGCGATTTCGTCGATTCGTGGTCTCCTACGTGGGCGCGCGCGGTGCCATCCAGATCATGCCGGTGACGGAGCGCAGGCTGCTGGAGCTTGAGCACGGATTCTCGGGACACGTGGATCACGATGACCTGTTCGACATTGAGCACAACGTGCACCTCGCGGGCTTATATATCTCGGAGCTCATGAAGAAGTTTCACGGCCAAGAGGCGTTCGCGTACGCCAGCTACAACGCCGGACCCAGCAACGTCAGCCGCTGGTTGCGTGCGAGAGATGGGATCGAGGGGCTCGAGCTTGATGACTTCGTGGAGGAGATTCCTTTCCGCGAGACGTACCGGTACACCAAGCGGGTCCTCGAGGTTCGCGCGGCCTACCACGCCCTCTACAATGACGACCGAGCTGAGATCCCGCGGGACGTCGACGTGCGCATTGGCAACAACATCAACTTTTGAATCGGCGCGCCGGTGGTCTACGCCTTGAGACCGTCGGGATGGTTTCTGAGGAAATCTGCGGTCGCGTCGAGGCTCTGACGGATGCTGTCTTCCACGGTGCGTTCGACGAGTCGACCGATCCCAAACACCTTCGCCTCCACCTCAAAGACGCAGTGGCGGGTGAGCGCGCCGTCCCCCTGCGCGGTGGTGCGTATTTCCCCGGTCAGCGACAACTTCTCCCCGAGCGCGCGGGTGACATGTCGGAGCGTCATCGTCGCGGCGCCGCGGTCGATCCGCGCGGTCTCGGTGTACGCCATGCTGCCTCCGAGCAGCTTGGCGACCGCGGGGGGCAGATCGAGGGACGGTGTGACCACCGCGCTCCACGTGCGTACCGGCCCATCATCCTCGACTGCGTGGAACTCGGGCCGGCGATACCCGAGCCCCTCTTCGAGCATCCGCGATTGGAAGTCAGGATCCGCGTACAGCGACCAAAACCGCTCCTCAGAGCATGGGATGTCGTGAGAGACCCGAATGACGACCATGCGCGAGTATGCCACGTGACCGTCAGGAACGGTCGGGTGGAAGCTCAGGTTGTGTCGGCCGCGGGAGGAAATTCGATCCCGGTGATGACGTAGGCGATCTCCCCCGACGGTCGCTGGACGAGGGTCTCATCATCCACGCGCTTTCCGAGCAGGGCGCGGGCGATGGGAGAGCGCACGCTGATCTTCCCGGCGTCCGCGTCAAACTCGTCGGTCCCCACAATCTGATACCGGCGGGACGCACCCTCCTCATCCTCGATGTTGACCCATGCGCCGAATCCGACGCGCTCCTGGTCTTGGACGGTGGAAGGGTCGAGCACCTTCACGTTGTCGAGACGCTTGGACAAGAACTCGAGCCGCTTGTCGATCTCACGCAGGCGGCGCTTGCCGTAGATGTACTCCGCGTTCTCCGAGCGATCACCCAGCGCGGCCGCCTCTGCGACCTCACGCGTCACGCGAGGTCGCTCTTGCTTCCACAAAGACTCGAGCTCCCGCTGAAGTTCACGGTAGCCGGAGGGTGTAATGAGATCATTGGTATCCACCGTAGACCGTCAAGCGTGCGCCGATTCTGCGTGCTCGTCAAGGCGCGCGGGCGGTGGCATCATCCTCCTTGAATGGGGGGCACAAGCAACCAGGCGCGGGTCGCGGGCCCAGGATTTTATGCGCGCGTCTACGACGTCGTGCGGCAGGTTCCAGCGGGCCGGGTGGCCACTTATGGACAGGTGGCGACGTTGCTGGGCTCGCCTCGCGCAGCGAGACAGGTCGGGTTCGCGCTGTCGGCGTTGAGGCACCGGGAGGACCTGGCGACGGTCCCATGGCACCGGATCATCAACGGACGCGGTCGAATTAGCGTGCGTGGTGACACGCTCCGAGGCTGCGATCAGCAGCGTTTGCTCGAGGACGAGGGGGTCGTCTTCGACGCCGGCGGGAAGACGAATCTCGCGACCTTCGGGTGGGACGCGGCCACGGTGCGGATCCCGAGTTTGTAGACACGGGGCCGCTCGGGCGGCGGAGACGTTCCCCCTCACGCGGTGTTGAGCAGCAGCTCGCGGGCCTCTGCGGGGCTCGCGACGCTTCGCCCCGCCTCTTGTGCGTAGCGCACGAGCATCTCGACGAGGTCCCCGTTGCCTCGGCAGCGGCTCCCGTCGGGCAGGTAAAACGTATCTTCGACCCCCGTGCGCAGGTGTCCCCCAAGCTCCGCTGTGCGTCGATGGAGCGGCCAGATCTCCGCGCGTCCGATGGCGGTGACCTGCCATGGAGCGGCGCTCGGCTTGAGCTTGTGCAAGATAGGGAGCAGGTCGGGATCCGCGGGCATCCCCGACTCCACCCCCATGACGAAGTTGTACTCGGCGTGGTCACCGTCGGTCATGCCGGCCTTCGCATACATCCCGACGGAGCGCACGATCCCGACGTCAAAGCACTCAAATTCTGGCTTCGCGCCGGTCTTCGCCATCACGTCGAGAAATTGTTGGACCTTCTCCACCGGGTTGTCGAAGATCATCGGCGGCCACGCCCACTGTCCGTTGGATCGCACCCGGAGATAGTTGAGCGTCCCGGCGTTGCACGCCGCGATCTCAGGTTTGACGCGCTCCATGCACGCGCTCGGACCCGAGATGTCAGGGCCCATGACGCCGGTGCTCATATTGATGATCACGCCGGGGCAGGCCGCGCGAATCGCCTCGATGATCGGACCTGCGACGTCCGGATCCCAGGACGGGAGGTGGCCGAGGTTGGGGCGCTGATCGCGGAAGTGGACGTGCATGATCGACGCGCCCGCGTCGAAGGCTTCCTTGGCAGCCGCGGCCATCTGTTCGACGGTGACGGGGACCGGGTGTTGCTGAGGGTTGGTGAGCACACCCGTGAGTGCACATGTGACGACGGCTTTGTTGGACATGGGGGGCGCTTTCTGGACGTAGACTCACGCTACGCGGGAGGTTCGACGGGGGTGGGCGCGATGCGGACGAGCAACGCCCCCTTCTTGACTTGATGACTCGGGCTGGCGAGGACTTCTTCGACGACCCCGTTCACGGGGGCGACGATGGAGGTTTCTAGCTTCATGGCTTCGACGATCAGGAGGGGTTGACCCGCGGCGACAGTGTCCCCCGTGGTGACCTCCACCCGCAGGACGGTGCCCGTGGTCGGCGCGTGGACGGTGCCGTCCGCGTCGCCCGCGTTCCCGGAGGAGGACGGAGACCACGGCGTACACCGGCGCTCGCGCCCGCCGACGCAAAAGACGACATCCTCGCGATCCCAGGAGACGGCGAGGGCGACCGGGGATCCGTCGAGGAGGAGCTGGGGCCGCGGTGTCCGCTCGTCTCGAATCGCCACCAGGTGGACGGCGTCGCCGACGCGCACGGCCAATGCGTGGGGCTGTTCTCCGCGGGACAAGATAACCTCATGGGTGGCATCGTCCACGCAAAGTCGCAGGGTCTGGACGAAGGGGTGCGCGTTGCGCCAACCAGTTTGGGATCCGAAGCGCGCGCCGACCCGGAGCGCGGCCGCGACCGCGAGCTCACGGGAAGGGAGGAGGGGGGGCTCGAACAACGCGGCGGCCGCCGGTGAATCGAGGAAGTCCGTGCGCACCTCGCCGGCGACGAAGGCGGGGTGCTCGAGGACCTGCACCAGCCAGTGACGGTTGCTGGTCGGGCCAAGGAGCGTCGTCTCTTGGAGCGCCGCGGACAGCCGCCGCCGCGCCACCTCTCGGTTGGGTCCGTGGGCGATGATCTTCGCCACCATGGGGTCGTAATCGCCGGAGGCCACCTGGCCCGCTTGGACGCCGACGTCGCATCGCACGCCCGCACCCGCGGGGGGGACGAACGCGCCGATGAGCCCCGCGTCAGGCATGAACCCCGCGTACGGATCTTCGAGATATACCCGCGCCTCGATGGCGTGACCGCAGGGTTCGGTGAGGCTGTCTCGCACCGGCAGCGGCGCGCCACCCGCGACCTCAAGCTGCATCCGAACGAGGTCGAGCCCGGTCACCATCTCCGTGACAGGGTGCTCCACTTGGAGTCTCGTGTTCATCTCGAGGAAATAAAACGCGCCCTCGTCGTCGAGGAGGAACTCCACCGTCCCTGCGCCGACGTAGTCCACCGCTTGGGCGGCGGCGATGGCCGCCTGGCCCATCGCCGCGCGCAGGGAGGCATCCACCGCGGGGGAGGGGCACTCTTCGAGCACCTTCTGGTGACGCCGCTGGGTCGAGCAGTCGCGCTCTCCGAGATGGATCACGTCGCCATGACTGTCCGCGAAGATCTGAATCTCCACGTGGCGGGCGTGGGTGACGAGGCGTTCGAGGAGCACGCCGTCGTCGCCGAAGGCGTGGGCGGCCTCGCGGCGCGCGGCGCTCAACGCCTCGGAGAAGGCCTCGGAACCCTCGACGGATCGCATGCCCCTGCCGCCGCCGCCGGCGGTCGCTTTGATCAGCAGGGGGTAGCCGAGGTCGTCCGCGGCGCGCCTCAAGGTCGCGTCATCTTGGGTCTCACCGTCGTAGCCCGGCACGCAGGGGACCCCCGCCTTTTGCATCCGCGACTTCGCGGCGGCCTTGTCGCCCATGAGAGCGATGGACGCCGACGAGGGACCGACGAACACGAGCCCCGCCGCTTCAACGGCGGCGGCGAAGTCTGGGTTCTCCGACAAGAACCCGTAGCCCGGATGGATCGCCTCTGCGCCGCGCTCGCTGGCGACCTCAAGGATGCGGGGGATGTTGAGATACGACGCGCTCGGCGTGGCGGGGCCGAGGCGGGCGGCCTCGTCGGCCATGGCGACGTAGGGGGCGCCGGCGTCCGCGTCGCTGAAGACGGCGATGGTGTGGACGCCGAGCTCGCGCGCGCTGCGGACGATCCGCGCGGCGATCTCGCCGCGGTTGGCGATGAGCAGGCGATGGAAGGGGCGCGCGCTCATGCGGGCTCCTTTGTCGCGGGGGCCCACGCGGGCGGGCGCCGCTGCATGAAGGCCGTCATTCCCTCCACGGCGGCGTCGCTGCGGGCCGCGTCTGCGAAGTCGCGCGCCGCTTCATCGAGCACCTCCTCAAGTTCGACCGCGGCGACCTTCAACATCAGCTGCTTGGTGAGGGCGACGGCGTGTGGTTCACACCTGCGGACCTCGTCGATCACGTGGGCGAGGAGGCGCTCGGCCTCCCCGGTGTCCTCGGCGTAGCGATGGGCGATGCCGAGGGCGACGGCGTCTCGCGCCCCGAGCCGCGCGCCGGTCACGGCCAGACGGCGCGCGTGCGTGATGCCCACCCGCTGCACGATGAAGGGCGCGATCTGGGCGGGCGTGACGCCCAAGCTGGTCTCTGGCAGCCGGAACTTCGCGCCCTCGACCGCGATGGTGACGTCCGCCACGCACGCGAGGCCGAAGCCCCCGCCCATGACCGCCCCCTCACACACGGCGATCACCGCTTGCGGGGCCGCGTTGAAGACCGACAAGGCGGCCCCAAACTGACGGTTCATGACCGCGATGGGGTCTGGATCGCCCGGCGCGATCGTGGCGCTCCTCGCCGCGCTCATGTCTTTGATGTCGCCACCCGCGCAAAAGTGGCCGCCGGATCCGCGGAGCACGATCACGCGCACATCCCTCCGCTCGCGGACAGCCTCGAAGACGCTCACGAGCTCGCGCACCATGGCCGCGCTCATGGCGTTTCGCGCCTGGGGGCGCGCGAGGGTGACGTGGACCACCCCGTCCGCGTGGACGAGCTCAAGGGTGTCCGTGGGTGGGAGTGCGAGGGGGCTCATGCTTTCTTCTTCTTGGGGAGCGTGCCGTCGAGTTTGCAGATGATGCTGAGCATGATCTCGTCCGCGCCGCCGCCGATGGAGACGAGGCGCGCGTCGCGATATAGGCGGGCGATTCGAGTCTCCCACATGAAGCCCATCCCGCCCCAAAACTGCAGACACGAGTCGGACACCTCGCGACCGAGTCGGCCCGCCTTGAGTTTGGCCATGGAGGCGAGGCGGGTCACATCTTTTCCGCTCACGTACAGTTCGGTGGCTCGATAGACCAGGGCGCGCAGGCTCTCGACCTCAGAGGAGAGTTCTGCGAGTCGGTAGTGGACCACTTGGTTGTCCAAGATCGACTTGCCGAACGCCTTGCGGTTGCTGGTGTACTCGATGGTGTCTTGCACCGCCCCCTCGAGTCCCATGATCATGTTGGCCGCGCCCCAGAGCCGCTCCTCTTGGAACTGAAGCATCTGGTAGAAAAACCCCGCACCCTCTTCCCCGATGCGGTTGCGTTTCGGGACCCGGACGTCGTCAAAGTAGATCTCGGCGGTGTCCGAGCTGCGCATGCCGAGCTTGTCCAGCTTGCGCGCTCGCTTCACCCCTTTGGTGTCCATGGGGATGATGATGATGGACTTGTTCTTGTGGGGCGCCCCCTCGCTCGTGTTGACGAGCGCGCACATCCAGTCGGCCTGCATGCCGTTGGTGATCCAGAGCTTGCTCCCGTTGATGATGTAGTCGTCGCCGTCGGAGCGCGCGTGGGTCTTGAGGCTCGCGACATCCGAGCCCGCGCCGGCCTCGCTGACGCCGAGACATCCGACCACGTCGCCCGCGATGGACGGGGCCAAAAACTCCTCGCGGAGCTCGTCGGAGCCGAAGACGGAGAGGGCGGGGGTGCACATGTCGGACTGCACGCCGATGGCCATGGGGACGCCGCCGCAGTGGCAGCGCCCGAGCTCCTCAGCCGCGGCGACCGAGTAGCTATAGTCGAGACCAGAGCCGCCAAATTTCTCGGGGCGAGACAAACCAAACAGCCCGAGGTCGCCAGCTTTTTTGAAGAGCTCGTGCGCGGGGAAGATCCCCTCCGCCTCCCACTCGTCGACGTAGGGGTTGATCTCCTTGTTCACGAATTCGCGAACGGTTTTTCGGATCATGTCGTGTTCTTCAGTCCACATGCTCATGGTTTTGGCTCCAGTCAAAAAGGGTTAGCCTCGGGCGACGCCGAAGGTGTTGGGGTGAAGGGTTCGCGCGTGGGCCTCGCGGGTCATGTGGAGGCAGGTGGAGAGCACCGCGCGGGTGTCCCGAGGGTCGATCACGCCGTCGTCCCAGATCCGCGCCGTGGCGAACAAGGCGGTGGCCTCCGCGTCGAGTTTCTTGCGGACCTCGCCGCTCATGGCCGCCAAGGCGTCTTCGTCGAGGGGCATGCCCATCCGTGTGAACTTGGCCTTGGTGATGATCTCCATGACCTTGGCCGCCTGGGCGCCGCCCATGACGGCGACCTTGCTGTTGGGCCAGGCGAAGATGAAGCGGGGGTCGTAGGCGCGTCCACACATGCCGTAGTTGCCGGCCCCGTAGCCGCCTCCCAGGATGAAGGTGAACTGCGGGACGGTGGCGTTGGAGACCGCTTGGATCATCTTGGAGCCGTGCTTGATCGCGCCCCGTTGCTCGGCCTCCTTGCCCACCATGTAGCCGGTGGTGTTCATCAAGTAGACCAGCGGGGTGTCGCTTTGGCAGCACAGCTGGATGAACTGGGCCGCCTTCACGGAGCCCTCGGGCATGATCGGGCCGTTGTTCCCGAGGATTCCCACGGCGACCCCGTCGACGCTGGCGTGCCCGCACACGGTCTCCTCTCCAAAGCGCTGCTTGAACGGGAGGAAGTCGGAGTCGTCGACGAGGCGCGCGATGACGTCGTGGACGTCGTAAGGCTGCCGCGCGTCCACCGGGACGAGGCCACAAAGCTCGTCGCTGTCATAGCGGGGAGGCGCGCCCGAGGCGGTCTCGGTGGGGGCGCGAAAGGTGTCTCCGCGACCGAGCCGCGCGACCACGTCGCGGGCGACGCTGAGGGCGTGGTCGTCACTGTCCGCCAGGTAGTCCACGGTGCCCGAGACGCTCCCGTGCATCGCCGCGCCCCCGAGCTCTTCGTCGGTGGCGTCTTCACCGAGGGCCGCCTTCACGAGGGGGGGGCCCGCCAAAAAAATCTTGGCCCGATCTTTCACGGCGATCACATAGTCCGAGAGCCCCGGCAGATAGGCCCCGCCGGCCGTGGATGAACCGTGGACGACTGTGACCTGGGGGATGCCCGCCGCGGACAGGCGGGCCATATTGGCGAACACCCGGCCACCGTCCACGAACAGCTCGCTTTGGTAGAGGAGGTTCGCGCCGCCGCTCTCCACGAGGCTGACCACGGGGAGGCGATTTTGGAGGGCGATCTCTTGGGCGCGGAGGCTCTTTTTCAGCCCCATGGGAGTGATGGAGCCCCCTTTGATCGCGCTGTCGTTGGCGGTGATGAGGCAGCGGATCCCGGAGATGTACCCGACGCCGATGATGTTGCCACCGCCGGCCACATCTTTTTTGCCGTTGTCGTCGTGCATGTTGTAGCCGGCCAGGGTGGAGAACTCGAGGAAGGGGCTCCCGGGGTCGAGGAGGCGGGCCACCCGCTCTCGGGGCATGAGCTGGCCGCGCTTGTCGAACTTTTTCTTGGCCTTGTCGGAGTTGGCGCGGACTCTGCCTTCGATGTCACGGACCTCGGCGACCAACGCGAGCATCTCGGCGCGTTGGCGTTGAAAGGTCTCCGAGGAGGTGTCGAGGTGCGATTCGAGGACGGGCAACGGTTACTCCTTGGACAGAATTTTGGGGGTGACGGCGCGATGAAAGCCCTCGAAGGGCGGCGCGTTGTCGTGCTCGGGGACGGGCCAGACGTGGGAGGCGAGCGAGGCCGCGCCGTCTACTTTGATGCACTCGCCGGTGATGAACGCGGCCGCTTCCGACAACAAAAAACACACCGCACCGCTAATTTCGGCCTCGGTGGCCAAGCGCTTCAGGGGCACCGCCGCCGCGAGCTGGGGGATCATGGCCTTGGCCGGCCCCTTGTAGGTGTCGAGCCCGCTGCTCGCGACCCACCCAGGGGCGACGGCGTTGACGCGGACCCCGCGCCCCGCCCACTCGTAGGCGAGGGTTTTGGTCAGGTTGAGCATCCCGGCTCGGGCCGCGCCCGAGTGCGCCATCCCGGGCATGCCGTTCCACATGTCGGCGATGATGTTCACGATGGCCCCGCCGTGTTTGTTCATGCCCTTGAGGAAGCAGGCCTTGGACATCAAAAACCCACCCGTGAGGTTGGTGCGGACCACCGTCTCGAAGCCCTTCTTGTTGATGACCTCCGCGGGCGCCGGGAACTGGCCCCCCGCGTTGTTGACGAGCAGCTTGATCGGGCCGTGCGCGTCCACGAGCGCCGCGATCTCGCCCTCCACGGCCTCTTCATCGCGGATGTCAAAGGCCGCGTAGTGGACCGCGCCGCCGTCCTCTGCGATCTCGCCCGCGACACGCTCGAGCTTTTCGATTTTGCGGCCGGTGATGATGACGGTGGCGCCTAGAGAAGACAGCTCGTGGGCGACGCAGCGCCCGATCCCGCTGCCGCCACCGGTGACGAGGGCGGTTGTTCCGGCGAAGAGGTCGGCGCGAAACACCGATCGATAACGAGTGGTTGTCTGTGCGCTCATTGTGTTTTGTTCCCTTCTTGGAGCAGCTGTGCGCTGCGTTGCGCGTCCACACCGAGCGCCCGGAGCATGAATTGGGAGCCGAAGGCCAAGGTCTTCTTCCCGGTGGCGGGTTTGCGGAAGACGATGGCCTCGTAGAGGATGTCGGCGAACATGGCCAAGATGAAGTGCGCGGCCAGTCGATGGTCGACCACGTCGAAGCAGCCCGACCGCGCCCCCTCTTGCACCAGCGCCGCGAGCGGTGCCGCCAGGGCTTCTCGTCCTTCGAGCCAGATTTTCTCCATCTCGTCGCCCGAGGTGGCCTGACGAAATACGGTGACCAAGGCCCGATGCCGACGCACGGCGCGGTAGATCTCCGCGAGCCCCTTCACGAGACGTTCGTCGGCGGGGCCAGCGCCCGAGGCGCCCTTGGTGAGCGCGCCGAGGTAATCTTTGAGGACCTCGCCGCGGAGCGTGACGAGCACCGCCTCTTTGCTCGGGAAGTACAAATAGAACGTGCCCTGGGCGACTCCGGCCTCTTTGACGATGGCGGAGACGCTGGTTTGGGCGTAGCCGTCCTCCAAAAAGCGGCGCCGCGCCACCTCAATGAGCTGGCGGCGTCGCGCCTTGGCGGCCGGGTTCCGAACGTCTGACTGACTGTCAGTCATATTGGGAGGATGCGCGGTTTCTCCCGCGGTGTCAACGGCCGCGCGCAGACGGCGTGTTCGTGGTGCACAGTGAGCAGCGCGCAGTGGCACCAGGTGGGTGACCGGCTGCGCGCGGAGAGCGGGCGCGCGACCGTGGTATCGTCGAGGTGATCATGGAACGCGAACAGCAAAAGCTCTACTGCCAAATCATCGCCCATCTCGTGCTGGTAGACGAAGAGGTCTCCGACGCGGAGCACGCCTTTTTGGAGGCTCAGATGGACCGTTTCGAATTTGACGACGCGGCGCGAGACGAGATCCTTGAGGGGCTCGACATGACCAAGCCTATCGCGGAGCTCGCGGCGCAGTTGACGGCGGACGCAGGTGCGGACCTGCTGAAGGTGCTGCATGACGCCGCGCAGGCCGACGATCACTTCGACGAGCGGGAGCGGGCCCTGATCGGTGAGGTCGAGGCGGCCTTGGGCGCGGCCTCCTAGGGAGCCCCGAGGTTCAACGCGGCCGATGGGCCGTGGCGCCGCCGTCCGGAGCGCGGCAAGGATCGGGGTCGATTCCGCCGCCATCAGCGGGTATAGTCCCGTCGTGACTGACTACAGAGACACGCAAGAACTCAAGCCCGACTCGGTGATCATTGGCGCGGTCGTGTTGGTCGCCCTCGCGTTCTTCACCGTCTTCTTCATCGCCACCAGCGGTGGCTAGCCCGTCGGGCCCATCGGGTCCTCCGCCGTCGCTGTGACGCGGGGTGTCGCGCCGTGGTGTCGCCGGGGCCCGGGCGGGAGCGCCCCGCGCCCTCGCGAAGGTCCGTCCGCGTCGTGTGCGCGTAATTGCGTCGGGCGAGATGGAAAACAGGAGAGAAGGCGCCGATGATGGCGCGCGAGGAGTCCATTTCCATCCTGAAATCGCTGCAACGTCTCTTGGATCGGGGGCCCGAGGTTGGGCCGCCGCACGTTCGAACCTGGCATCCGCTGGGGCTGTTGCCGCGGTTTAGCCGGGATCCCGTGGGCGTCTTCCTCGCGCTCGCGCGCGAGCACGGGGACATCGTCTCCTTCCGCATGGGGCCCAAGCAGGCCTACTTGATCCGGGATCCCGCGGACATCAAGCGCGTGCTCGTCGACGGCCATCGAAGCTATGGCAAGCGCACCCGCGGCTACGACAAGATGCGCATCTTCATGGGGCAAGGGCTCGTGACCTCCGAGGGGGAGTTTTGGCGGCGGCAGCGACGCATCTCCCAGCCCGCGTTTCATCGCCAGCGCATCGCTGGATTCGCGTCGGTCATGGGCACCCTCGCGCACACGCTGTCCAACGAGTGGGAGGCCCACGCGGTCCGTGGGGAGTCGCTCGATTTTGCCACCGACATGATGCGCTACACCCTCTGGGTTGTCGCGAGCACGGTGCTCTCCATTGACGTGGGGGACCAGGCCCAGCAGGTGGGGGAGGATGTCGGCGAGCTGCTCTCGTTTTTCCAGCACACCGTGACCAGCGTGTTTCCGGTGGACGAGATCCTGCCGACACCTCGCGCCCGGCGGGCCCGCGCGGCCATGGAGCGACTCGACGCCGTGGTGTACGGCGTCATCGAACGGCGACGTCAGGGGGCAGAGGACCCCCACGATCTGCTGTCGCTCCTGCTCGAAGCGCGAGATGAGGAGACCGGAGAGGGGATGACGGACCTCCAGCTTCGCGATGAGGTCATGACGATGTTTCTGGCGGGACACGAGACCACCGCCAACGCGCTGGCGTGGACCTTGCTGCTGCTCGGGCGGCACCCGGAGGCGCTCGCCAAGGTGCATGAGGAGCTGGACGCGGTGCTCGAGGGGCGCACCCCGGGCCTCGATGACCTCGGTTCGTTAACCTACTTGGGCCAGGTGCTCGACGAGGGGATGCGGCTGTATCCGCCGGCCTGGCTCGTGGCGCGCTCCGTGGAAGCAGACGACGAGCTCTCGGGCTTCCCGATCAACAAGGGGTCGTATGTGTTTTTCTCTCCGTTCGTGAGCCACCGCAACCCGGTTTTCTTTCCGGATCCAGAGCGCTTCGATCCCGAGCGATTTTCAGCGGAGGCCGTCAAATCACGCCCGCGATACGCCTATTTCCCGTTCTCGGGGGGTCCGCGGCAGTGCATCGGCGATGCGTTCGCGAAGATGGAGGCGAAGATCCTCCTCGCGGTGCTGCTGTCTCGATTTACCCTCGAGATCGACGGGGACCACCCCATCGGGTTGACGCCATCGGTGACGCTGCGCCCGACCCACGGCATCAAGGGCAGCGTGCGGCTGCGGGCGAGCGGCGGGGCAGGAGACGCTCCGTGAGCCGGCCGACGTTTGGGCGTGGCCCTGAGGCTAGCGCGGCTTGGGTGCCCACGGTCGCGACCTCGGCGCGCCCGTGTTAGAACGACCGCGCATGGCTCCTCGCGTCCTCGTCACCGCGGCTCTCCCCTACGCCAACGGCTCGATTCACCTCGGGCATATGCTTGAGTTCGTTCAAACGGACGTCTACGTGCGCGCGCGCAAGCTCGCCGGCGACGACGTCATCTTCATGTGGGCGGACGACACGCACGGCACGCCGATTCAGCTGCGCGCGATGCGAGAGGGGATCTCGCCCGAGGCGCTCATTGAGCGCGCGTATCAAGAGCACGTCGAGGTGTTCGACGACTTCGCCATCGGCTACGACATCTTTCACTCCACGCACTCGCCGGAGAACCGCAAGCACGCCGAGCACATCTTCAACACGATGGACGCGAAGGGAGACATCTCCTCTCGCTCGGTCGCGCAGTTTTATTGCCCGGTGGACACCATGTTCTTGCCGGATCGCTTCGTGAAGGGGACGTGCCCCAAGTGTGACGCCGCCGATCAGTACGGAGACAATTGCGAGTCTTGCGGCACCACCTACGAGCCCACCGAGCTCAAGACCCCGTATTGCGCGGTGTGTCATGACAAGGGCACGCACACCGTGCCCGAGGTCCGCGACTCGGAGCACCTGTTCGTCCCGCTCGATCGACACAAGGAGTTCTTGCTCGGGTGGCTGGGGGAGGAGGGGGCGACGTCTGGGACCGCGATCCAGGCCTCCGTGCGGAACTATCTGCTGAACTGGGTGGAGGACCTCAAGGACTGGGACATCTCTCGGGAGGCGCCGTACTTCGGCTTCGAGATTCCTGGGCACCCTGGCAAGTTCTTCTATGTGTGGTTCGACGCGCCCATCGGGTACATCGCCGCCACCGACAAATGGTGCGCCGACAACGGCAAAGACTTCGACGCCTACTGGAAGACGGATCGTAGCCAGGCGGAGATCGTCCACGTCATCGGCAAGGACATCGTCTATTTCCACGCCCTGTTTTGGCCCGCCATGCTGCACGCCGCGGGGTACACCACGCCCTCGCGCATTCAGGTTCACGGCTGGCTCACGGTGAACGGCGAGAAGATGTCGAAGTCGCGAGGCACGTTCATCCTCGCGCGCACCTACCTCGAGCACCTGCCTCCCGAGTACCTCCGCTACTACTTCGCGGCCAAGCTCTCGTCCTCTCAAGACGACTTTAACCTGGATCTTGAGGACTTTGTCGCCCGCGTGAACGCGGACTTGGTGAACAAGGCGGCCAACTTGGCCAGCCGGTGCACCAAGTTCCTCACGGGCAAACTCGACGGGGCAGTGGCCGAGATTCCCGAGGACGCGCGGGCGATGCTCGAGGAGGCCGAGGCGAAGCTCGCGAAGGTCCCTGGGCTGTACCGCGAGTTTGAGAGCGCGTCGGCCTTGCGCGTGGCCATGGAGATCGCGGAGGCGGCCAACGTCTACCTCACCGAGCAAGAGCCATGGAAGCTCGTCAAGTCAGACCCGGAGCGGGCCCGCGCCATTTTGAGCGTCGGGATCCACGCCAGCAAGCTGGTGGCCGCGGTGCTGTCGCCGGTGATCCCGTCGTGGGGGGAGAAACTCCAGCGCATCTTCCAGCTCGACGCGCCCGTCAACTTCGAGAACGCCAAGGACCGTCTGCCGGCGGGTCATGTGCTCGGCACCTACGAGGCGCTCGCGGAGCGCATCGACGCCAAGGTGATCGAGACGATCATGGAGGCGAGCAAAGAAGACCTTCAGGCGACCAGCGCGGCCTCTCAGCATGACTACGAGGTCCCAGGGTTGGCCGACGAGATCAAGATCGACGCGTTTTTGCCCATGGATCTCCGGGTGGGTGAAGTCCTCACCGCGGAGGCGGTCGAAGGCAGCGACAAGCTGCTAAAGTTCACGGTGAATCTCGGTCCCTTGGGGACGCGCACGATCTTCTCGGGCATCAAACCGAGCTACGGGGAAGACGCGAGCCTCGTGGGGCGCCACGTCGTCGTGTTGGCGAACCTCAAGCCCCGCAAGATGCGGTTTGGGGTGAGCGAGGGCATGATCCTCGCGTCGGGAGCGGCGGACGACGACTGCACCTTGCTCGAGCTCGACGTCGAGCGCAGCAAGCCCGGCGAGCGCATCACCTAGGACGTGCCGGATTCCAGCTCCTGCTGGCCGGCCAAGGACAACGGCGTCTCCGGGCGAATCTTGAGTCGCTCGTAGCCGATGGGCTCGTCGGTGCGGACGCAGATCCCGTAATTGCCCTCGTCCATGCGCCGCAAGGCCGCGCGCGCCTGCCCGAGCCGGCGTTGAGCGGCCGCTTTGCCCGCCTTGGCCACCTGCTGCTGGGCCATGGCGTCGATTCGAGACAGGCGGCCGATGGGGGTGTCGAGGTCTACGGTTTTGGCGGAGTCGCCAACCTGCGATAGATGGGCCGCCAAGGCCGCCTCGAGCGCGATGAGATCCTCTTTGAGCTCGTCGATCTGGGCGGGAGTGAGGGGCGCGACGTCAGGCACGGAGCGAGGGTACCACGGCCTGCGCAGAGGGTCTGACGGGCCCTCAGTCGGCGCGGGTGCCTCGTTGCTCCCCCCGACGATGCGGATACAATGCGCTCGTGCGACGCCCGACGACCCGATGGGAAGCCCGCGATCATGTCGCGATGAAGCGTGAGGCGCGACCGGGGGGCGCGTGGGCTGAAGACCCTCGCGCGGAGGGCTTCGAGCTGCGATTTGAAGACGGCACCGTGGGCGATTTGGTCTGCGGTCTGAGGCAGCAAGAGTCGTGCGCGCGCGCATCGAAGAGCCCGGACCTCATCCGTGCGGTCACGGCCTGGCTGCTCGCGCGAGGGCAGCGTTCGATCGAGCTTCGATGTGGAGCGCGCGTCCTCGCTCGCGGAGCGATCACTCCTGAGGACCTCGACACGGCGGACGATGCGGGCGATGGCGGCACGGCCGCGTCGAAGGTCGTCACCTTGGCGCCGTCCAACGCGGAGCTTGTGGACGCGCTCGGAATATTTGATCGCGTCGTCGCGACGGAGGATTCGAGCGATCATCCGCCGGAGATTAAGTCCTTGCCGAAGTTAGGACCGGACTTGGCGCCCGACCTCGATCGGCTCGCGAGTTTTGAGCCCGCGGTGGTCCTCTCTTCGCTGACCGTCCCCGGCATGGAGCGAAATGTGGTCGGCCTCGACGCTCGAGAGATCCCGCAGCTTGTGCTCGCGCCTCGGAGCCTCGACGAGGTGATGGCGGACGTGCGCCGGGTGGGTTTCGTCTTGGGCGTGGCCGCCGCGGCGGACACGGTGATCGAGCGCATGCGCGACGAGCGTCGGGCCTTGGAACGGCGGAGGGAGGGGCCGCCGGCGCGGGTGTACTTGGAGTGGTGGCCGCGCCCGATGTTCACGCCGGGAGCGGACTGCTACAGCAACGAGCTGATCGCGCTGGCCGGCGGCGTCAATGTCTTCGCCCACCGCCCCGGCGCCTCCGTGGAGATCTCCGCCGCGGATCTCGTGAACGCGTCGCCGGAGGTCTGCTTCGTGTCGTGGTGCGGCGTGCCGGCCGACAAACTTGAGCCCGCGCGCTTGCGGCGTCGAGACGGACTCGAGCAGCTTGAGGCGGCGTCGCGCGGGAGGGTGTACCCCCTCGATGAGCGGTTTTCCGGGCGGCCAGGGCCGAGGATGTTGGAGGCGGCCCGACGGATGGAGGCGGCCATTCGCCGCGCTCGCGCCGGGGACTAGAACGAGGTATGGGGGCGTCCATGCCCTCCCGCGGGGAGTTGTTCCCCCCGAAGCGTCTGCGACAGGAGGCGGAGGGCGCCGCGCCGCTCGCCCCAGTGCAGACGGCCAGGGCGATCTTCGGTACAACGAAGGCCATGGGGAGCGGTCACACGGGAGATGAATCGTACGACGAGGCGTTGCTCGACATCGAGACGTGGATCGTCGAGGGTGAGTTCGAGCGGGCGCGGTCTTCTCTGACCAACTTAAGGGAGCGAGTAGGAGACGACCCGGAGTTCGATTATCTCGAGGCCGTCGCGGCGTGGCGCGAGGGCAATGACGACGAGGCGATCTCGAAGTTCGAGGCTGCCTTGGCCACGGATCCCGATCACTCGGACGCCTGTCACGGGCTCTTTATGCTGTTCGAAACTTTGGGGGAACACGAGCGCTCGGTGTCCTACGCGCTCCGCGTCCGCGCGATGGACGACGAGGAGGAGGACGAGGACGACGCGGTACTCAAGGCGCGGGCGGCGGAGATTCGTGCCACCGCGACTCGCGTGCTCACGGCGTTGCCCGAGGAGTTCGGGCGCCGTCTCGAGAACGTGCCGGTGGTGCTCGAGACGCGCCCCTCGAGGGCGCTGGTCGCCACCGGCTTCGACCCGCGCGCGCTCGGCTTGTTCGAGGGGCTCGCCGACGCGGACGCTCACTACGCGGGACCGATCCCCTCACGCATCGTGCTGTTCACACATAACCTCGCAGCGGAGTTCCCTGAGCAGGGCGAGCTCGCCGCGCAAGTTGAGATCACCTTGCTCCACGAGGTCGGACACTTCTTTGGATTGGACGAGGAGCAGGTCGAGGCGCTCGGGCTAGGCTGACGAAGAGTCGGCGCTCAAGCGGAGCTGAGGCCTGTGGTTTCTTCGCACATCGATGGTGTGACTCGTCTGTTTTTCCGAACGCTCGGACGGTCAGGAATTGGTCGTTTTCTTGGCCTGGCTGCGAGGTCGTGTCAGCTTCCAACCATGCGGTACCAGGGCATCCAGCTCGTCGCGGAACGACTCGCGCACGGACTCCAGACTTTCACCGGACACCGAACCCTCTGGATCGGTCCGAAGGGCTCGTTCCTGCACGCAGAGCCCGAGGACGAGCTAGAGCCGCTCGGGTATCGATACGTGGCGACCTTCCATCGCCCCTCCACCAGCGAGCTCCTCGAGTCGCTCTTGAGCGTGATCCCAGTGGAGCCGACGTACAGGCTCGAGTTCTCCCGAGACCTCGAACTCGACTCGAATCTCGCGCCCGTGGGCTGATCGTTCGATCAGGAGTGGCGCACGACAAAGCCGCGACGGGGGAACCCGCCGCGGCTTCACTGAGTGAGGGTGATCTCGCTGGCTAGCGTGCGACCGCGGTCACCGGCGCGAGGTCTTCTCCACGCAGGGACGCCGCCGTTCGAACGAGCTGGAGGAACTCCGCCCGGTAGCCCTCGCGGTCTCTCCCCAGCGCGCCCGAGGCCAAGGTGTAGACGTCCGCGAGTGAACTGTCGGAGGAGAACTTGGAGTCGCGCAGCATGAGGCCAAAGGCGGTGACGCTCGCGGCGAATCGGAAGGCGTTGGAGGCCGACGCCAGATCACCGCCTTCATCTTGGACCGCGTAGGAGACGAGCTTGCTCCGGGAGCCTTGTGGTTTCTTGTAGCGGAGCTTCAGGTGCAAGAGCTCCCCTGAGCTGGCGTCCCCGTCGGGTTTGCGCTCGGTCTGGTAGCGCAGGGGGTCGACGTCGCCCCGCGCCCCGCGTCCATCCGCCAAGATCACCTCGTACATCGCGGTGACCGTGTGTCCGGCGCCGATCTCCCCGGCGTCTTTTTTGTCGTCGTTGAAGTCGCGGTTGGCGAGGGCGCGGTTCTCGTACCCCACGAGGCGGTAGGAGGCGACCTCGGCGGGGTTGAACTCCACCTGGATCTTCACGTCTTTCGCGATGGTCACGAGCGTCGAACCAGCCTCCTTGACCAGGACCTTCTCCGCCTCTCGGACGGAGTCGATGTAGGCGTAGTTGCCGTTGCCCTTGTCGGCGAGCATCTCCATGGTCGAGTCCTTGACGTTCCCTGTGCCGAAGCCGAGGACCGACAAGAAGACGCCGCGTTCCCGCTTTTTCTCGATCAGGCGGGTGAGCTCACCGCGGCTGGTGGAGCCGACGTTGAAGTCGCCGTCGGTCGCCAAAATGACGCGGTTAATTCCCGCGGGATCAAAGTTGCGCTGCGCGAGGTCGTAGGCCAATTCGATTCCGGAGGCGCCGTTGGTGGAGCCCCCCGCACGGAGACGATGGAGCGCGTCGAGGATCGAGCGCTTGTCTTCACCGGAGGTCGGGTCGAGCACCACGCCCGAGGCTCCCGCGTAGACCACGATCGACACCATGTCGTCGGCGCGGAGGTTCTCCACGAGCATGGACAGCCCCTGCTTGAGGAGGGGGAGCTTGTCGCTAGAATTCATCGAGCCGGAGACGTCGAGCAAAAACACGAGGTTGCGGCGGGGCGCTTGCTTCGCGTGAAACTCTTTCCCCTTGATCCCGATTTGGACGAGGCGCGCGTCGTCATTCCACGGGCAGTCGGCGACCTCGGCGTTCACGGCGAAGGGGGTGTCGCCGCGCGGCTTTGAATAGTCATAGCTGAAGTAGTTGACCAACTCTTCGACGCGGATGGCGTCTGCGGGGGGGAGATGCCCCCGGGTGAGGAAGCGCCGCATGTTGGCGTAGGAGGCGGTGTCCACGTCGATGCTGAACGTGGACAGGGGGGCGTCTGCGACCTGGGAGTACTCGCGCTCTGCGATGTGGTCGTAGGCCTCCGCCGAGTGCGCGGAGGGGATGTCGACGCGTCCGTGAGGCTCGACCGCGATTCCGGTGGGTGGGCGGTCCGCCACGGGGTGGGGTCGCTTCTTCATGGCACCGCGTCGACGGCCTGCCTTGGCCTGTTTGGTTCTCGGGCGTCGCTTGGTGCCGCGGCCGCGGCGAGACGAGGCCGTGAGTTCCTGGCCGCCGACGCCGTAGGCCTCGGCCACTTCGGTGCCGGTCAGACTACCCGACACGACGTCGCTGTCGTCGTTGCCGACTGCGAAAGCGCCACCATCGGTCGCGACACCGCTGCCCTGACCGACGTGGGTCATGGATTCCTCGTAGTGCGTCTCGCCGGTGACCACGCTCGCTTCTTTGGCGGGGGCCAACGAGGCCGCCGCGTCGTCACTGTCGGGAGACGGAGCGGCCTCTGGACGAGCGGGGGAGCGGGCCTCATCGACCGCGGCGGGTTCTTCGTTATGTTCGGTCAGCGCCGCGTCTCGTGCGTCGTATTCGTGCTGTGTGGAGTTGGTGGGGGAGACATAGACCGTGTCTTCCGTGTCTTGAACCATCTCGCTCGCGCACGCCGTGAGGAGCAGCGGGGCGGTCAATACGGCGGAGAAGATAGAAAGGTGGGGTCGGTGTGGCTTGGTGTGGCGCATGTCAGGGGTTCCTTGTGTGGAGTCGAGGGAAGGAACGCCCGACGCTGCGATCGGCTTACAGCGCGCGAATATTTTTTCAGTTTTTTTTTGGAGAGGGGCGGCCATGGCCTGTCGGTGCGCCAAGAAACACCTGCAGACGCACGGGCTCCCCAAAAGATTCACCGCTGGCTATTTTTTTAACGAGCCGCCACGGCGTTGGAGTAGGTCGCGCACTACGGCGAGCGCGCGGGGCAAATCCTCGTGCGCGGCGATGAACCCGTGTCCCCGTCGAATCCAGGCGCGATGTGCCGGATAGGGGGCGCCGCGCAGCAATTCGAGCGTGGCCTCATAGTCCGCAAGGGTTGAAAACAGGGTCTCCTCCACCGAGCAGGGGAGGCCGAGATGCCGGGCGTCCTGAGCGTCTTCGAGCACGTGACCGTGCAGGGAGGCGGCCGGGGCTCGGTCGCTCCACGCGGTCTGCAACACCGCGAGATGAAACATCGTGTCCGAGGTGGGGCGAAGCTTCGCGGCGTGTGCCCGGTACTTCACCCGCCAGCCGTCGAGGTCCACGTCGACGATCTCGATAATTTCGCGCGGGGCGAGCCTGCCTGGTGTTCGCCCCGAGGGGGTGACGAGCAGGATGCCCTGGGCGGTTCGAACCGCCGCGTTGCCGGCCGCGAGACCATCATTGAGCGGGGGGCAGCAGCCGAGGGCGTCGAGCTCCAAAACGGCCGCGGCGAGCGCCGCAGCGCCGGCGTCGTCGGAGGTCTCACGTGGCCCGAGGTAGTCGCACGCGAAGCGCACCCGCACCCCAGCTTCGATGATCTCTGCCATCTACACCCGACCTCCGGAGACGACCGAGGGAACTCGAGGATGATCCAGCCACGCGCGGGAGAAGTCCATCCACAAGGCGAGGCCCGCGAACGCGCCGAAGGGAGCATAGGCGGAGCGAATCGCGGCGTCGGAGCGGCCGTGGCTGAGATGACTGCGCACGGCGGCGTCTAGCGCGAGGTCGTCGTAGCGGCCGAGCAGTCGCAGCGCTTGACCCGCCGCGTAGGGCCCAAAGCCGGGGCGCTCTTGGAGGGCGCGTCGCAGCACCGCGATCTCCACGGCGGAGGTGTGGGCGCCAGGGTCGAGTCGCGAGTCGTCGCGCCTCCCTCGCCGGGAAAGGTCCACGCAGCCCGGGGCGCGGTAACCGACGCGGACGCGTTCACGCCACCATTCGGCGGGCTTTCGCGCGCAGGCTGCCGCGGTGGGGAACGCGCGGCGACCGGTGGGGCCGCGCTTGCCCAGGGCTTCGACCAGCGCGCGACTCATGGTCCGGGTGTTCGTCCACGTGCAGTTGGTGGTCAAAAGAATCTTGAGTTGGTCCTCGAAGATGCTCGGCGATCGCAGCAGCCGACCCGCGCCCAACGTTGCCACCCATCGCAGCCGCGGTGTCTTCGCGCAGATCCGCCAAAACGGGCTCAGGTCTTCGTCGAGCCGGAACATCCGCTGAATGATCGCGCGGAGCCGGAGCGTGGCTCCTCGAGCGCGCGCGCGGTGCGACTGCAACGCGGCGACAATCGCCGCGCCATCGTGCCGCAAGCGCACATCGATCACGTCACCCTCGTGGGCCATGGCGAAGTGCAGTGACTCCGTCTGCGCCTCCCACTCGAACGGCGCGAGCTGGTACCAGCCGTGACCGCGGACGGCGAGGTGCCAGTCAAAGGGCGTCGCCGTCGGTATTCGGAGGCGCGAACGATGCGCGAGCTTAGCCAGCGCGCTCCGCCTTGGCGACCGCCTCCAGGGCGGTCTGCAGCCGATGCACCGTGCCCGCGGGGTCGGGGATGGTGCCCTCCGCGAGGCTCGCCAAATCGTGGAGCAGCGACACCCACGTCTCGAGGCGCGGATCGCCGGGGGACTCTTGGGCCAGCTCGTTCGCTCGCTCCACCAGCGGGTGCGTGGGATTCAATTCCAAGACGCGCGGCGTGTCGTGCACTCGCTGACGCGCGAGCCGCATGATCCGCTCCATGTTTCGGCTCATGCTCCCGTCGGCGTCCACGAGGCAGGCGGCGGAGTTGGTCAGGCGCGTCGACGCCTTGACCTCTTTGACGTTGTCGCCGAGCAGGGCCTTCGCGGCGCTCAGCAGCGGGTCGATGGCGCTCGGCTCAGGTGTCGCGTCCGCGTCGGCGTCCTCGCCCTCCGAGTCCTCGCCGTCGAGGTCCCCTTGCATCACGTTGCGGAAGGTCTTGCCCTCGTACTCGCTCATGCTCTGGAGCACCCACTCATCCACGGCGTCGGTCATGAGGAGCACGTCGTGTCCTCGGGATTTCAGGGCCTCGAGGTGGGGGCTGGTGCGCAAGGTCTCGGCGTGCTCGCCGGCGATGAAGTAGATGAAGGGCTGGTCCTCGGGCATCGCCTTCACGTAGTCCGCCAGCGAGTTGAGGCCCTCCGTGCTGACAGAGTACCAGCGCGTGAGGGCGATGAGCTCGTCTCGGTGCCCACCGTCTTGGTGCAGGCCCTCCTTGAGCACGGCGCCGAACTCGGTCCACAGCGCCTCGTAGTCCTCCGCGCGCTCCGACGCGGTCTCGGTGAGGATCTTGATGGCCTTGCGGGTCAGCTGCCGACGGATCGCCGAGAGGTTCTTGTCTTCTTGGAGCATCTCCCGCGACACGTTGAGGGGGAGATCCTCGGAATCGACCACGCCCCGGAAGAAACGCAGGTACGGGGGCAGGAGCTTGTCGGTGTTGTCATCGACGAGCACATGTCGCGCGTAGAGTTGAACCGACTTGCGGTCCTCTGCGAACAAGTCCATCGGGGCACGGCCGGGCACGAACAGCAGCGCGCTGAACTGGATCGGGGCGTCCATGGTGAAATGGAGTCGCGCCCGCGGTGTGTCCCCCGGCAACACAAACCCCCCCATGACGTGGGTATAAAACTCTTGGTAGTCCTCGTCGCTGAGGTCGGAGGGGCTGCGCGTCCAGATGGCGCGGGCGGCGTTGATCTGTTCGGGGCCGCCCTCGGGCGCCTCTTCGCCCTCCACCACGAGGTGGATGGGGTGCAAGACGTAGTTGCTGTACTGCCGCACGATATTTTGGATGCGGTAGCGCTCGAGGAACTCCGCGGCGTCGTCTTTGAGGCGCAGCTCGATGCGGGAGCCACGGACTTCACGGCTCGCGCTCGCGAGCTCGTAGCCGCCGTCGCCGGAGGAGGTCCACTGCACGGGCTCGGCGCCGGGGAGGGCGGAGCGCGTCGTCACGACGACCTCGTCGGCGACCATGAAGGCGGAGTAAAAGCCCACGCCGAACTGGCCGATGAGGTTGACGTCGGCTTTGCCCTCATTTTTGGCCGCCTCGAGGAACTTGAGCGTGCCGGAGTGGGCGATGGTGCCGAGGTTTTGGCTGGCCTCTTCTCGCGTCATGCCGATCCCGGTGTCCTCGATGATGAGGGTCTTGTTGGACGGCGACACGGTGATGGTGATCGCGGGGGCCAGGTCCTTGTCGCTGAGATCGTCACGCACGAGCGCTTGGAAGCGCGCCTTGTCGAGGGCGTCGGCAGCGTTGGAGATCAACTCGCGCAAAAAGATCTCGCGGTTTGTGTACAGCGAGTTCGTGACGAGTTTGAGGAGGGCGGACACCTCCGCTCGGAATTCGTGGGTTTCTGCCTGGGTGTTCACGGTCATTGATTCCTCTTTGGTGGGGGCTGGTCAGGGAGGGAGGATCTGTCCAGCGCGGAGGAGAGATTAAGGCGCCCACGGGGCAGGTCAAGCCCTCAGGCTCTCGATCTTCGGCCTCGTGGCGCGGCACGCCGAGCGCTGGCTGTGGCCCGACATTAACGACGAAACCCGGCCCACACCGAGCTTGAGACCGGGACATTCGTCCGCGAGCACGCAGATCGCGCTTCGCGCTAGATGAAGGACGGCATGCGAGGCGCGTTCGAGGCCCCGATGCGGCGGTGCCACAGCTGGGCGCCGGCATACTCGCCCCCCGGCCGCACGATGTGGTCGGTGAGCTTGGCGGAGACCTTGAAGCCCAAGGAGTTGTAGATGGCGGCGGAGTCGACGGAATCGAAGGCCACGATGGAGAACACCGAGGCGGTCTCCATGGCGAGCAGCTCGTCGAGCAGGGCGCGCATCATGAACTCAAGGTGGTTGATGTCGGACTCTTTGGCGGGGGCCGTGAGCATGTCGACCTTGGCGTGGCCAAAGGACGAGTCGGTCTCGGCACCCACCCAAAATTCGCGTTTACCGACCTTGCCGCGGATGGCGATGTCCGGGTTGAACGTCGCCCGGCGGAAGGGTGCGTAGAGCGCGCCAGCGCCGTTGTCACGGACAACGTCTTGGAGCCGGTTTTCGTCGCGTACGAGCTCGAGGGTCAAGCCGCGGGGCTTGCTCTCGATCGGCTCGCGGGTCGCGGCGATGGGAGCATTGAGTTTGGGGGCGCCCCCTTGGATTGGCTCGCCGTCGTCGGTGTAGACGCGGCTCATGATGTAGGCGTCCGCCGTGCGGAAATAGCCCGGAATCGCGCCTTCACGGGAGAAGCCCACGCTGCGCCAGCTCTTGGAATCTTGCTTTTCGACCACGGTAAAGACCTTGCGAAGACCCTCCGTGCGGGCAATTCGGTCGAAAAAGTCGCGTTTTTGCTGGTAGTTTCCTACTCGGTAGTCAAAGACGCGGAGGTTTGCGTGCTGTCGATTCAGCAAAAAGCAGAAATCAATGTCCCCTCGGCGGTAATAGTGCTCTTCGACGGGGATGTGGCTCGAGCTCTTCGGAGCTCCTTGTCCGGGATTGGTTGTGAGCATTGCTGGGAGGTTCCTCGAAATGGGTGCGCGTCGGCCGGAGGTGTCAAACAGAGGCACAAGACCGCTCTTCGTCGTACTATCGTCGGATCGGAAATCCGTAAGTTGCCGAAATCCCCAGGAAAACAGGGGGAGCCGAACAGGCTACATGTCCTTACCACCGTGGGTCTATGATGTCAAAGCTAAGCCTATCGAATGCACTGGAGAGAACTCGCCGCTCGTGGCGTCCTAGCAGGGGTTTTGTGGCCGTCGGGGTCGCGGCGATGTGCGTGGGGACGCCCGCTTGCAGCCTTTTAAAGGGCTCCGAGGCGGGCTGCAGCAAGGACACCGATTGTAAGGGAGATCGTATCTGTGAAGCACATCGGTGCGTCACCGCACATGAAAAATCTGAGGCAGCCGCCGCGGAAGGTGGTGGCGAGATCTCCGCGTCGAAAGCGCTACCTGAGGCGGCCGACCCGAGCGAGCATTTTGCACGGTTTGCACGGGGAGGCCCCGGCCACGCCGGACCGTTGAAGTTCGAGGCGCCGTCAAAGCGCCCCTCCGTCGCCTGGGATCTGGATCTCGGCGGAGTCATCTACGCCTCGCCGCGCGTCGTCGTGGGTGAGGGAGGTGAGGCGGTGGCGTACGTCGGGACCCACGCAGGTCGGCTCGTCGGCGTGGCGGTGGACGGGCCTCGGTCCGGGACCATCGTCCTCGATGTGGACTTGGGCGGCCGGATCTGGTCGACACCGTGGGTGGACGACGAGCGGGTTTTGTACGTGGGTACCGATGGCGACGAGCTCGTGGCGGTGCGGCTCTCGACGGGGGAGGTCGCGTGGCGCACCAAGATCGGGAGCTGCGCTCAGACCACCGCCCCCGGTCCCGAAGGTGCCCGCTGCGACGTGGATGGCGGCCCGACCCAGGGGCCGGGAGGCGATCTGTACATCGGGGCCGATGGCGTCTATCGGATTCGGCGGGACGGGGCTGTCGTTTGGCGCTGGCCGGCCGAACTCGATGAAGCGGAGCGTCCTCCCCACGTGGCGTCGACGCCGGTGGTGACCGGCGATGGGCGGGTGCTCTTTGGCGGCCAAGACGGGTTCGTGCGCGCGCTCGATCCCGACGGGACGGAGCGTTGGAGGTACAAGGTGATCGCCGACGTGGATGGCTCTGGATGGATCGGCGAGGACGGGGAGTTTGTCGTGGGCGCAGATGACGGGCGGGTCTACGCGATCCGGCGGGATGGTTCGTTGAAGTGGAGCTTTGTGGCGCAAAAGGACATCCGGTCGAGCGTCGGTGGGGACGGCGAGGGGCGGCTGTACGTCACGGCTCACGACGGATTCTTGTACGCGCTGTCGGCGGCGGGTGCTGTGGAGTGGGTGTTTCAGACGGACGCGCCTATTCAGTCGACACCTGTGGTGGACGCGCTCGGGCGCGTGATCGTGGGTGGGCAAGACAACGCGATTTACATGCTCGCGCCGGATGGTGCCTTGATCTGGGAGCTCGAGCTCCCGGCGGATGTGGATTCGAGCGTGGCGCTCAGTCCGGCGGGGACGCTGGTGGTCGGCTGCGACGACGGACACCTGCGAGCGTATCGGCCCGGCGGCGCGACGCCCGAGCGAGAGGCGTCGTCGGACGGCGAGGCGGCGACCCCATCCCCGTGATCACTCTCGCGAGGGCGACGCTGGCGGTGGAGAGGCGGCCGCGGGGATCCTCGCGCTCCCATGCGGGCTTGCGTTCCACCCGGGGATGTGTAAAGGACGGCTCTCGTGAGTGAACCTTCGTCCCCGAACGCCACAGTGGGTCGCCTCCAGATGCACCCCAATGGCTTCGGCTTTGTGCACATCGATGGCGACGCCGAGAATGTCTTCATCCCGCCACGTCGCGCGGGCGGGGCCCTCGATTCCGATATCGTGGAGGTGGAGACCCGCCCCTCCGACAAAGGCGTGGAGGGCCGGGTGGTGCGGATCGCGGAGCGCCGACGCAAACGAATTGTGGGCGTGCTGCGGCGCGCGGGGAGGAAGCGGTGGTTCCTTGAGCTTGAGGACCAACGAATTTTGCACGACGTGGTGCTCGAGGGCGGAGCCAATGGGTGCGTGACAGGGGACGTGGTCGTCGCGTCGATCACGAGGTTCCCCGACTCTGATCGAGATCCCATCCGGGTCGAGGTGGATCGTGCCATCGGCGCGCCGGGGCTCTTGCAGACTGAGGTGGCCAAGATCCTCGTGGAACACAACGTGGACGAGGTGTTCCCGGAGGAGGTGGAGAAAGTCGCGGAGGGGGTCCCCACCAAGGTCCGCCCGGAAGACCTTGAGAACCGTGAGGACCTGCGCGAGTCGCCGTTCATGACCATCGATCCCGATGACGCGCGCGACTTCGATGACGCCGTGTGCGTCGAGCTGCTCGGTGACGACGAACATCTCTCGGACATGCGGCTGCACGTGGCGGTGGCGGACGTGTCTCACTACGTGCGGGAGGGCACGGTCATCGACAAAGAGGCGACCTGGAGGTGTTTCTCGGTGTACCTGCCCGACCGGGCGATCCCCATGCTCCCAGAGCAGCTGAGCACGCACATGTGCTCGCTCGTGCCCCATGAAGACCGCCTCGCGATGGTGGTCTCCATGACCATCAACCCTGCGGGCGAGGTGTCCGATGTGCGGCCTTGCGCGGCGGTGATCCACAGCCACGGGCGCCTCACCTACGGGCAGGTGGCGGCGGAGTTGAGTGACGAGGGCGCGGGCACCCTCCCGCGAGAGGTGGCGGCGCGCGTGCGACGACTGCGAGCCGCCTCGGACCGGCTGCGCAAGTACCGGATGACGCGGGGGGCCATCGAACTCAACCTCCCAGAGTCTCGGGTGGTCTTGGACGAAGATGATTCAGAGCGGATCCGCGACGTGGTGCGGGCGCGGGCCTCGACGGAGATGTCGCGCGCGTACAACCTGATCGAGGAGATGATGGTCGCCGCCAACGAGGCCATCGGTGGGCTGGCCATGAAGGCCAAGCTCCCGCTCCCTTATCGGGTGCACGACCGCCCCGACGAGGAGAAGCTCACCTCCCTTTGCACCGCCGCCCTCTCGCTGGGAATTCAGGTGAACCCCGAGCGTCTTCAAACACCTCGTGGGGTGCAAAAGTTTTTGAACAAGACCAACGGGAGGGATCGCGCCGACGCCATGCACAGCATGATGCTTCGCGCGATGGCGCAGGCGGATTATCGCACCGAGAACGTCGGGCACTTCGCCCTGAGCGCGCCGGCCTACGTCCATTTCACCAGCCCCATTCGTCGCTATCCCGACCTCATCGCCCATCGCGTCATCAAGGCGTTCTTGGAGAAGCGCCGCGGCCCGAGCGGTCCGCCTCCGGTCCCCACGATGCCGAAGGAAGATGTCACGAAGGGGCAGTGCATCCGCAGCAGCGAGCGTGAGCGGTCCGCGGCGCAGGCGGAGCGTGACACGCAGCGTCTCTTCGCGGCCGCCCATATGCGAGATCGCGTCGGCGACCGGTTTGAGGGCACGGTGTCGGGGTTTTCGGGCCAAGGCATGTTTGTCACGCTCGACGATCCTTTCGTCGACGGCATGGTGCGGATGCAGCAGATGGAGACCGAGCTCGGCGATCAGTTTGACCTCGACGAGACCGGCGTACGGATCGTGGGGGCGGGCGGCAAGCTCATCACCATCGGTGATCGAGTCATGATCGAAGTGATCGAGGCGAGCCTCGTGCGGCGCCAGGTGGATTTCGCGCTCCTCTCCGTCCTGACCCGCAGCCCGTTGACCGAGGGCGAGGCGGCCATCGTGCAGCGGGCGAAGGAGGGGGCGCTGAAGACCTCGAGTCGACGAGGCGGCAAGCGCCGCGCGGACGGCGACGATGACGACGACGACGGGATGTCGGTGCTCGAGGCCGCCCGATCGGGGCGCCTAGGGCGAGAGCGTGGGCGGCCTGCGGGAGCGCGGGGGCGAGGTCCACGCGGCTCGAAGGGCGGCGGCTCGAAGGGCGGCGACTCGAAGGCCGGGTCGAAGGCTGGCGCCTCGAAGAAACGCCGAAACAAGCGCCGCAAGTAGGAGGCGAAGTCGGCGACGTGGCGGCGCAGGCGCGCGCTAGATTTCGATGGCGAGACCGAGATACCAGGTGTCATCACCGACGCTGACCTTGTTCATCAGCGAGCCGAACCCGTCCATGCGCGAGAATTGCCACTCGCCCATGATGTAGGTGTGGTTGATGCCTGTGGCTGAGTCGAGGGCTTTCGCGGCGCTCGGCTCGAGGAAGTCGAGGCGGAGCATCATCCCGAGGTTGACCTGCCAACCAGCGGATCCGCCCCGGCCCTTGACGCCGGCGTCGTTGACGGACACGTCGCCGTCCCCGTTGCCGGCCCACCAGATGCCGTAGGCGAGGCCTCCTCGCGCGTAGGGGACGAGGGGCACTTTAAATCGATCGGCGAGGAGCTCGAAGCGGTATCCCAGCAACAGGGTGAACGGCATCACGCTGAATCGGACGCGGTCGGCGTCGCTTCGGACGGTGGGGTCGGCCGGTTGAGTCTGCACGAGGAGCGCCTGGGCCCGAGCTTGGAAGAAGCCAATGGACGTCCCGATGGAGAGGGGACCTCCAACGTTCACAAACTGCCACTCAAACCCGAGCTGCGTCATGAGGCGATCGCGGGGTTGTCCGACGGCGACGCCGCGACTGTTCGTTTTGCCGAACACATCGGCGTATGCGCCGAGCCCTGGCCCTGGATAATCCGCGTCTACGCTCGGGAGGTAGGGTCCGAATTTCACCTCGATGGCGAAGCGCTGCGGGGTGCCCGTAAAGGGCGCCACGGGCGCCACGGTGACCTCTGCCGCGTCGAGCATGGGTGCCTTTCCTCCGGCGGTCGAAAAATCGATGCCTTCGGGCAGCTGTTCCGCCGTCGGGGAAGAAAACTCGACGGGGTCTCGTTCTGCTTCGGACTCCGTGAAGCGGACGGGATCTTGAGGGTCCGCGTCCGTGGCGAAGTCCACCGAATCTTCTGTGGAGGCTGGGGGAGGGGCGTCGCCGTTGGTTGAAGAAACCGGCGATTCCGGGACCGCCGGCGGGGGGGCAGCTGCCGAGATTTCTGCGGGCGCGACCGTTGATGGCTGCGCCTCGGACGGCGCCTCGGACGGCACCTCGGACGGCACCTCGGGCGGCACCTCGGGCGACGCCTCGGGTGGCGCCGGTGGCTGCCCCGCGGCGTTCGTTGCGAAGGCGAGGACGAAGCCCGCCGTCGCGAAGGTGTTGATGGTCACCGGGAGCGCCTCCGTCGTCGAGGTCGCCACACGAGCCCGGCCAACCCGAAGAGCGCGAGGGCGGCGATACCCGTCGCGCCACCGGAGTCGACCGCGGCGCGATGGACGGAGCAAAAGCCCGCCTCGCCGCAAATTCCTCCCCGCGTCTCGCATTGCTCCCAGGCGTCGTGGGTCTCCACCGGGGAGGCGACCACAATTGTGCTGCTGGGTGCGGGGTTCCCTGCGCGGTCGTAGGCGACCACGAGAAACTTGTAGGTCTTGCCGTTCTCAAGCCCCGTGATTCGAGCCTGCTGGGTATTGAAGGACAGGTGCGAGGAGCATACGTAGTCGTAGTCCAAGGTGCCCAGCCCTTGTCCGGGGACATGCGGCTCGCTGCTCGCGTCGCCATCGCCGTCCCCGTCGCCGTCGCCAGTGGTAGAGGGGTCGCCGTCACCGTCGCCAGTGGTAGAGGGGTCGCCGTC
>JAAZXR010000037.1 GCA_014240065.1 Myxococcales bacterium
CTCGGCACCCTTCGACTCGGCACCCTTCGACTCGGCACCCTTCGACTCGGCACCCTTCGACTCGGCACCCACAGGCCCCGCGTCCTCGCCGGACTTCACCTGCGATGCTCCCGGGTTGGCGCCCTCGTCGGCCGACCCCGACCTCTTACGACGTCGACGCCGCTTGCGTTTCGGCCGCTCCGCGCCCTCCCCTTCGGTGCTCGCGTCACCACTCGACGCAGCCACCCCGGCCGCCGCGCTCCCGGCCGCGTCACCCCCGCCCGCTCCCGCGCGATCGTCGGCCGCGCCATCACCAGTCGATGACGACTCGGCGCCCTCGATCGCCGTGGTGCTCACCGAAGAAGCCTCGGCGGAGGCCGCCCGCGCCGGTGCGGGGCCCTGCTGTGAAGACGACGTCTCTGAGCGCTCATCCGTGGAAGACACGCCGCGAAGTATCGGACCCGTGGCTTGCTACGTCCACCCCCATCCCACGTTCGCGATGCGCGCCCCGGTCCATCGACACCATCCAGGCCGTAGGTGCGCCCCGAACCCCTCCCCGTGACCTCGGCGCCAATTTGGCCATCCTGCCACAGCGCGGATCGCGTTGATGCCGACGAACGCGCGGGAATGCGAGGTTTGGCGCCCAGGTTCGCTATACTGAATCAGCGCCGAAAGGACCCACGACCCTCATGCTTGGACTCATCGCCGGAATCATCGCAGGCACCGCCACCTACGGGTACGCGAAGAAGCGAAAAACAGACACAGGAACCGCGGCCGTCGCCGGTGGAGTTACCGGCATAGGGACCGCAGGCGTCGTCGCGCTCACGGCCCCATTTTGGCCGCTCATCCTCGTGGGCGGTGGTATCGCCTACTGGGTTCACAACTCCAAGTCGAAGCAAAAAGCGCTGCCTCCGGCGAAGTAGCGCTCCGTGCCGCCGCGGCGCGCGGGCCTACGTGACTGAGCTCAGGTAGCGCGCGTAAAAATAGACGACGGGCGCGACGAACAACAGCCCGTCGATGCGATCGAGCATGCCGCCGTGACCAGGGAGCAAGCGCCCGGAGTCTTTGACGCCAAAGGTCCGCTTGACCAGCGACTCCACGAGATCTCCGATCTGCCCGCAGGCGCTACCTAACGCCCCTAAGATCAGCCCCTCGTGAAGGGGAATGGCCGGCAACATCCACGACGCCCCTACCCCGCCCGCCGCGATCATGCCCCCTGCGATGCCGCCCAGGGCGCCCGCGACGGTCTTGTTGGGACTCACCGCGGCGTAGAGCGGGCGCCGTCCAAACGCACGCCCCGCGAAGTAGGCGAGGGTGTCAGACCCGAAGGCGATCAAGAGCGCGAGCAGCAGCCATCGCGGGCCGTCCGCCGAGAACTCGGACTTGAGCAGCGGCCACACCACGGCCAGCACCGGCACGTAGACCATGGCCCCCCAGGTCACCGCGAGGCGCCGACCGGCGGTCTCGATGTCCCCGGGACGAAGCAGCACCGCCAGGCCGATGATCACCGCGAAGGCCGCCATCAGCGGGGGCATCACCGCCGGCAAGCCCCACATCACCGCGCCCACCACCAAGCCCCCAGCGAACAGCGCGCTCACAATTCGAAGGCCGCGAAGCGGCGCCTCCGGGGTGGCCGGTAGCGACATCCTCAAGAACTCGTCTTGCGCCGCCGCGGTCGCGAAGACACCAATTGCGAGAATGCTCCAGACGGTCGGGTCCGCGAACAACGCCGCCAACAACAACGGGATGAGCACCAACGCGGTCAAGAAGCGAACGGCAAGGTTATTCATGAGCGTGCGAAGCCCTGCTCCCCGACTCCGCCTCCGGGTCTTGCAGACTCAACGGCTCCCCGCGTTCTTCCACGACCGCCCCTTGCTGCTCCTCCTCCGCGACCTGCGTGGAGGTCTTGCCAAATCGCCGCTCTCGCGCCGCGTAGTCGACGATCGCCTCGATCAATTCCTCTCGCCCAAAATCTGGCCACATCTTCTCGGTGAAGTAGAGCTCCGCGTAGGCGATCTCCCACAAAAAGAAATTCGAGACGCGCCGCTCGCCCGAGGTTCGAATCAGTAAGTCCATCGGGGGCATGTTGGCGGACGGGAGGCAGCCGCCAAATCTGTCCTCATCCACGTCGTCGAGCCGCAGCCTCCCCTCGGTCACCTCGCGGCAGATCGCCTTGGTCGCCTCGAGGATCGTCTCGCGACCGCCATAGCTCAGCGCGAGGCACAGGTTCATCCCGCGATTGCGCGAAGACGCAGAGATGAGCTCGGTGAGGGGCAGCCGCACGAACAGGGGCAGCCGCCCCACGTCGCCCACCGTGGTGAGTCGAATGCCGTTGTCGAGGATCTCCCGGCGCTCTTCGAACAGATATCGCCGCAGCAGCTGCATGAGGTGAAACACCTCCGCTGGCGGTCGATCCCAGTTTTGCGAGGAGAAAGCGAACAGGGTGAGCGCCTCAAGCCCGAGCCGACGAGACGCCCGAACCACCCGCCGCACGGCGTCCGCGCCGTGGCTGTGCCCCACGGTGCGATCCTCTCCCCGCGTGGAGGCCCAGCGACCATTACCATCCATGATCACCCCGACGTGCCGGGGCATCCTCTCGGCCGGAATGTCGGCCAGAACCTGTTCAACTGCATCCGTGCTCACGGGAGTTGTGCCTGATACCACGGCCACAACAGGGCCGTCCAACCTCAGCGAACGGTCGCAGGGGGCCTTCAGGCGCCATCGCCAGCGCGACGATCTCCACGGCGTCCGGCGAACGCCGCCGCCGGCCGCCCGGGTCCGCGAGGGACGCGCTCGGGCGAGCCCGCAGGCGCTGCGTACTCGACGGGCCGCCCCCTGCCGGCGGTTTGCGCTCGCCCTCTCGGCCACTCGCGCGGCAACCCCGCGCCGATCCCGCGGATCTGCAGCGCCCGCGGGTTGAGAATTGGCGCCTCCGACCCACATTCTTGGGGCGGGCCGGAGGCTCCTCCCACCGCATGCAGCGAAGATCACGAATCTGATGCATGCGCGAGCCCCCAGATCACATATTCTGACTCTGGGAATCGACCCACCTCGCCCGGCGTTCTTGTGACGCCACCTCCCCACGCCGCACGCGACTTCACCGACGACTCCACCCTCAACCGACGACGACCGAGACGAACGCGAACAGGTTCAAGAAACGAAACCATGGGACTTTTCTCCAGACTAGGGACGCTCATTCGTTCCAACATGAACGAGCTGATCAACCGGGCCGAGGACCCGGAGAAAATGCTCAACCAAGTCCTCGTGGACATGAAGACCCAGCTGGTCGAGGCGCGCAAGCAGGTCGCCATCGCGATCGCCGACGAGAAGCGAATCAAGCGACAGCTCGACCAAGAAACGACCAAAGCAGCCGACTGGGAGAAAAAGGCGATGCTCGCCGTCAAGACCGGCGATGACGAGCTCGCCCGCGCGGCGCTCAAACGAAAATCAGACCACGAGACCATCGCCGAGCAACTCAGCCAACAGTGGGAGCTTCAAAAGACCTCGGTCGAGCAGCTCAAAGAGGCCTTGCGCGGCCTCGAACTCAAGATCGAGGAGGCCAAGCGCAAGAGGAACCTGCTGGTCTCGCGTCAAAAACGCGCGGAGGCCCAACAGACGATCAACGACACCCTGGCAAATATCCACGGCACGAGCGCCTTCGACACCTTCGAGCGCATGGCCGACAGGGTGACGCAGCTTGAAGCGGAAGCCGAGGCCACCGCGGAGCTCTCTGAGGCGCTGCCCGAGGCCTCTCTCGACGCGCAGTTCAAGGCGCTTGAGGCCAGCTCCATGGACGACCAGCTCGACGCGCTGAAACAAAAAATGGCCCTCGGCCCCGGCGGAGCAGCGGCCCCAAAGGCGCTGCAACAAGACGACGACGCCGGCCCCCCCACAGGCGACCAGAGCGGCTCCGACTCGCCCCCCGGCAACTCCTCGACGCAGGATCCCGCCGCGGACCCCACCAGCGCGTCACCTGAGCATGAGACACCCGCGGGCGAGCCTGCACCGAGCGGCGCCACGAGCGACGAGATCGACGCGCAGCTTGAGGCGCTCAAGCGTTCACTCGCCGATGACGAGGGCGAACCGTCGCCGAGCTAGGGCTTGAGGCGCTCGCGGATGGACTCGGCGAACGAGATCGCAGAATTGATCGCCTCCTCATCGAGGCCGAGCTGATAAAACATCCCCATCTCTGATCCGTCGAGGCGATTCATCCCGCGGGTTTCTCCGAGACCCACGTGCTCCGCCAACCGCTCAGAGACGGCCGCCACGTGACCGAGCTGCGAGTATCCGTCCCGCGAGCCACCGGACTCGAAGCGGTGGTGGCGACGCGCGACCTCCTGGACCGAGGCGGGCAGGTCCCAGCGCTCACACACCAACTTCCCGATGTGGGTGTGGATTTGCTCCGCGACGAAATCAAAGTCGGAGGGCTCGTATCCCTGGGGAGCGTCCTTGTCGAGCACCTGGCGCAAGACCACAGTGCCGATGTCGTGGAGGAGCCCGGACAAGAAGGCGTAGTCCTTGCTCAGCCCGAGGTGCCCGCTCATATGACGCATGATGTACGCGACCGCGATCCCGTGGAGACGATGTTGCCGCAAGAACACGGCCGCGTCTCCGCGGAAGATGTGGGCCTCCGCCACGCTCTGGTAGAGGATGTCGCGCACCAGCCCGACACCGAGCAACATGATGCCGCTGTCGAGGTTGGTGATGCGTTTGGCGGGCGCGTACAACGGGCTATTCGAGATCGACAACACCCTCGCTGTGAGGACCGCGTCCGGCTTCATCACCTTCGAGAGATCGCGAATTGACACATCGGGATCGTTCGCCACTTCCATGGCACGTTGGGCGATCCCCGGGAGCATGGGAATCTTGTGATCGCGCGCGTTCTCAATCCGCTGGACGATGTACCCGGCGAGTTTCTTGATGCGCGAAGCCTCGGGGACCACCCCCTCCACCTCATGCACGAGCGTCACGCCGGCGCGGTCGCCCGGGTCGCTGTCGCCCGGGTCGCTGCTGTCCGATCTTGCCTTGAAAAAACCCACGTCTTCAAACTTTACATCGGCCACATCATGCGAGCGATTAAGCGACCGAAGGGACCTCAACACGAATCACCGCGCCCCGCACCGGCCCGTCGAGGGCCAGTTCCCGCTCGATTTGTTCAGCTTGCGTGGTCCCAGACGGGCAGATCCGCACCTCCGGTGGGTGAAGAACTCCGTTGTCGCGCAAATGAGCGTAGGGGGCGCTGCGACGGCGCAGATCGCGGTCAATTCGAGATGAGAGTTCCCGGGGAAGTCGGGCCGGCGGCACGCCTTGAACTTCCATACGCACGGTCACCGTGTCAGCCCGTCGTCCCGCCCGCGGCCCTCTCGTCGGGCGACCGAGCTCCGTGTCGTCGAAGATCTCGCCCGCTCCCACTCGCTGCGCCGATCGCTGCTCAGCCACCTTTGATTTTTCCGCGCGCCGTACCGACACCCACGCGCCGACGAGCGCCGGATCTTCTGGTTGGAATGCCTGGCGAACCGCCGCTGTAAGCCGCGCCCCTGCGAGGGTGGTGCCCTCGACCCGCAGGTCCGTTGGAGGCGGGAGCCTGCGCACGAAGCGGGGCCGCAACGCCGCGTCTGCGCGCGAGGGAGGATCGAATCCGATCACGCGAATATGAGCGCCGCTGCGTCTCCGCAGCATGCCACTCGGGGCGCTCAAGACGACCTCGTAGCGGGCCCCGAGCACGGCGTTCTCCGGCAGGACCGTCGCCTCTCCTGGCTGCGATCTCCCGTCCTTGTCGGGATCCGTCCACGGGAGAAACTCCACGATCAACTCACGTCCAGACAGGCTCATCGCGGAGCGCGGTGCGCGAAGCGAGGGCGTCGCCACGCGGCCGGCCCGCTCAATCCATCCGAGGTTGAGCACCGGGGCCCGGGTCCTCAACCGCGTCTCAAGATCGTGCTCGGCGAGGATGACTCGCAACGAAGGGACGAGCCGCTCTAGCTGACATCGGCCGAGACGCTCGAGGCTCCGACACAACGCGAGCGACGAGACGACCAAGGTGTCGGGGGCGAGCGTGACGAGCGCCTGCCGCATCCCCTCAAGATCATGCAGCCCCTCGGGCCCGACAAATTCAGGCGCACGAGCGCCGAGCTGGGCGAGGTCCTCTCGGCGAAGGCGAGCGGCCCGCCGGCCCTGCGTCTCGCGCCGCAGGCTCAAGACCTTACGGGGCGGCCAATGCTCGGTCTGAGACGACCACACCTGCCACAGTCGCGCGTGATCCAACGAGCCGTGCATGTCACCGCTCATCGACCGCTCATCTTCGCCAAAGCCCAACTCCGGCTCCACCTCGCGCGCGTGACTTCGGCGATCGAATAGCGGGACCGTCGCGCGAAAATCGGCCACCCCGCGGACCCGGTGCAGCCCGAACTCTCGACCCATCTTCGAATTTCCGAGGCGGCGAACCAGGGCCTCGAGTGTCTGTTCCCGACGCCGATCCTCCACCGACGGTTCAACCACCGTCGGCACCGAGCGACAATTCCGTGAGCACGGCCTGAGCCGCGTGTGCTTGCGCCTCCAACTCCGGGTCGCGCTGGTCCGCCGGCAGGCGCGTGACCCCCTCGCAAAAACGCCGTAGGTGGGCCACGGCTTGCGATTTTCCGCCGACCTCCAAGAGCGCCCGGGCGAGCCCGTAGTGCGCCTCTAAGAGCTCTGGTGCGGAGGCGAGGACCCGCCGAAAGCCGGCGATGGAGAGCTCAAAGTCCCCATCTCGCAGCGCGAGCTCGGACAGATTGAGCTGCGCTTCAGGCTGGTCTGGATCGATCTTCAGCGCTTCATCAAAGGCGTCGCGAGCCTCCTCAAGATCGCCGTGCTCCGCGAGGAGTCCGCCAAGGTTGGTCCACGCCGCCGCGAACTCCGGGTCGACTTCGAGCGCCTCCCGATACAGCGCCTCGACCTCGTCGAACGCTGCGACCGGCCGGCGCTCTGCCCGACACTGCGCGTCGCGCTCCCGCGCTCTTAAGAAAATTGCTTGGGCCGAGAACTCTGCATCTCGTGGGCTGCTTGACCGGCGCGGAAGCTCGAGCACCTGCGCCGCCTCGGTCCGCAAGGTCCCCACGCTAAAGTCCAACACGAGCTGCCCAGTGTCGGCCTCAAATGCGCCGGCCTCCTCCTCCACGAGCACGCGCGCGTGGTCGCAGCGGATGCGCAGCGCCGCGAGCGGCTCTTCGATATCGGGGAGCCGGCGGCGCAGCGCGTCGAGGCTGCGACGCACCCGCTGCAGCGGGACACCGGCGTCGAGCAGGCCCTTCGCCACCTTAATCGAGATGAGATCCGTGAAGCGATATCCACCACGCTTGCCCGTCCCCGTCGGTCGTATGAACCCAGACTGCGACCAATAGCGCAGGCGACTGACCGGCACCCCGAAGAGTCTCGACACCTCGCTCGCGCGGTAGCACTGCTCCCCGAGCGCGTCGGGCTGAAGCGGCATCGAAGACTTGCGAGGGGTTGCGGGCATGGCCGGAATCAACGAGCACCTCGTTTGCGGCGCTCGGGTTGTTCGAGCAATAACACGAGGTCACCATCGATGAGCAGTCGGCTGTCCTCAAACCTCAAGTGAACGTCCATCTCCGCGCGGCAGTGCCGAGCGCGGGCGTCGCCTCTGCGTTCGAACTCCGCGCGCCCGACCGCGATGAGCCGCGCCCGCACGCGAGGGTCATCGCGGAGAAGATCTACCAGCTTGGCGGTGGTGGCTTCGTCGGGATGCTCGCGAAACAGCCCGGCCGTGCGCTCGAGGCAGATCGTCGTCATCACCGACGCGAAGCCCTTCCCCTCGCGGTCCACGGCGCCCTCCACCACGTGATCCGCCTCCCCAAACAACAGCTTCAAATTGCCGTTGGGGATGAACTCCCGGACTTCCCGTCGGATGAGTGACATGCGTGATACACGCGACCAGCGCGCGGGCTCAGGTAGCGCGGAACGCGCTAACCCGTGGTTTTGTTCGTGTGCGTGTGTGTCGCTTAAAGTAGGCACAGGTAGGTGTAAGTATGACGGAAGCAGGCGAGCCCCTCAACTTTCGCACCGGTTATGCTGCCCGACGTGACCGCCCGCGCGTTGTTCGTCCTCGATCCCCTGGAGCGTCTTTGCCCGCGCGAAGACAGCACCTACGTCATGATGCTCGAGGCCCAGCGGCGGGGACACGAGGTGCACGCGACGATGGTGGGTGACCTCGCGCTCGACGAGGAGGTCGCGGTCGCGCACACGCGATCCGTGGCGAAGATCTCCGCGGGTGATCGACCGACGTTCCAAGGCTCTCCGGAGCGGGTGGCGCTCCGTGAATTCGACGTGGTCTTCCAGCGCAAAGACCCCCCGTTTGATTCCAACTACCTCATCAGCACCTGGATTCTCGAGCGCGCCCGAGGTGAGACGCTGCTGATCAACGATCCCGCGGGCCTGCGCGAGCTCAACGAGAAACTGGCGATCCTCGCGTTCCCGCACCTCACGCCCAAGACCAGGTTGCTGCGGCGCCGCGAAGACCTCTACGTCGCCCTCGACGATTTCGGCGGCGAGATGATCGTCAAGCCCGTGTTCGGCTTTGGCGGACGCGCCATCTTGAAGGTCCGGCGCGACGATCCCAACTTAAACGCGTTGCTCGAGCTCGCCACCCAAGAGCACACCGAGTGGACCGTCGCCCAAGAGTTCCTCCCCGCCGCGATGACCGGCGACAAGCGCGTCCTCCTCGTCGACGGCGAACCCGTAGGCGCGGTCTTGAGGGTCCCGGCCAAAGGCGAGGGCCGCAGCAACTTCCACGTCGGCGGGACCGCGGCCCCGACCGCTCTCAGCCCTCGTGAACGAGCGATCTGCGAGGAGGTGGGCCCATTCTTGGCGGAGCGGGGGCAGTTCTTCGTGGGCCTCGATGTCATCGGCGACAAGCTCACCGAGCTCAACGTGACGAGCCCCACGGGCATGCAAGAGGTCAACCGCATGGGCGGACTCACCGGCCCCGACACCATGGAAGCCCGCTTCTGGGACGGCGTAGAGCGGCGACTGAAGGCTCGGTGATGACCACCCAAAACCTGATAGGCTCGCGGTGCAGCTATGAACGTTCCCTTCCATGACACGCTCGTCGCGCTGCTGCCCGACCTGTACCGCTTCACTTTCTGCGTGACCGCGAAACGCGACGACGCGCTGGAGCAACTCCAAGGAATCTGCGCCCACCTCGCCGGCGAGCGGGCCCAGCTTGAGCGCGCGAGCCAACCAAACATCGCCATCTTCGGGAGCGCCGCGAGATGGCTCGAGGCGAATTTGGGGCGACGCGCCACCCTCTCGTTCGGCGACCTCGACGCCGTGCTTCGCAGCGACATCACGCGCCCCATCGACGCCGCGATGCTCGCTCGCGACGGCATCGAACCAGACACCCACGTGCTGTTGTGGCAACTCAAGCGCACCTGCCTCACCTCGGCCCTATGCTGCCTGCCGCCCGCGGTGCGAATCAGCTTCGTGCTCACGGACATTTTGGGCTTCGCGCCGGATCGAGCCGCGTCGATGCTCGAGATCAAAGAGAGCGCCTACCGCGTGCGTCTCGCCCGCGGGCGGAAGAAAATCGAGGACTACATCACGCCCCGCTGTAGCCACGTCGATCGCCAAAACCCATGCGACTGCCCCGGCCGCCTGATGATCGCCGTGGACGGCGGATTCGTACGATCACCACCGCACACCCTCGACATCCCGCACGAGCCGCACGACGCCCAGCCCCCTCGGCGGGATGTGCCCTCCCTGTATCGTGCGCTCCCCAACGTGGTGCTCGATCCGACGACGGCCGCCTCCTTTGAGGCGACGCTTCGCGGTGAATCGAGCGGCGACTGATCCACGCGCGCCGCCCTGAGACCACCCCTCCATGACCTTCGCGACCGGCATCATCTTTGCCCTGTGTTCGAGCCTGGCGTGGGCTGGCCTCGACATCGTCCGCAAACAGCTCGCGGATAAAATCCCCACCCTCGCCCTCGCCGCCATGCTCTCGCTCGGGCAGGCGCCAGCCTTCGCGATTTGGTGGTGGATGAGCGGCGGGGAAATCGGGAGCGCGGAGTATTTCGCGCCCGCGTCCGCGGGACTCATCCTCAACATCGCGGCGAACATTTGGTTCTTGATGGCGATGCGCGCGTCTCCATTCAGCGTCTCGATCCCGTTCTTGTCGTTTACGCCTGTCTTCAGCGCCCTCATCGCGATCCCGGTCCTCGATGAGATGCCCACGCTCACCCAAATTGTGGGCATCTTCGCCGTCGTGGTCGGCGCCGTGGTCATCACCTCCGACGGCGCCGTCGATGAAGACGGCGGGCGAATCCGTCTGTGGCGCGCATTTTTAAAAGAGCGGGGCGCCGTCTATATGACCCTCGTGGCCCTGTGCTGGTCCGCGACGACCGTGCTCGACAAGCTCGCCACCTCGCACGCTGACCTGCCGATTCATGCGCTGGTCATGAACTGCGGGGTCGGCATCATCTTGGGGGCCTTCTTGCTTGCCCAGGGCCGCGCCCGCGAGTTCGCCGGGGCGCGCCGCCACCCGTGGGCGCTCATCCTCGGCATGCTCGTCGGCGGAGCGGCGTTTGCCTTCCAGCTCCTCGCGATTCAAGGGTTGCTCGTAGGAGTCGTCGAGACAGTGAAACGCGCCGTGGGGCTGCTGATCGCCCTCGTCATTGGACGACTGGCCTTCGGCGAAGCGGTCACGGGGCCCCGCATCATCGGAGCCGTATTCATGGGAGCTGGGACCGCGTTTATCGTCTGGTGACAGGGGGGGAGCGCTCACGACCTGGGGGGAGCTAGATCCTCCCGTGGCCCCGTTCGAGGCCGCGCCGCGCCTGCTTGGCCACCCCCAAAGATCGAGCAATCCGCGGCGATCCGAGATATGCTCTTCGCGTGCCGGCCCGTGTGGAAATACTTCCAGCCGACGAGAGGCGGCCCACCCTCGCGGCCCACGTGTGCCTCGATCGCCTGCTCCGCTCCGTGCCGAAGCGCCGAGAGATCACCCTCGGCATCATGTCCCACGGGAATATGCCGGGGCTCGGGGTGCCTCCCTGGACACTCCGGGCCGCCCTCGACTGCTTCGACGCTCGCAAGCTTCGGCTGCGCGACGTCTTCGTCCTCGGCGATCCCGAGGCGGGGCAGCGGCTGTTCGAGCGCGCTTCCTTCGGGCACCCCAGCGGATCGATCACACCGTTTCCCCCCAGCGGACGTGAGTCGCTGCGCATCAAACTCCCCGAGACCGGCGTGCCCGCCCGCGTCCCAGCCCATTGGGTCGGGACCAACCTCGTGCTGCTCGCCCCCCTGTGCCACCAGCGCGCCCGCGCCGGAGCGTGGACCGGACCGCTGGTCACGAGCGTCCGCAACCTCGCGGCGGGGCTCGGCTATCACGCCCCTAGCGATCCCGCCTTGGCCATCGGCGCGCGGCTCATCTCGGACGTCTTCGCCACCTCAACCGTGCTGTTGGACGCCACATGGTGGGCCGCCGCGGACGACGAGGGCCGGCTCGCCTGCGATCCGACGGCGCCCGAGCACGTGCTCGGCATCGCCTGCAACGAGCTTGACGACATGAAGGTCGTGGACGAATGGCTCGATGGACTCCTCAACCTCGCCGCGGCGACCACCGGTCATCAGCGCTCACACGCCCGCGTGCCGTTCGTGACCGGCAGACGGAAGCCGTGGCCGATCGCCAGGCTCCCGGCTCGGCCCCTCCACGCAGAGGGGCTCGCGGGTCGCGCCGTCAAGGCCCTGTGGGGGCGCCGCTCCCTCCCCGCGCCTGTCCGCGCCGCGCTCCGTCCCTCTGTTCCTGGAAAATTTTCTAGCGCGTGGTCGAGCTATCGACCCGTCGATTTCGATCGTTCGTAGGTATGAACAAGACCCTCCGTCGCACCCTCCTCGGCGTCGGGCTTGGCGTCGTCTTGTACGCCGCGGGCGCCCTGTGGTTTGGCGTGGCCGAGATCGAGGCTTCGCTTCGTACGATGCACCTTCGCGGCCTGTGGATCGCGCTCGCGATGTCGAGCCTGGCCTATATGTTTCGGTTCTTAAAGTGGGAGCTCTCGCTGCGATGGCTCCAGGTCCGGCGCGCGCCGCTCGACCAGCCTCTGGGTCTGCGCGCGTCGGCGGCGATCTTCCTCGCGGGCCTGAGCATGTCGGTCACCCCAGGGAAGCTCGGCGAGGTCGTTCGAAGCAGCCTGCTCAAATCGAATCACGGGGTCCCATTCACCAAGACCGCCCCCTTCGTCGTCGCGGATCGTGCGGCGGACGTCATCGCGCTCGTGTGCTTTTGCCTCCTCGGCCTCGGCACCATCGCCGGCATCGCCGGCTACGTCTGGGCCGCCGCGCTGCTCGTCTCCGTGGGCGTGCTCGTCCTGGGAAACCGATCGCTGTCGAAAAAACTCACGGCCACCCTCTCCACGATCCCGCGCCTGTCTCGATTCTCGGATCGCATCGAGGGGCTGCTTCAAAGCGCCCGAGTCTTGCTGCACCCACGCCGCCTCGCGATCCTCTCCGTACTCAGCCTGTTCGCCTGGGGGTTGGAGTGCGCCGGCTATATGTTCATCTTGAATTCCTTCCCGCAGATCGACATCGACCTGCGCACGTGCGTGCTCTTGTGGTCGTCGACCACCCTGATCGGCGCCATCTCGTTCCTCCCCGGGGGGCTCGGGGCTACCGAGGGCTCACTCGCCGTCCTCGCGACCCGCCTCGTGCCCGGGCTCGGCACCCACGCCGCCATCGCCTCTACCTTCGTCATCCGCGCCGCGACGCTCTGGTTTGGTGAGCTCGTCGGCGCCATCGCGCTGTGGCGATGCGTGGCGCGTGCGCCCTCCACGGCCCCCGCCACCGCGGGCGACCCGGACATCGATCAGGTCGCGGGGGGCTGATCAGACGCTGGCATGGGCGCCTCGATCTCCTTGAGGAGACGCCGAATCAGCCCCTCGACCAGCAGCGCGCGCTCGCCCGCGTCGTAACGCTGGTCACGATAACGATCCTGGATGTCTTCAAATTTCTCGCGCGCGTCGCTGATCAATTTGCGATACGGCGCCCTCCGCTCCAAAACCTCTTTTTGATTTTGCCAAAAAAACGAGACGAGCGCCGCCACTGTGAAGCCCGTGAAGATCACCCCCAGGGGACCTCCGAGGAGGAATTTTAATCCGTAGCGCAGGGCCACATAGCCCGCGGCCCCAACGGCGACTTCGCGGACCCCGGTCTGGCGTACACGACCCCATGCGAGCTGCGCCAGCTCTCCAGAGGCCAGCACGAGCGCGACAAATTCAGGGCGCTTCGCGCCGCGTTCGTAGGTCTCTTTGATCACCTGGTGGATAAAGCCCTCGAAGGACTCATAGACCTCCGCCGGATAGGCGGTGTGGGACGTCTCGGACGACATGCGGACAGTATACGCGCTCAAGCTCCCAGTTTGACATGCCCTAGGCGCCCTTTCACACTGACACCCGGTGCGACGATCTGGTGCGACTGGCGCGATGTGGTGGTGTCCTCGAGTTTGGCTCGCGGCGGTCTGCGCCTGCGCCACGCCTCCCGCCGAGCGCCCCCACCCCGCGGGTGCGGAGACGACGGTCCCCGACCCGACATCCGACGCCGTCACGGCGCCGTCGATCTCCCTCGAACAGGGCGTCGCCGGCGCGCAGCGGGCGATCGCAGAGGGGCGAGTCGCCCCCGCGATCGACTTCTTGAGGGATTGGACCCGCGCGCACCCGCGCGAGCTGTCCGCCCAATTGGCGCTCGCTCACGGCCTGTTGCTCGCGGGTGACGCGACCGGCGCGCTCGACACGTTGGCGTCCATCGCGACCCTCGATCCGGTCGCCGCGAGGCGTGCCGCGCAGCTCGAGGCCAACCTCGGAGACGTCGCGGCCGCCGCCGCTCGGCTCGACGACGCCGCCCAGCGGTGGCCGGAGCATCTTGGAATCGTCGGGGCCCAGGTGTGGCTCGCGGCCCACACCGGCCGCAGCGACAGCCCCGAAACCCAGGCCCGCATCGATCGGCTCTACGACGCCTACGCCGCCGGGGAGGCCGCGAGCGCCGAGGCCCTGCTGGCGGTGGCGCGCGCCACGTTGGCCACCCGCACCAACGGGGGCTTTCATGACGCCAACGACGTGCTCGAGCAGGCCTACGCGCTGACCGACCTCACCCTCAAAGCGGCTGGCACCTGGCTGGAGGAGGAGTTCCGGCTCCTGCACGCGCGCGTCTTCATCGAGAAGTACGCGGCCGATGAAGCGCAGGGCCTCCTGCGCCCGCTCTTGGCCCGCGATCCACGTCACGTGGAGGCGCGGACCCTGCTCGCTCACGCGGCCCTCACGACCGGAGACCTCTTCGAGGCCACCGCCCTCGCCGAGCGCGTCCTCACCGACCAACCGGAGGCCCCGGGCGCGAAGCTCATCGTCGCGTGGGGCCAGGTGGTGCGCGGTCAAGAAACCGCCGCGCGAGACCTGCTGTCGAGCGTCACCCCCCGTACGCTGTGGCAAGACGCGACCTCGCGGGCGCTCCAGGCCACCTTGGAGATCCGCGGGCGACGGCGAAGCGTGGCCGAGAGCGTCGAGAGCGGCCTGTCTGGCCCGGACCCTACCGGCTGGTACTTTCTGCCCCTGCTCGCCGAGCTCCTCGCCCACACCCACCTGTACCGCGAGCTCGATGAGGCGCTCACGCTGGCCTTGGCCCGCGACCCGAGCAACTTCTACAGCCGCAGCGCCTACGCGTTGAACCTGCTTCGACTCGGAGACGACGACGCCGGTCTGAGACAAATCGAGCGGGCGTGGGAGGGGGACAAGTTCAACGAGAGGACCTACAACACGCGCGCGCTGTTTCGGGACGTCATCGCCCGACAATACGAGCTCGTCCGCCGCGACGGGGTGGAGCTTCGGCTGCCGATCGAGGCCTCCCCCGCGCTGAGCGAACGGCTCTTCGAGGAGGTCGCCGCGGCCCGCCGCACCTTCGAGCGCCGCTACGATCTCAAGATCCCAAACCTCCGAGTGGAGGTGTACCGGACGCCCCGCGAATTCGCGGTGCGCACGATCGGGGTCCCCGCCCTCGGCGCCCTCGGTGTGTGCTTCGGACCCGTCGTCACCATCGTCGGCCCGTTCCGCGGGCGGTTTAATTTTTCACGCGTGCTCTGGCATGAGATCGCCCACACCTACGCGCTCGCCGCGAGCGAGCGGCGTGTCCCGCGGTGGTTGACGGAGGGGCTCAGCGAATGGGAGGCCGGCCAGCGAGAGCCCGGGTGGCGCGCGAACGTGGCCGAGGAGCTCGCGAGGCTCGACGCCGCGGGGGAGCTCGTCGCGCTGAGCCGACTCGAAGGCGCCTTCGTCCTCGCGCGAGATCACCAGGCCATGAGCCACGCCTACCTCCAAGCGACGGCCGCGGTGGAGTTTTTGATGACAAAACTCGACGAGCCGACGCTGCGCGCGACGCTCGCCGCGTTTCGGACCGGCCGCCCCGCGACGCGGGTCCTGCCGGAGATCCTTGACACCCCGATCCCCCAGCTCGACGCGGAGTACGAGCGCTGGATCGCGACGATGCGGGGCTCTCCCCCCACAGGATGGGAGCCCCCGACCTCCCCCGCGACCGAATCCGACACCCGCGCGGCGCTGTGGGAGGCCGCCAATGAGGCGCTCCGGCGCGGCGATCCGGCGGGCTGCCTCGATCAACTCAACCTGCTCGATCACGCGGACGGCGAGGGATACGCGAGCTCGCTGTTGCGCGGGATCGCGCTCCGCGAGCGCGGGGACCTCTCCGACGCCGGCGACGCCCTCCGTGCCGCGGAGCGGTACACCGACGCCCGCAGCGAGCACCTGCTATTGCTGGCGCGGATCGCACGGAGCTCGGCCGACATGAAGGTCGAGGCGGCCACGCTCCACACCGTATTCGAGCGTGATTTTTCGAACGCGGAGGCGCCGGCCCGACTGATCGTGCTCGCGCTCGCCGCCGGCTCCAGCTCGCCCGACCCGCGTCACGTGGAGCGGCTTCGGCAGATCTCACCAACCTCCCCGCGGACCCTCGCCGCGCTCGCGCTCTCGTTGGCGTCGTCGCGTGAACAACGAGAGGCGAGCGCCTTGCTAGATCTCGCGCTCGCCATGGATCCCACAGACCCCGACGCGCTGCTCATCATCGCCTTCGCTGCGCGCGCTTGCGAGCGACCCAAAGACGCCATCTTCGCCGCTGCACGCGCGGCACGGAGCGCTCGAGTGAGCCCCGCGTCGCGCGAGCTGCTCACCAAGACCTGGCCATCAACGACGCGGTGACGCGCGAGCCCCTAGGGGTTCGGAGCGGACGGGAGCCCCTGCGAAAACGCCGCTGGATCTTGGCTCTCGGCGTTCTCATTCTTGCAAGCGGCGTTGAGCGCCCCTTGATCCATGTAGATCGAGGACGGCGCGCCATCGACCCAAATCTCTGTGCATCCGCCCTCTCCGATCGGCTTCGTCGGATCGCAGGGGCGACACGCGAACGTGGTCTTGTCGCAGACGAAGTCTTCGTTGCAAAAGAAAAAGCGGCAGGACTGATCCAGCACATCTTGTCCGAGCAGGGAGGTCTCGCCGCCGACGCCTGCGAGGACTGGCTCCCCAGGTTTTTGACACACGCCGTCTTGGGCTTCGGTGCCCTCTTCACATTGTCCCATGTCGGGCTGGCATCCGCGCTTGCCCGCGTTCTCAGGGCTGCACCCTTGGGTGTACACGCCGATGCCCAGGTCGTTCGCCATCACGTAGGTTTCGCCCAGCGGCAAGGCCGTGTCCGTGGGATCACACGACTCGGGCTTCCACGTCGCGACGCAGACGCCGGGCGCCTTGTTGACGTCAGAATCGTTCGAAAAACACTGTCCAACCAGCCGGTTGTCCCCGTAGTCCGGGCATTCGCCCACGTTCTCACAGCGATCGACGGAGTCGTCGTCGTCTCCCGGCGGCAAGATCAAGGTACAGGCGCCAGCCGACAACGAGAGGCTGGCAAAGAGGGCAACGAATATCGTGCGCGCGTACATGGGGTTCTCGCACCTGCGTTGGTGCGTCGGGAGAGAATACGGAGGGCGTTCAAGGATCGCAAGCCGGCAAGGAGACCCGGAAAATTGTGCCCTCTGCCCCCGTTTGCGCGACTTCCACGCCTCCGCCGTGCGCCTCGACCACCTGACGAACCACCGCCAGCCCGAGGCCGGTCCCCTTCGCCTTCTGGGTGAAAAACGCATCAAAGATCTGCCCCGTGTCCTCGATCCCCGCCGGCAGGCCCGCCCCTGTGTCGCCCACCTCGATCTCGACGCGCCCGGTCCTCGCGGCGACGCCCACCCACACCCGCGGTGGCCGCGGCGCCTCCGCCCCCTCGAACCCCACCGCGGCCTCCCGCGCGTTGCGGAGCAGGTTGATGAGCATGCGGCGAATCTGATCGGGATCGATGGCCGCCCAGCACGGGTCGTCCCCCTCCCGCACCTCGAGCGCCACACCCGCATGATCAAATTCGAGGCGCAGGAAGGCGACGAGGTCTGCGATCTCCTCTCGCAGGTCTGTCGCGTGTCTCGAAGGCTGCGGGCGCCGGACGAAATCGAGATAGGTTTCGGTGATCTGCGAGAGCCGCTCCAGCTCTGTCCCGATCGACTGAATAATCTTATTTGCATCCCCTTCGGACGACGCAAACTCATCTTGCAGGAGCTCAAAATTCAAGGCGACGCTGGAGAGAGGGTTACGGATCTCGTGAGTCACCTGCGCCACGAGCTGACCCACCGCCGCGAGGCGCTCACTGGCGACCAGCCGTCGCTCCCGCTCTTGCAGGGCGTCCGCCATGAGATTGAACTCGCGCGCGAGCCGAGACACCTCATCATCGTGCGCTGGATCGCTGTCTTTGAGCTGCACCCGCTGGCTGCGCTCTCCTCGGCCCAACTCTCGGACGCCTTCGCTCAAGCGCTGCAACGGACGCAGGGTCAGCCCTACGACGAGTGCGACAAACATGCTCAGCACCATGGAGATCGCCGTCGTGATGACGATGAGGCGCTCGGTCTGGCGGCTGTAACTTTCGACGGCCTCTCGCTGCTCGAGGACGAGCTTGGACATCAGCTCTTGAAGCGAGCGAAAACGGTTGTTGATCTCATACTGTCGCCGCGTGTCGAGCAAGACCTCCATCACCTCCCGGCCCGCGTCCACGTGCACCACCTGCTCAAGCTGATCCACCTGGGACGCGAGCAAGCGCAGCCCGTCGAACTTCGGGGCGTCGCGCTCATCCTCGAGCTGGGACATGGCCTCGCGGATCGGCCCCCCGAGCTCCTCCACGAGCGCCTCTCGCCGCTCGAGCGCCTCGGCGAACACCAGGATCGACGGATCATCGAGGGCCGCCATCGCGCTGGGTCCGCCGGTGGAGAGTGCTTCGATCCGAGCGCCGATCTTCGCAGATCCAGCGTGGGCCGCAGACAACCGCACGCCGAGCGGCACATAGATCGACGTCAGCAGATCGAACTCGGCGCGTAACGCACGGCTCTTGTTCGCGATGAATGCGGCCGAAAAGCCGCTCAGCACCACGATCATGAGAACGAACGCCCAAATTGGGGTCGCGAGACTCCGTCGCGCCCGGATTCGCGGATAGACCTGCGCTTGGTGGGAATTGTCCCCTTGAGGCTCCTCCGTCGATTCCACCTTGAACATACTACCAGCCGCCGCGGCCAACAACCTACCAACCGACAACAAGGGGTTTCAACTGCTGCAGCCGCGCCAAAGATTGGGGTATGGTTGGCGCGCCGCCACCGTTGGGCGCGCCCAAATCATATGAATCGTTCGTTTCAAAGAGTCCTCCTTTCTGCGACCACCGCCGCCACCCTTGGCGTCTCCTCGATGACACCGGTCACCGCCGCCGGAGCCGCGGCCGCGACGCCTACCGTTCTTGGCCTTGAATCTGATGACGCGACGTCTGCGAAGGCGAGTGAGCTCACGGCCGCGCTCCGCGAGGCCCTCGTCGCTCGCGGATTCTCGCCTGGCGCCGAGATGACATTACTCGAGCTCAACCTCACCATGGACTGCGACGGAGAAGATTTCGACTGTCTGGGCCGCGGCGGAGAGAACCTCGGGGCCACGGAGCTGCTCTACGGCACACTGCGAGCCAATGGCGACGGATTCGTCCTCACGCTGAGCCTGCTCGACGTCTCCTCCCACGTCCTCACATCGACGATCCGAAAATCCATTGAGGGATCTCAACTGGCCTCGGCGGCGGCGACCACGTCGCTCGCGAATTCCGTGGTCGCAGAGTTGTGGACTGACACGGACGACCCCGCGCCCGCGCCCGCGCCCGCGCCCGCGCCCGCCGAGACACAAGAGGAGGAAGCTGCGGAGGAGACCGTGGACGAGCCCAAGGAGAATTCGAGGAGCTGGGAGTGGGGCCGCGACCCCTCTCCGCCTGGCTGGAAATGGGCGGGGATCGGCGTCAGCGCGGGGCTGACGGCGGCGTCACTCGGCACCGCCATCACCGCAGGGATCCTCGTCCAAGGTTCGGTCCGAAACGACCTCCTCGACGAGGCGGACGCGAGCCTCGACGACGAGAACGACTCCAACAATATCGATCGAGAGCAGCTCATCGCCGACGGGATCGACCTTTGCAGCTACGCCGGCGAAGAGATCGATCCCGAGAACGAGCCGGGCGCCGTCCGCAACGCGGCCGTCACGAAGATCTGTAACAAGGGCAACGCGCTCGCGACCACCGCCACCGCCGCATGGATCGCGACCGGCGTCTTCGCCGTGTCCACCGCGGTCTTCACCACGCTGTTGTTCACGCGCAAGAAAAATGACACCGCTGCCATGCTCATGGAGCGAGGCTTCTCCCTGGGTGGCGCGCCGCTGCCAGGCGGTGGAGCCCTGTTCGGCGGGCGAATCCGGTTCTAGGCGGCCGGTTCTCAGCGATTTCCTGAGACCGGAGCGGCGGCCCGCTCGCCCTCGCGATGGCGGCCCTCCGCCGCGTTCGCCGGGGCGTGTGTCGTCGGAGCTGCCTTCGTGGTTCTCATCTTCAAGGAGGGCTGCTCAGCCAGCGTCGCTGGTTTCGCCTTCTGCGCCTTCTGCGCCTGCTTCGCCTGCTTCGCCTGCTTCGCCTGCTTCGCCTGCTGCGCCTGCTTCGCCTTCGATTCCTTGGACACTCGCGGCTGCATGGGTCCGCGCGGCACGTCTATCCACGCGTGAAGGGCGATCGCCGCGGCGACAACCATCGGGGGGACGACCCATGCGAACCACCGGCGACGCGCGCTCGTCATGGCCGCGCCTCCTCCCGCGTAGAGCGCTCGAGGGCGAGCCTCACGCGCCAATGCCCCTCTTCGAAGAACATATTCACTGGATATTCCTCACCGGTCATGCCGAAAAATACTACCTCGGCTTCGGCGTCCGAGCGACTCCGCAGCTCTGGAATTCGTCGAGGATCGAAGGTCGGAACGTCGACGATCTGCAGCATCTCGCTGGGTGCGATATTTCGCCGCTCCCCGATCTGGTTTGACGCTCGCTCCGCCTCGCGCTCAAGAGTCGCTCGGGTGTCTGCCGAGAGATAGGGCCACAGCGACACGCCTTGACCGTAGCGGGCGGCGGCGGCGAATCGGCTGGCCGCGCGGACCGGATCCTCCACGGCCGGCTGACATCCGAACAGACAAGCCACAGCTCCGAGCCCGACCAGCCGCGCCTTCAGCTTGTCTTGACGCGCCACGCCTCAGCCCTCTCCGGCAGGCGGCTTGTTCGACTTGTGCATCCCTAGCCGCTTCAGGAGCTCGCGCAGGTAATACCGGGTGATCTCCGCCTCGCCGGCGGCGCGGCTCAAGTTACCATCTGTCCGCGCCATGAGACGCTCAAGGTAGGCCCGCTCAAACTCGTCGATCACTTTTTGCTTGGCGATCTTGAAGGGCTTGGAGAACAGCTGCTCGGGGAGCTCGCCGCTCGCCACTTTCGCGCCTTGAACAGGCGCGACCGCGCGACCGCCGATGTGCAAATCGGCTGGGGAGATAACGCCGTTTGTAGCCAGGTAACAGGCTCTCTCGACCGTATTTCGAAGCTGCCGCACGTTCCCTGGCCACTCGTTTTTCCGGAGGGTAGCGACCACATCCTCCCCGAAGGACATTCGCTCGTTTCGCGCGCGGCTAAATTCTTCGCGAAAACGATCCGCGATCAACAAGACATCGTCGCCACGCTCTCGCAGTGACGGGAGCTCCACGTTCATCACGGAGAGACGAAAATAAAGGTCCTCTCGAAACTGCCCATCGCCAACCATCTTCCGAAGGTCCCGGTGAGTGGCAGCGACGACTCGAACATCCACGGGGCGTGTCTGGCTCTCTCCAACTCGCTGAACCTCCCGCCGGTCGAGCACACGGAGGAGCTTGGGCTGCAGGTCGAGCGGCAGCTCTCCGATCTCATCGAGGAACAGTGTGCCGCCGTTCGCCTCCTCAAAGGCGCCCGGCCGGTCCGCGATGGCCCCCGTAAACGACCCCTTCTTGTGCCCGAGGATGGACGCCTCCGCCAATTCTCGCGACAGCGCTCCGCAGTCGAGGACGACAAACGGTCCCGACGCGCGCGATGACTCGTCGTGCAACGCCCGCGCGACGAGCTCTTTGCCGGTCCCCGTCTCCCCCCCTACCAGCACACTCATATCGGTCTTCGCGACCCGCTCGAGCACGGCGAACACCTCGCGCATGGCCGGGCTCGCGCCGTAAAGACCTGCGTAGTACTCCTCTTTGTAGAGCGGAATTTCGACCTCGTCGGCCGACAAGAACTCAATGTCCGACTTGCCAACGGAGATCACGGTGCCGGGATCGATCCACGCCTCCCGAATCCGCAGGGAGCCGATCACCGTGCCGTTGGTGCTCTCAAGATCCTGCACGATCACCCCGCGTTCGTTCAATACGATCTGCATGTGGGTGCCGCTCACAGAGGTGTCTGTGAGCACGAGGTCGTTAACGCCGCTGCGACCCACCATGATCTTCGGTCGTGAAACCTGAATCTCCATCCCCGCGTCGGGTCCACCCCGCACGCGGAGCAGCACCCGGCGAATTTGAGTGTGACTGCTCGGAGACGAGAAAAACGTCGTCGTCATTCCGGCGCGGTTCAGATCGGATGGGCTGGAGGGGGGCAACTCGTGAAATCCGCCTCGCGGCGTCGTCCACATCCTACCTGCCTCAGTTGAGCATGTCATCCGGACCGCGAACCACCCGCAGGTGTCGGGCCACGTCCCTATTTCCGCCCGACCTGCGGGATCTCCACTGTGACAACATCCGCCACGGCTGCGTGACGATGAGGGCCGCGAAGACCCCTGACAACAAGGCTGGAAGCATCGCGAATGGAGGCGCTCCGCTCAAGAGCGGGACCGAGAACAAAATCAGCGCGATGAACGGCGCGAGCAGCTTGCCCTTGACCGGCGCCACCCCGAGCGGCGGCACGTAGGACGCGTTGGCGAACACGAAGCCAAACGCGACCACTGCGGCCATCTCAAGCGGCAGCGACCCGCTCAGCACTCGAATTCGGATCATGTCTGGGGCGATCGCCGCCAACGCGACGGCCCCTGCATAGCCGAGGGTGCTGCACGTGAACACCAGCAGCAGATAGCGCCGGGCGCTCCAAAACCCCTCCAGAGCGCTACCGCAAAACCACTGCACCGCGAGGCAGGTCATGAGGGCCCCCGCCCCGACCACCGGATCCACGAAGGTCGTCGTAAACAGCTGCCACAGATGCTCTCCCCGAAGCACCGAGTCGAGCTCAAGCTCGAGGACCTTCGCGACCGGACGATCCCCGAGCAGCATACTCACAGCGAAGACCGCCACGAAGACTGAAAAGGCGCCGCGTCGAAACCTGGGGAGCACGGACCGCAGTGTAGCAGTCACCTCGCCAAAAGGGCCCCCTCCGCCAACGCGAGCCCACAGGCTGCGCCGAAAGGCGCGCAAACCACATCACGTCGAGATCGCGCTCAGATCGCGGCGTCCGCGACCGGGAGCACTTCGTCTCGGCAGCACAGCAGGCCGCCGTTGCGTCGTGAGCTTGAGGAACCACAGCCTTCAGCCTTGCCCCGCGAAATTTTGGTTTTGCTCTTCCATATCCCGTGGCGGCATTTTCCAAACGTGCACGCCTCACCGCAGCATACCGACTCCGCGCCGATACCCTCCGCGAGGCAATCGAACACCGTGTCTTTCGTGGGGAGCGGCGGGCACACCTTCGGCTCTTGAAGGTGCGACATCGCGGCGACAAACTTTCCTGGCCCAGCCTCGGTGTTGCACTCTTTTCCGGTCACTCGCTCAGCGAGGTCTTGATTGGAACCCCCGACTCCGCATAGGTGCCAACCTTCGGCGCAGACGTCTCCCGGGCTCGCGCACTTGGTCTTGTTGTCGTCGCCACACGCCTTGTTCGTCAATGGCGCGCGGAGGCTCTTTTTGCCCTCCCATCGGGCGAGACACCCGGCGACGTTGGGGAAGCGCTCCAGGTTGGCGAATCCCTCGCGTTGTCCATCCGCGCACCCTACGGCTTTGGGCTCGCCCTTCTTGCTCTGCCGGAAGCTGACGTCATCCAACGCCGTCGGTTGATCGAGGCTAAATTCCAGGGCCTCCTTCTCACTCAGCTTTCGTGGCTGGGCCTCCGGCGGGATGCAGCCCATCAGCACCGCGCACAAGCCAACACATAGCGAGCCTCGAAGGCCGACGTTCACAACATCAAGAATTGTCTTCGGACGAATCATCTTCTTCTCCTCCTCCTCGATCGACTCGGGCGAGCGCGGTCGAGTCTTCAGGATCCCGGCGCCCTGATGGATTCAGAATATACGCTACGAGCACGCTCGTGAAAAACAAGAACACCATCGGGATCGCCATCAGCAGCTGGGTCACTGGCTCTGGTGGTGTGAGAAAAGCAGCCATCACGAAGATCAACAAGACGGCCACCCTCCAATAGCGAAGCAACGTGCGATGGCTCAAAATCTCTAACTTCGCCAAGACCGCGATCAACAACGGGAGCTCAAACACGACCGCGAACGCGAGCAAGATTCTCGTCGTCCCCTTCACGTACTCCGACAGCTCCAGCTGGTACATCAGCTGCCCCGCGGGGTTGAGCTCGCGCTCGGTCAAAAACGTCTTCAAGAATCCGGGGTCCGTGTAACCCAACAACCACTGGAGAGCGAACGGCAGCACGATCTGATACGCAAACCAACCGCCCACGAAGAACATCAGCACCGAGAAGAACACAAACGGAACAACGAATCGCTTCTCGCTGCGATACAGACCGGGCGATATAAAGCGCCACACCTGATAGAAAATCACCGGGCCCGCGAGGAAGATCCCCGCGGTGATCCCTATTCGAACATCGGTCATCAACGCCCCTTGAATCTCCAAGACCTGGAGGTTCGGCCGCCCAGGGAGCTCCGCGACCCGCCAGGCCTCGTTGAGCGGCTTCTTGAGGAATTGCAGCAGCTCCCCTACGAAGATGAAGCTGACGACGAAGCCAACTGTCACGCCGAGGCTCGCCCTCACCAGGCATCGCCGGAGCTCCGCGAGGTGATCGAAAAATGACATGGCGACGTCGTCTTCAGGGCCGCGCTCTCCCTCTCGCGCTGGCTCCTCGCCGTCGTCGGCCCTCGCGAGCTCGTCCGTTGTCGTCACTCGGCCTCCGTTCCGCTGTCCGCTGCCGCGCGTCGGATCGGCGCCGGCGGTGCGCCCGTGATCGGCAGGACTCCATGCGCGTCGCCGCCCTCGCTTCGTGATGCGTCGGCCTCCTCAGCGGTCGCCGTCTCGGCGGCCGTCTGCCCCGAATCCGCTGCTTGAGCGACACGACCGCTGGGCGGGCGCAATCGCGGAGATCTCTTGGCCGCGGTAATTTGTACCCGGCGTGGAGGCGGTCGTGACGCATCCTCGACCGCCGCGACCGTCTCGACCTCGTCCCCCTCGGCGCGTGGCGGCGCCGCGGCGACCTCGCCGCTCGCGGTCATGATCGGTGGCGCAGCTTCGAGCTCAACATCAGCGTTTGGATCGTCTTCGTGAAGGTGATCTCCCACGCCAAGATCTTGCGACCCCTCATCTGCGTCGTCGTGCTCCTCGTCCGAGGGGATCGGGTGCTCTCCCTCGAGGTCCTTGGTCGCGTTGTGGAATTCATCCTGCATCCGAGTGCGCGTCTTTTGAATCTCGTAGCGCGCGTCATGATACACGGAGCGGATTTCGCGGATCGGCGCGCGCAGCTCGTCGTCCATCAAGACCGCCGACCGAAAATCATCGGCGGTCTTGCGCAGCTGCCCGTACAGCTGCGCGACCGTCCGCGCGATCTTCGGGAGCTCCCTGGGTGGGAACAGGAGGACGAGGAGAATGGCCACGACCATCACCTCCATGAATCCGAGTCCGAACACGCGAGGAAGATAGCAGGGCACCATCCAAGGAGCGAGGCGTGGACCGACCGGCGCACAATCGCCAAATTCGGCGCGAATAGCGGGAATCGCTCCAAGCTCACGCCACGGCCGCCTGGGGCCTAGGGCCTAGGGCGTCAATATCCGGCGAACTTGTTCGAGGATCTGTTTGGAAGCGCCCGCCTGGTCGGCGACCGTCGCGCTGAGATCGTCACTTTTTTGGGTCTGCTCCCGCTGCGCGCGGTTGAGCTCGGTCACCATCTCGCTGATCGCCTCGATGGCCCGCGTGATCTGGCGGCTGCCGCGGGTCTGCTCCTGGGTCGAGCGCTCGACGTGCCGCGTGATCGCCTTCATCTTCTCCGCCGAACGCATGATCTGCTCGGCGCCTCTCGCCTGCTCCGATGTCGAGGTCGCCACCTGCTGCACCGTGGTCGCGACGACGTTGATGGCGTCGGTGACCTGTTTGCTCCCCTTGGTCTGTTCCACGGTCGCCCGCGCGATGTCGCGGACCATTTGTGTCGAGCGACGCGCGGAGTCCGAGATCCGCTTGAGGGCGTCCTCCGCCTGGTGGCTCACGCGCACGCCTTCGTCCACCGAGCGGCTCGAGCGCTCCACCGCCTCGACGGCGTTGTGGCTCTCTTGTTGCACCGACAAGATGATCTCCCCGATCTCCTTCGTCGATGAGGCTGAGCGCTCCGCGAGATCCTTAATCTCCTCCGCGACCACCGCGAAGCCCTTGCCGTGCTCGCCCGCCTGGGCCGCGATGATCGCCGCGTTGAGGGCCAACAAGTTGGTCTGCTCCGCCACGTCGTCGATCACAGAGAGGATCTTTCCGATCTCGCGAATCCGCTCGCCGAGCCGACCGATCACCCCCACCGCCCCGGCGGAATAGGTCTTGATCAAATTGATCACCTCGATGGTCTGATTGAGCGCGTCCACACCACCCTCCGCGGCCCACACAACCTCCTCGGAGAGCAACGCGGTCTCGTTGGCGTTGTTCTCCACCTGTTGGATCGAGATGTCCATCTCCGTCATCGCGGAGGAGGTCTCTTCCGCGGTCGAGGAGAGCGCGTCAATATTGCTCGCCACCTCCTTCACGGAGAACGTCATCTGCTCAATCGACACCGCGGTCTCTTGCACCGACGCTGCGAGGTTGAACATGCTCTCGGACACCTCGTCGTTGGCCGCCGCCATCTCCAAGATCGAGCTTGAGGACTCCTCGGCATTCGAGGCCAAAAGCTCGACGCTTCCGGCGATCTTGAGGACCCCTGTGCTCTGCTCCTCGATCGCCTTTTTCACCTCCCGAAAGCGCCCCTCCTCCCGCTCGAGATAATGCCCGACCTCGCGAACGCTCTCACGCAAGGAGAGACCGTCGACCTGGCCACCCTCAAGCTCTGCGACCCGCGCGCGCGCCTCATCTCGCTGCTCCGTCACCCGTGCCAACGCTGCCCGAAGCCTCTTCACCTCGTCTCCCACAGCTTCTCGCCGCGGCCCCGCGGTCGTCTTCTTCGCGGTCGTCTTCTTCGCGGTCGTCTTCTTCGCGGTCGTCTTCTTCGCGGTCTTCTTCTTCGCGGTCGTCTTCTTCGCGGTCTTCTTCCCGCGGTTCGCTGGCGAACGAGCACCACCCTTGGCTTGAGCCGTTTTGGACTTGGACGATGAAGGTGTTGCCATGGGCCGGTACCGCGACCAAACGCGGTCCCGGCATCGTATGACAAGCGACGCGCGCAGTACAGCGACCGACCCCTCCGACGCCAAAAACGGGCTCAAAACAGGCCGAGTTGCGTGCCCTCGGCGCGAGGGATGACGTGAGCGTCGAAATCCTGCAAGAGCGCGGTTCCGAGACGCACCTCATTTGGCCTCCCTCGAAGAAGGATGCGCGGTCGGCCGCATCCGTCCCAAAATTTACGCAGCGCGACGCGACCGATTCGTCCAGGACAGGCGGCAGGAACCACCTCGAGGGCCTCTCTGCCCTGCGCCCAACGCCCCACTCGCTCGAGGACTTCACCGCCGCCATCGATGACCACAGCGGTGCGGATATCTCTGTCGCGAAGCAGCGGGCTCTCAAGCCCATCGTGCGGCCACACGATCAAGTTCGCGTCGCGCGACGCTTGCTCATCAGCCGCGAAGATCAGGGGCGAGAACCGCGGATGGGCAGAGAGCGCGATGCGGTCTTTCACGAGCGCGGCGACTTGTTTCGCGGCGACGACCGTGGGGACAAGGACGAGCACATCGCCGCCGAGTCCGATCAGGGTGTCGAGACCGCGGACACCGAGCGCGCGAACCTCGTCGCCCCTCGTCCACTCCGGCTGCGCGCGGAGCAGCAACCACTCACAGGGTGTCGGCGTCGCCGAGGCGGCGAGCGCGTAGGTATAAAGAAACTCTGGGCCGCCGAGCTTCGGTCGCACCATCAAGTTGGAGCCACCAAAAGGGAGGCCGGATGAGCTCGTGACCAAGGTGCAGCGGCCGACCCCGAATTCGCGACCGTGCTCCACCCGCACCGCGTGGGCGAGCGCGCGACGCTGACTGACTGAGATATTCGTGAGCGCCATGGCATAGATCAAGTCGCGATGGGCGATCCACGGGCCCGGAACCAACCTCCTCGTCGCGCCCACGTGACTCAAAAAGCTCGTGCGCCCTTCCGCGCAGAGGTCGATGGTCAGGCGCTCACGGGCGAGGATCTGCTCGATCGCTCGCGCATCCATCGAGCCTGTCACTTCGCCTCACCTCCCACCGCGAGCGTGCGCTTTCGTGCGCGCGCCTCGCGGAAGAACTGGGTCAGCCGCTGTGCGCACGCGTCCCCGAGCACTCCTTCGGTGATCTCCACACGATGGTTGAGACGACGATCGTCGCAGAGCTCGTAGAGTGAGCGAACCGCCCCCGCCTTCGGTTCGCGCGTGCCGAACACGAGCCGAGCGACCCTCGCGTTGACGATCGCGCCGGCGCACATCGGGCACGGCTCCAGCGTGACGTACATGGTCGCGCCATCGACTCGCCAGCGGCCGGCGCGACCACACGCCTCTTTCAGCGCGAGGATCTCCGCGTGCCCAGTGGGATCGGCGTCCGCCTCGCGTCGGTTGCGACCGACCCCAACGATGACGCCGTCGACGACGATGAGCGCTCCCACGGGGACGTCACCATTGGCCCCCGCCACGTCGGCGAGCCTCAAGCACTCTCGCATGTATCGCTCGTCGTCTCCCACCCGAACCCCATGGTCCGGGATCGAGGTGGAAGAGACAAGCTCCCGCCATTTTCGACGCTGGGACCGAATGCTAGCCTCCCGCCTATCGCTTTGGCTGCGGTCGCTTTGGCTGCGGTCGCTTTGGCTGCGGCCGCTGCGGCCGCTTCGGCCGCGCGGGAGCCTTCGGTGCGTCGGAGATCGACATGAGCTCGATCGTAAACACGAGGTCCGCGTTGGCGGGGATCTTTCCGCGCGCGTTCTTTCCATAGGCCATGTCCGCTGGAATCTGCAGCTTGCGAAGCTCGCCGACCTTCATGCCCGCGACGCCCACGTCCCAGCCCTTGATGACCCGGCCAGAGCCGAGGGGGAAGTTGATCGGCTGTCCTCGAGTCAATGAAGAATCGAACTGCGTGCCATCTTGAAGCGTACCGGTGTAATGCACGCCGACCACGTCGCCGGTTTTCGCGACCCGCGCGCCTGCGCCCTTGCCGTGAATTTCGATGGTGACCCCACCGTCAGCCTGCTCCGTCGACAACGGGGCGCCGGCGAAGGCCTCGGGGCCCTTCGGCGGCGGCGGCGGATCGATCACGTCTTCAACATCGATCAAGAACACGAGGGTTGCGTCGGGCGGGATCGGCCCGCGACCGGTGGATCCATAGGCGAGCGCGCCCGGAATCTCGATTCGTCGGCGACCGCCTTTCTTCAGCCCCACGACACCGCGCGAAAACCCCGGGATCATATTCGGCTGATTGAGCTTAACATCAAGCGCCTTTCCACGGGGATGAGAGTCATCGAACATGAAACCGTTGGTGAGGTAGCCTTGGTAGTGGATCTTGAGGATCTTGTCTCCCTCGGCGGCCGAACCTTTCCCGACGACGAAGTCCTCGATGATGAGACCGTCGGGATCTTTCTTGGTCACGACCGGCTCCCCGTCGAATGGCGCGGTGTACTGGATCTCTCCGGGTCCCGACGCCAGCGCCTTCTTTTGCTGGTCAGTCATCAGGTCGCTCGGATTCAGGTTCGCGACCCGCGGCGTGGTGCGATCCACGAGCAGCTCCGGTTCGGGCTCCTCGAACACGCCGCCCTTCTGGTCGCAACCGGTGGCAACCAACGAGAGCCCGAGCGTGAGCAGCAAGGAGGTGCCAAGCGTCGTCGAAAGTGAAGTCCCTCGGTTCGTCGAAGTCATGGCCGCTGGTGTATCAATCAATTGCGGACCTGCAGAGAAAAGCGAGTCAAAGCGCCCTGTGTGCCTACGCACTGTGCGCAGCGCGCCACGCCGTGCGGTGGGCTGCGACTCCAAGATCGGATCATCGTAGCCTATCGAAGGCTCCGTTGCGCGCGCCTGTATTGTCTCGATGTCCGTTCGATAAAGTTGATCCTCCCATGAAATTCGCCAAAAAATATTCGCCTCGTCTCCTCCTCACGCTCACGACACTTGGCCTGATGGCGCCGACCGCGTGCTCGAAGGACGAGGGGCCGAACCTTTTCTCCACCTCGGGTAACGACAGCGAATACGGCACCATCACCACCGGCGCGGAGGAGTCAGGTGGCGCCACCGCGGAGGATGGCGGGGAGAAACTCGACCTCGCGGGAGGCGACGGTGACGGCGACGGCGACGGCGACGGCGACGGCGACGGCGACGGCGATCAAGGCTGTCGCGCCGTCGACTTCTTGTTCGTCATCGACAACTCCGGCTCCATGTCAGACGAGCAGTCGGCGTTGATCTCAAGCTTTCCCAAATTCATCGACGCGATCAACGAGAACCTCGACGTGCAGCAGGACTACCACATCATGGTCACAGACGTGGACGCGTGGCAGTACTCGCAGTGCCTCGGCTTTTGTGGGACACCGCTCGAAATTGCCTGCAGCCCGCTGATCACTGGGGGCGGATTCACCTGCGATGATCCAAACACACCAGAGGTCGATCCAACGGTCCCCGAAGAATGTGAGGACGTATTGGGTGCGGGCATCATCGATCCCAAAGGTGCCAGCGCCAGTGACGCTCCTTGCAATTTCTCAAGTAGCGCCCGATATATCGACAAGACAGAGCCCGACGTCAAAGAGGCCTTCCAGTGCGCGGCCCGGGTCGGAACCTCCTCCATGGACGAACCCGAGCGACCGATGGAGGCCATGGTCGCAGCGGTCGGTGACGGCGGCGAGGTCGCCCAATGCAACGCGGGCTTCCTGCGTGACGACGCTATCTTGGTGGTCACGTTCATCACGGACGAGGACGACAGCAGCGGCAAGTCTGCGGGCACCCCCGACGGCTGGAAGACCGCCCTGATGTCCGCCAAAAATCTCGACGAGACCGCCATCGTCGTCCTCGGAGTCTTTGGCGGGCTCGGCTCGTGCGACGCGGAGCCCTCCTCGCGTCTCGAGGAGTTCGTGGGCCTGTTTGGCGAGCGCGGATTCCACGGCGACGTGTGCGCGAGCGACTACGAGAGTTTCTTCCTCGACGCGGTCACTACGATCCAAACCACCTGCGACGACTTTATGCCCCCAGAAGGGTAGGGCGTGGGGCGCACCGCCTCACGGCGACAAGATCCAGGGGTCGACCAGCGTCACTGAAGACCGAGTTCTTCTAGCGTGAAGCCTTGCCGACCGCACTCGACCATGAGGGCATCGTACGCTCGCCGGTAGGCGTGCTCGTCGATCGCTCCCTCCATCCGTCGCTCTTCTAACGCCGCAAGAGAGCTCTTGATCACGTCGATCGCGAGAGATCGTTTGTCCGCGTTGCGTTGCCGAACACTGCGCGTCATCCCCGCGGAGACGCCGACGACCACCCCCAAAAACACGAGGAGCTTGAACACATGAAGACGGTACCACCGATGTTCGACGACGAACGAGTGGCGCGCTCTCCCATGGTCAAGCCTGCGATCACCGTCTCTAAGGGGCCTCGATCGATCTCCGTGAAATGTATAAAACGTCATAATATCAAATAGATATATGTTTTTTGAGATTTCGGTGATCGAAAGTCTCCGAACGGGCACTTCCAATACAGGGCGGCTTCGCCACCACTTGAGGACATCACCCATGAACTCCACGATCCCCACCCCGAAGGACCTAAGTTTTCAGCACACCCATATGCTCTGCGACGTGATCGAGTCGATCTTCGAACGCCACGGTATCGCGAGCTCGCTCGCCCACTTGTACGCGGTCGTATTTTCGAGCGCGGAGCAGCCCGTGCGTCTCACAGACGCGGCGGAGGTCGCCGGTGTCGCGAAGAGCACCGCGAGCGTCGGGCTGCGAAAACTCGAGGCGTGCGGGCTCGTCTCGAAACACACGCTCCACACGGAACGCCAAGACGCCTACAGTCCCAACCCTGCCGCGGTGCGGATGTTGATGACTCATGTCGAGCAGACGCTGATGCCGACCTTTGTCCAACTCCATCAGCTTCACCACATACTGGGGGCGATGCTCGCCGACCCCGGGGCGAACGCAGAGGGCCGCGACAACATCTCCGCGCGGCTTCACGAGACTCGATGCGCCACCCGGCAGCTCGGTAGGGTGCTCGAGGCGCTCCGCTCCCTCCCTGCCAGCGAACCACAAAGGACGCCCTACGGCGTGCCTGCCGCGAAGTCAGACCAAGACGGCCTCCCCCCCGCCCTCAGCTTGCAATAGTGGGGGCGCGCCGTCGATGGCCCCCGCAGGCCGTCAGACAAGCTCAGACCCTGTGCTAGCTTTCGAGCAGCATGGTCGATCCAGCTCACGGCGCCGCCGCCCCGCAACCTGGTGTCACGCGCCTCCGCCGGCTCCTCCGCTACACGCGTCCGTACCTCGGACGCCTCGTCATCGCCCTGTTCGCGCTGTTCGTCGCCGCCGCGGCCAGCTTGACCTACCCCAACTACTTTGGGGAGGCGATCGACGCCGCCGTCACCGCTCCGAGCGCAGACAACCTCGACGAGACGACCGCGCTCTTGCTGCTGGTCGTGCTCGTGCAGGCGATCTTTGTCTTCGTTCGCCACTACCTCATGAGCTGGATCGGGGAGCGCGTCGTCGCTGATCTCCGCCTCGAACTCCAGTCGCACCTGCTCCGCATGTCTCAGGCCTACTTCCATCGCACGCGCACGGGCGAGTTGATGTCGAGGCTGTCCGACGACGTCACGCGCCTCCAGAGCGTGGTCGGTCAAGACATCAGCATCTTCTTACGGAATATCGTCACGATGTCCGTGGCGTTGGTGCTCCTCGTGCTCATCAGCCCCAAGCTCACCTTGGTGATGCTCGCCGTGGTGCCCGCCCTCGTCGTGGGGGCTGTGTTCTTTGGACGACAAATTCGCAAGCTCTCCACTCGCGCCCAGGCCGAGCTCGCGAACGCCGCTGGGGTGCTCCAAGAGACCCTCGCCGCCGTTGAAACCGTCCAGGCCTTCGCGAGAGAGTCGCATGAGCGACGGCGATACGGCGCCGCGATCAACCGGGCGTTCACCCTCATGGTCCGCAGAATCCGGGCCCGCAGCGTCTTCATGTCGATCTCCTCGATGATCGCGTTCGCCACCATCGCGGGAATCTTCTGGCTCGGCGGAAAGATGATCATCGACGGCAGCATCGACGTCGGCGACCTCACGAAGTTTTTTCTGTACACCATGATGGTGGCGACCTCCTTGGGAAGCCTCGCCGATCTGTACGGCAGCTATCAACAAGCCGTCGGCGCCACGTCGAGGATTTTTGAGATCCTCGACGAACAACCCGAGGTGCCCGATCTCGGAGTTGCCGCCGGGCCATCCTCCTTTGAGTCCGACGGCGCCATCTCATTTCGTAACGTGAATTTCTCCTACGAAGCGAATTCTCCGACGGTGCTCAGAGAGTTCTCGCTCGACATCGCGCCCGGAGAGACCTGCGCCCTCGTAGGCCCCAGTGGATCGGGCAAGACCAGCCTGACGCGGCTGCTGTTTCGTTTCTGGGACCCCCAGAGCGGTGAGATTTTGATCGACGGTCGAGGCCTCTGTACGCTCTCCCTTCACCAGCTCCGCGCGCAGCTCGCCCTCGTCTCCCAAGACCCGGTCTTGTTCTCGGGATCGATCCTAGAAAATATTCGCTACGGTCGCCTCGACGCGTCCGACGACGACGTCACCGGCGCCGCGAGGGCGGCGTTCGCACACGACTTTATCTGCGAGATGCCCGACGGGTACGAGACCCGAGTCGGCGAGCGAGGCGTGAAGCTCTCGGGCGGTCAACGCCAACGCATCTCGATCGCACGCGCGATCCTGGCCGACCCTCGGGTGCTGGTGCTCGACGAGGCCACCTCGGCGCTTGACAGTGAGTCGGAGGCCGCCGTCCAGACCGCGCTCCAGCACCTCCAGCGGGGCCGCACCACCCTCGTCATCGCGCACCGCCTGAGCACCATTAAAGACGCGGACCGCATCGTCGTCCTCGATCACGGGCAGACTGTCGAACAGGGCACGCACGATGATCTCATCGCGCGCGACGGCCTGTACGCCTCGCTCGTTCGGTTTCAGAGGCTGGACGACTCCATCCGCGAAGAGGCGGCGTCGTGGAGTCATGCGCGATCGGTGACCACCGCTGGATCGCCCTAGACGGACCGTGGGAACTTCACGAGGAAGGTCGTCCCCACGCCGTCATCGACCTCAAACTCGATGACGCCTCCGTGGCGATCCACGACGACAGCGCGCGCGATGGTCAACCCCTGACCGAGCCCAACCCCCGTCTCTTTCGTCGTAAAAAACTGATGAAAGATCTTGTCTCGAATCTCGGCTGGGATACCGCCCCCGTCATCTCGAATCTCAAGGACCAGCTCATCCTCCGTGCTGAAGGTCCGCAAGACGATATTGCCCTTTTCGCCAGGAACGAGCCGCTCTTTGATCGCCTGTGACGCGTTCACAAGAAGGGCGAGGATGGCCCGGGTGAGGTCGCCGGGGACACCGAGCAAGGGCGGCAACGCTTCGTCGAGCTCGCATCGAACGTCGGCTGTGTACTTCCACTCGTTTTGAGACACGTTGACGGCGGTCTTGACCACCTGATTGAGATTCGTTGGCTCGGGCGGTCCGGACTCCATCAGCGCGCTCTGCTTCAGGGCCTTGATGATCTTGGAGACGCGCGCGACCCCCTCCAGCGACTGCGACACCGCGGATGGCGCCTCACGCCGCATATAGTCGAGCTTGAGCTTCCGGAGCTGCGCGTGCACGGGGCTGTCCGCGTCGACCTCCGCGGTCAACAGCTCGAAGGCCTCCTCAAACTGTCCGAGCGCCATCTCCATAAATTGGAGGTTGTCGCCCACATATTGCATCGGGGTGTTGATCTCATGCGCGACGCCACCGGCGAGGTGCCCGACGGCCTCTAGCTTCTGCGCGTCAAACAGCGCCTTTTGGAGCTTTTTTCGCTTGGTCACATCTACGCAGACCGCCATGGCCTCACCACCGAGCGCCTCGCCCCCCGGAAGCGCATCATGCTCGATCTCAGCCACGTGAACATCCCACGAGCGGCTTAACCACGACAAGGTCGCCGTCGACGCCTCCCCTCGAAGCGCGGCTCGGTGCGCCTCAAGAATCTCGTCCGCGCATGCCTCCCCAAGAAACTCCCGGAGGCTCACCCCGGGGCGCTCCGTCCCCTGCTTACCATCGATGGTGTCGCCGCCGCGGAAGAGCACAACCCGGAGCTCTGAATCGACGATCCACATCACCACCGGGAGCGCGCGCAGTATGGCCGCTCGGCTCGCTCGGAGCTCTTCAACCTCCCACGCCGCCGCCTGAGGTTCGCTGACGTCACGAAACGAGATCACACGATGTCGAGCGCCCTTGATCCGGATATTGGTGACGCGGACATCACAGGATCTACGGCTCCCTTCAGCGCCGTTCAAGACCGTGACTCGTTGGTTCGCTCTCGTCCAGTCGGGATCGATGCCCTCCGACGCGAGCGCGGCGGCGCTCCGGCCGAAGAGCTCCTCGGCGGCGCCGTTGGAGAAAATCACACGATCATGAACATCCATCATAAGGACGGCGTCCGAAACGCCCGCGAGGACCGACGCCATCTCGCGCTGCGAGACACCGGCGTGAGCCACCCTGTGCAACGCGCGCTCCAAGGCCCCGCTCGCCGCGTCTTGGTCCCAGCACACCACCTCCTGGACGCCCGCGCCCCTCAACTCCTCCGTGTCCCCGTCGCCGACCTGCGACGACACCAACAGCGCCGGGAACTGCTCCCACCGCCGCCGCGCCGCGGCGATCTGCGCCGTCCTCTCTGGCGATATCTCGTCGAGCCCGAACACCACCACAGCTGATTCGTGCTGGGCCCCGGCCTCAACATCCCGCGGCCCGTCCTCAGCCCGCAGGGTCACGACGGAGTAGTGGAGGCCAACGAGCGCCTCACAACAACGGTCGAACCATGGCTGCCCGTCTGCGAAATCCATCACGTACGCGGTCGGCCGCCGTCCCGCCGCCGGTGCATCACTCACGCAGCGCCACAGCTCCCTCGCGCGGTCACCATCGGGGGTCGCGCGCTCCCACGCAGCGGACCGCCTCGACTCCCGCGCGCCCCGAGGACCGCCCTCCGTTCATCCGTCATCAACGAATTGTCACCGACGCGCATGGGGCTCAACCATCTGCCCTCGCCACCCCGCCCATGGATTCCCCAGGCCGCTGACCATCGGCCGCGTCCGTTTCTTCGTCCTCATCGCGCTCCTCTTCATCGGAGATGGTTCGTACGCGCACCGGCCCGGCGAGTTTCTTGGCCTTCTTAAAATTGAGGAGCCGCGCCAACATCGCGGAGGTCACCCGCTGCCCCTTCGCCGCGAGCATTGAGCCCGACGATGATCGGACATCTTGGTCGAGATGCATGTAGACGTTTAGGTCCGCGATCTCTACGAGCTTGGTGGAGCCCGAGTCCTCCACGATCGACACACCCCGGAGCGCTTCGAGGATCTCCGACGAGTACCCTTGATCCCGAAGGTCATCGAGAATCTGTCTGGAGCCGATGCCGCGCAGGCGATCTCCCTCGTACTTCAGCGCCGCCCGCAACAAATTCGCCCCTAGCGTGACATAGGGTCGGGGGTCCTCATCACTCGACGCCTCCGGCGGATCTAGCTGGGCGCCGACGATCGCCGCGACCTCCTCCAAGCGGGGGATCTTCTGCAACAACGACATCCCGATGCGCGGGTGCTCTTGGTAGGCCGACTCTTCTCCTGCCTCCAGCGGCTGCCCGATATGTAGCTTCGCGAGCAGGTCCCCGGGGAGCCCGATGCATCCCAATTGTGAGAGGCGCGCCGCGGTGACGTAGCGCCAGGCCTCGGGAACCGAGAGCCGCGTGGTCATGATCTCCACAATCCTCGCCAAGCGATCGGCGCGGCTAAAGGCGACCGGATTCACCAGCTCGAGCACCTCAGCGAGCATGTTAATGCTCCGTGACAGCGTCTCTTCGAGCAGGCGCGCCTCGTATTCCAGGACGCGGTGATGCTTTACAGCTTTCTCCAGCACCTTCCGGAGGTCGTCACCACCGCACGGCTTCGTGAGAAACTCAAAGATGCGGCCACGATTGACCGCCTCCATCGCGGACTCCAGGTCGGCGTGGCCCGTTAACAAGATTCGAACAATTCGCGGGAAATTCTCGTGGACGCGGGAGAGAAACCACGCCCCGTTCATCCGCGGCATCTGCATGTCCGAGATCACCGCAGCGAACGGGCCGTCATCACGAATTGCGCGGAGCCCCGTGAATCCGCTGTTCGCGGTCACGACGTCATAATCCATCGACAGCTGCCTTTGAAGACCAGCGAGGACGTTCTCTTCATCATCTACAACGAGAATTCGTGGGCGATCCTCTTGTGCCTCTTCGTCGTCGCTGCTCGTCATGCAGACGCCAGCTCCTCGCGCATGTGGCCGACTTTCTCTTCGAGTTTCCTGCGCCAAAACATGAGCCTCTCCACGCCCGCGACCCTCTTCAGGTGTCCCTCGTTGAGCGCGACCGGGACCGCGCCCGGCATGGGACCGAGCAGCTCGTCCAACACGGCGACGGTGAAGTGCAGGGCATCGGAGAACTCAAGCTCGTCATGCGGGACGCGCCCTGGATCGTGATGATGGACGATGGCCTCCACGATGTACGTGGGGATCCCCCAGGTCTCGAGCAAGATCCCACACACCTCGGGGTGTTGAAAACCGACCTGTTCGAAGAGGTTCTCCATCGTCGTCACCTCGCGTTTGCCGTCGCGCTGGCACCACTGCATCGCGATGACGAGGCGTCCGAGCCCATGCAAAATCCCGACGGTGAAGCGATCATCACGCTCTCCAACATCAAAAATATCCTGCAGCGCGGCCGCGACGAGCATCGAGCGCGCGTGCTCTTGGCCCACGCTTAGATCTGAGATCCCGCCGACGGCGGGGAAGGCGTTGGCCACCTCCACGGCGAGCACCACCGATTTCAAGTGCGCGACCCCCAGCATGACCGCAGCGTCTCGCACGCTCGAGAGCTTTCGAGTCAGTCCAAAGAACGCGCTGTTGGCGAGCCGAAGGACGCTGGCGGCGATCCCGGGGTCTTGCTCGACCACCGCGGCGATCTCACGAAGGCTCGCGTCACCGCCGCGAAGAAGCTGACACAAGCGCGCGTAGATTTTCGGCTCGGAGGGTAACCCTGTGAGCGTGCCGATGAAGTCGCGCAGCGACGCGTTATCGAGTCGTCGCCGCAGATGGCACGCGCGATCGACCGCGCCGGCCAGCTCTCGAATATCGATGGGTTTGTCGAGAAATTGATGCGCGAGGGGTTCTTGGGTCGGCGGGCTGCTTCCAGACTCCGACCACCCGGAGAAAGCGATCCTCACCACCTCTGGGTGCGCACCGCGGATCTGCTCGAGCAGCTCCGCCCCACCCATACCTGGCATGTTCATGTCGCTGATGACGACATCGAAGTCGGTGGTTCGGAGTGCGTCGAGCGCGGCCCCGCCCGAGTCCAAAAAATGCATCTCCCACACCTCGTCGCGTCGAAACAATGACCTGCGAAGCGCGTCGAGGACGCTCGCGTCGTCATCTACAAACAAGATCCTTAGTCGGCGCGAAATTTCACTCATAGGGTCTCTTGGTCATCGCGGGCTCGCCTCAAGGCTTGAGCATGGCGCGTGGTCTCGGTCGCAAAGAGGGCCATCTCGACGAGCAATTTGGAGACGCCAAGCGGCGCCCGCACGTTCCATCCGGCCTGATGCGAGCATCGCTCAATCCGTGACGGATGGGCAACCGTGAACGCCGAGGCGGGTCGCGTGATGCTCCACGCGACAAGCGACCGTCGAAAAGCGCTCAAATCCACCGCAGGTCGACGCGCGAGCCCCCTTAGGTCGACAGGCGCCAACGCAGATCCGCGCTCAATGCGCCCTCGAATCACGCTCAATTTTTTTCGTACATGCGTTAGCTTCACGCGCATGTTGCAGCGTTGCATTGTGTCCCTTATTGGCGTGGCCCTCATCGGATGTGCAGCCGCATCCGACGCGGAGGCGAGACGTCCAACCGTCGCCCCCGAGCGAGTGCTCGCGTTCGCACCAGAGCAGCTCGTGGGACTCTCGCAGACGAGCGACGCGCACCTGTCTCCGGATGGGCGGGCGGTGGCCTACGCCGTACGCACCCCGCAACCCCTCTCTACGAGCGGAGGCTCCAAGACCTCACTTTATTTGTTGGACGTGGAAGCTGGTACCACGCGACGGCTCACGTCGACAACGCACAGCTCCTGGTCACCTCGATGGTCCCCCGACGGCACGAAAGTCTCCTTTCTCTCAAGACGTGAAGCCCACGACTCGCACACGCAAATCTTCACCATCGATCCGGCGGGTGGTGAGGCGACGCCCGTGACCAAGGTGCCCACAGGCGTGCGCGCATACGCGTGGGCGCCGACCGGTGATCGGATCGCGTATACCGCGACACGCGCGTGGACCGACGAGGAGCGCGAGGCTCGAGAGTCGGGTCGTGACTGGGTCATCAACGAGACCAACAACCGCGGCAACAAGCTGTTCCTCCTCGATCCCCTCACCGCGAAATCGACGGCCCTCACCGACGACTCGCACGCGATCAATAGCTTCGCGTGGGCACCCGACGGGCAGGCCATGGTCGTGAGCGCCTCAACCTCCGCCTCCGTGGACGCGACCATGATGTACAGCGCGCTGTACACCATCTCCATCGCGGAAAAGAAGTTGAACCCGCTCACCAAGACCGAGGGAAAACTCGGACGAGCGGCGTGGTCGCCCGACGGCAAGAACATCGCATTCCTCGGCGCGCGAGACATCCATGACTCCACGGCCGGCACCCTCTTCATCGTCGCGGCGAGCGGCGGAGAGGCGCGGTCCCTCACCTCCAGCCTTGAGGGGACCGGGCAGTGGATCGGTTGGCGGGACCCGAGCACGATCGTCATGTCTAGCCACGAGCGCACCGAATCCACTGTGCGGCTCGTGGACGCCATGAAGGGGTCGTCGACGCTCCTCGTGGAAGACGGCCCCACCTGCCGGAGCCTCAGCTTCGCGGCCGATTTTGAGCGCTACGCATGCTCCGGCAGTCGGCCTACACACCCGCCGGAGATCTTTGGCGGCTCCTTGAAGCGCAAGCCCCCCGCGCGACTGACGATCTCCAACCCCGAGCTTGAGCGCACAATTTTGGGAGAGCAGCGGGTGTTTAATTGGACCGCGAAAGACGGGACAGAGCTCCAAGGGGTGCTCATTTTGCCGACCGATTACAAGCAGGGCACCCGCTATCCGCTGGCTGTGCTGCCCCACGGGGGACCCGAGGGCGTGTCGCTCAACGGGTGGAACACGCGCGCCACCTACCCCGCGCAGATCTTCGCCTCGGAGGGCTATGTGGTGTTTGAGCCCAACTACCGCGGCTCGAGTGGTCGGGGCACGCCGTTCGCGGTCGCCGATCAACAAGACCTTGGGGGGCGTGAGTTCGAGGACGTCCTGTCCGGGATCGACGCCCTCGTCGCGCAAGGGCTCGTCGACGCGAATCGGGTCGGGATGGGCGGATGGAGTTACGGCGGCTACTTCTCCGGCCTCGCGGCCACACGATGGAGCGAGCGCTTCAAAGCGTCGGTCATCGCGGCGGCCGTCACCGACTGGATGTCCTTCACCGGCACCACGGAGATCGAGCACGAGAACTCGCTCGTCCATTGGAAGCTGTGGCCCTACGATCAACCGGAGAAAGTCTGGGAGCGCTCGCCCATGGGCCACACGCAGGACTCGCAGACCGCGAGCCTCATCGTGCACGGGCTCGCGGACACGCGGGTACCGCCGAGTCAGTCTACCGAGCTTTACCGCGCCCTGAAGCATGCCGGCGCCCCGGTTGAGCTGGTCATGTACCCGCGCGAGCCTCACGGCCTGCGTGAAAATGTGCATCAGCTCGACTTTGTGGAGCGATTTGTTGGATGGTTCAATCGCTACGTTCGCGACACCAAATCCTCCCAGTAGTCGGCTACACTAGATGCGAGCGCTCCCCGAGTTATTCCCATGACACGACGATCCCATCGGACGCTGGCTCTCGCGTTGTTCGCGGCCTCGAGCGGATGCGGAGACGACAACGGCTCGGGACTCGACGGCTCGGTCTTTGGCGTGTCCGCCTCCGACACCTCCGCCTCCGACACCTCCGCCGAGACCTCGTCGGGCACCTCCGGTTCTGGCGATGACGCCGCCGCGACTGGCAGCATGGACACCACCGGAGACGGCGACGGCGATGGCGATGGCGATGGCGACGGCGATCCCTCCACCACCGGCGACGGCGACGGCGACGGCGACCCCTCCACCACCGGCGACGGCGACGGTGACGGTGACGGTGACGGCGA
>JAAZXR010000038.1 GCA_014240065.1 Myxococcales bacterium
GGCCCAGCCGTCGAAACCAAGGTACCCCACGGCGCCTCCATACCACCCGCGCCCCTCCGGCTCGAGCTCGTCGATGATCTCGACGCCGCGCACCTTGGGGGCGCCGCTCAGCGTCCCCGCCGGAAACGTGGCCTTCAGCGCGTCGAGGGCGGTGACGTCCTCGCGCAGCGTCCCCGTGACTTCGGAGACGATGTGCATCACCTTGCTGTAGCGCTCGATCACGAACTGTGCGCTGGGTCGCACCGTCCCAGGTTCACTCACCCGCCCCACGTCGTTGCGGCCGAGGTCGATCAACATGAGGTGCTCCGCGCGCTCTTTGGGATCGGCCAACAGCTCGCGCTCGAGTTCCACGTCTTCCTCGGGCGTGTCGCCGCGGCGGCGGGTGCCGGCGATGGGTCGCACGGTGACCTCCCGCGAGGAACGATCCACGCGCACCAACACCTCCGGCGACGCCCCCACCAGCTGAGTATCACCGAAATCAAACGCGTACATATACGGAGATGGGTTGGTCACCCGAAGCGCTCGATACACATCGAAGAACTCAAAATCATCATCGCGTGTGTCGAAGCGCTGGGACAACACGACCTGGAAGACATCTCCGCGCTCGATATAGGATTTCGCCGTGGCGACCAACGCCTGGAACGAAGGCCCCGTCGACCACGCCTGCGAGGGAGCGGGGGCGGTGGTCTGCGGCGCCGATGCCTCGATGGGGCGCGACGCCCCCTCCCCGCGCAGCGTCGCCACGACCTCGTCGATTCGTTCCATGGCGGCGTCCCACGCCGCCTCCGCGCCGCCGTCATCCCGAGGACACGCGGAGGCCACCACGATGACCTCGCTCGAGACGTTGTCGAAGATCACGACCGTGTCTGTGACGAGGAGCTCCACTGTGGGGAGGTCCCCGTCGTCGCCGCGGGGCGACGGGACCTCCTCCACGCAGCGCACGAAGTCGTGCCCGAAGACCCCGACCCATCCGCCCCAAAATCGGGGAAGCGAAGGCGCCGGCGCCGCTCGAAACGTGCCCAACACCCCCTCGAGGCGCTCGATCCCCGCGCCGGCAGCTGAGATCTCAGGCGTCTTGAACCCTGCGCCGGGCGTGAGTTCCACCCGCAGCTGTCCGTCCACCATGCGCCCGACGGCGCGCGCGCGCGCCCCCACCCCGATAAAGGAGTACCGCGCCCACCGCTCTCCACCCACCACACTCTCGAGCAAGAACGCCGGAGAGTGCCGCGCGCGCACCTTGGCGTAGGCGCTCACCGGCGTCTCCGTATCGCAGACAATTGTCCGCCACAGCGGCTGCAGGGCGGCGCTGTCCTCCCGCGCGGCCCGCAAAAAAGAGTCTCGCTGTGGCTCCACCCTCGGCACTGGCGCGAGCATACCCGCCTGTCGCAAGAGGACAAGCCAATTGACAGCCTCGCCTCCGCGGGGGATGAAGGAGCCATGACCGCACCGCAGCCGAGCCTGTCCGACTATGACGCCGAAATCGCGGAGATGCTCCGCAGCGAGGACGAGCGCCAACGAGACTCGATCCGACTCATCGCGAGTGAGAACTACGCGTCGAGGGCGGTCATGGAGGCCTCGGCCTCCACGCTGACCAACAAGTACGCCGAGGGCTACCCTGGTCGCCGCTACTACGAGGGCATGGACGTCATCGATCCGCTGGAGTCGCTCACCATCGAGCGGGCGATCGCGCTGTTCGGTGCGGAGCACGCGAACGTGCAGCCCTACAGCGGCTCCCCCGCCAACCTCGCGATCCTCCTGGCGCTGTGTGAGCCGGGCGACGTGACGATGGGCTTGTCTCTGCCCGCCGGTGGCCACCTCACCCACGGATGGAAAGTCAGCGCCACGGGCATTTATTATCGCTCGGTCCAGTACGGCGTCCGGCGCGACGATCAGCGGATTGACATGGACGAGGTCCGCTCGATGGCCCTCGAGCACCGCCCGAAGCTGATCTGGGCGGGTCACTCCGCGTATCCGCGCCTCCTCGACTTCGAAGCCTTCGCGAGCATCGCCGACGAGGTCGGCGCCCACCTCGTCGCGGACATCGCTCACATCTCAGGCTTGGTCGCCGGCAAAGCGCACCCCGACCCGGTGCCCCACTGCGCCGCTGTGTCCACCACCACCCACAAAACACTTCGAGGCCCCCGCGGCGGCCTCATTTTGTGCCGGCAAGAACACGCCAAGGCGATCGACAAGGCGGTCTTCCCTGGACTCCAGGGGGGGCCCCACTGCCACACCACGGCCGCGAAGGCGGTCGCGTTCAAGGAGGCGAACACCCCTGAGTTTCGCGCCTACGCGGCGCAGATCGTCTCGAACGCGAAGGCCCTCGCCGACGCCATGCTGGCGCGGGGGATGAGCCTCGTCACCGGTGGCACGGAGAACCACCTCCTCTTGGTGGATCTGACGAACCGCGACATCGGGGGCCGCTCCGCCGCCCGAGCGCTCAATCGCTGCGGCGTCGAGCTTAACGCCAACTCGATCCCCTTCGACCCACGAAAGCCCTTCGATCCCTCGGGGATCCGCATCGGCCTCGCGGCGCTCACCTCGCGCGGCATGACCGAATCGTCCATGCCCGCCGTCGCGGCGTTCATCGACGCGGCCGTCCAAGAAGCCGCCAAGGGCGACGGAGCTGTCCCAGATGACTTCGCGGCGAAGATGCGGGCGCAGATCAAGGAATTCCTCGCCGATTTCGCTGCTCCGGGGCTTTGATCCGCGCCGCCTCCGCCCCTGCTACTATCCCGGCATGACGCGCCGTCGATACGTGGGGCTCTCTCTCTCGCTCGCGACAGCGCTGAGCTGCACGGGCCCCGCGAGCCGGCCGACAGACTCCGAGAGCGCCGCGAGCTCCGCCGCAGATCAGAGCCCCGCGGCGACCGAGGCGGAGCTCACGGAGGCTCACCGCGCAGCCCTCGCCCGCGCCATCCCCCTGGCGGTCAAGGCCCTCACCCTCGACCAGCCGATTCGCTCGGGGGCGGCCGGGGTCGCCCCGCTCGCCGGCCCGGGTTGGTTCGGGACCCGACGCACGATCGCGAGCGAGCAGCTGGCCGCGGCCCTCAAGGAGCTGCGTGAAATCGACAGCGAGCGCCTCGACCCCCTCGACGTGCAGGTGCTGATCGGGCTTCGATTCGCGCTTGAGCGGGCCCGCCTGCACACGCAAGCGCCCTTCATGTCCTTCGACCCGACCTGGATCACGCGAAAGATCGGACTGCTCCTCGCAGAGGTCGAGCATCTTCAGGTGTCCTCCGGCTGCACGGAGGACACCTGCGCGGTCGCCCTCCGTGACGCCGTGTTCGGCCTGCAAGGAGCGCAGCGCGGGCTCCGGCGCACGTCGGCGGCTGCGCTCGACGGCGGGCTCGAAGACCTTCGCGCGATCGATGGGCGATTGGTCCGTCTGCGGCGAAGCGTCGACGCGACGGCCACGGAGGAGTCGACCGCCACCACGAGCATCGCGAGCGCCATCGAAGCGATGCGGGCCGAACTTGGTCGCGTCCGCGGCGCGTGGGAGACCCGGCGCGACGGACTCGGCGATCTCGTGGAGGAGCCCTGGACAGCGCTAGACAAAAAACGCCCACCGACCAGTGACTTCCGCCTGCCGGATGTCATCGACAGCGCGGTCATGCGCAGAATCCTAGGTCGAGAAGAGCACGTTGAAGATTCCGCGCGCAACCTGCTCGGATCCGCCAGCCGCAACCTCGCCCGGCTTCGCGCCATGAAGTCGCTCGCGGCCAAAGCCGCGCCCGCTTCGCCTGCGCCCCTCAGCCTCGATCGATGCGTCGCCCTGCGAACGCGCCTGCGAGAGGCGCTCACCAACGCCACGCCTTCCCCTGTCTCGTGCGAGGCGTTGGTCGCCTGGCACGCAGGAGACACGCTGACCGATGACGCTGTGTTGTTACAGCTGCTCGAGCACTCCGTCACCGCTCCTGAACGCCGCCAGCGTTGGAGGGCACAGCCCACGCACGTCCGGTTGGTCGCGGGCGAGATGGCGCCGCGCGCCCATCGCTGGATCTCGCTGATCGGCTACGCGCACGCGACGTCGCTCCCGGGGCTGGAATCGCTCGCGATCGATGGCGCCGCGCGGGACCTCTGCCGAGCGAGCGCCGCGTTGCTGCGACACGGCGAAGTCCCGGTCCGCGCGCCACGACGCGGCGAAGCGAGGGCTGCCGTCGAGGTGCACACACAAGACAGCGCGCGCACCTGGCTCCGCGAGCGCTGCCCCGACGCGCCCACCGACGACCTGTGGAGCTTCGCGACGCAGCACCCGTGGGAGGCCCTCTTCGGCGGAGGCATGGTGCTGCTCAACAGTGAGCCCTACATCATGGCGGGCCTCGACGCTTTTTGGTGGACCCCCCTTGGACTCACCATCTCCTTCGCGATCCCGGACGCCGCGAAACGCCGCGCGCCTCGAGCGTCCGACGCGGCGCCCGCGGCCGCAGCCGCGGACGATGGCGGCATCAAGGTCACGGTGGAGAACTTGTGAAGCTCGCCGAGGTCCTCAAGCTGCTCGAAGAGGACTTGATCACGCGCATCGATCGAGGTGACTACGACGGTGTGGCGCGGCTCCTTGAAGATCGTGAGGACCACCTGCACGCCGCGGTCCTGTGGGAGACGACCTGGGATTTTGAGCGAGCCTGCCAAGCTTATCTCGCGGCCGGCGCGCTCATCGACGGGCTGCGGTGCGCGCTGAGTACATCCAACACCGCCCTCGCCGACGAGGTGATCCAGGCGTTCGCTTCAGCTTCGGCGCCCGAGCGGAGCGCCGCCGAGGCCCTCTTGCGGCGACGGAAGCGCTCCGGACTCTTGGCCAGTCTGCTCTCCCGCCCCGGCGGGGATCCGAGCGCTCACAGCGACGCGCTCGCCGACGCGGGAGACCTCCTCGGCGCGGCGACGGCGCTCGCCGACCGCGGGAGATATGACGAGGCCCTCCAGCGGCTGCGACCCATCGACGAGGAGCAGTCTCCTCTCCCACACATCGAGCTCGCGGCGTCACTCCACTGGAGACTCGGTGACGCCGAACGAGCCGCGACGCTCTCCCAGCACGCGCTCCGGCGCGGCGCGTCGGGGAGCCTTAATCGGCAGGTCCTCGCCCCAGCCCTCGTCGCGTTGGGGCACGGGCTCGCCGCCGACATCGTGCAACGGCGCGCGCCCGCGCAAAACGAGGCGGCCTCTGGTGACGCCGCGCCCCGCCGCGGACGGTACCTGGTGCAGGGTGTGTCTCCGCACCCCTTCGCAGGCCGAGCCCTCCTGGCCATCGACACCATCGAACATCGCGAGGTGGAGATCCATGATCTGCTGTCCGAGAGCGGCCACGCGACCCACGGGAGCCCCGAGGCCGCGGACGTCGTTCGCGATTTTATCGAGGCCGCGTTGGCGGCCGCTGAGCTGCGCCATCCCGCGCTCCGCCCCATTCTCTGGGGAGATGTCAACGCCGGGCTCTTGATCTTGGAGCGCGGCTCCAAGACGACGCTCCGCTCGCTCATTCGCCCCCCAGGTTTGCTCCAGGATCAGCTGCGAGTGAAGGCGATGATGCTCTTCATGCTCCGAGGCCTCGCCGCCGCCCACGACCGCGGGCTCGTCCACGGGGCGTTGTTCCCGAGCCTCATCGTCTTCGATCCGGCCGAGCGCCCCTTGCTGTCACCCTTTGGACTGCATCGGCTCTCTGCGATCGTCGCGACGCGCACGGGGAGCCTCGACGAGCTGCTCTCGTTGACCGCGCCGGAGGTGAGGGCTGGTCGCGCGCCTACGCCTGCTTCCGATATTTTCTCTCTGGGTAGGATCCTCGCGGCGCTCGCGTTGGGACAGATCTCCGAGGAGGTCTCCGGGCTCCCGCCGCAGCTTCGTGAGCTCGTCTCGTCGATGACCTCCGAGGCGCCCGAAGATCGCCCCTCCGCCCGACGAGCCATGGCCCAACTCAGCGCAGCTCGAGATGCGAGCGCCTCCGTGACCACCGCGCGCCTCACCTCCTCGGTCCTCGGTCCTCGCGAACAGACCTCCGAGGTGGCCGACCCGTCGCCGCCTCCATCGCTCGCGCACGCCCTCGCGACAGCGCACGATTCGTGGCGTGATGAGGAGCTGGAGATGCTCTGCAGCGAGAGTCACGGTTTCATGCAGCCCATCCTTGATCGTCAGGCGCGACAGTTCTTGGTCGCGAGGTGGCCCCACGGTTGCGCGGTCGTCGACATCGGTGAACGCTCCGGCGAAGCGGCTTCGCGCCCCCTGTTTGAGGCTATCGAACGGCTCCCGCCGACCCTCGCCGCCGCCCTGCGCGGTCGCATGTCGCACGCAAGCGTCGTTCGAACGCCCGCCGGCGATTGGATGCTCTCCCTCGATGACCTGCTCGGTCGAGGTCCGGAGGACTCAGGCGGCGCAGCGAAGGCCTAGCTACCCTCTTTTTTGAAGCTCTCGACCAAGTGCCGAACGAAGTCGGAGATGAATTGATCTTGGTCGTAGATCGGCATGAACGGGTGCTGCTCACTGAGCCTCCCCGCGTTCAGCAGATTGCAGAGACCATGCACCGCCGTCCACATCTGCATCGACGACTTGTCTACATTGAACCCGTCGCGCCATCGGCTGGCGTCGAGTCCGTCCTGCAAGCCACGCCGCGCGAGCAACAACGGCCCGGTGATGTCCTCGCGTTGCTCGGCGGAGAGCTGCTCCCAGTCTGGCTCTTGTTCTGACATCACCTTGTACATCCAAGGGTTTTGTCTAGCGAAGACGACGTAGCGCTCGGTGAACGCGATCATTCGATCTACCGGGTCACTGATGTGCGCGCACAACCGCAGCTCTTTGTGGAGCGTCCGCGCGGCGTGCACCCGCACCTCCTCAAGAATTTCCGACTTGCTCTCGAAGTGCTGATACAGGGCTGTCGCGCTCACGCCAAGGCGCGCAGCGATGCCGCGCATGGTGAGGCCTTCCTCACCGAGCTCCGAACCGATCTCAAGGCTCGCCTTAATGATTGCTTTCCGCAGCGCCTGTTTGTCCATCGCCATGGTGATAGGATATCACTCGATGTGCCGCACCGCGCCCCCTCAGCCTCGCGAAGCGCGATCCAAAACGCGAACGGCGCATGTATCCACGACGCCTACAACCCCCCTTGTACTATTCGCGCTCGCTGTGGCTGCCATCGCGGCCGCCTCGATTCCGAACACTGTTCAGCCGGGAGATGCCGGCGAGTTCTCCGCTGTCATGCTCCGCGGAGGGATCCCCCACCCATCCGGCTACCCGTGGATGCGAATACTCGGAGGACCCGCGCGCGCGCTCGAATGGCTCGGCGTTCCCTCAGCGGCCGCGGCTGCGATCCCCTGCGCTTCGCTCGCAGTCGCAGGGTTCGTGGGGATCGGCAGCTCGCTCACTGCGATCGCCCCCCTATCGTACGCCGTCGTGATCCTATCACTAATTGCCATGAGTCCTGTCTTCGTCCGGCACGCCTACGACGCAGAGGTGTGGGGACCCCACGTCTTTTTTTGTGCCCTCGTCTTGCTTTGTGCGTCCCAACGGAGGAGTCCGCTGCTCATCGGCCTCGCCCTCGGAGCCGCCGTCGCCAACCACCTCACAGCCATCTTGCTCCTCCCCATCGCGATGGGAGCGGCCTGGCCAGAAGGTGGAGGAGCCAAGCCTGTCTTCCGGGCCGGACTGCTCGGAATCCTCGGGAGCGCCATCTGTCTCCTCATCTTCGGAACCCTCGCGTTCGGCCACGGAGGCGCGTGGAGATGGGGAGACACCCAAACGTGGTCCGGGTGGATCCACCACGTCACCCGTGGGGATTTTGGCTCCTTTCAGCTGAGTATCCAAAAGCACGGTGCCCCCCCCGTCACGGATCGACTGGCGCGGGTGCTCTCGAGCCTGGGCGACACCTGGACCGCGGGCGCGGTGCGCTCCCCCTGGTTGGTCAGCATCCTTCTTGGCGTCGTGGGGTGGTGCTCTCAGCTACACAAGCGCATGCCCCGGCCGCTCTACGTCGGCTGGATATCATGCCTGTGTCTCACAACTATTGTATTTCCGTGCGCGCAGAATATTGATCCCAGCACCGCGTTCGGCCGGTGGATCAACGAGCGATTTGATCTCCTCCCAGTCCTCCTCTGGACCCCGGTATTCGTCGCCACCATCCACCGATTTCACGGTCACGCCGCCATACATCGTGTTCGCGCGGTCTTGATTCCGGCCGCCCTCACGATCCTGGCCGCCCAAGCCATGCGCTCGTGGCACGAGCGGCCGCGGCTGCTCCAAGGCACCGAAGTCTACGCGCGAGACATGCTCGACAGCCCGGGGACACCCGACGCGATCATTGTTGGCACCGACGACCACCGCACGTTCCCGGCCCTGTATGTCTCCGCCGTATCCCCAAGCGCAGGCCACGCCCTCTACATCGACGCGGCGCTCCTCTACCATCCTTGGTACCGCGCGTGGCTGTTGCAGCAGCGTCCCGATCTACCGCTTCAAGATCTTCCACTGAAGACGATCTCTGCGATTTGGGAGACGCCGGCGCTCCAAGACACGCCCATCTACCTCTCCAATGTGTTCAGCAAGCCCGCCAGCCGGCTCCCGCTCGTCCCTGAGGGGCTGCTCTTGCGCGTCGTCCCGCCCCAGGCCCCGCCCGATTTTATCGCCCCGGAGGCGCTGGCGCGACGCCACCTCGAGGCGACCGCGCGGATCGTGGGCACACGCGCAGACTTTCGAGGCGCCGATGAACCTGAAACGGACCCCTTCGGAGCCAACCTCTGGACCCATTACGCGTTGGGTGCGAGCGAGCTGGCGCGCAACCTCGACGCCGTCGGTCGTCCCGACTTGGCCGAGGAGATCGCGTCCGACGCGTGGAGCCGCGGCGTGACTCCCATCGAGCTTGGATACGCACCCTCGGGACCGGTGGGGGCACCTCATGTCTCCGACTGAAGTGCGGCACGAGGCCGCAATGGAGATCGCGATGGCGGCTGGCGCCCGCGCCCTCGCGTGGCAGCGAGGCGAGCATGGCCCGATCTCGGTCCAACAAAAACCCGAGGGTGCGGGTCCTGTCACCCAAGCCGATCAGGAGACCGAGGCGCTCATCGTCAAACGAATCCGGGAACGCTTCCCCTCCGATGACATCGTCGGAGAGGAGAGCGGCCATCATCGAGGTCGCGCTCACGCCCGACGATGGCTCATCGATCCCATCGATGGCACCCGTGACTTCGCGGCGGGGGGCCCTGATTGGGCGGTACACCTCGGGCTTTGTGAGGGCGGCGCGGTGACCATGGGCGTCGTCTTTCAGCCTCGCGCGGCGCAGCTCACCTGGGGAATCCTCAGAGGGGATCCGCGCGCGGGCGTCGTCGAGGGCAATGGCGAGGAATCTCGCGCGCACTCCCTGCGAGCCGCCGCACCCGAGACGCGAGCACCGAGGGTCGTGATCAGCCACGTCGGGCGCAGCCTCCGCACCGAGAAAATGATCACCAAGCTCGTACGCTCGACCCATCGACCGCTACGCGCAGGAAGCACGGGGGTCAAACTCTCCATGCTCGCCCGAAACCTGGCCGACATCTACCTGTACGCCGAGCCCAAGACCAGGGTGTGGGACACCTGCGCGCCGATGGCTGCCGTGCTCGCGGTGGGCGGTGTGGTCACCGACCTTCGAGGCGCCCCGCTCTCACACGACGACCCCGACGCCCCTCACCTCCACGGAATCTTGGCGGGGCGAAGCGCCGAAGCGCACGCGTGGGCGCTTGAGCGGCTCCTCCGCGAGGGGTCGACCTCCCCGGGGCCCTAGTTGCCGGAGATCGTCATCTGATCGACGCGGAAGGACGGCGCCGCCACCGAGGTCCTAAACTCCAGATCGTTCGCGACCGCCTCGATGCCTTTAAGAATCTCATCGAGGTTCCGCGAAATCGTGATCTCTCCCACCGGCGTCGTGAGCTCTCCCGACTCGATCAAAAACCCTCCCGCGCCTCGCGAGAAGTTGCCGGTCATCGCGTCGAAGCCGAATCCCATCATGTTGGTCACGTAGAGCCCCTTGTCGATCCCCTTGAGCAACGAGGCGGGTTTTTGGCGCCCCGCCTTCATATAAAAGTTGCTGGAGGTGGGATGAGGGACGCCGCCACCGCCCGCCGCCGAGCCCGTGGGCTTCATCTCGAGTTTTCGCGCGCTGTAGGTGTCGAGCAAGAACCCGTCGAGCACGCCCTTCGTCACGATCTTGTTCTTCCGGGTGCGCCGGCCCTCCGCGTCGTAGGGCCGCGTGCCTGGTCCCCGCGGGATCCGGGGGTCGTCGATCACTGTGACCAGCGGGCTCGCCACCGCGTCCTGGAGGCGAGCGGCCAGATAGCTCTGCTCACGATAGATGCGATCCCCCATGATGCAGCTACCGAGCAGCCCGAGGATCGTCCCCGCGGCCTCCTTGTCAAACACCACGGGGTAGACCCCGGTGGCCATCTTTCGCGAACCGATGGCGCGACACGCCCGCGCGGCCGCCTCGCGCCCCACCGCCTCGGGCGAGCCGACCAAATCGAAGTGTCGACCGCCGCTCCAGTAGTGGCCGTTGCGCTTCTTGCCCCCCTCGTCGTCGGCGACGACGTGGGCCACCAAGTACTGGTTCGATCCAAAGTTTCGGCCGACGAATCCCCCGGAGGTCGCGAGCACGGAGAACCCGATGGTCCGGCTAAATCCCGCCCCCTCGGACGACGTGATCCGCCGGTCTTGTTTAAACGCCGCTTTCTCCGCCCGCGTCGCCATGGAGATGGCGCGCTTGGGCCCTATCCGCGCCGTCTTGGGATCGTAGAGATCGAGGTCGTCCCACGCGCCGGTCTGCTCTCGCGGCGACGGGGGGAGCGCGAGCGGGTCCTCTTCAGAGAACCGCACCATGTCCGCGAGGCCCGCCACGAACGCCTGCACCGCCTCGACGCCGAGGTCTGTCGTCGCCGACGTCGCCACGCGGCCGTCATGGACGATCCGCATGCCGATCCCGCGACTTCTCGACTCCTTGACGAGATCGGCCGCCCCCTGTCGCACGTTCACCTCCAGCGATTCGCCTTCGCTCGCGGAGACCTCGGCGTGATCGAGGCCGAGCGCAGACGCGCACTCGAGCGCGCGCATGGCCGCCTCTTCGAGGATGTCCAGGCGCGCCCTCGTCGCTCTCGACGGTCCGCTCATGACCCCACCGCCGTTCCGCCCACCGTGAGCTGATCGAGCTTGACGGTCGGCATCCCCACGCCCACCGGGACGCTCTGCCCGTCCTTGCCGCAGGTCCACATGCCGTCGCTGAGCCGAAAGTCGCTCCCCACCATGCTCACTGTGGCGAGCGCGTCCGGACCGTTCCCGATGAGGTTCGCCCCCTTGAGCGGAGCTGTCACCTTCCCATCTTCAATCAAGTAGCCCTCGGTCAAGGAGAACACGAAGTCCCCGTTGGAGATGTTGACCTGCCCGCCGCTGAAACGAACCGCGTAGATGCCACGCTTCACAGAGCGGATGATGTCCTCGGGCGCGTCCTCGCCCGCCTCCATATACGTGTTGCTCATGCGCGGCATGGGGACGTGGCGAAAGCTCTGCCGGCGGCCGCTGCCGGTGGGCTCCACCCCAAAGTGCTTCGCGCTGATTTTGTCGTAGAGATAACGTCGCAGCTTGCCGTTCACGATGAGGCGATGGGCCGAGGGCACCACCCCCTCGTCGTCCACGTTGATCGACCCCCGCTCCCCTCCGATTCGGGGGGCGTCCACCACTGTGACCAGCGGAGACGCGACCGACTCGCCGATCTGCCCGGTGTAGTTGGAGGTCTCCTTGCGGTTGAAGTCGGCCTCGAGGCCGTGCCCCACCGCCTCGTGCAACAAGATGCCGGAGTCACCGTTGGCCAACACCACCGGCATCGTCCCCGCCGGCGCCTCTCGACTGTCGAGGTTCACGAGCGCCACGCGGGCGGCCTCCTCCCCGTGTGACTCCGGGGTGTGCGCGTCAAAATATTCGAGGCCGAACCGCCCTCCGCCGCCGCTCGACCCCTGCTCGGTGCGCCCCTTGGCGCGCGCCGCCGCGGACACCCCCATGCGCACCATGGGCTGCTCGTCAAAGACGATGGCGCCGTCACTCGAAGCCACGAGCACCTCCTTGTGGACGGCCGCGAGCGACGCGTCCACGCGCACGATCTTCCTCGAAGCCTCGCGGGCCGCCTTGTCCGCCCGCCGCAACAAGGCCACGCAGTCCGCGCCGTCCATGTCCACCACCTCGAGGGTCGGCCGATACATCGCGCGGATGCGACGACGCTCCACGGAGACCCGCTTGCGCCTGCCTGCTCGCGCGATTTGGCCGGCGGTGGTCGCGGCGCGGAGCATGGAGTCGAGCTCCAGCGATTCCGCGTAGGCGTAGCCGACCGCCTCCCCTTTGACCGCGCGGATCCCCACGCCGAGGTCCACCCCGCCTCCGACCGTGCGCACCCGACCATCCTCCATCACGAAGGAGCGTGAGCGCCGATACTCGAAGTAGACATCCGCGAAGTCGGCACCCCCTTCCAGCGCTGCTCGAAGGAGTTTTTTAATGTGTTCGGGCTCCACCCTCGTCGCGCCACGCATGAAGGGCGCTTGTGGTGGCCGGGGGCGGGTTCGTTGGCGAGGGCGGGTCACCCCAGGAGCATAGCCGGATGCTCCCCGCCCGTACCCACGAAAAAAGCGCCCGTAGGCGCTCTTGTCGTGGTCGCTCCATGCCCCTGCGTGGGGGCGCCCTTAGCCCTTGCGAGCGTAGCGTCGCTTGAAGCGATCGATGCGTCCCTCGGAGTCGAGGGTCCGCGCTTGGCCGGTCCAAAACGGATGGCTCGCGGAGGAGATCTCAAGCTTGATGACGGGGACTTCCTCGCCGTCCACCTCGCGCTTGTCGCTCGAGGACATCGTGGAGAATCCCGGCCACTCTTCGCCCGTGGACGAATCTTGGAACAGGACCTTCTTGTACTCAGGATGAATTCCTTTGCGCATAATGTTCCTTACCAGCTGGACTTGGTGACGCCGGGGAGGTCGCCACGAAGCGCGAGCTCACGCAGCGCGATGCGGCTGAGTCCAAACTTGCGATAGACGGCCCTGCTGCGGCCGGTGAGTTCACAGCGGCGGGTGAGCCGTGTGGGACATGAATTGCGGGGGAGCTTCGCGAGCGCGGCGATGAGCGCGTCTTTCTCGTCGGGGTCGACGTCTTCACGCTTGATCTTGGCGCGGAGCTCGGCCCGCTTTGAAGCGTGCTTGGCGATCATCTTCTCGCGCTTTTTGTCGCGCAGAACTTGGGACAGTTTGGCCATGAAATTTCCTCTGAATCTGGACGGGTCTGAATAGTCGAGAAAGACCGTCCAGGGGCGCGCAAGCTACACCGACACTTCCAGCGGCGCAAGCCCCCTCACCGTCGCCGTCCCGGGCGCGCAGCCGCCGTTCGCGCAATATGCGCGCGGAGCGTTTCGACCTCGGTTTGAGTCAACGCCCGAAATTGTCCCTCTCCCAACCCCTCGGTGCCCAGGGCGTCGATCGACACCCGGATCAACTTCAGCACCGGAAAGTCGATCGCGTCCCCCATGCGACGAATCTGACGATGGAGGGCCTGCGCGATCCCAAGCTGAACCCAGGTGTTGGTGTCCGTGGTGCGAATGGCGAAGGCCTCCGTCGCGGGCAAGGTCTTGACGCCGTCTTCCAACACGACGCCCTCCTTGAGCAGCTTGAGCGCCTCCGGGGTGAGGATGCCCTGGAACTTCACGTGATAGACCCGCTCCACCCTGCTGCGAGGATGCGTCAAGGCGTCGGAGAGCGCCCCGTCATTGGTCATGAGGAGTAACCCTCGCGTGTGATAATCCAGCCTCCCCACGGGGTAGATGCGCTCGCGCACGCCAGACATCAACGAGCGGACCGTGGTCCGTCCTTGGTCATCCGTGTGCGGTTCGGCGGAGCACACGACCCCGTCGGGTTTGTGCAGCAGGTAGTACACCTTGCGTTCGGCCTCCACGCGCCGCCCATCCACCTCCACCTTGTCCCGCGCGGGGTCCACCCGCACTCCTTGGGTGCGGACGACCTTCCCGTTGACCGAGACGCGCCCCGCGTCGATCATCTCTTCGGCCTTTCGCCGCGAGGCGATCCCGGCGTCCGCGATCAGCTTTTGAAGCCGGAGGCCCTCCCGCGCCCCGCTCATGGCTGCGAATCCTCGTCGTCGATGGGAGGCACGGAGGCGCTGTCCTCGGCCGCGTCCTCAGCGTCGGGGCCCGCCGCCTCGTCGATGGAGGTCGCTGGCGACGCGCCCTCGGACGCCGCGCTGGCCTCTGAGTCGCCGTCGCCGGCGAGGGTCGGGGACGCTGGCGCCCCCTCCTCGTCGGGTTCCTGGGCGGGCGCTGACCCGGTCGCCTCCGCTGCACCAGGCTCCTCCCCACCGGCGCGGGCGAAGTCGATGACCTCTTGCCCGAAGACTTCAAGCTCATCCTCGCCCATCGACGTCCGCAGGCGGTCTTTGCTCACGTCGCTCAGCTCTCTAAACTCATGGAGGTCGGGCAGATCCCGGAGACTCTTGAGATCAAAGAACTCCAAGAACTTCACCGTGGTCCCGTAGAGCATCGGCCGCCCCGGCTCTTCCTTTCGACCCACGATCTTGATGAGATCGCGCTCGAGCAGCAGCTTGAGGACGGCGCCGCTGTCGACGCCACGGACGTGATCGATCTCGGCCCGCGTGATCGGCTGGCGATACACGATGACCGCCAGCGCTTCAAGTTGCGGCCGGCTGAGGCGCACCGGGCGGGCTTGCAGCAGCCGCTGGACGTACGCCGCGTTGTCGGGGTTGGTCCGCAGCACGAATCCCCCCGCCACCTGTCGCAGCACCACGCCGTTCCCCGCCGTCTCCACCTCCAGCTGCTTGAGCGCCAGCTGGATCTGTCGCTTCGACGGCTCCGAGGACAGCGCCTTGCGGAGCACACGAACGGTCAGCGGGCGGTTCGCCGCGAACAGGAGGCTCTCGACGATGCTCACGAGGCGCGCTGACGCCTCCCCCTCGACGCCCGAGAGATCATCGTCGGCTTCGATGGGGAGCGTCTCTACGAGCTCGACCGCGCCCCCGACGGGCGGGGCCTGCCCTTCGCCAGGATCCGGCTCCCGTTCGCCGCTGTTCTCCGCCGCTGCCGCGTCATCTCCGAGGGCCGCGACCAGCTCATCAATGGACTTCGACGGGGCCGCCGCGGTGTCCGCGGTGTCCGCGGGCGACTCCGACGAGGTTGGGGTGGGTTCTTGGGGCTCTCCGACTTGCTCCGTCATATTCCGTCACCTTGAGGGTTGTGCTCTTCTTCAAACGACTCCGCGGCGGACGACAGCGCCTCGGCGTCGCCCGTTCGCTCCAACACGATAGACTCGCTGCCGTCCGCTTGGTGAATGCCGAGCACGCCAAGCTTCACCAACTCCAGGACGGACATCAGCGTCACCACGAGCATCTGACGCAGCTCTCGTGTCGAATTCCACGTCCGATCCAAGAACAGCTGCTCAAAGCTCACCCGTGAGTCTTCGTTCAAAATGAGGGACAATTGCCGCATGCGCTGCCGCACCGTGACGGGCTCGATCTCGACCTCGTGGCTCTGGGAGATCCGCGCGCGCTCGAGCACCCGGTGGTACGCGTCGGCGAGCCTGAACAAGGTGACCGGCGCCAAGTCCGGGGGCGGCGGCGTGACGTCGAGTTCGCCTCCCCGGCCAAACACGTCGCGGCCGATGACGGGGCGACTCCCGAGCTGTTCTCCCGCCGATCGGAAGCGCTCGTATTCCACCAAGCGCGCGATCAACTCGGTGCGAGAGTCCACCTCCGGGTCGAGCAACGGATCGTCGGCGTCCTCCGTGGGGTCCGGCGGCAAGAGCTCGCGACTCTTCAGGTATGCCAAGGTCGCCGCCATCACGAGATACTCCCCGGCGACCTCGATGTCCATGGAGCGCGCGAACTCCAGGTACTCCACATACTTCTCGGTGACGAAGGAGATCGGGATGTCGAGCACGTCCAGCTCGTGCCGCCGGACGAGATGCAGCAGCAGGTCGAGCGGACCTTCGAACATCTCCAGCGTCACCGCGTAGCCCTCGCGCACGGCGATCCCGTCGCCCACCGTGTTCAGCGAACCACGAGCCGTGACCGGCCGCGCGCGCCCCCCCGCCTCGGACGGAGCGCCACGCTCCCTCGACGTGTCCTCGTTCGACGACGAGGGCTCGTCCCCACGCCCGATGACCTCGTCTCCGTTCATGTCTTGCTCCATCACGCGATCAACACCTTCCAAAGAGACTGCGCCCCCATCATGAACGGCCGCACCATCACGGCGAGAAAGCGCCCGCCAACGAGCACCAGCGCCAAGATCAGCATACCGCCGTAGCGTTCCGTGAACGCGTCGATCTTGCGCCACTTGGGCGGGAGCACGGCCGACAAGATCTTGCCACCGTCCAGGGGATGAATGGGCAACATATTGAAGACGAACAGCACGACGTTGAGCGCCACGAAGTCGAAACAAAGCGCCGCGGCGACGGCGTTGAGCGCGCCCACCCGGGCCGCGAGGGCCGCGAGGAGCACCGTGAGCAACCCCAGCGCGAGGTTCGCGAGCGGCCCCGCCACTGCGACGAGGGCCAGCCCCGTGCGCATCGACACCGAGCGGGTGTACCGATACGGCTGCGTGGGCACCGGTCGCCCCCAGCCGAGCAACGGGAAGCTCATGACATAGGCCGCGATCGGCATCACGAAGGTGCCCACAGGATCTGCATGGTTGAGCGGATTGAGCGTCAGGCGGTCTTCGGCCTTCGGGGTGGGATCGCCGAGCCTCGTCGCCACCCACGCGTGCGCGTACTCGTGAATGCCCACCGCCATCACCATAAACACCACGTACGCGAGGAGCCGCGGGAGGTCGATGTGCTGCATGGAGAGTCCGACGAGCATGGTGAACGCGCCAGGAGCGCCTCACCCCATCGTTAGCAGGAGATTCCAGGGATCGTCAACGCAGTCGACGTCCCCACCCACCCCCTGCGACTCCACGCACCCGCCCCGCAAGGAGATCGCGTCTAGTTCCACCTCCCCCCCTCGGAGGCGCCCGCTCCCGCCGCCGCGCGCCCCGGCGAAGCCGATGAGGTCGGCGAGAACGGCCGCTATCCCCGCGGGTGATGGCGCGCATGGGCATCTGCGAGGTGCCGTTGAGTCAGGTGGGTGTAGATCTGCGTGGTCGAGATATCTGCGTGACCCAGCATGGTCTGGACCGCGCGTAGATCCGCGCCCCCCTCGAGCAGATGGGTCGCGAAGCTGTGCCGCAGTTTGTGGGGCGACAAATCGCGAGAGATCCCGGCGCTCTCGGCGTGCTGACGCAGCCGCAAGAAAACCGCCTGCCGCGAGATCGGGCGCCCACGCTGCGTCAAGAACACGTACGGGCTGTGCTTGGGCGGCTTGTTGCGCCGCGCGTCGAGCACCGGCCGCCCGTCTTCGAGCCACGCCAACATGGCCACCGTCGCGAACCCGCCCACCGGGACTAGGCGCTGCTTGCTCCCCTTGCCCTCGAGCAGCACGAGCCCCTGATCGAGCTGCAGGCGGTCCCGGGTCAAATTCACCGCCTCGCTAATTCGACATCCCGTGGCGTACATGAGCTCAAGCATCGCCGTGTCTCGCAACCCGAGCGGCGAGTCCACCCCGGGCGCGGCGATCAGCGCGCGCACCTCTTCTCGCGACAGCACGTCGGGGAGCTTGCGTCCCGACTTAGGCATCCGCACCTGTTGGGTCAGGTCGTGTTGGATCAGCTGCTCGCTCCTCAACCATCGAAACAACCCTCGCACCGCGACCCACCGCCGCGCTTGGCTGCGCGGGGCGAGCCCGTCCGCAGAGAGTTCGCGCAGGAAACGTGCGAGCGACGCCGGCGTCACCTGACGCAAATCGGCGACCTCCACTGCCTCGAAGTACTCCGTGAGTCGCTGCAGATCTCGGCCATAGGCGGCCAGAGTGTTCACGCTGAGTCCCCGCTCCACGCGCAGATAGGCGAGGTACTCCTCGACTGCCACGTCCGGTTCGAGCGGGGTCTCGCGTTCCATCAACGCACCACTCTACGCCGAGCAGTTGCCGCGTCCAAATTAGCGCTCCGCCCGCCGCGTCACGCGTCCTGAGGCGCGCCGGGCACCAAGAGCTGCGCCACCAACGCCGCCACCTCCGCGGCCTTGACCGGCTTGGTGAGGTAGGCGTTTGCGCCGAGCGCCAGCGCGCGCTGGCGGTCTTCGTCGGCCGCCTCCGTCGTCACAATAATCACCGGAACTGCGCGATATTTTTCGTCGCTTCGGAGTCGCTTCACGAGCTTGAGTCCGTCGAGGATCGGCATGTTGATGTCGGTCAAGATGATGTCGAACTGCTGCTTGGCGATCTTGCGCAAGGCGTCGAGCCCGTCCGCGGCCTCCACGGTCGCGAGACCCTCAACCCGGCTGAGCGCCTCAACCATCATCTCCCGCATCGGGGTGCTGTCTTCTACGACGAGAGCTTGTGACATGCGTCCTCCACCACCCTTATCTCACGGCTCTCGCCGTCCGACCAGCCCCTCTCATCGCGTCCAGGCGAAGCGCGCCAAAAAGCGTCTGATCTCATCGGCGATCTGAGGAATCGGGAGGACGTGGTTCGCCGCTCCCGACTCCAGTACGGAGGCGGGCATGCTTGGGAGCACCGCGGTCTCGGGGGCTTGCACGATCACCACGCCGCCCGCGTTCGCGATCTCGCGACTCCCGGCGAGCCCATCGACCCCCATGCCCGAGAGCACGACGCCGCACGCCGCGGTTCCGAACACCTGCGCGGCGGTCGCGAAGAGCGCGTCCCCGCTCGGCGCAAGCGAGGCCATCCCCGGCCGCGACTGCGCGGTGTCGGTCACCCGAACGACGACCTCCTCTCCCTCGCGCTTGAGCTCGAGGTTCCGCTGCCCCGGCGCTACCAGCACGTCTCCCGTCATCAGCCTCTCACCGTCACGCGCCTCTCTCACCGACGCGCTGCATCGCCGATCAAGGCGCGCCGCGAACGAGTCCGTGAAGCGAGCCGGCATGTGCTGGGCGATGACGACCGTCCCTTCGAAGCCCGACTCCATCCCTCGGAGGACGGCCTCGATGACGCCTGGCCCCCCCGTCGACGCGACCACGCACGCCACGGCCGGCGAGGGGCGGCGTGCTCGCTCGCCCGCTCGTCGCGACCCAACACCGGCGGGTTTGGAGACGACGCTCCGCTGTGACACCCGCACGTTGGTGAGCCTTCGCACCGAACGCACGCACCCCAGCAGCCGCGACTGGAGGTCGGCCAGCGTCGCCTCCGGCGAGGCGCCTGGCTTCGCCACGAAATCTAGCGCGCCTAGCTCGAGCGCTCGGAACGCCTGCTCGCGGTCCCCATGCCCCGACACGACGATAACAGGCATCGGCCTGCGCGCCATCAATAGCCGAAGGAACGCGAACCCGCTGAGTTGCGGCATCTCAAGGTCGAGCGTGATCACGTCCGGGCGCAGGCGCTCCACGTCAATCAGGGCGCGGTGGCCGTCGGTGGACGCCCCGACGACGCTGATGTCGTCGCCCTCGCTGAGCACCTTCGCGATCAACGCTCTGCTCTCCGCGTCGTCGTCCACGATCATCACACGAACCGGGCGAAGCTCAGTCACGGGCGTCCTTTGGCTTGCGATAGACGAGGTCATTTTCGAGGCTGACGAGCTCGAACTTCGTCGTCACGTTGATCAGCGACTCGCTGTGCCCGAGGAACAAGTAGCCCCCCGCGCGCAGCCGCATATAGAAGGTCTCGACCACCTGCGCCCTCGCCGACGCCGACAGATAGATGAGGACGTTGCGACAAAAGATGACGTCGCAGGTCCCGAGCAGCGCGATCTTCTCACGGTTCAACAGGTTAAAATGCCCGAACGCCGTGAGCGCCCTGACCTCCTCCACCACCGACCACCCGGAGCGGGCGCGCTCGAAGAAACGGCGCCGCTCTTTATCCTCCATCACGCGAAACGACTTCTCCGAGTACACCCCCCGCCTCGCCTTCGCCAGGATCGCCCGGCTTATGTCCGTCCCGAACACGCGCACCTTCCACTCCTTCAGCGCCGTCTCCTCCGACAACAGCATGGCGATCGTGTAGGTTTCTTCTCCCGAGGCGCAGCCGGCGCTCCAGATGTTCATTCGTCGCAGGCCGCCCAACTGAGAGACGAGCGCGGGGAGGACCTCCAGTCGGAACGCGTCGAGCTGATAGCGCTCGCGGAAGAAATAGGTCTCGTGGTTGGTGAGTTGCTCGATGAGCACCCCCAGCTCCTGGCTGCCAGCCTGGTCATATTTCAGGTGCAGGTAGTAGTCCTTGAACGAACCGAGCCCGACCGCGCGCAGTCGAGGGCTGATCCGACGCTCCATAAACGTCAGCGAATCGAGGCCGAAAATGAGCCCGCACTTTTCCTCCACGAGCTCCCTGATGAGACGGGCGTGATTGGGATCCAACCGTGGGCTAGACGGCGACCCCGCGCCCTCAGCCACGGTTCTCTCCACGAGGGTCTTCCGCCGCTGACGCCCCCCCCAACAGGCGGCTGAGCGCTTCTTGGAGGGTCCGCGTCACGAGCGCGTCGCTCTCGACGGACAAGACCTCGCGAATCGCCCCGACCGCGGTGGGGTCCTCCCGCATCCCGAGCGACTCCGCGGCCGCCCATCGCACGTCCCAACGCTCGTGCGCGAGCAAGCCGATCAAGGCCGCAGTGGCCCGATGAGAGGGGAAGCCCCGCAGCACCCGCGCGGCCGCCTTCGCGACCTCGGTGTCGGAGGATGTACACAGCGACATCACCAGCCCCAATGTCTGCTCATCGCGCGCGACTTTAAGCCCCTCGACCGCATGGACGACCACCGTGGGAGAAGAGTCTTCAAGGATGATCTCTCGCATTCGAGATGCCGCCACCGGGTTGTCGAGCTGCACCAGCGCCTGCACCGCCGCCGCGCGCACCAAGGACGAAGCGTCTCCGCTCGCCGCCAGCAGAGAATTCAAGCTCTCGATCCTGCTCAGCGCCCCGAGGCTACGACACGCGGCTGCCCGGACGTGGGCCTCCTCGTCCGCCAGCGCGAACACCAGCGCGCCGACCCCCTCGTGCTCGCCCCGAATCGCCCCGAGCGCGTGCGCCGCCGCGACGCGCACGTCGACGTCTCGGCTCGCGAGTAAAAACACCAGCGAGGCGACGCTCGATTCGCTCCCGAGTCTCCCCGCGACACGACACAGATTCCGCGCGAGCGACCCGGAAGACGGCCATCGCCCGTCCTGCAACACCTCGAGCGGGACCTCCAGTAGCCCCGCCCGCAGCAGCACCTCGGCGACGGCGTCGGCCGCCATGTCGCCGAGGCCGTCGTCCCGGGCGCACGCGTCGACCAGGGACGAGACTTGAGGGACTCCTCCGACCTGCCCGAGCGCTTTGATCGCGCCCGCGACCACCGCCTCTTCCTCACATTCAAGCTCGCGTTCGAGGAGCGCGAGCACCTCGGCGCCGGCGTCAGCGTCCCCCATCGCGCCGACCAGCTCCAACCACTGCGCGTAGCAGGCGCTCTCTCGATCATCTTGGATCGCCGCGTACAGCATGGCCTGGCCGACCCGACCCAGTCGCCCGAGCATGAGCTTCGCCGACGCGAACACCTCCCCTACGCCGAGCACCTGCAGCAGCGGGGCGAACGATCCTTCCTCACCGATCAATGCCAGCAGCCTCGCGGCCGCAGAAACCGCGCGGGTGTCGGCGTGCTCGAGCAACGAGGCGATACCATCGAGCAACGGGTCACCAGCGCCGAGTTCGGCGACCAATTCTGCGGCCTCCGCGTCTGTGTCAACTCGCGCGGAGAGCAGCCGAACCGCCGAGCGCGCGGCGACGCTCCGTACACCAGGCAGCCCGTCGGAGAGTTGCGCCCACACCAACCGCAGGGCGGACTCATCTTCGCTCTGTCCGAGGAGCTCGATGACCGTTCGGCGGAGCGTCGGACGATCGAGCAGCGCCCCGAGCACCTCGTTCGAAGGAGCGACCCCCAGCGTCGTGAAACCGTCTAGGACGTGCAGCTTGACGACCTCAGACGGGTCCGCCAACATCTCGCCGAGGAGCGCGACGCTCTCGTCGCTGTGCTGCTTCGCGACCGCGGTGACCAGGACACACCGCAGGTTCTCGTCGCCCGCTGCGTTCTGGAACAAGCTGGAGAACAACGGCAACTCGGCCTCGGTCGCGACCGCGCCGAGCACCTCCACCAACGGGCGAGTCGCGTCCGGCTGCTGCGCCAGCGCGGCCTTCAAAAACGGCGCGGCCGCCGCTCCGAGGCGAGTCAGCACTTCGCTCGCGGCGGCGCGCGCGCTCGGATTCTCCGGTGACACCACCGCGTCGATAATCTCCCCGACCCGCGCGCTCATGGTGTCCGAGTCTCCGATCCGCCGCGCCTGCTGCAGCAGGATCACCAGCTCGTCGCTGGCGCGCTTTCGATCTCGCCACGCGTCGCTGGCCAGCGCGCGCACCGGGTCTACGCGGTCGTTTGGGCTATCGGACATGCGCGACTATTCTCTCGGCTACGAAGGTCATGCTCAACCAAAATCTCTCCCGCCTCGGCGCCTCGATCCGGGCTGGCGCTCGCGAACGCTCCCGGATCACGGCCGCTCCTTCTGGCCTGAAGACCGCGGTCCACGCTCACGGGACGGCTCGCGACCGAGGGCGGCGAGCCCCTCCAAATCGAGGACGAAAATCATCCCTGCATCGACGCGCGCGACGCCTCCAAAGAACCTGGTCGCGTCCTTTCCGTCGCCATCCAAGAGCGCCGGTGAAGGGCGCACGTTCTCGCCGTTGATTCGAACCTCCCCCAAAATGCGATCCACCCGCAGCGCGAGGATCTTCCCGGAGACGCTCACGACCACATACTTCGAGGTCGCCCTCGTCTCCGAAGCGCCGCCCAATTCGAGACGAGCCCGGAGGTCCATCACCGGGACCACGACCCCGCGAAGCTCGATCACCCCCTCGATCATCGGCGGGGCGTGTGGCACCCGCCGCACCGTGTAGGGATGACAGGGAATCACCTCCTTGATCTTCATGATGTCGATCCCGTACAGGCCGTCGTCTACGTAGAAGACCGCGAGCGAGAGCTGCTCCGCAAGGACCGGATCCATCACCTTCAGATCGAACATCAGCGCTCCCCCTGCCTGTCTCGCCATTTTGCCATCACGAAGTCCTCCGGGTTCACCACGGCCGTCAAGTTCAACACGATGAGCAACTTGCCTTCGCGTCGGGCGAGCGCGAACACGAAATCGCTGTTCACGGAGCCGGCGGCGCTCAAGACGCTCGGCGGCTCTCGCAGCGACTCGGGTTCGAGTGACACGACATCGATGACCTCGTCCACCAGCAGCCCGAACGCGTCCGAGTCGATCGACACCACCAAGACCCGAGAGGCCCGGGAGATCGAGGCGGGTGACAGCCCGATCCGAGAGGCGAGGCACAGCACGGGCAACAGCTCCCCACGGAGCGTCCCGACCCCGCGAACATACGCCTGCGTCCGCGGCACCGCCGTGACGGAGAAACACCGCGTGATCTCCCGGACGTGCCGAATGGGGATGGCGTGGATCTCCGCGCCCAAGCGAAACGACACCATGCGCACGAGGTCATCGCGGAGGCGGCGGCTATACCCGTGCTCGTACTCCGCCTCCGTCGCGATGACCTCGCCGCTCTGCAAGAGCGCCTGCCAGAGCCCATGGTCGGGTTCGCTCACGCCCTCATGCCCTCCACGCGGCGTCGATCACCGGTCCCAAAATCTCGGACCGCGTCAGACACAATCGCGGCCAGGTCGAGCAGCAACACCGTCTTCCCGGCCCCAATCTCGGTGGCGCCGGCGACCCCCGGCACCGCGTCGAGACCGGGCCCGAGCGATTTGATGACGACGTCTTTTTGTTCCAACAGGTCATCCACGACCAAGCCCACGCGGTGCTCCGCGAGCCCCACCACGATCACGTAGAGCTGGCCGTCGCCGGGCTTTCGCGGGAGATCGAAGATGCGATCCAAATAGACGATGGGGAGGGCCTCTGATCGGAGGCTGATGACCTCAAACCCCTCGATGGTCTCGATCTCTGAGCGCTCGAACATGAGCGACTCGAGCACGCTCCCCAAGGGCACGCAGAACATCTGCCCGCCGCCCTCGATGACCAGGGCTTGAATGATCGCCAGGGTCACCGGGAGCGTGAGGCGAAACAAGGTCCCCTTGCCGACTTCACTCTCCACGTCAATCTGTCCCGACAGGCGCATGATATTGGTCTTGACCACGTCCATGCCCACCCCTCGACCGCTCGATCGAGAGAGGTCATCAAGCGTAGAGAAGCCCGGCGCGAAGATCAGCCGCAGCGCCTCGATGGAGGTCATGACCTCCGCCTCCTCTCGGGACACCAGCCCCCGCGACACCGCCCGCTCCCGCAGCGCCAACCAGTCCATCCCCTGGCCATCATCCTCCACCCGAATCTCCACGGAGTTTCCGCGCTGCCTGGCGACCAACGTGATCTTCCCAGTCAGAGATTTTCCCGCGGCCGACCGCCGCTCGACGGACTCGATCCCGTGATCGATCGCGTTGCGAATCATGTGCATGAGCGGATCACTGAGCTCCTCCACGATGAGCTTGTCTAGCTCCGTTTGCTCCCCGGAGACCACCAGCCGCACCTCTTTCCCGTGCTCGCGGCTGAGCTTGCGTACGACGCGGGCGAGGGTGTCGAACATCTGACCGACAGGGACCATGCGCACGTCGAGGATCCGATCCCGCAGCTCGTCGATGCGCCGCGCCATCTGTCGGGTCTGCACGTGGAGCGTCCGCACCTCCGGGACCCCGCGAAGAGTGTTCTCCGCGCGCGCGATCGTGCGCGTGAAATCGCCTTGAATTACACGAAGTTCCCCCACAAGGTTCATCAGCGCATCGAGGCGTGAGAGCTCCACCCGGACCGTCTGTACGACGCTCCGAATGGACTGCGGCGGCTCCTCCACTCCCTCGCTCCCCGGCGCCGATCCAGCCGACCCCGCGCCCGGGAGCCCCACCGAAGACGCGACGCTGCCAACCTCGCGCGGCGTGGCGCTCGGCGGCGCCCGCCGCTTCCCGGATCCACCGTCGGTGATCGCGACGTCGTCTGGCCGCGTGCTCTCGTGCCCGCGGACCACCGGCACGCCCTCATCGCGCCCCGGCGATCTTCCGCCGGTGTTGAGGCGCTCGATCGAGGCGGTTTCTCCCGTGAGGCTCGCGCGCAGGACTTCGAGCCCCTCGCCCGATCCGACGAGGATGTCGAGATCGATACGATCCTCCCGGCTCGCGTCCGCGCTCGGGAGGTAAGTCAGCACCTCTCCGAGCTTCTTGAGCTTCGACTTCAGCCGCTCGATGCCCCCGTCCACGTCCATCAAATCGAAGGAGACATGGATGGAATAGATCCCCCGGCCCCCCCCGATATTCTCTCGCAGCCGAAACTCCTCGTATTCTGTCAGCACGCTCCGGACGTCCTCGTGCAACCAGTCGAGAGACACCTGCTCCTCCGCGGATCGGGTCGCGGGTCGCGCGGCTCCTGTGTCTTTGATGCGCGACAAGAACGAGGTCACATCCGGCACGGCTCGCGAGGGCTCCACCGCGTGAGCCAGCGAGGCCGTATACAGGTCAACCGCGGCGAACAGGAGGTCGAGGCTGGATGCGTCGAGGGCCCGCTTTCCAAGCCTGATATCGTCGAGGCAGTTTTCGAGCTCATGGCTCAACGCCACCAGCTGTCCCACCTCCACCATCGACACGATGCCCTTGAGGGTGTGGATCGAGCGAAACGCCGCGTTGACGAGGTCAGGATCGGAGTCTCGCCCCCCGCTCCGCTCCGCCTCGATCTGGAGCAAGCTCCTCGAGAACTCCTCGACGAGGTCCTGAATTTCAGAGAGCGCGGTCAGCTGAGACGTCACCCGGGCGGACCTTCCAACAATCCGCTCACCGCTCGCTTCAACACCTCTGGGTCAAAAGGTTTCTCGAGCATGATGGACGCGCCGGCGGCCTTCGCCCGCTCGCGATCTACGAGGTGCCCCTCCGTGCTGATGACGACCACGGGCGTGTCTTTGAGACGCTCCGACTTGCGGACGTATCGCAGCAGCTCGAGCCCGCTGACCTCTGGCATATTCACATCGGTGATGATGAGGTCGGGGTTGGCGTGAGACAAAAATTGCAGCGCATGAAAGCCGCTCTCCGCGTATTCGAATTCCATGTCGCCGGTACCTTCAAGGACAGAGGTCACGTACTCCCGCATCGCTCGAGAGTCCTCCACCACCAGTACCTTCGCCGGCATGCGCACAGTATAGAGGATTTGGACGAGAAGACCCACGCCGGAGGCAACACGTCCGCTAGATCCCGGTCGGGTCCCCACAAGGCCCCGACAAGACCACCTGCGGCGCGTGGAGGCGGCCCTCTCGCACCAGCGCCGAGTCCGACACGTACGCACACAGCCACAAAAGTCGCGCCTCGCGCTCGCTCGGGCTCCAATAGCGGGGGAGCTCGAGGAGCGACGGCCCCGCCCCGAGCTCCGCGCCAACCTCCAACGCGCGGTCGAGGAAGCGCCCGCAGGCTCGCTCCCCCCAATCGCTCCATGGTCCGACGCCAAACAACACCACACGCTGCACATATCCGCTGCGCCGCGCGGGCGTGAGCAGCGTGGTCTCCTGCGCCCCCGCGAAGCTCCGATCCAGCAGGATGCGAGAGAGCCACTCACGCTCCCTCCAGTCGAGGAACGCGGCCACGCCACGCAGCGGGCGGACATCCTCAAAGATCGGGAGCAGCGCCACGTCAAAGCGCATCGCGTCGAGGCTCGCGAACGCCTCCGCCGGCGACGACGGGAGTTCCAGGGGCGTGGGCACTGCTTCCACGCCCCTAGTCTACGCTCCCGGCGCGTCGTTGGCATCACCGACGAAGGCTGCGACGATGCCGTTCACAAACTTCCCCGAGCGCTCCGCCCCATACCGACCCGCCAACTTGACCGACTCCGCCGCGATCACCGACGCGGGCGTCCCGAATTTCCCCCGCGACTCCGTGCACGCGATGCGCAGCACGTTGCGGTCGACCTGATCCATCCGCGCCAGCCGCCAGCGCTCCGAGACCCCTTCGAGCGCGGCGTCGACCTCGGCCCACTGCGCGAGGAGCCCCTCGAGGAGCGCGTCCGCGAAGGCCCGCGCGGTCGGGTCGTTGTCCAGCCGCCGCGCGAACGACTCCCCGACCTCATCCGCCGGCGCCTGCTCCCAAAACTCTGCCACGTCTGACTCGCGACGCCCGGCCCCGACTTGATCGAGGTGACACGCGCCCAAAAACGCGATCTCTCGACCGAGCGCCCTCCCCGAAGCGGCTCCGCCGGCATCCCGCGAGGCGCTCATTTTTTCGCCCTTCGAACCTTCGTTGGCTTCGCGGGCTTGGCCTTGAGCTCTTCGTACACGTCGATCATCTCCACCGCCGTGAGGGCCGCCTCAGCGCCCTTGTTCCCACACTTCGCCCCCGCCCGGTCCATCGCCTGCTCGAGCGTGTCGGTGGTCAGCACCCCGAAGACCACGGGCACCCCAGTCCGCGTCTGGAGGGACGCGAGTTCACTGGCGGTCTGCCCCGCGATCAACTCGTAGTGCAAGGTGTCCCCGCGAATCAGACATCCAAGCGCCACCACCGCGTCGAACTCCCCAGACGCCACGGCTTGGGCCGACGCTCCCGGGAGCTCCCACGAGCCCGGCACGCGCACGATGGTCACGTCTTCGGGGCTCGCGCCCGCGCGGCGCAGCGCGCCGACAGCACCATCCAAGAGCGGCTGTGTCACCAGCTCGTTGAACCGGCTGACGACCAGACAAATTTTGGCGCCAGAAGCGTCGGTGGTGCCCTCGATGGTTCGGATGCCGTCGTCGTCGCGGATCATGACAGGGACATAACCCATGCAAATCTCCCCGCGCAAGCTCCGCCGACGCCCGGGCTTGCCGCGACCAGCAGAAAAAGCACAGACCCGCCCCACAGGACGGGTCTGCAACGGCACCTACGTAACAGGTGCTCAGTCCTCGGTGGCAGCGTCGGCGAGCTTGCTTGCGAGCAAATCGCCGAGCGTTGCGCCGGCGGCGCTCGCGTCCACGAGGCCCTGAGCGTCCGCCAAATCGTCTTGACGCTTCGCGCTCTTGACCGACAAGCCGATCTTTCGCTCTTGCGGGTCGAGCTGGATCACCTCCGCGCGCACGACCTGGCCTGGCTCAAGCTCCGCGCGCGGATCGTCCACGCGGTCCTCGCTGATCTCGCTGATGTGGATGAGCCCCTCGACCCCGGGCACCAGCTCCGCGAACGCGCCGAAGTCGGTGAGCTTGAGGACCTTGACGTCCGTGATCTTGCCGATCGGGAAGTCGTAGGGGATGCGATCCCACGGGTCCGAAGACAGCTGCTTGATGCCGAGGCTGATCTTGGGCTTCTCTCCCGTGTTGTCGATGTTGAGCACGGCCGCTTGGACCTCGTCGCCCTTCTTGAAGATCTCCGAGGGGTGACGCACGCGCTGTGTCCATGACAGGTCGGTGATGTGAACGAGCCCGTCGATGCCAGGCTCGATCTCCACGAACACGCCGAAGTCGGCGATGTTGCGGATGGTGCCTGCGACCACTGTGCCGGGCGGGTACTTCTCCAAGACCTTCTCGTAGGGGTTCTCCTCGAGCTGCTTCATCCCGAGCGAGATGCGGTTTTGAGAGACGTCGATGTCGAGGACCACCGCCTTGACCTCCACGCCGATCTCGAGCATCTGCTTCGGGTTCTTGACCATGCGCGTCCAAGACATCTCCGAGACGTGCACGAGACCCTCGATGCCCTCTTCGAGCTCGATGAAGGCGCCGTAGTCCTTGAGGCTCACCACCTTCCCCTGCACGACGGTGCCAGGGATGTACTTCTCTTCCGCGTTGGTCCACGGATCGTCGGTGATCTGCTTGAGCCCGAGGCTCACGCGCTCGCTCTCGCTGTTGAATTTGAGCACCTTGACTTGCACCTTGTCGCCCACCTGAAACAGCTCGGAGGGGTGATTGATGCGGCCCCAGGACATGTCCGTGATGTGCAACAGGCCGTCGATGCCGCCCAGGTCGATGAAGGCGCCGTAGTCGGTGAGGTTTTTGACGACCCCCTCCACGATCTGCCCCTCTTCGAGGCGATTGAGCGTGCCCGACTTTTGCTCTTTTCGCTCCTCCTCGAGCAGCACGCGCCGGCTGAGCACGATGTTGCCGCGACGCTGATTGAACTTGATGATCTTGAAATCGAACTCTTGATCGATGAAGTTGTCGAGGTTTCGCACGGGGCGAAGGTCCACCTGGCTGCCAGGCAAGAACGCCTTGACGCCGCCTTGCAGCATGACCGAGAGACCGCCCTTCACGCGGGCGAGGATGATGCCCTTGACGATGCTGTCGGCTTCGCTCGCCGACTCGATCTCGTCCCACACCTTGCGCTTGCGGGCCTTGTCTTTCGACAGCACGACGATTCCGTTCTCCTCATCGCACTGCTCGATGAGCACCTCGATGACGTCACGAATGGCGACTTGGCAATTGCCCTCTTCGTCGTCAAACTCGCGAAGATGGACGCGGCCCTCTGATTTGAGGCCGACATCGACGATCGCGTATTCTCCGATGATGTCGACGACGGTCCCGTCGACGATTCCACCGTCTTTAATTTCTTGTGTTTCCTGGGTCGAGAAGCTCTGCTCAAGCATCGCCGCAAAGTCTTCGACCGGGTTCGAGGTTGTTTGGTTCATGTGGGTTTTGTGTTGGAGTCCTTTTCAAGAGTCCCCGACGTCTGAAGGCCGCGAACGCGACCGTCTGCCAGCGCGCGAGAGGCGCCGCCACGACGAAGAGGCTCGCGCAACGTATAGGTGCAACCCCCCCACGTCAAGCGACCTAATTCGGGGCGGCGCGGCTGTCTAGGAGCCGTCGACGTGCTGAAGAATCTGCGCCACGACCTCGTCGATCGTGGCGCCGGTGGAGTCCACCTCCCGCGCGTCCTCTGCCCGCGCGAGCGGAGCGACCTCGCGCCCAGAGTCGCGCGCATCGCGCTCCTGCATCGCGGCGAGCACTTGGGCCTCGGACGGCACGTCCCCTCCCCGCGCCAGCAGCTCGCGGTGGCGACGCTGGGCACGCACCGGCGTCGACGCCGTCAAGAAAAACTTGTGGTCGGCGTCGGGGAACACCACCGTGCCGAGATCCCGCCCCTCGCCCACGCAGCCGCTCTTGCCGAGCTTGCGTTGCAGCCCGAGGAGCGCCTCGCGAACCGGAGGAAGACTCGACACGCGCGACGCCCCGTCGGAGATGTGCGGCGTGCGAATCGCGTCGGTCACCTCCTCTTCGCCGAGCCACACCTCCTGCCGCCCACTGATTGCGACGGTCGCCGCCACAAAGCCCAGCGGCATCGTCGCCGCCAGGGCCGCGAGCCCCTCGCCGTCTCCCCACCCCACGCCCGCACGATCTCCCGCGAGCGCGACGGTCCGATAGATCGCCCCCGTGTCCAACACCGGCAGCTTGAGGGCCCCGGCGACCCGCCGCGCGACCGTGCTCTTCCCCGCGCCGGCCGGTCCGTCGATCACGACGATGAGACCTTGGTGTTTCGGTTGGGGCGTCGCGTCCTCAGACATGGTGCGCACCATACCCGTTTCCCAGCGAATTGCCCCCCAACCTCTCCGCTGCGCTTGCTCACATGCCCGCAGTGCGGCAGTGTGGCGGTCATGGAACGAACGGTCGGCCCCCTCCTCCGCGCCTGCGTAGCCACGACGCTCCTCGGAACCACCGGATGCGCGATCACCCCCCCCTCCCAACGCGGACTGCTCGCGCAACCCGAGATGGACCCCGCCCTCGAGATCGAGGAGGAGACCTTCCACAGCCACATCGAAGCGGCCCGGGAGGCCGGTTTCGGAGGCCACGGCGCCCAGGGAGGCGGCTGCGGCTGCGGATGATCCCTCTGCCTCAGCGACGCTCGCCTCCCAGATTCGCGCGCGCGGCCGCCCTCGCGGCGCTCTTGCTCGCGGCGCTCGCGGTGCTGTCGTGGCCCTCACCGGTGGACGCGGAGGACCGCATCTTAATTCGCGGCAACTACTACCGTGAACGCAGCACCCGCGTGCTCCAGCCGTATATTTCGTTCTCCAAGGATCTGCCCGACGAGCGCCTCACCATCGGCGCGGACTACCTGATGGACGTGATCTCCAGCGCCTCCATCGGCGCGGCCGCCCTGCAGCTCGGCGGCGACAAGGTCTTCACGGAGATGCGACACGAGGCCGTCTTGCGCGTGGCGTCGCGCCTGCGGGATTGGAGCGTCGGATCATTCTTCCGCTACTCGACAGAGACCGACTACGAATCGAGGAGTTTCGGGCTCTCCTTGGCCCGTGACTTGCGCCAAAAGACCATCACTGTAGGCGCCAACTACGGCTACACCAACGACCGCGCGTTCCGGATCCTCGCGAACGTCCCCGGGGTCCGCATCCCATGGAAATCCAAGGTCCCCACCCAGGACGACCCGAGCGATTTCGTGGACGGTCCGAGCAACGTCCTCCAGGTACACAACGCGTCCCTCGGCTACAACCACGTGCTCACCCGAGCGCTCCTCGCCTCCCTCCAGATCGAGGGGAGCCACGCGCGGGGCCCGCAAGAAAACCCCTACCGTCGGGTGCGCAACGGCATGGAAGAGGTGCACCCGCTGCTCCGCCGGCGGCTGGCCGTCTCGGGTTCGGCGCGCTACGCGGTCCCGAAGGCGCGCCTCGTCTTCGAACCCCGCTACCGCTTCAGCGCCGACGATTGGGGGATCCGCACCCACGCGCCGCAGCTCCGGCTCCACATCCGCGTCATCCCAGAATTGCGCCTTCGCGCGCGATACCGATATTACACCCAGAACGCCTCCGATTTCTGGTCTGCGACCGGCGACTACAGCGCCACCGACCGCTACCGCACCGCCGATCCAAAAATGGGGGCGTTCGACTCCCACACCGCGGGGCTGCAAATCACCTACCGATTCGATAAACTCGCCAAGACCCCGACCACGAGCTGGCTTCGCGGCTCATGGATTCAGGCGACGTACGACCATGTCTTTGTGGACCGAGACGAGTATCGATTTGGCAACGCGCGCATCGGGAGCCTGGCGCTCTCTGTCCCGTTTTGATCGGCGGGCGGTGCTCGCCGCCTCGACCTGCCTGCTGCTGTGCGCAGGGGCGTGCGGGGGCGGCGACGCGGCTGACGAGTATCCCCTCTCCCTCGAGAACGGACCTCCGGCCGAGCTCCTCGACGCCCTGGAGGCGGAGGGCCTCGACGACGACGCTGCCATGGCGCGCTTCGAGCAGGTCATGCTGCTGAGCGACGCCTACCGGACTCGCCAAAAAAACCCGGCGCTCCGACAGCGTGATGATGCAGACGGGCGAGCATTCCGGGCCCGAGCCACGCTGGCGAGGCTGTGGCTCACGGAGGTCTTCGAGCGCGATCATGGCTCCGAGTCCCTCCCCGCAGAGGCGTACTCCGCGGAGCTTCGACGGATCCAGTTTGGTCGGGTCTCCAAGCTCTGCCAGGTCATCCTCATGCCAAAAGGGCTCGAAGGCGACGCGCTCACCGAGCGCACCCAGAGCGCAGAATTCCGCGAGGTCGTCCGCGGTCCTGCGAACGACCTCACGGCGCTCCTCCGGACCTTCGTCACCGACAACTCACGAACCAAGCCTTGCGAGATCTTTCAGCGCGTCGTCCACACCTACGCCGGGCCAAGGAACCAGAACATCCCCGAGGGGATCACGATTAAACTTGAGTCGGCCGCGATGGACACCTGCAACGAAGAGCTGTGGGTGAAGCCATGGGTGGACGCGGTGTGTCCCGTGGAGGAGTTTTCCACCCTCGATCCCGTGTGGACAAAATATGGTGCCCACGTCGTCACTGTGCTCGACGTCCTCCCTGCGTCGACGCTCAGCGCGGAGGAGCAGGACTCGCTCGCGCGGGAGCAAGCGACCCCCGCGTGGCGAACGAAGCGCCTCGCGGCGGAGCTCGAGCGCCTCGCGCAGCGCTTCGACGTGGGCATGTCTCGGGACCTGCCTGCGCCGTGATTCACACCTCTCGCGCAGCACCGCGCGCGCTCGTACATGCGCCGCTCAACCTGGGCGTATCGGAGATCGGTGACCGCCTCGGCCTGCTGCTCACCTCGGTGTTGGGGAGCCTCGGCGCGGTCGTGACCGATTCCTACGGCGACACCATCGACTACGCCTTTGATCGCCGCAGGGCGTCACTGCTGGACGTGGAGCTGACGGGCGCCCAGGTCGGGCAATCCATCGAACGGCTCCGGAGCATCGCGGTCATCTTCGGCCTCGGGGACCCCTCGATCCTGTTGGATGGCCATGAGGGCTCCCTGATCGTCCGTGGAATCGACCACCAATGCACCCTCGCCATCATGCTCGCGCGCGGCGCAAACCTCGCCCAAGTCTGGCGTGAGATTCCGGCGCTGCTCCGCGATCTGGAGGTGCTCTTGAGGTGAAACAGCCCCTCGGGCGCGAGCCACACGCGCGCGCCGCCCCTGATGTTGCCGACGAGGCCAAGGCCTTGACCGCGCGGCAGTGTCCGGTACACTCCCTCCTGCCGGCTGCAAGTGGCCGGGAAAGAACGAACACCCATGGCAACCCACATCACTGACGAGTGCATCAACTGCGGCGCCTGCGAGCCCGAGTGCCCGAACGAGGCCATCTCCGAGGGCGACGAAGTATACGTGATCGACCCCAAACTTTGCACCGAATGCGTGGGGTTCCACGAGTACGAGGCGTGCCAGGCCGTGTGCCCGGTCGAGTGCTGTATCCCAGATCCCGAGCGCCGCGAGTCCGAGGACACGCTGATCGCTCGGGCGAAGACTATCCACGCCAACAAGGACTTTGGAGACAGCTTCCCGAGTCGCTTCAGCAAGGGGTAGCGTTGAGGCAACACCGCCTGTTCGGACGAGCCGCGGCATGACCCTCCGTGGGGAGCCCGCCCAGCGATTTCGCGCCGGCCGATTTTGGTCGGCGTTTGCGCGTCTTGGAATCGGCGTGGCGGCCTTCGCGGGCGTGCTGGTGTGGTTGCTCCCGGACTGGCGATCCCTGGTGGAAGACTTCTCGCCGTCTCCCTCCGGCTTCGCCCTCTCCTTGCTCGGGACGGCGCTCGCGAGCCTCGTCACCGCGCGCCGCTGGCAGCTGTTACTTGAGGCCATGGGCGGCGACCGCCTCCCATTTTTCATCTACCTCCGAGCGCTCGTCGTCACGCGGCTGCTCGGTCAATTCGTGCCCGCCATCGCCGTCGACTTGGTGGGCCGCGGGGTCGCGCTTCGCCGCGCCGGCAGCGAACAAGGCCTGGGCCACGCCGCCACGCAGGTCGTGGTGGAGCGCCTGCTCGATCTCCTCTTGCCCCTCGGTCTCGCGGCATGGATCCTCGTCTCGCCACCCGCGGCCACGGCGAATGACGTCGCGACGCCGCTCGTCTTCGTGACGCTGGTCGCGGGGCTGTTCGTCCCGCTCGTGAGCCCCATCGCGCGGCTCGCCATCGCGCTCTACGTGCGCGTGTCTTCGATGCGAGCGAGGTCCGACTCGCCTCGACTCAACGCCGGTCGTCCTGTGAGCGTTGACATCGCCACCGCCGCCCGGGTCTCCGCGCTCAGCGTCGCCCGGCTGCTCACCGTGACCTTGCAATTCTTTGGCGCCGCGGTCGCTGTGGGGCTGGTCGTCACCGGCCCCCACATGATCGGCGCCACCGGCGTCGCGCAGCTCACCGGGCTCGTCGGGCTCACCCCGGGCGGCCTCGGCCTCATCGAGTGGGGCTGGGCGGGGGCGTTCAAGCACTTGCTCGCCGATCCTGTGCGGGTCGCTCAGTTCGTCTTGTGCCAGCGCATGTGTGTGATCGGCAATTTTGCGATACTGTCCCTGCTCACCAGTTTGCGGGGCCGCGACGCGACGGCCGTCCCCAAATGAGAGCCCTCCGATGAGCGTCCCCCCCCTACGTGATCAGGCCTACGAGCGCGTCTACCTGCTCCTCGGCGCGGTGTTCATCGCGGCGTTGGTCGCCTGCAACCTCATCTTCCAGAAGTTCTTTGAGATCACGATCCCGCTCCCGGGGGGCGGCTCCTATCAATTCCAGCAGTCGGTGGGGCTGCTCGCCTACCCGGTCACCTTCCTCGTCACCGACGTGCTCAGCGAGGTCTACGGCGCGCGGAGGGCCAACCGCGTCGTGGCCGTGGGCCTGGTGGCGAGCCTCTTCGTGGTGGGGCTGGTGGCCGTGGCCGACGCCGTCCCGAGCGCGCCCTTCGGCATCGGGGGCGAGACGTTCTCCCGTGTGTTTGGGCTGTCGTCCGTGGCGGTGTTCGCCTCCATGACCGCCTACCTCGTCGCGCAGTTCATCGACATCCGCCTGTTTCATTTTTGGCGGAGGCTCACCGGCGGTCGACACCTGTGGCTCCGCAACAACGCGAGCACCTTCGCCTCACAATTCCTCGACACCTTCGTCGTGCTCGCCCTGCTGGCGACCTTCGCGGCGAAAAGCGGCATCACCTGGGACCGTGTCCCGGCGCTGTTCTTCAACGGCATCCTCTTCAAGTGGGCCTTCGCCCTGGTCGACACGCCCTTGTTTTATCTCGCCACCCACCTGTCCCACCGGAGCTTCGGTCCCCAGATCGCAGCGGTCCACGGCCACGACCCCTCTGCGCCGCGGTAGACGGGGCGCTCTGCCTGGCCGGGTTCGGCGCCGCCTCGTCCACCCTCAGACCACCCGGGCATAAGCTGCGGCGGTGGGTCATCGTTGTTTCGTGCTGGCGTGATCGGAGTGGGCGTCGGGCGACCTTCCGCCGACAACCTCCTCGGACATCTCATGGGGCACGAAGGGAGGGCACCCGCGCCGCGCCGTCGGGCCGCGGGATCAGCCCCACGCCCGGCCCGCGACCGGGCGCCCTAGTTCAGCTGCGCGGATTCGACCGAGCGGCGGAGATTCACCGACACCAGCTTGGACACCCCGCGCTGTTGCATGGTCACGCCATACAGGCGGTCCGCGGTCTCCATGGTGCGCTTGTTGTGGGTGATGATGATGAACTGCGTCTGCACCGACAGCTCGCGAACTAGGTCGCAAAAGCGGCCCACGTTGGCCTCGTCGAGCGGCGCGTCGACCTCGTCGAGCAGACAGAACGGGCTCGGCTTGTTCAAAAAGATGGCGAAGATCAAGCTCACCGCGGTGAGCGCTTTCTCGCCGCCGGAGAGCAGCTCGAGCGAGACGATCTTCTTGCCCGGAGGCTGCGCGAAGATCTCCACCCCCGTCGCCAACAGGTCCGTCGGGTCGGTCATCACGAGCTCCGCCCGGCCCCCGGAGAACAGCCGCGGGAACACCTCCTTGAAGCGCTCGTTGACCTGCTCAAAGGTCGTCTTGAAGCGCTCGCGGGTGGTCTTGTTGATGCGCTCGATCGCCTCCTCGAGCTGCGCGATCGCGTCTTCAAGATCCGCGCGCTGGCTCGTGAGGTACTCGAAGCGCTCCGACACCTCGTCGAATTCGCGGATGGCGGTGAGGTTGACCTCCCCCATCCGACCGAGGATCCGCTTAAGCTGCACGACCTGCTTGGACTCCGCCGCTCCAGCCACACCCCGCGCGTGGTAGTCGAGCAACGTCTCCTCGAGGCGGCGGTCGTAGCGATGTGAGATGTCCTCGGTGAGATGTGAGCGCTCGAGGTCGAGCTCGCGGAGACCGAGTTCCACCTCGGCGAGCGCGTCACGCTGGGTGTCGAGCGAGCCCCGGAGGTTCTTGAGGGTCACCTCGACCTCCGCCACGCTGTTGCGGGTCTCGTCGCATGCTTCTTGGGCCGTGATCTTCCCGTCGGCGGCGACCTTGTGGGCCTGCACCATGTCTCGGTGCTCTTGCGCCGAGGTGACCACGGACGCGTCGATTTCGTCGATCCGTACGCGCCAGCCGGTGACGCTCTCGCTCAGCCTTCGCGCCCGCTCCCGCTCCGCGGAGACCTGTCGCTGCAATCGCTCCCGCGTGTTCGCCAGCGCGGCGCGGTCTTGCTGCCAACGCGCGAGGGCGACCCGCGCCTCGGACAGCTCGCCTTGCACAGACTCTCGGCGCGCTTCGGCAGCCCGCTTGCGCTCGGCGGAGTCGACGAGCTCCTCCCGGAGTTGAGGGAGACGCGCGCGCGCGTCGGCGAGCTCTCCTGTGAGCGACTCGACCTGGGCGGTGGCCTCCGTCAGCTCGGTCGCGAGCTGTTCTCCCTGAGCGCTGCGGCGGCTGAGGTCTCCCGAAGAGCGCTCGGCCCGCTCCCGCAGGGTGTCCCTGCGTTGGACGGCCCCGAGCCGCTGCTTCTCAAGCTCGAGCAATTCCACCTCGCTCGCTTCCCGCGCTCGCTCCACATCGGCGAGGCGCTCGGCGAACCCTTGATGACGCTGCTTCGCCACCCGCAGCTCCTCCTCAAGCTGGGTCACCACCCCCTCCAGGTCCCCGATCTCACGTTTTTGTTGGAGCAGCGCCGAGTCGAGCGCCTCCGAAGAACCACCGACCACGATGCCCGACGGCTCCAATCGGTCGCCCTCCAAGGTCACCAAGGTCCGAGTCAAGCCGCCGCGGCCCCACAGCTCCAGCGCGCGTGGGAGGCCGTCGACTACGATGGCGTCCCCCAACAGCATGCGACCGATGCCCGTCGCCTTCTCGTCGAGCTCCACCAGGTCGACCAACGATCCGAGCACGCCGTCTTCTTCCATGACGGACGGCGCGTTCGTGGGCGCGGGGTCTGCTTCCGTCACCCCACGCCCGGTTAAATCGACAACCTCGATGCCCGCGCCAGCGGCCCCCGCTGCGTGCGGCGAGCGCCATCCTGCGGCGCCGCTCGAGTCCTCCGCAGGCGTCGCGCTCGCGACCTCCCGCGGCAAGAATGTTGAGCGGCCCTCCTTGAGCTGCTTCAACAGCGCCACGCCTCCAGCCCCGACGTTCGGGTCGTCGACGACGATGCCTTGGAGGCGATCACCGAGGACCGCCGACACCGCGGACTCGAGGTGCGCCGGCGCGGTCACGTAGTCCGCCATGATTCCGTACACAGCCGGGGTAGACCGCTGCGGTGGCGCCCCAGCCCCAAGCTCCATGGCCGCGCCTGCTGCGAGCTCCTCGCGGTGCTCCATCACCACCTGCACCCCCGACGCACACCCGCGATAGCGCTGCTGGATCTCCTCGAGCGAGGTCAAACGAGACCGCGCACGCACCAGCTCTTGCCTCGCTGTTTCGACCCCGACCTCGGCGCTCCGCACCTCGTCACGCAAGGTGACCCGCTCACGGTCCAGCGCGCCCCGCTGCTCGCGAACCGTCACGAGGGCGGCCTCGCGAGTGACGAGCGATTCCTCCGCAGACGTGAGCTCCGCTCGCGCCCCGTCCCGCTCACGGCCGAGCTCTTCGCGCTCTCGAGTGTTCTCGGCGACCCGCTCACTGAGCGCCTCCACCGCGGCGTGACGCCCCGTGAGCCGCGCCTCCGCCCCCACCACGCTCGCCTCCACCGCGCTCACGTCGCGCCTCGTCTGCTCGAGTCCCTCGCTGAGCTGCTCCAAGGACGTTCGCAGCTCGTCGTACTGCGCGGTCAAGCGCTCGACGATCGCGACCTCGCTGTCGTCACCGTGTCCATCGCCGAGCCCGGCGCTCTGGTCATCCACGGACGCGAGCTCTGCTTCGAGCGACTCCACGGCCCGCTGCCCCACGTCGATCTCCGCCGCCGACTGCTCGATGGAGCTCTCCAGTTGAGCGCGCTCTTGCCGTTGAAAATTACGATCTTGCTCGTTCAGCGAAATCTTATTCTCGAGCCCGAACAGCTGCTCTTGCTGCTGCGAGAGCTCCCGCTCACGCGTCGACAGTTCCAAGCGCATCGTCTCGACGCGGGCGTCACGCACCGACACCTCTGCCCGCAGGTTGTCGACCTCTTCGTGGAGATCCGCGGACCTCAGCGTGAGCACGTTGGCCATGGTCTTGAGCTCAAGAAACTTATGACTCGCCGCCCACAGCTCCAGGTCCGTAAGCTCGTTCTTGTACCGTCGATAGCGCTCCGCCTTTTGGGCCTGGCGCTTCAGCACCGCGAGGCGCGACTCAAGCTCCGCGATCACGTCGGTGACCCGCAGCAGGTTCTGCTGGGTTTGACCGATCTTGCGCTCCGCCGCCGCCTTTTGCAGCTTGAACTTCGTGATACCAGCGGCCTCATCGATGATGTGCCGGCGATGCTCCGGCTTCGAGGTCACGATCTGGCTGACCCGACCCTGCTCGATGATCGAGTAGCCGCTCTTCCCGATCCCCGTACCGACCAACATGTCGTTGATGTCCCGGAGTCGGCACGGCACCTTGTTGATCAAGTACTCGCTGGTGCCGTCGCGGAACAACCGCCGCGTCACAGCCACCTCGGCGTGGTTCGTGTACGGGGCCGCCACGTCCCCCTCGTTCTCAAACGTGATCGTGACCTCGGACAGGCCCGCGCCGCCACGCGTCGCCGTGCCACCAAAGATGACGTCCCCCATGCCCGATCCGCGCAGATGCTTGGCCCGCTGCTCGCCCAGGCACCAGCGTACGGCGTCAACGATGTTGGACTTTCCGCATCCGTTGGGGCCGATGACGGCGGTGACGCGTTCGTCAAAAACCACCGTTTGGCGGTCAGCAAAGGACTTGAATCCGTTGACCTCGATCTTTTTTAGTCGCATGAAATTGAGCCGAGAAGCGTGTCGAAGAAGTGGGGTGCAGTGCGATCCTCGCTGGATTATCACCACTAGGGCGCTCCTGTGAAGTCTCCTGCAAAGTTAGGCGCGCCAGGTCTAACATGTCGAAAGCAGGCGGTTAATCCCGCGGAGCAGGAGGATTGGCACACGCGATCCCCCGCCGAGATCCTCGCCCGTTTTCCCGCCAAAACGGCGAAACAGGTGAGATCTTGGCAAGATCTCAGCATGTTGGCCGCGTCCGCAGCGGCCGGGCGCGGGATCGCGGCACCCGCCGCCAGCGCCCGCCGTGCTCAAGGTTTGACGCCCGCAACCCGCGGTGGCCTACTCCCGCCAGCCGACCATGCCAGAGCCAATCATCATCGCCCTCGTTGCGCTCGCCATCTTGTCGGCGGGTGTCTTCGCGGCCCGGCGCCGCCGCGCCGCGCTCGCCGACGCCTCGCCCGACGCCTTGGCTGCGCCGGCGCC
>JAAZXR010000039.1 GCA_014240065.1 Myxococcales bacterium
AGATGCTTCAATCCCAGAAGATGAACGCGCTCGGGCGTCTCGCCGGCGGCATCGCACATGACTTCAACAATCTCCTCAGCGTCATCGTGTTGAACACGGAGCTGCTCTTCGATGGATTGACCGAGGCGGGGGCTGGGGAGGACGAGCGCAAGCTGAGCGAGGAGGATGTGGCCCTGTTTGAGGAGGTTCTCGCGAGCAGCGAACACGGGAAAGCGCTGACGACGCAGCTCCTTGGGATGTCAGGGAGTGGTCACGAGACCGACAACGTGTTCCAGTTTCAGGAGAGCATTCGCGGGCTCACGCGGATGATGCGGCGTCTCATCCCAGAGAATATCACCGTGAGCCATGAGCTCGACGGTGAGCCATGTCTTATCCAGGGCGACAAAAACTCCTTCGCGCAGGTGCTGATGAACCTGATGCTTAACGCGCGAGACTCCCTGGCAGACGGTCGCGGCGAGATTTCGGTCTCGGGGTCCGTGCGAGACCAGCGAGTGTCCGAGGCGTGCACCGAAGGGGTGCTCTCTCCAGGCATGTATGCGGTGCTCTCCGTCGCGGACACAGGCGTGGGCATGCCGGAGGCAACACTCCACAGCATCTTTGAGCCGTTCGTGACTTCCAAGGGGCAGCGAGGCACCGGCTTGGGGCTCACGGTGGTTCGGCACGCCGTGCTCAGTCGATTCGAGGGGGCGCTTAAGGTTTCTAGCGAGGAGGGGAAGGGCACACGATTTGATATTTTCTTCCCGATCGCCGGGGCCGCAGAATCGGGTCACCCAGAGGCTGACTCCGGTGTGCGACGACCGAGCGCCACACGTGGCGGGCTGAAGCTCGCGCTCGTGGAGGACAATGACAGTGTTCGCGCGAGTCTCGTGCGCACGCTTACCTCTACTGGACACACGGTGGCCTCGTTTGGCGCGGGAACCGACCTCATCAAATGGGCGACGGAGCACGAGGAGGAGCATCTCGAACTGTTGATCACGGACGTCGTGATGCCAGGGTGGAGCGGGCCGAAGACCTACCGAGAGCTCGACGCGCTACGTCCCGGGATCAAGGTGTTGTTCTTGTCCGGCTATCCGGGATCGGAGTTCAAAGAGTTCCAGTACGAGCCGCAGCAGCTGTTGCAAAAGCCAGTGTCGCGAGCCGATTTGGTGCAGCGCATCGAAGAAATCTGCGGCTAGGCTGAGCAGCGCTGGCGAGGCGAGCGCGTACCGCAGCGGGAGGTGACCTGCTCTGGCCCTCCGACCTACGCCGCTCGTCGCCGTCGTCGGAGGCTCACGCCGCCGACAACGAGCCACATCCACGCGGCTGCTCCGCCGCTTCTTGTGGCGCTGGTGACGGCGCACCCCTTGGCAGAGGTAGCATCGGTCGGCGCCGCGCGGTCTTTGACGTCACCGCTCGGTCGTGACGACTCGGCCGCTGCGGACTCTCTGTGCTTGGTCGGTTTGGGCGGGCTGGTCGGCTCCAACGGCGCGTCGACGGGTGCGGGCTCGGGACTCCTGGGTCGCTCGGCTTCTCCGGTCGTCGGCGCCGGTGCGGGCGGTGGTCCGTCGCCCCAGAACGTATAGTCGCCGCGGCTGCTAGCCTTGGACTTGCTCGCGGTGAAGCTGCACGCGCCATCGGTGAGTCCGCGCTCGCCTCGCTTGGCGTAGATCAGGTAGGTCTGTCCTGGCTCGTAGCTGCGGCCGCAGGCCGCGCTTGAGAGATTGGTGGTGATTTCGACGGTTCCGGCGGCGGCCCCTTTCATGACGCGACCGACCTCGAAGGTGTAGGTCGCGGTGCGAGGCAGGTTCTCTGGCGGACTCGCGACCGGCTCACCTGCGGCGACAGCCTCAAAGATGTCCGAGGCATACGGCGCGGCGGTCTTGGCGTCCGGCGGGAACTTACACTTGCACGCGTAGGCCGTCGACGGAGCCACGAACATCACCGCTCCGAGAGAACAGACACCGAGACTCCAACGAAGGACAGTTCGCATCGTACGCACAGTAGCATCGCATTCATTTATTTCACCATGAATAATTCTCAGCGGGGATCCGTCGCGGATGCCTGCGCACCGCGGGCGGCGAAGCGCCTCCCTATTAAGGTCTTTCTCGGATATCGGGGAGCAAGCCTGTGCGTCGAATGGTCCACACCAGCCACAGCCCGATCCACCCGAGCCAGGAGAACGTGATCAACGTGCGGTTGAGACTCGTCGCCGTGTACTGAGGTGAAACGAGGTGGACGAGCCCCGCGATGCTCGTGAGCAGGAACAGCAGGAACAGCAGCTCCGCGGTCGCCCGATGCCGCGAGAACATCAAGGCGACGGGGATCAAAGAGACGAACGCGAAATAGTACGCCACGGTTCCGAGGAGCGAAAAGAACGCGATGAAGCCAAACATCAGCGCCGCTTCTGCCGCCGCCAAGTGAAACGCGAGCACAGCGGCGATGCCGGTGAGCGTCCATCCGAGGATGCGATACACGGGCTCTATCTGCGCGAACTCTTTGGTGAGTTTGACGCGGTTGTATCCTCCATGCTTCTTGCCGTGCTCCCCTCGATAGGTAAACGCGAACTTGAGTCCGACGCCGTAGCCCGGCGTCTTCTCAAGCCGACCGCCGAGTTTGGCGTTCGGGGGTCCATCTGCGTGGACCTCCATGTCATGCATGAAGGCGCGGTAGCCACCGACGAGGTCTCCTTGGGTGGCGGTCACCGCGACGCATAAGCACGCGGAGACGAGGCCACCGACAGCAAAGCGTCTCAGGTCCGGGAGGCGCTGGCGGTCTCGTTTGGCGGCGCCCGTGAGGCCCAGGAGGGCGCCGACGCCGAGCAAAAGCGGGAATACATTCAACATCGCGGAGACAGAGAGGAAGGCGCCGGCGGTCGCCCAGCGTTTTCGGATGAGCGCGGCCATCGCGATGATGATGGCCGCGAGCCACAGCAGCCGCATCGACGAGCCTCCGATGATCGAGAATCGGTCGGTGACCAATGTGAAGGCGAAGATGCTGAAGGTGTAGCCGCGTCGCCAGCCGATCGCGCGCGTCATGAAGAGGTGGGCCACGCAGACGGCGAAGACGTCAAACAGCGCGAGCAAGACGAAGGAGCCTCTCTCCAGCGGCGCGAAGCTCCAGAAGGTCTGCATGAGGGAGCGATGGAAGGGGGTGCCGTTGTATCCCTGGTCGGAGAAGGCCGCCCGTACGCGTCCTGCTCCACACTGTTCCTTGTCGAGGAAGAGATCGACGGCATCATCGAACTCTTCCCAGCGCTCTGGGGTGAAGCGCGCCTTGCAGGCGGGTCCGCGGCTCTTCCGAACGGTCTTTGCGTTCGTGAAACCGTAGGTCTTTAGGTTTCGAACGTCGGTTTTGTGCCAGATTGTCTTCGTCGGCGATGCCTCCACAGCGCAGTCGTAGAGATATTCGTAGCCGAGCTCGTCGTAGAACTTTGGGTTTAAACCGTAGTGAAACGAGTCGTAGCAGTGCCACCAGTGGTTGTAGCTCGCTCGTCGGACGTAGAAAAAATTAAATCCGGTGGTGACGAGGAGGGACAGCAGCACGGCTCGATACCCGATTTTGACGACTCTTCGACGGAGCACCTGTTCTCCGTGGATCCGGAAGATGATCGTGCGGATCGCGGTGCAACATGCCAACACGCCCGCCGCGTAGAGCATGAATCGCTCCGTGTCCTTGACCCGGATATCGTATTCTGCGAACCACCAGGCTCGCGGCGTTCCACCCTCATACTCGTACGTGAGGACGTGGCCAGCGACCAAGAGGAAGATGAAGACAAACGGCAGCCACGCCCACCGTTGAAACGTCGCAGACTTGTCGGGTGGGGAGCGATCGTCCACGTTTGGCGCGAGCCCAGCCATTGGTGGCAAGCTATCATGATCGCCGCGTGGGCTCGGGTGGATCGTGATTCGGATCCTCGAGAACGGCGGGGCCAGCCGCCAGCCCCAGGCCCGGGGGGTCGCGACTCCCAGGTCCGGGTGTCACCAGGTCGACGGCGAGGGCGCCGCGCTCGTGGAGCGCGGCGGGTAACACGGCGGGCGAAGGTGAGGCGGTGAGGGGCGACCTGAGCGAGCCGCGCGCACGGCGCGTGACTCTCCCGCGGATCGCGAGGGCGCGTGTGTTGCCGTGGGCCGATGACCACCATGGCCGCGGGCGAGGACGTGGGCCGCGGGCGAGGACGTGGGCCGCGCCGCGAAGCGACCGAGGTGAGCGCGACCGAGCCCGTGGAGGTCGCGCGCCCGCGCGGGGCTGTTGTTCCGGGTCAAGAACCAACGCAAATGTGGGCGAAAGATTTGCCGAGGGTTGACGCTATATCGCTTTCGTACGAAGGTGCGCCCATGAAAATCAAGTCTCTGTTTGCGGTTGTTCTCCTGTCGAGTTACGGCGTGGTCGCGGTTGGTTGCAACACCGCCGAGGCGGACGCAAAGCGCGCGGCGATTGCAGCGGCCGTGGCAAAGAAGGCGGAGGAAGAGAAGGCGCTTGGAGAGCAGCTCGCGGCGCGAAAGGCAGCTCGCGAGGCCGAAAAGAAAAAGGAAGAAGAGGCGAAGGCTGCCTACGCGGTGAAGGTCGACGGTCTTTGTGTCCTGCCCGAGAAGCTGCCCAAGAAGCTCGCCAAGGCTTGCGACGCGGTCGCGGACGCGAACGACAAGTTCATGACCCGCATGTACACGGGCGCGGCGCTCGAAAAGTGGGAGAAGGCCAAGCAGACACAGCTTGGGATGACGAAGGCGCAGTGCACCAAGACCGGGAAGGTCGAAGTCGCCGCCTGCCAGATGAACGCGATGAACGCGGCGCAAGAGGACATGAAGAAGGCGTTGCCCGACATCATGCGGCGTTGCATCGAGAAGTTTGGGAGCGCGTAGCGACAGTCGACAGCGCGTGGGCGGCCGCGGTGGACAGCGGCCGCGGCGACCCGCTCGCGCGAGCGCCGCGTGCGTTCCCCGCGCCGTTCACCCGCCGCTGCCCCCGAGCATCACGCGATTTCGCCCCTTCCCCTTGGCGACGTAGAGCGCCCGCGTGGCGGCCCCATAGAGGATTTTCCAGCTGAGTTGATCGAAGCTGCTTGAGTGGGTGACTCCGAGGGAGGCGGTCAGCGTTGTCTCGGTGATGAAGGGCTCGGCCTCGATCCCCTTGCGCAGCTCCTCCGCCTTCAAGATGGCCTCGTCCTCCGAGGCGCCTTCGAGCAGGAGCCCAAATTCGCCTCCGCCCAGGCGCGCGAGCGTGTCGGAGGTCCGCGTTTGTCGGGTGAGGAGGTCGGAGAGGCGAGTGAGGACCTTGTCGCCCGCCTCATGTCCGTGCTGATCGTTGAGCTCCTTGAAGTGATCGACGTCGATGAGGACGAACCCAAAGTGGAGTTTGTGCCGGCGGCTGCGAGCGATGGAGCGGACGACGGAGCGCTCGAAGGCGCGGCGATTGAAGACGCCAGTGAGGGGGTCCGTGAGCGCCGCGTGCTCGAGCCGCGCTCGCAAATCGACGTTGGTGAGCGCGAGCGAGAGGCGCGCTGTGACCGCGCTTATCGTCCGCCGGTAGGTCGCTATCTCCGCGTCGCGCTGGGCATCGGGGAGGGCGTCGAGGCCGTCGACGACGAGCGAGATGATCGCGAAGGGACCGTCATGGGCGTGGAGCGGGGCGCAGAACCGTGCGGAATCCCGCTCACTCGTGTCATGAGCGCAGCGCATCTGGGTCGATTCACGCCACCAGGCGTGTGGCCGCCGCGATCGCATGGCCCAGCAGTCCGCGTGCGAGACGACGACGCCCGAGCTGCCATCCGACGACCACTTCAGCTCCAGCATCTCCGCCTCGCGATCGGTGACAAAGAGCTCTACATGGGCCTGTCCGAAGATCTCACGGATCGCGCGGAAGACGACCTCGTCGGTTTCTGAGAGTGAATCGCAGCTTCGCAGGTGCTCCACACATGAAGATGCCCGGGCGTCTAGCAGGTCTCGCCGCTCGAGCTCCGCGGCGCTGTCTCCTCGCCTCGCGGCCTCGCGCCCCTCCGCCCTCAGGGCCTCACAGATCGGGGGGGGGACGCTCACGAACACGAGCCCCGTTGGTGTCGCGTCGACGCCGCGCACCGGGCTGATCGCGAACAGCTGAGATCGCGGCGCTCCTTCGCCCGCGGAGATCTCGAGCTCGACGTGGGCCGTCCCCTCCGCAGCCACCGTTTGGAGCAGGCCACGAAACCACCCTGGATCCCGATGAACCAACCCCGAGAGGGCGAACGTCGAGCTGCTCGCGGACGGGTCCACGCCCAGCATGGCCCGCATGGTCTCGTTGATATAGGTGCAGCCCATGTCGAGATCAGCCGCGAAGATGAGCGAGGCTGAGGAGTTCAGGATGTCGGGACTTAGTTGCTGCATATGCGATGACTGATGTGCCGCGGAGAGGCTGGCGCGCCGCAGCGAGGGCCGGCAGCGGCCGCGAGAGGTGAGTGTGTACCCGCGGCACACCCTGTTGGTGGGACGCCGCAGGGGGGAGGCGCGTGCGCCTCCGCGTGGCCGGAGTCTCGGGGGCAGCGGTCGCGGCGTCGCGCGTCGGGTTCCACCCGGCACCGGCGGAGGATCGCCTCTAGAGCGGGACGCGCTCTGCGCCGTCGCTGTTGTGGACGCAACGCGAATGAGTTTTGTCGCCATCGGAGTCGCGCCACCGGAAAATGCTAGCACGGGGAACCACGCCATCGACTCGCCGCCGTGGACGCTTTTGGGGCGATCGTGGCACGAGTCGCGGAACGCGCGGCGGGGCGAGGGCGTGGTCGCTCACATCCGACCTCCGATGATGATTGGTCCGCGCATATTTTGTGGCCTTCTTGAGCAGGTCATGGAAGCGGGGTGTGGTAATTTCCGCGCGTGAAATACCTTCGAGCACCGCTAGTCGCCATGAGTCTCCTCGCCCTCGCCGGGTGCGGAGCAGAGGACCGCTCGGGCATGGTCGGCGATGAAGGCGGAGATCCACCACCGCCACCGAACCTCTACCAGTACGCGGGAGGCTGCTTCTCGGTGAGGTCCGGTGACGTGTGGTTGGCGCAGGAGGCGGCGGGAACAGAGTTTGCGTTCACAGCTTCGAGCGAGGCGGAGGCGGAGCGTTTCTATTTAAAAGCCTCCGACCTGGGGACCTATCTGCTCTACGATCGCGAGGGGGGCTATGTCGTGTCCGACGACGGGCCGCTGCTGCGTCGCACCTCGCTCCAGTCCGACGTCCTGCTCGTGGACGATGACTACATCTCCGGCGCCGAGTGGGAGTTCGAAGGCTCGGGCGTGGAAGCGGAGCCGCTGCAGTTTCGCAGCCGGCGGGTGGGGAGCTTGCTCGGGGTCGAGGGGCTCGTGTCCGACGAGGAGAGCGCCGCGAGCCTCGCCTTGGTCGAGGTGACAGGCTGCACCGCACATCCTGAGCTCACGATCGACGCGGAGGGGACGCCGACCAAGACGACCTTCGATGACGGCGACCTCTACGGCATCGTGGACACCCACTCCCATATTCTGACGAACTGGGCGTTTGGCGGCGGCGGCATTTTCCATGGCGCCCCGTTCCATCGCCTCGGGGTTCAACACGCGCTCGCTGACTGTGACGTCGGGCACGGCATCATGGGGCGGCAGGATTTCTTCGGTTATGTCTTCGACACGTCCGGATCGAGCGGCGCTGATCTCGGCAGCGTCTTGTTTAATATCCTCGCGGGGGAATTGAACGAGGACAACCACGAGACCGACGGGTACCCGACCTTCACAGACTGGCCGAACGCGCCTTATCGCTCGACGCATCAGATGCAGTACTACCGTTGGCTGGAGCGCGCGCACCTCAGCGGGCTGCGGCTCGTGGTGCAGCACGCCACCACCAATTCGGTGATCTGTCACCTCACCGGCGGCTCGGATATTCAGCCGACCCGCTATTCTTGTGATGACATGGTGGCGGTGGATCGGATCATCGATGAGAGCTATGCGATGGAGCGGTACATCGACGCTCAGGCAGGCGGCCCAGGCGAAGGCTTCTTTCGCATCGTCGCCACGCCGGAGGAGGCGCGGGAGGTGATCGAGGGCGGCAAGATGGCCGTCGTGCTCGGGATCGAGACCTCCGATTTATTTGACTGCCGGTTGGTCCCGCGCGACGGCACACCCGTCTGCGACGAGGCCTACGTGGTCGATCAACTCGACAAATACGTGGAGCGTGGCGTCCGGGTGCTGTTCCCGGTGCACAAGTACGACAACCTGTTCTCGTCGGGAGACGGAGACCGGGCCTTTATCGAGGTGGGGAATTTCTTCAACACCGGGCACTGGAACAATTTTGTGACCGACTGCCCGACCGATGTGCAGGCGGTGTTTGATAACGGCGGCGTGGAATTTGGGGGGCTCAATATGCCCCGCGACGAGTACGTGTCCATGCCCCCCAACGACTTCAGCCAATTCCCGTCCAGCCCGATCTCCACGGCCTTCCCGTTCATCTCCTCGTTTAACGAGCCCGCCCTCGAAGGGGCCTACTGCCAAAAGACTGGGCTCACGCCGCTCGGAGAGTTCTTGATCGAGCAGATGATGGCGCGCGGCATGGTCCTCGAGGTTGATCACCTCCCGCAGCGCTCCTACGAGCGCGCGTTCGAGCTGCTCGAGGCCAACGACTACCCGGCGGCGGGGACCCACGGATCGAACAACAACGGGCGCCTCTACAGCGTGGGCGGCGTGTCCAAGACCGGCTTCGGCCGATGTCGTGACAGCCAGAACCCCGGCTCAACCCTGAGCGGGTTCAAGAGCAGGATCGCCCAAATCGAATCGGAGGGTGGGTACCCGGCGGAGGGATTTGGCTTCGATCTCAACGGGTTCGCGGGCGCGCGCAAGCCTCGCTTCGGAGACGATGGATGCGGCGCCCCACAAGAAGACCCGATCACTTATCCGTTCCAATCCGTCGCGGGGGACGTCACCTTCACCGAGCCGGTGATCGGCGAGCGAAGCCTTGACTTCAACACCGAGGGCCTCGTTCACATCGGCTTGCTGCCCGAGCTCATCGAAGACGCCCGCGGCGACGCGGCGTCGGACGACGAGCTCGAGCCGCTGTTTCGCTCCGCCGAGGGCTATATTCGGATGTGGGAGAAGGCCGTGGCGCGTGGCGAGGCGCTCGGGGGCTGACGCCGCCCGCCACGCGAATCACCGCGTCAGGCCGGCACGAGCCTTCGCACGAGCAGCTCGGGGGCTGGCGCGTCCCCGCCGTTGTATTGGGTGGCGGCTCGCTCCAGCCGCGCTCGCGTAATTTCATCGACGCGTCTGAAGGCGTGCTCGGGTGCGCCTCTGTTCGCGCTCGGAGCGATGGGCTCGGGGGCTTGGATGAGGACGAATCGTCGGTCTCCTCCGTCGCGGGCGTTCGCCTCCCACACCGCGTGGCCCGCGGTGCCCGAGCCAGCGAAGCAATCGCATACCACAGCGTCGGGTGCGGCGAGCCAGGAGACCAATCGAGCGGAGAGCTCGACGGGCTTCGGGTGTTCGAAGGGGATCCCAAGATCGCGAAGCCGGTCGTCGTCGGATCCGGCGAACCGAATCACGGAGGGGATGTTCTCTTGCATATGCTCATCGAGAAAGTAGCGGCGCTGCGGCTGCGTGGTGTGGTCTTTGCCAAACTCGATTAAGCCGCGCCGCAGGAGGTCGTCCATCGTCGCGGGAGGGTTGCGCCAGCCGCGGGCCGGGAGCGGGCACTCTCGTCCGGTCACCGGATGCGCGAGCGGGCGAAAGTACTCCGGCGGCGCCGTTTTCTTGTTGGGCCACGCCATGGACACGAGGCGGTAGACCCGCCGGTCCTCGGAGATGCGGGCGTACATCGCCTCGCCGCCCGAGAGCCCGCGCGCCTCTTTGATCCACGCGGCGAACTTCTCGCGGGCCGCGGCGAGGCTCGGCGTGGCGCGAAGCGCGGCGTCAGCCGCCGCAATGATCCGCTGCGCGTTTTCTTTGGGGCGCCTCAGCGGCGCGCAGCTCTTCGCGTCCTTCGCGAACACGACGATGTGCTCATGCTGGTAGGCGACGCGGCGGGCGTCACCCTTGGGGTTGCCCTTGTCCCAGACGATGGAGCCGAGATACGACGACTCACCGAACACCTCCTTGCACATCATCACGAGGGTCTCGTGCTCGTGCTCGTCGATATGCGCGACGAGCACGCCGCGCTCGCTCATCAGATCGCGGAGCGCGATGAGCCGCGGGAACAAAAAGTTGAGCCACCCGCTCCGCGAGCGTCGTCGTGACCCGCGCCCTCCCGGGGGTGGAGATCCGCGCGCCGCGGGGAATCGATCTTCGAAGGTGAAGCCGCGCCCCGTGTTGTACGGCGGGTCAATATAGGCGAGGTCCACGAGGTTCGGGGTCGAGCGCGCGAGCAGCTGCATGACGGGGAGGTTGTCTCCGACGATGAGCTGATCGCGCGCGGGGGTGTCGTCGACGGGAGGCTCGAGGCGCAGGCCGTCGCACGCGCCGTTCAGCTGGCTCGCCGCTTGTTTTCCAGGCCACGTGAGGGCGACGTCGTGAAGCTCGTCGCGCCGCAACGCGACGCCCGCTTCGCGTCCGCGCCTCTCCAGCTCCCCGATCTCAAGCCGGTCGTGCGCGACCGCGTCGGCAAACCACTCCACAAGTCGGCGCAGTCGGTCGGGTTTATCAGCGTCGGGGTTGGACGGAGAGGAGGTCACTGGATGTCAGGGGGCCTGCGCGGCGAAGAAAGAGAGCATCGCCTCGAGGGCGAAGTTGGTGCCAGGAATTCTCCCCCAGGTGTGACCGCCTTGCCACACGCAGTTCACCACCTGCGCCTGCGTCTGGCAGTTCGCGTGCTCCGAGCACGCCCAGCCTTGAGTGCCGTCGAAGGCGGTCGGGTAGGGGGTCGTCGCGGTGTCACAGGACTGGCCGCTGGCCCACACCAGCGCGGTCTCGTCTGCGCCGTCGTAGATCATCCCGTCGCTCGAGGGGACCTCGGCGCCGTTGACGATGTCGTCGCCGGTGGCCCACACTTGAAACAAAGACATCTTGGAGGGGGGCGCTTGGGTGTAGCCATTCGCGGAGAAACCATGATGGGGCGCGGCGACGGTGACGACGTCGGCCAGGCGCCACGCCAACGATTGGGCGCTCTGACCGCCCTGGCTGAAGCCCGTGAGCAGCACCTGCCCCGCGTCGCCAGACCATTCGGCGAACGAGGTCTGGAGCAGCGTTCGGATGAACCCTTCATCGTCGGCGCAGCTCGTCCCCCAGTTGCACGCGTCGTCGCCCTCTTCGGGGGGGCAATTGTCGTACACGTCGTAGTCGTAGGCGTTCATGGTGCACGTGGGTCCATCCGGCCCGGCGCTGTTGTGCGAGTCGATATCGTTGAACGAGGTGACCGCCGCCTGCCATCCCATGCCCATCGGGAGCCCGTCGGGGAAGATTCCGACATAGCCGAGCTCGTCGATCCGGTCGGTCATCTGGGATGTGCTGTTCTGAAATCCCGCACCAGATCCGTAGTAGCCGTGGAGTCCAACGACCACCGGGCGCGGGGTGCAGTCGTAGTCTGTCGGGAGGTGGAGCTCGAAGCTCCGCGTCTCGCCGTCGTAGGTCGTCTGCAGCGAGACGGTCTGACCTGGGGTCCCTTGATCCCACGAGCACGGCGGGTCCGGTGCGTCATCCCCCGTATCCGCGCCGGTGGTGTCGGTCCCCGTGGTGTCTCCCCCCGTGGTGCCGCCGCCGGAGGTGTCGTCGCCGGAGGTGCTGGCGGGGCCGGAATCGCCGCTGGTGGATCCGCCGCCGGAGGTGTCGTCGCCGGAGGTGTCGTCGCCGGAGGTGCCAACGCCGGTGGTGCCATCCTCGGAGGTGTCGGTGGGGCCGGAATCGCCGGTGGCGCTCGAGGACGTCGTCGCATCTTGTCCCCCGTCGCCTGGGTCACTTTCTCCGCAAGACAGACTCACCGCGACCATCAGCAGCGACCACTGAGCGTTCCACACAAAACGAGACATGGGCCAACGGTACGACCAGGAGTGGATCCCCGCAAGTCGCTCCGGGGATTCACTGCGTGCGCGCCTGTCAGGCTCGCGCAAGCCGAGCGGCCGAGGATCAAGTCACGGATTTGCCGCGCAGGTGGGAGGACGACTCGATGGACGGCTCCGGGTCGTCGGGGGCGCCCAGGGCGGCGTCGATGGCGGGCATGGAGCCGCGCTTGGAGGGATCGAGCAGCGTGGGGTCGAGCAGCGAAGGGCGTGGAAAGATCCGCGGACAGCGGATCAATTCTCCTGGGGCCGCGATGAGATCGAGGGAGATATCGTTGACGTTCATCACGATCTCCTCGTCTGGACACAGTTGGCTCGGGTGGATCGTCGTGGCGATGGTCACGTCGTCCGTGATCCTCCCGGTCGCCCTCAGCAACGAGAACTCGAGGTCCGCGTATCCTCCCCCTTTCCCGAGGCGCGCGCCGGAGCGACTCGCGCCGACGCTGCCCGTGATGATGAGGTCGACGAGCGCGAGCTCGGCGGCGGCCACCGGATCTCCCCACCGCATAAACCCGGGCTTGGAGCTCGCGTCCCACAAGAGGTGTCGCTCGAGGGCGCCGGGCTCGAGCGCGACAAACGGGCAGGCTCCCGCGAGCTTCGGGACGGCGACGTACAAGGTCTTGCCCGCGAGCAACGCGGCGTATCGCAGGGGGCGCTGCGGCGCGTCTGGATTGCACTTGATGGTGTTCGCGGCCTGGAACTCGGGCGTCGCGATCAGCACCTGTGCCGCGCGCTCGGCCCCGATGAAGTTCGGGATCCGGCCGCGCGTGCCGGGCCACCGCGCGGCGCCGGAGCCTTCAAGTCGCGCCCAACAGCGCGTCCGCAGGTCTTGTTTTGGGTCCTCGTTCAAGGGTGGGCGACACTCTACGGGCGGAGGGCCGACCGCCTATCTGCGGACAGTGGTGGCGGAGAGGATGAAGTTTCCGAGGGCGTCTCGCGCGCGGATGACGAGTCGATGGTTCCCAGGCGCGAGGTCCGGGAGGCGCAGTTCGAACGCCTCGTCGGGGCTGTCGTACAGACCGTCGACAGGGCTCGCCGCCTGCAACGGCCCATCGTCGATTTGGAAGGTGACGTCGTGAATATTGCTGAGGTCGTCCACGGCGCGCCCCGTCACGGCCGCGCCGTCTACGCGAACTTCGTTGAGCCTGGGTCGGCGACGATCCACGATGAATGGCGCCGAGCGGCCCTCGTCGGTCCTGGCCTTCGAGGTCCCGTTCTCAGGGGCGTCGCTCGCGAGCACCGAGGCCTCGTACACGCCGTCGGGGACCGACGCCACGTCGAATTCAAGCTCCTCTTTGGTCACGAGCTCATCGCGCGGGCCCAGATCGATCCACGCGTCTTCGTCGCTCCCCTCCGGGCGGATGCGGACGGTGTAGACCAGCTCGTCATCGTCGTCGTCCTCCGCCTCCCACTTGATCTTGGCGTTGGCCTCGGGTTCGTCGTCGTCTTCTTGGTCGAAATCGGGGCCCTCAAATTCTACGCTGCTCACCTTGGGCGCGAGATTCTCGGGGCCGTAGAAGAAGTTAAATTCACGCACCTCCGCGTTGGCGGACTCGAGGCTGAATCGTAGCTGCGCGAAGCGTCGGAGGGGGAGTTGAAGATCTCCCCGGAGGCCCTGGACTGTCGCCGACAAGCTCACTGGCTTCCAGTCGCCCCAGCGGGCGTCGGGTTCCTCAGTGGGGCCCACGCGAGCCTCGGCGCGGACCTTGCCAGAGGCCCGCACAATGAGCGCCCCATAGGTCGCCGGTTGGCCGGCGTCGAACACCTCGGAGGTGTAGCGCGCCACGGCGGGCGCCGTATCGGTCAAGCCGTAGACCGCCGCGCCTTGTCCGGCGGTGGCGTAGAGTTGCGGCCCCTTGCCGCGGCCGCCGCTCGCGGTGACGCGACACAAGCTGGTCGCGAGCCGCTCTTCGAGGTCGGCGACCACCGCATGGTCGCGCCGACCCTTGACGCGGTAGACGCGGCCCGCGCGTGAGGAGCTCACGAGGAAATCGCCCGCAGAGGAGGTCGCCAACCCCGTGAAGTACTGGTCCTCCACGTCCATCCACGTCTCCCAGGTAGCCTCGAGGGCGCGGGACAGATCGCGGCGAGCGCCGCCACCGGTGAGATCCACGTAGTGCAGGGCCGCGTCGGCGTCGGGGGATGACTCGGACGCGGTCTTGCGAGGGGGCGCGGCCCCCGAGAGGTTCGCGCGGTTGAGCTGTGACTGGAGGTTCTTCAGCGTGCTGATCTTGCGCTTCTCAAAGTCGTTCACAGCGGCGACGAGGCCGCGGTCGTTGGCCGCGAGGGCGCGGACTTCGTCGCCCTCAAAGTCGTGCACGAGCTGCCCCTTGACGTCGGGGGTCACCTGAAACACCTTCGCGCCCGGTGAGGTGCCGGCGAGGACTTCACCATCGAGCTCGAGGAGGCTGAGCACGTCTTTCGCCTCGCTGTCGAGCACGACCTTGGCGTCGGATCCGTCCAGCGCGAGCGACCACACCTCACCCTTGGGGCCGGTGCCGACGAAGATTCGCTCACCGATCACGCGGAGCGCCCAGATCCGTTTGACGCCCTTTAGCGCCGCGAACTCGGAGGTCTTGCCCCTCGGCGTGACTCGGGTGAGCGCGCCGCCAGGGAGCGTCGCGGCGATGAGGTGGCCGTTGGAGAGCTCCGCCATCGCGGTGACGACGACGCCCGAGAGCTCGGCGACCGTTTTGACTTGAACGCCCTTCTTCGACGAGGTGACCTTACGGATCGAGGCGTCGTCCGCGGTGCCCACGTAGAGGTTTTTCTTCCCGGCGAGGCACGAGAACACGGAGTTGACGTCCTCAAGCTCCGCGCGCGTGGTGGCGGTCCCCACGGTGACCTTGCCCGACGACTCGATCGCGGCGCCCTTCGTGGTCCCCTCGTCGAACTCTTTGAAGTCGTGGACGCGCGTGTTCCGAGTCCCACCCGCGCGCAGGTCGTGAGGGAGCAGCCACGCCGCGGCGGCGATCATGCAGGAGAGGGCGAGGGATCGATTTCGTCTCATTGGGCTATTCGCTGATGCGGCGGCGGCCGATTTCTACGGTGAGGGACTGCTCCCCGTACACGAGGTTGGGCGTCTGCACGACGCGATGGACGGCGCGTTTAACACGCAGCGCTCGGTTAGAATTACTGAGCGGGTCGAGGGATTCGAGGAGGCTCGGAGGCAGGTCGTCGATGATCCCTTGTTTGGTGGCGAGCCCCTCTTGAGGGGAGAACACCGACGCCACCAGGGCGCGGGCGGGGTAGGTCGACGTGAGGCTGTCGATGAGCTCATCGACATCGCCGATCAATTGGGTCTGGGGAGTGACTGACAGGCCCCCCGCCACATGGATCGCCAATTTCTCGCCCGCGACGTCGTCGGGAATCCGGACGTCGAGGTGGACCCAGCTGTCTGGCTGTCGCTCGTGGACGAGCCGAATGTCGAGCCGCGCGAGATCACCGGGGCGCAGATCTCCCGAGCCGAGGCGGATCTCCGCGACGCGACGCACCTTGACCCCGTAATTCACCACCGCCTCTTGGTTCACCGAGATGATCCGGCCGCGCTCAAAGCGGTTGTCGAGGATCTTCGCGATCACCTGCAGGGCCGTGGCCCGATAAAAGGGTGCCGGCACGATCCCGGCGGGGAAGCCGAGCTCGTCCTCCAAGGAGATGGTGCGGATCCCGTTGGAGGTCTCGATCGTCACCTCGTGTCGAAGGGTCGTCGTGAGCTCCACCTGGTCACCGGCGGCTTCTTCGAGCCCCCCCATGAGCAAGGAGGCCACCAGCGTGGGCGTGAGGGCGGGGTCGACGGCGACGACGGTCTTGGAGGTGCGGGTCTCGAAGCCCTCCTCGGCGCCACGGATGGTCGTCGTGACGGGGATCTTCGGCGCGACGATGTCGGTGCGCAATGAGATCGCCGGTTGTCGATCTTGAATCAGCGTGCCTTGGATCGCCACCGGGCTCGAGAGCTTCATCGAGCGGTCGACGCTGCTGACGATGGTGTGGACCTTCGCGTCGGCCATGGGCAGGTTCGATGGTCCCGCCCCGTACAGCGGGTGTCCGAAGGCGAGGACACGCTCGTTCTTGCGACCACCGACCCAGGTCACTGTCCCGCTGGGCGCGATGGCGGTGTCACCACCGACGAGCACCACCGCGACGGCGTCGCCCGGCTGGAAGTTCTTGCGCGTGCTGGCGTCGGCCATCTTCCCGCCCCCCCGACCGCCCGCGACGGGGGTGAATCCGAGCTGCTCCGCGAGGTGGAGGGTGGTGCGTGGACCGAACCCGCCGAGGCTCATGGGGACGGCGAGCGGGGTCATTCCAATATTGCCCGCGGCGCCGCGCTCGAGCGGTCGGCGCGCGGGCAGGGGCGACGCGCCCAGCTGGAGCATGCTGTCCACGCGGCCTCCCTCTCGCGCCTCGCGGCCCATCGCGACGGGCTGGACCTCGGGGCGATGAGGCAGCTCCCCGATCTCGAGCATATTCTCGATCGGGGTGAGGCCGCCGAGGGGATCCTTGTTGAAGCGCCACCCGAACGCGACCGCGCCGATCATCTTGCCCCCGACGTAGACCGGAGAACCAGACATGCCCCCTACGATCCCGGAGTGTTGCAGCCGCGGGTCGAGCGCCCGAAAGAGGATCGCGGGCTGCCCAGGGTTGAAGTTATGGATGACGTCGACGATCTCGACTTCGAAGCGGTCGGGGTCTGTGCCAGAGAAGACCGTGACGGCGTGGCCCTTCATCCCGGGCTTCACGTCCTCAATCGGCATGATGCCCGGCGCGGGTGGACGGGCGGTGGCGGTGGCGGGCGTCGCGACCTCGCAGGTGACGAAGGCGAAGGCGCACAGCATGGACAGGCCGGCGACGGTCGCGAGCGCCGGTCTGCGGGAGGTGAGGTGGGACGAGGAAGTCATGGGGAGAGCGCGGTGTCCTCGCTCGCTCGGCGCATGGCCGCGAGCAGCTCGAGTTTGGAGCCGTACGAATAATAGAGCGGAAACTGAGGCGAGCGCGGATTTACGATATCGGTGATTCGGTCGCCGCTCGGGTTGAAGAACAGGATCCGCGGCACGTAGTTCCCGTCGGGAGCGAGCACCGTGCGCGCGTCCTCGTTCTTGTCTTGGTCGAGATTGACCATCACCAGCGAGTCGCTGGCGGCGATCAACGCGGGGTCATCGAACACCGGCCCAAGCTCCTTGCAGCGTCCGCACCACGACGCGTGAACGAAGATCATCATCGGCTTCCCAGACGCTTTGGACGCCGTTCTCGCGTCCTCCAGCGTCCTCCACGCGATCTTCGAACCGTACCCGTGGCTCGGCGCGCGGTCGGGCGACTGGGCGTTTGGGTCGGAGTCGCCGCGGGCTTCTTGCTGCGCGGCCGCGTTCGGTTTGGGGGCGGGGTTGCGGTTGCAACCGGCGGTCAAAGCGAAGGGCAGCAACAGCGCGAGGCGTACCGTCAACGACGCTGGGCGAGCAGGGCGCATAGAGGGCGAACCTAACACGCTGAGTCGAGCGGTTGGCGTCTGGGAAGCGACGGAAGACAGCCGCCGGGGTCGTGGCGCGCTCGGGCGTGGACCGGATCGTCGGCGCGAAACACGCAAGCCCGCGGGTGATAGGAGTGGGTCGTGAAGTTCGAGATACCGCTGCAGCAGGCCACGTTTCGCCGGAGGTACAAACGTTTCTTGGTGGACGCGGAGGTGGAAGGGGCCCCGGTCGTGGCGCACTCGACGAACACCGGGACGCTGCGCGGCTGCCTGCGGGACGGCGCGAGCGCGCTCTTGGCCTACACCGCCAAGCCGGGTCGCAAGCTCGATTGGACGTTTCGCGCGATCAAGGTGGGGCGGGTGTGGGTGGGCGTGGACACCTCCATGGCGGTGCCCTTGGTCGAAGAAGCGCTCGACGCGGGCGTGCTCGACGACCTGCGGCCGTTTGATCGGAGCACCCGGGAGGTCAAGTACGGTGCCGAGGGCAAGAGCCGGATCGATCTGTTGCTCTCGAGCGGGGGGACGCGGCTGCCCCTCGCGAACAAGCGGGCGCGCCCCGCGTACGAGGGGGACCGCCGAGTGTACGTGGAGGTGAAGAGCACGACGTTGGTCGAGCGGCGGGGGGGTCAGCGCGTCGGCATGTTTCCGGACGCTGTGACGACGCGCGGGCTCAAGCATCTTCACGAGCTGATCGGCGAGGTTCGAAACGGCCACCGCGCGGCGATGGTGTACGTGGTGCAGCGCCCGGACGCGGACGTCTTCGCGCCGGCGGCACACATCGATCCCGCCTACGCCGAGGGGCTCGCGGAGGCCCTCGCGTGCGGGGTCGAGGCCTTCGCGCTCCGTTGTCGCCTCAAGAAAACAGGGATCGACGTGGTCGAGCGCGTCCCGATCGACGCGGCGCTTCGCAGCTGAGGGCCGACCACCCGCGGCTGAGCGAGCCGCTATGGCGTGGACGAGGTGAGCGCCTCCACGATCGACGCGGCGCGGAAGCGAAGGTGCTCCCCGGCCTGTCTCTTCACCTTTTTGGCGAGCTCAAGCGTCGCGTCGTCGGGGCGCTGTCGGTGGATGCTGACGAGGGCCTGGACGCGCGCGCCGTCCGCGAGCTTGTCGTTGAGCACCGCCGCCTCGAGCAGCTCAAGGTTTCGGCCGCACTGCGCCGCGCTCCCCGGAGCCTTCTGGGCTCGCTTCGCGGGACAGATCCTGCGGAGCGGGATGGTGAGGTTCTTGTTCATCGTGCCGGCCTCGATCTCGCTGGCCGCGTGGTCGAGGAGGGCGTCGATGAAGGTCCCGCCGCACCACACCATCGTGTTCGCGGCCTCATTGGCCACCGATGGGCGGGGCTCCGCCAAGGAGGGTTGGACCCACCCGCAGAGCGTGGCGCGTTCGCTGGGAGTGGCGTCGACGAGGGCGCGAGGCGCCGCCATGATCGCCGCGGCGACGCGCGGCGCGTCGGCTTGATCGAACGCGAGCTGAAGCGTCGGAAACCCGGCCAGCCGCGAGTAGCGGAGCATCGCGCCGTAGATGATCGGCAGCAGCGCTTCACTGTGCGGGTGCTTTTTGGCGGTCGCTATCAGCGCGTCGAATTCGCCGGCGATGGCCGCGGCGTGGGTGATTCCGACGGCGCTCCGGGCCGCGTGAAAATTTGGGAGCTCGGCGAGGCCTGCGATCAACGCCTTCGCGGTGGCTCGCCGCACCACTGGGCGGCTCCCGTCGAGGGACAGCGAGCGCATGAGCCCACCCACGACGTAGGCCGCCACCGTCGCGCGGGCGCCGTCGCCGCCGCTCAAGAGCTCCGCCCAGGCGGGGAGCAGCGCCGCGCGCGGCCGCGAGCCATCCGCGTAGTGAGCGAGGAACGAGCGCTGCTCATCGTTCGCGCAGCGACTGACGACGCAGCGTTCTTGATCGATCTCGCAGTTGGCCACCATGGCGTCCACCGCGGCGAACAGAGCCCCGCGGGCCTCACGTTCAGCGGGCGCCATCGCGGGTTCGCGCTCGGCAGAGCGCCCGCCACGCGGGGGCTCCCCCGAGCCCTCCGTCGCCACGGGTTCACGAGGGGTCGCGCGACCGCAGCCAGCGCTCGCGAGCGAGAGGGCGAGCGCGGCGCAGGAGACAGCGCCGACGACGAGCGGCGGGCGGCGGTGTCCACGATGGGCTAGGATTCGCATGCAGCCTTTAGACCTCGCGCGGCGGTGGAGAACGCTCGCGCGAGGGCAGCACCGTACAGCATCATGACGACAGGAGCGAGCAGCCCGCTGAGCTGGAGCTCGTTGCGATAGGTGGTGCCCCCGTCCTCGCCGTCACGCAGCGTCTGCCAGCGATTGGTTGTGAGCATGAACCCAGGGCCCACATGGGTCCCCCAACAGATCACCTCCGGCGGACGCACCAGGTTAATCCACTCTCGTTGCACGAACGGGCGCCGCTTGAGCATGGCGACCGTAATATCCACCGCTTGACCGACCGCGAGGTCTCCTTGAATCTCCGTCGTAAATTCGTTCCAAGCCCCGTAGCCGCCAAAGGATGTGAGCGTTCGCCACACATCGATCCGCGGCGCTCGAATCCCGATCTCGCAGCAGATCGTGCGTCGAAACGTCGCCCGCGGATGGTAGCGCCGGTGAAACGCCTCCTCTGTTTCAACGCTGGTCGAGGGTTGCATGCCTGCGCGCAGGGTACCGAGTGACCTCGTGTCGTGGCAAGGGGCGTGGTGGGTGACCGCGCGCGCGCGGACTCGTTGTTCGCGGAGCTGTGAACAGCAGCCCAGAGGTCGGGTGAAGAGGAGGCGTCGTTCTTGCCGCGTCGCGACGGAGGGGCTACTCTCGACCTCGCTTATGGGCGCTTTCCTGATTGTCCTCGTCGATCTGCTCTTGGTGGGCGCTGCGGTGCAGGGGATCGGGTGGTCGTTTCACGAATACGTCTTCCCTGACGCGCCCTTTGGATTCGTGGGCGCGACCGTGAACTCCGTCGCCATTTTGCTGCTCGTGCTGTTCGGGAACTACGCGGTGAGTTTGTATGATCGCGACGTCCTCGTGACGCGGGCCGGGCTGTTCTCAAGGATCGTCGTCGCCACGATCGGGGCGATCTTGGGGGGGCTCTTGGTCCAGTACTTCGTGTGGTACCTCCCCAACGGGCGCGTCATCGTCATCACGCAAGCCGTGGGCCTCGCGACCGTCTCGCTCGTCTGGCGCCTGGTAATTTCGGGGGTTTATCGCCGCGCGGCGAAGCGGCCCGTCGCGGTGTATGGGACCCCCTTCGTGTGCTCCGAGATCGACTCCATCCTTCGTGAGGAGGCGTACTGTCCCTTCGAGATCGTGTACTTTGTCGCCTCGGAGGCGGCGGGCGGCGCCCCCGGGCGGGAGGAGGACGCCGCCGGGCACAAGGAACTCCGGGGGGACATTAAGGTCTTCGACGATCTTGACGCCCTCGCCGAGGGCAGCGACGCGGCGCCCGAGCTGCTCGTGATGGGACACCAAGGGGCGCTCGACACCGCGGCGATGGGCTCGATGATGCGGCTCAGCGCCCAGGGCGTGCGACCCTGCTCCGCCGCCTCCTTCGTCAGCGACTTGGCCGGGTTCATCCCGATCGATCTGGCCTCCGTGGACTGGGTGGTCGGCGCGCTCGATCGCGTCCACCAGCGCTCGTCGCTCCCGCTCAAGCGCGCGTTGGATATCGCGGTCTCCTTGGTCGGGGTCTTGGTCATGCTCGTCTTGAGCCCGTTGCTCTGGGTGCTCACCAAGTACCGCTCACCTGGTCCGTTGTTCTACAGCCAGGAGCGCGTGGGGCTCGGGGGAGACACCTTCACGATCTACAAGTTCAGGTCGATGACACAGGCCGCGGACACGAAAGACAAGTGGGCGGATCAAGAGAAGGCGCGCATCTCGCCGGGCGGGCACTTCCTTCGGCAGAGCCGACTCGACGAGCTGCCGCAGTTTTGGAACGTGCTCCGCGGGGAGATGAGCGTGGTCGGGCCGCGCCCCGAGCAGCCCAGCATCACGGAGACGCTGCAACAGTCCATCGAATTCCTGCATTATCGGTACGCGGTGAAACCTGGGATCACAGGCTGGCAGCAGGTGAAGCAAGGGTACGTGATCACCGAGGAGGGGTGGTCGAAGCGTCTGACCTACGATCTGTACTACGTGCAGAACTTTGGGGTCTTGTTTGACATGGAGATTATGGTGAAGACGGTCTTCATCATGATCGCGAGGATCCGCTCTCACTAGCGCCGGGCGCCGCGCAGCGCCCCTCGGCCCCCTGCTCGTTGCGTCGCGTTGTTCTTCCGCGTTAGCCTCTCGGGAGCCATGACGGACACGAGAGAGACTGTCGAGACCGCGCGTGGTGTGGATGGATGGGGGCCGCGCCGCCCCGATGACGCCGGGCTCCTCACGAGGGGTGGGGGCGCCCGGTTCGCCTTGGCGCTGGGCGGATCCCTGCGCTGGTTGGTGTGCGGCCTCGCGATGATCAGCTGCGGACCTCGGGCGACGGCGACGAGCGGAGACGACGCGTCGGGATCGGACACTGGTGCGGTCGCAGACCTCGGAGGCCCGACGTCGCTCGCGCCGCGGCGGCTGGTCACGGCGGATTGGCTCGACCGACGGTTGAGCGTCCTCGACTACGAGGGCTTCGTGACGCAAGGCCAGAGCCGAGACGAGGCGTTGCTCGCCGAGATCGATTTAAGCGCCTACGCGCCGGGACCCCTGGAGCTCGCGGTCAGCCCCGATGGGCGGAGGGCCGTGGTGACGGCGGGGCCCGGATTTTTCCAAGGTGGGGTGGGGGCCTTGATCGGCGCGGGCGAGGTGCCGGGAGGGGGCGTGGTGCTCGTGGTGGATCTGTTGACGGGCGAGGTCCTCGCCGAGCTCGCGACGCCCGAGCCACCGATGGGGGTGGTGATCACCCAAGATGGCGCGACGGCCTACACCGCCAACTACGGAGACGACACCGCGCCGGGGCAAACCGTCACGCAGATCGACCTGGTGACCCTGGAGGTGGTGGGCTCGGTCCTCGTGGGGGCTCGCCCGGAGCAGCTGGCGTTGATGGGCGACCTGCTCGCTGTGAACGCCGCCTCCGACGGGACGGTGGTGGTGCTGGACACCACCGCGAATCCGCCGATAGTCCTGGGTTCGGCGCTGACCTCCAGCGACCCGTCGTATCCGTTGTGGATGGAGGAGTTCCCGGACCAGGTGCTGATGACCGATTCCCAGGGCCCCGGGGGCGTGAGCCTCGTGGAGGTCACCGCGCCAGCGATGCCCTCGTCCCTGACGCAGTTCGAGGTGGAGGGGATCCCCTACGCCATCGATCGCATCGACGGCGCGCTCGAGGTCGTCGTCCTCGCCACGCGGTTCACCAGCGTCGACCTCCATCGGCTCACGGTGGGAGCGTTCGATCTCGTGTCGAGCGGACCGCCCGTGAACGTCGCTGTCGGAGGCTTCCCGTTGGGGGTTCATGTGTCCGACAACAAGGCGGTGTTCGCGGTCCCCGGCGACGGTCAGGTGGTGGTGGTCGATCTCGAAGACGGCCAAACCAGCATCCATCCGTGGCCAAGCGAACCGGGTCCTACCTTCGTGGCGGAGGCGCCCGCCATCGACCCCTAGGCGCCGCGGAGACGTGACGGCCCCTAGGCCAGCTTGAGCCGCCTCATGGACTCCACTTGATCGCGGAGGGTGTCGAGCGCGGGTTGATAGGTGAGCCCCATCGATTCGCTCACGCTGTTGTCGAATTTGAGCGTGTGACCGACGTTATGGGTCACGAAGATTCGATCCGCCCCTTGGAGCGGCCCGAACAGCCACACCACCCACTTGGGGAGGGTTCGCGTGGGGAGCCGATAGACCCCCGGGAACGCCGCCTCGATGGTGGCGGCGATGTCGAGCATGCTCATGGTCCGCGCCGAGACGATGATTCGTTGGCCGTCGCGGTCGGGGGATGTGGCCGCGAGCAGGTGCGCGCGCGCCACGTCTCGGACGTCGACGACCCCAAAGGAGAGGTCGGGGGCGCCGAGGGCCATCAGCCCCTTGGTCATGGTGCGGATGGTGTTGAGGCTGGTGGAGTCGCCCCGCCCGCTCAGGGGCGGGCCCAGGATAAACGAGGGGTTGATCGCCGTCATCGTCCAGCGGTCTTGGGCCCCGTGAATCTCCCACGCGCGTCGCTCGGCGAGGGTCTTTGAGAACGAGTAGGGGTTGTGGCGCAGCGAGCTTCGCTCGTTCCAGCGATCCGGCGTGAACACCTGGCGGGGTGTGGCCTCGCACTCGTCGGCGTCGCTGTACATCGCGGCGACACTTGACGTGAGCACCACGTGGCGGACCGACTCGGCGCGAGAGACCGCGTGGAGCACGTTGTCGGTCCCTTCGACGGCGGGATCGACAAGCTCACGCTGCGGATCCTTGATTTTCGCGATCTGAAAAGGGGACGCGGAGTGGAACACCACCTCGCATCCCGCGATGGCGTCGTCAAAGCTGCCCGGTTTCAGCAGGTCGGCTTCAAAGAACTCAAGCGTGCCGGGGAGGCCCTCCGCGAGCGTGGCGAGATGCCCCACTTTCTTCGCGTTGCCCGTGTCTCGCACGGTCGCGTGGACGTGCGCACCGGCGGCGAGGAGCTCATGCACGATCCACGACCCGAGGTAGCCACCGGCCCCCGTGACTGCGACGTGCAATTCAGACAAATCCGGCGAGTGCATCGGCGGCACGCTAGCATGGTTGCCAAGAATCGCCCGGCGGAATCAGGTTGACTCATCGACGTCTTGACCGATGAGCGAGCGGACAGTGCAGACAAATTGCGGGGCCTGAATCGGCTGGACGGCCCACGCGTTGATCCCGAGGACCCTGGCCTTCCGCGAGCTCGCGGGGGCGGATTCTCCATCTGGAGATTCCATGACCTTCAGCTGCTCCGTGTTCAACGCCGCCGCCCATGGTCCACGGACGGCGCTTGAGCCGTCCACGAGCATCATCAACGGCTGGTTATCACGTCTTCCCACGGTTTAGACGACACGATGGAGCGCACGTACGAGATCACAGACGCCGGGTTGGCCGGGGCCGGCGGGAGGTCCGACGTGGGTCGCCGTTGACCCGCACCCGGTGGATCCGTGAGGGCGCGCGGCCACGAGCGGCCCGCATACAAGCCATGCCGGTCCCACCTGTGACCCCAAGACCGCCGGAACCAAAACAACAGCGATGACGACGCCCGTGGCGCGCTGTTTGCACTCGTCCCCTGCTGGTGATGACCGAAAAAAACAAACCATCGATTTCACGCGCGCGCGAGCGGGCGGCGCTCTCGGAGGGAGGCGCGGCGGACGATTCCTCGAGTGACGAGCAACTTGTGGCGGCGGTGCTGACGGGGGCTCGTCGGCATGCGCGCGCACGGGCGGTGCTCCACATCGCGGGGGGCGTGCGTGGGATCGCACGCCTCTCCACCGCCGAGCTCGCGAAAATCGAGGGAGTCGGCCCCGCCAGCGCCCGCGCGCTCGCGGCGACCACAGAGCTGTGCCGTCGCTTGGTCCGGATCGAAGTGGAGGATCGGCCGCAGATCCAGTCGCCGTCGGAGGTGGCCCGGCTGGTCCGCGGGCGGCTGGTGGGGGCGACGAGAGAGCACTTCATGGCCATCGGGCTCAACGCGCGTCACCGGGTGGTGATGTTCGAGGTGGTCGCCGTGGGGTCGCTCGCCCATGTCGACGTGCACCCGCGCGAGCTGTTTCGCCTCGCGGTCGCGACGGGCGTTCACTCCATGGTGCTCGCCCACAATCACCCCAGTGGTTCGCCACATCCGAGCGAGGCGGATCTCGTGTTGACCCGCCGGATGGTGGAGGCAGGCGCGCTCTTGGGGATCCCCGTGCTCGATCACGTCATCGTGGCCTCCGGTGGGGACACGTCACTCGCGGCGCGAGGCCTCATGGATTTCAGCTAGTGTGAGTGCTCGGAACGGTGAACTGCGGCGTTCGCGACTGTGCCCACGAGGTGGCATATTGGTGGGAACAAGACCGTTGCGTCGATGTTGTACGATGTGCACGGAGGCGCGTGGACGCCGCAAAAAGAGAGGACAGATCATGTTTGAACGGATGAGTCGTGGTTGGAGGATTACAAAGCAGAGCTTTCAGCTCATCGGGAGAGACCCCGAGATGTTGGCCTTTCCGCTGCTGGCCGTGGTGGTCGGGTTCTTCGGGGTTGTGGCCGTCACCGGGTTGGCCGGAGCTTTGGTGCACACGCTCGATCCGGGGATGTTCGGGGACATGACGGACCACGCCGACGAGAACCCCGCGGTCCAAGCGGCTGGGTTGGGGTATATGTTTGCCGTGACCTTCGTGGTCACGACCTCCTCGATCTACGCGAATTTTGCCGTCTTGAACACGCTGCGCGTGCGCCTGGATGGTGGGGACGCGACGTTCATGGACAGCGTGCGGGCCGCGAACGGACGCCTCGGTGACATCATGAAGTGGTCGCTGGTGGTGACCACGGTGGGCCTGGTGTTGCACGCGATCGAATCGGCGTGTGAGCGCCTCGGTGGGATCGGCTCCCTCATCGCGCGCGGAGTCGCCGCCTTGATGGGCGGCGCGTGGAACGTCGTGTCTTTCATGGTGGTCCCCGCGATGGTGATGGACGGCGTCGGTCCGAAACAGGGGCTCGAGCGTTCGGTCGAGGCGCTCAAGAAGTCTTGGGGTGAAGGGCTCACGGCCCACGTCTCGATGGGCTTTGTCTCCTTCATGGCATGCATCCCCTTCTTCGTGATGCTGGTCTTGGGCGGCGGAGCGCTCGCGAATGCGGCCGAGACCGGTGGATCCATGTGGTACGGCGGTGGGCTCCTCGGCTTGTCCTTCGTGTACATCACGGTGGCGGTCCTGATGCTGTCGGTGGCGCGGGTGCTGTTCTCCGGGACCTTGTATCGCTTCGCAACCACCGGGAAAATCGGTGACGAGTACGATGACGATCTCGTGAGCGGCGCGTTTACGCCGAAGGACTAGCGACGGAGGTGCCCGCGCCCCGCGGCGTGATGCGCGGGCGCGCGTCTCTAGGGGGTGTCGCTCACAGGCAGACGAGCTCGCACGGGGCGCCCTCGGCCTCGGCGGCGTCGAAGCACTCGAAGACATTTCCGAGGGTCATGTCGATGGGGCCGCACATATTTTCGCACATATTGTCGTTGCCGCCGGCGAGCAGACACCCGTAGTTACAGTCACACGCGGCGTCTTGCGCGCACGCGTCGAGCTCGTCGGAGCACTCGGTGGTCAGGCAACTCAAACACGGGTCGGCGCAGTCGCTGGCGCAGGCCCCCTCGATCGCGGTGGTGACGCAGGCGAAGGCCGGATCCCAGGCCACTGGCTTCGGGCCACAGGTCATGATGCACGTCTGCTCCGGCGCTTGGTCCTCAAAGGTGCACACGCCCCAACAATCACAGACGGGATCGGAGAGGCAGGCGAGCAGCTCGGCGCTGCATTCGGTCTCGAGACAGTCCCCACAAATATCGCCGTCGCCGTCGCCGTCGCCGTCGCCGTCGCCGTCGCCATCACCATCGCCGTCGCCGTCACCATCGCCGTCGCCGTCGCCGTCACCGTCACCATCACCATCGCCGTCGCCGGCGCTCGCCGACCCACCGCCGGTCTCGGCACCGGTCTCGCTCGCGGTCCCGCTCTCGGTGCTCTCGTCGGTACCGGACCCGTCGGCGCCCGTATCTTTCGTCGTGGAGCATCCTTGAACGCCGAGGAGAAGGGAGACACTCAGGGGCAGCAGGGAAAATATGCGCATCCTGAGATCAATACCGCGTCGGGAGGAGGAGCACACGGGCCAAACGCCTGGCATCCGGGGTCTGGCGCGCGGAGCGCGGGGGTCGGGGATCGCAGGTGGGAGCGGTTCTCCGCTGGCTGGGCCGAGCGATTGAAGGCCGTTAAAGATCGGCTGCGGCGATGAGGGAGGGCGGCCGACGCACCAGCGCAAATCCGCCCTCTTTGCCGGTTCCGATCGCGAGATGGCCTATACTCAGGGCGGCATGTCCGGCTCAAAGTCGCTCATTTTCTTGAAGCTCGGCGTCCTTGTGGGGGTCCCCGTTGCGATCACGCTGGGACTGCTCGGATTGGGGATCTACCTTGGTGATGCCCATCGCGACACTGTGCTTCAGGTGGAGTCATTTGTGTTGGGGCGGGAGGTCGTGCCCGAGGGGGCGGACGCCGAGGGGGCGGACGGCGAGAGCGCGCTCGAGCCAACCGGCGGGCCGGTGGAGACAGGCCCTGCCCTCGATGGCGCAACCGCAGCAGGGGCGACCATGGGAGGCGAGGACGATGTTGCGGGAACCGACGATCCCAAGCCTCGCGACGCGCGGGGGAAGGCAGCGCCCGTGAACGAGGGTGGGGAGCCCTCCGCGCCTCCCGCCGTGGCAGCGGCACCTGGCATCGTGGCGCCCACAGATGCGCCGGCAGCAGCGACAGATGCGCCGGCAGCAGCGACGGGTGCCCGGGCGTCACCGACCGATGGCGAGGGAGTCGTGGGGTCCCCTGTCGCCGCCGCGAAGCGCGATCCGTTTGCGGCTGCCGTCGAGCCTCCGCCGACGTTCGACGCCTCGTCCATCGCGCGGACACCTGCAATCCCCGATGACCTGCTCGGCACCTACATGGCCGCGCGCACCCTCAAGGTGCGGGTGCTCGTGGACGCGTCGCTGGTGAAGATGCGACCCGACTGGATCGACTACGTCCAGCGGGTGGTGAGCGTGACCTCTGCGAATCTGCGCGCGCTCGTCGGCGTGGAGCTTTCACTGTACGGAGTGGGGAGGGTGGAGGGCGTCGTCGCGGCCGGAGCGGGAGGCTTGACCACCGCGAAGGAGGCGCCCCTCGAGGGGGCGGAGCTATTGCTGGTGTTCACGGCGGAGGCGACGGACTCCGCCAAGGGCGGGGCGATTCCCGGTCACGCCGCGGGCGCGGCGCTCGTGGTCGATCCATCGGAGCGCAAGATTGGGACGCGGGCTGTGGTCGTCGCTTCACCGAAAGAGAGGCTGCCCCACACGCGAAGTATGTTGCACGAAGTGGCGCACCTGTTGGGCGCGGAGGACATCACGGACGTGCGGGATCCCGCGTGGTCGAGCGGGACGGTCATGAGCTTCGCGCCGCAGGCCTCGGGCGGGGCCCCCTCCATCGATCCGCAGAACCTCCGTCGCATGCTCACCCGCAAAAGCTGGCCCACATCGTCGGGCGCGGAAGGAGTGGAGCCTAGTCATGACAGGTAAGATGATCGATAAAACCAAGGCGGGGATGGAGCCGAGCGCGGAAGAGGCGGAGCCCTCCGGCAAGCTCCGCTTTGTGATGGGCTGGGTGGTGTTGCCCGGGAGCGTCCTCGGGTTCATCGTTGGATTGGGCGCGCACTGGGGCGCGCGTCATCCCGACGCGTGGTTTGTGTCCGCGGTGAAGTGGGTGGCGGAGAGACTCTTCACCGGCTGATCGGGGAGCGCGCGGATCGCAAGGTTCGCGGCGCGCGTCGCTCGCCGCTCGTGCGCTCGCGCAACGACGTGCGCAGGCTCGTGCCGAGGGGTGGAGATAGCCGGTATCCTCGCATCTAGACCCGTTTTTGAGGCCTTGGGCGCGCCGCCGTCTCCACGTTTGTATCCCAGCGGTTCGTGGCATATTTTCCCGGCTGGTGCTCGCCTCCAACGGCGGGCCCGAATTTCGTCATGCCCAAGTTCTCGCTCAAAGATCTCCCTCGGTTCCCGGAACTCACCCCTGACAAGCTGCGCCTCGCGTATCGCGAGATGTGCAAGGCTCGGTTCCACGTGGAGCGCGTGGTCCAAGAGTGCTCCAAAGGCAATATCAAGTTCTCGATCTGGGGACCGGGCGAAGAGCTTCACGGTGCGGCCCAAGCCCTCGCACTCGACAGCCTGGTCAACAAGGACGCGTTCGGAATCTGGGGGCACTACCGCTCCGCGGGGCTGCTGTCCATGTGGGCGCGGCTCCAGGGCTATGAGGACTTCCACCTCGACCACATGCGGCAGCAGCTGAGCCGGTCGACAGATCCATGGAGCGCAGGTCGCCAGATGACGGCGCACTTCAACGACCCCCGCTACCACATGATGCCGGTGCAGAGCGCCCTCGGCATGCAGATCGGGAAGTCGGTCGGCTACGCGCACGGCTTCAAGATGAAGCATCAAACGGACGGGCTCGTGGTCTGTGTCGTCGGCGACGGGACGACCGCCGAGAGCGACTTTCACGAGGGGATGAACGGCGCGAGCGTGCTCAAGGTCCCGATGCTGCTCGAGATCACTGACAACGAGGTCGCCATCTCCGTGAAGCCCGAGGACGGGCGGGGCATCAAGGACTTCGAGGCCTACGCGAGGTCGTTTGGCTTTGAGTTTTTCAGCGCCGACGGCAACGATTTCTTGGAGATGTACGAGGTCACCCAGGCCGCGGCCACGTACTGCATGGAGCACCAGCGGCCGGCGCTGTTTTGGGTGCGCAACCTCTCGCGGCTCAACGGCCACAGCAACGCCGGGGTCTACAACTACACCTTCGACGCGCACGACTGCCTCAACGACTTCGGCGAGGCGCTGGTGGAGGAGGGGATCCTCGATCCCGAGGACATCGTGCGGCGCAACGGCGTGGAGACGGGCAAGGACTACTACGTGCGTCACGAGCTCGGCGTGATCGGCAAAGAGTGTGATGACCACATCGTCTCGACCATGGAGACGGCGGGGGCGGAGCCCGAGCCCACCTACGAGTCGGCCTTTGAGCACATCTACGACGACTACCCTGAGGCGTCGGAGCCGGCGACCGTCGGGACGAACACGGTCATCTCTCTCAACGGCGCCATCCGTGCCGCCCTGCGCGACATCATGGAGGAGCGCCCGGTCTCCTGGATCTACGGCCAGGACGTGGCCGAGCGCGGCGGGGTGATGCAGGCGACCATGGGCCTGCACCAGCGATATCCCGAGCGCGTCCAGGATTCCCCGATCAACGAGCCCTTGATTCTTGGGGCCGCGGTGGGCTTCGCGCTCCACGAGGGATCGACCGCGCTGCCAGAGATCCAGTTCGCCGACTACAGCCTCAACACGCTGCACTGGCTCGTCTACATGGGCAACTTGCTGTGGACCTCCGGGGGACGATGCACCGCCAACGTCATCGCCCGCCTGCCGGTGGAGCCCCTGCACGGCGGGGCGGTCTATCACTCCATGTGCATGGAGGGTTTGTACGGCGCGATCCCAGGGCTCACCATCATCGCGCCCACCACCTCGCGCGATTGCTACGGGATGCTGCGCTCGGCCGCGGAATACTCGGGTCCGGTGGTGGTGTTCGAGTCGAAGGGCCTGTATCGGCTGCCGATCGGCGACGCCTTCCCGGGCGAGCCCTCCGATCCCAAAGAGATCGCCGCGCTCAAGCGGGCCATCGGCTTTCAGGGGCAGATCCCCTCGCTGCCAGCAGACTTCCGGGTGCCGCTGGGCAAGGCGGCCATCCGCCGTCGCGGACGAGACCTCACCATCGCCACCTGGGGTCGCTGCACCCTGTTTTGCGCGGAGGCAGCGCAGCGTCTGTCCGAGGAGGGGATCGAGGTGGAGCTCATCGACATGCGCACAGTGGTGCCCCCAGATCTCGACACAGTGCTCGCCAGCGTTCGGCGCACGGGGCGGCTGCTGGTGGTGCACGAGGACCGCGTCTTCTCCAGCATCGGCCGCGAGATCCAGGGCGCGGTCATCGACGCGACGCCCGGTGAGGGCGTGGTCGCGCGGGTGCTCGGGCAAGACCCCGTCCCCGGGATCCCGCAAAATATTAATCTCGAGCACGCGCTGACTGTGAACCCGGACAAGGTGGTCGCCGCTGCCCAGGACGTATTGAAGGTGTCTGTCCACCAGGCCGACGCCGAGCGCTCGGCGCTCGCGGAGGCGACCTCCAGCGGCACCGCCCCGACGAGCACGCCGCTCCGCACCCAGGTGCTCTGGACCCCCAACCGCAACTTCGTGGCGTAGGCGCCCCGCCGGCGCCGCAGACCTCGTGCGTGGCCTCCGGGCGGTGGTTTCGTCGCGAACGTGGCGTCGAGGTCGTCTCGTGCAATCATACCGCCATGACCCGACGCGGCCTCAGCGAACTCAAGGTGGGGGGACTCACCTTGCGCGGCGTCGCCAAAGGCGGCGTGGAGACCTCGCTGATGGTGCCCGAGTTCAAGCTGCTCTTCGACGTGGGGCAGGTGGTCTCCGGGGCGCAGTCTTTTGATCGCATCCTCATCTCCCACGGCCACGCCGACCACCTCGGCGGCCTGCACTATCTGATCTCGCAGCGCCACCTCCAGGACCGGCCTCCGCCGGTGGTGCACGTGCCGGCGGAGATCGAGGCGCCGCTGCGCGTGATCTTCGGCGCGTGGCGAGAGATCGAAGACTTCGACCTCACTGTGGACCTGCGCCCGGTTCAGCCCGGCGATGACCTCGACGTGGGGAAGGACCTGCGCGCGAGGGCGCTGCGGACCACGCACCGCGTCCCCTCGCTCGCGTACTGCGTCGATCGGATCACGCACAAGCTCAAGGTGGAGTTCCACGGGCGCCCGCGCGAGGAGCTCGTGGCCGCCAAAGCGGCGGGGGTGGAGCTCACCTCGCCCGTTCGGGCTCCCCAACTGTGCGTGACAGGAGACACCCAGATCGAGTTCTTGCAGGCGCATCCAGAGGTGTTGGGCGTGCGGGTGCTGGTGCACGAGGTGACCTCGTGGGACGAGCGGCGCAGCGTCGAGCAGACCCGCCACTGGGGCCACACGCACGTCGACGAGATGATCCCTGTCTCCGAGGGGTTCACGGGCGAGGCGCTGGTGCTCGTCCATCGCAGCATGCGTCACTCACTCGAGGAGGCGCGGGCGGTGGTCGCGGCGCGGTTCCCGGCGTCGGTCAGGGATCGCGTGCATGTCTTCGCCTAGCCCCGCTGTGGAACGTTACGACGTGATCATCCTCGGCGCGAGCATGGCCGGCATCGAGGTGCTCTATCAACTCCGCCGCAAACGCCGCGGCCGGACCCTGCGCGTGGCCGTCGTCGATCGTCAAGAGGTGCACGGCTATATCCCGCTGTGCCAAGAGCGCCTCAGTCGGCGCCTCCACGACGCGAGCGCGCGCCTTCACACCGCCGGATATGTGACCTCTTCGCAGCACACAGAGATGATCGTGGGGACGGTGGCGCGGATGAACTCGGTCGCGCGTCGCGTCTTGCTCGCGGACGGGCGCGCGCTGGACGCCAGGATCATCGTGGTGGCCCTCGGCTCGGTCTTGGCGCCGCCCGCGGACCGGATCCCCGGTGTGGAGGGGGCGCTCGCGGTCAAGTTTGATCATGAGGCCCAAGAGGTTCGCGAGCGTCTGCAGCGGCTCCGCGCGCCCGGCGGCCCGGAGCAGCCGCGGGTCGTCGTCGTTGGAGGTGGGATCAGCGGGGTGGAGATGGCCGGCGAGCTGGCGTGGATGAGTCAGCGCTCGGACGATCTTCAGCGCCCGTTTGAGGTCACGCTGCTCCACTCGGGTCCGCGGTTACTTCCCGCGCTCTGCGAACGCGCGGGGGCGCTCGCCGCGGAGCATCTGGAGGCGCAGGGGGTGGATCTTCGGGTGAGAGCGCGGCTGACTCAGATGCGGTCGGACGGGGTCGTCATTGAAGATCGCGTGCCCACCAGCCCGGAGCAGCTCGACATGCCGGCCGACTTGGTGATCTGGGCGGGGGGCGTGCGGCCGCCGCCGGTGCTCGACGAGCTGGGCGTCGGGCAGCGCGACGGATGGCTCACAGTGGATCGGGAGCTGCGGGCGCTCGACGCCGACGGCGCGGCGATCGAGGGGGTCTTCGTCGCGGGGGACGCGGCGTGCGTCGTCGACGAGGGCGGCGTCTGGCCGACGATGAAGCGCGCCATCGAGTGCCTGTGGCAGGCGAAGATCGCCGCGAAGAATATCCTCGCCTCACTTCAAGGCACACCGCGGCGCGCGCATCGCCTGCGTGAAGATTTCCCCCATGGGGTGAGCATCGGCGCGCGCTCGTTGGTGGTCTACGGCCCGCTCGTGCTCGACTTGCCGCGCATCAACACGTGGTTTCGACGGTTCTTGATGCGCCGCTACTTCGCCCGCTACCGGGCGCGAGCGCGCGGCTAGGTGGTACCAAAGCTCGCGAACAGTTCCGCGGTCATGGCGTCGAATTCCTCGATGGTCGTGTCGTCAGGCTCGTGGAGGTCGAGGGGCTCGAGCGCGTCCTCAGGGATCTCGGAGAGGAAGCGGCTCGCGGTGTTGTCAGACACTCGCCCGCGCTCGCTTTTTTGTTTGGAGCGGCTGATCCACAATTTGTCGCGCGCCCTGGTCACCGCCACGTAGAACAAGCGCCGCTCCTCTTCAATGTCTCCTTCGATGGCGTCACTGGCCCGGGCCGCCTCCACGCGCGCGTGGGGGATCGTGCCCTCATCGCAGCCGATAACGAACACCCGAGACCACTCGAGCCCTTTGGCCGAGTGCATGGTGGCCAGCGAAATCTTTCCCCGCTGTCGCGCGCCGTCCCCCTCCTCCTCGGTGTCGCGCTTGTCGAGGGTGAGGTTGCTGATGTACTCGATCCAGCTGCCCTTGCCCGCCTGCATGGCCCGCTGCTCAAATCGTTTGACGCTCCCGAGCAGCCACTCGATGCCCATCCACCGGTGCTTCGTAGACTCGTGAGAGCCGGTCTCGCGGAGGATGTGGTCGCGCAGCTCGATCTGTTGGAGGAGGTCTTGGAGGGCGTCGCTGATCGAGCGTGACGCGCGCGCGCGCCGGTTCGCGTGCATGACGAGGGCGGAGAACTGGGCGAGCGCGGCCTTGGGTCGACCGGTGATCTCCGGGATTTCGCTGGCGTTGTGGACCGCGTCGAGCAGTCGTTTGCCGTGGGCGCGGGCGTAGCGTTCGAGGCGCTGGAGGGTCTTGAGCCCTACGCCCCGCGAAGGCACGTCGAGCGCGCGCCGCAGCGCGATGTCGTCGTGGGGCGTCACGAGCACCTTGAGGTAGGCGAGCACGTCCTTCACATCTTTCTTGTCGTAGAAGGCCTGGCCACCGAGGACGCGGTACTCGAGGTTTTGATCTTGCAGGCCCTCTTCGATCAGCCGCGCCTGACGCGATGAGCGGTACAAGACCGCGATCTCGGAGCCGGGGATCTGCTCATCTTTGATCAGGCCCCAAATTGTCCGGCACACGAACGCGGCCTCGTGGGCGAGGTCATCACAGACCGCGAGCTGCACCGCGTCACCGGGGCCCCGGGTCGGGACGAGGGACTTGTCGTAGCGGGCCTCGTTGTGGGAGATGACCGCGTTGGCGACCTCGCAGATCGGCGCGCGCGAGCGGTAGTTCTCCTGCAGCTTGATGACCTCCGCCTTGGGGAACATCATGTCAAAACCGAGGATGTTGGCGACCTTCGCGCCGCGCCAGCCGTAGATGGCTTGGTCGTCGTCGCCCACCACGCACAGGTTCTGCTGCTCATCGAGGAGCCACCGCAGCAGCTGAAACTGCGCTGTGTTCGTGTCTTGGTACTCGTCGACCATCAGGTAGGAGAACCTCCCTTGCCAGTAGGCGCGGGCGGCCTCATCCTCCGCGAGGGTCGCGGCCACGCGCACCACGAGGTCGTCGAAGTCGACGGCGCCGAGGGCCTGCAGGCGTGAGGCGTAGTCGGTGTAGATCTCCGCGGCGACCTCGTCGTATTCGCTGCCCCACTTGGCGCGCTCCGCCACGTCTTCTTGGTCGAGAAATTCGTTCTTCCACAGGCTGATGCGCTGGACGATGGCGCCGAGATCGAAGCGTCGGTCTTGCCCCATCCCGTGGATCCCCGATTCTCGTAGGACCGAGCGGACCACGCCGTACACGTCGCCCTGGTCGAGGATGGTGAAGCGCTTGGGGACGCCAAAGTCGTCCGGTCGCTCGCGCATCATCCGCACGCCCAGGCTGTGAAATGTGCTGAGCATCAGCGACTGCGTGACACCCGAACCCACCATGTGTCGGAGTCGCTCGCCCATCTCACCGGCCGCCTTGTTGGTGAAGCTCAAGGCCACGATTTCATCCGGAGGGATCCCAAGCTGGAGCATGTGCGCGATGCGATGGGTGATCACGCGGGTCTTCCCCGAGCCGGCTCCGGCGAGCACCAGGAGCGGACCGTGGATGGTCTCCACGGCGCGTCGCTGGCTCGGGTTGAGGTGAGAGAGGTCCATGGTCGGTCTATGGTTGTAGTCGCCGGCCCGTGCCGGGGGCAAGGGGCGCCGCGAGCTTTTGTGCGGAGGCATCCAGCGGGCGACGGGGCTTGGTGGGCTCGCCGTTGCTCCGCCCGCGCGGTCCGTGCAGTTGTTCGAGGTGGCGCGGCCCCCTGGCGCGGCCCCCTCGCGCGGCGGAGATCTTTTCCCGTGGGAGGCCCCGGCCGAGGTTATGCTCGTCGCATGACCCCCGAAGCGCTGCTCTCGCTTATCGCCACCGAACGCGCGAGCGCGATCTTGCGGACCGACGACGAGGATCGCGCCCGACGGGCCATGGACGCCGCGGTGCGTGGCGGCATGCGCGTGGTGGAGTTCACCTTGACGGTCCCCGGCGTGTTCGACCTCATCGCCGAATTTTCGGAGCGCGACGACGTGGTGGTGGGCGCGGGGACGGTCTTGACGCCTGGGCAGGCCAACGACGCGGTGGACGCGGGCGCGCGGTTTTTGGTGTCCCCCGTGGTGGACGAGGCCGTCATCGACGTGGCGCGCACGCGAGGGGTCGTCGCGATGCCCGGGGTGCACACGCCCACCGAGCTGCTGCGCGCCCATCGGGCGGGGGCGCAGCTGCAAAAGCTCTTCCCCGCGCCGGCGGGGGGACCCGCGTGGGTGCGCTCCGTGCTCGGGCCGATGCCCTTTTTAAACATCGTCCCCACCAACGGCACCTCCGCCGAGAACGCCCGCGCGTGGCTGGACGCGGGGGCCTATGCGTGCGGATTTGTCGCGAGTTTGTTTCCGCGCGAGGTGGTCGAGGCGGAGGCGTGGGACGAGATCGAGGCGCGCGCTCGCGCCATTTTGAGCGCCACGCGCACGGGGGAGTGAGCGCCACGGAGTTGGCGTCTCGGGTGCTGGCTCGATTTGGGGCGTGGACTCGAGCACAGACCGCGCCCGCGCTGGCTTCTCGGACCAGCGCGACCTCGGGGGGTCGCGATGGCGTCAAACTCGCGCGCGCATGTGCGACAAGTTTCTCAGCAACCCTCGTGGGCTTGAACTACCCTGACGGTGCGCGATGAAAAACTACTCCGTCGATCTGACAAACAAGTGGGACTACGAGAACGGCTTTTATTTGACCTGCGAGACCGGGCGGATAGGGAAGCTGATGAACCACCTAGAGATCTACAAGCAGATCGTCGGGCTCGAAGGAGACGTGCTTGAGTTCGGGGTGTTCAAGGGGGCCTCGCTGGTGCGGCTCGCGTCGTTTCGAGATCTGTTGGAGGGGAGCGCGGCCCGCCGCGTGGTCGGCTTTGACGCGTTCGGTGAGTTCCCCGCCGGCTTGTCGCTGGAGTCCGATCGCGAATTTGTGGGTCGGTTTGAACGGCATTGTGGAAACGGAATCAGCAAAGAAGAGCTGGCCGCGCACCTTCGTCGAAAAGAGCTCACCAATATTGAGTTGGTCGAGGGGGATCTGCATGAGACCCTGCCGGTGTATCTTGAGCGCAACCCCTCTCAAAAGATCGCCCTGCTCCACATGGACGTCGACGTGTACGAGCCCACAAAGACCGTGCTTGAGCAGCTGTATCCCCGCGTTGTGCCCGGGGGCATCGTGATGCTCGACGACTACGGCACCGTCGAGGGGGAGACCAAGGCCGTGGACGAGTTCTTCCAAGGCCGCGATGTCGAGATCCACAAGCCGCCCTACTATCACATCCCGGCCTACATCATTAAAGGCGGGTGACGCCGGCGAACTCACGGCGTACAGCTTGAGGCCACGCTGGCCTCGGACGCCGCGATCACATCCTGCCAGTCGTACTCGCTGTTGTCGCTCACGTACCAGTAGGTCGCGCCGCTGGGCATCATGGCCACGGTGATGCCGCCGTAGCCGGACATGAACGGCACCCAAAAATCGCACGCGAAGCCCTGCGCCTGCGTGAACTCCAGCGCCCAAAACCCGTTGTTGTACATGAACGGGGTGGACGCCGTGGTGAGCACGCCCCGGTCGTTGGGGTCGCGCTGCATGGCGGCGTCGAGGGCGGCGGGGCTCAACACTTGCGCGCCGGCGATCTGTCCGTCGTCCACGTTGAGCAGGCGCGTGAGCTTGGCGAGGTCGTCGGCGATGAGCCACAGCCCGTAGCCCCCGAAGGTCTCGCCCTGCCAATTGTTGTCCGAGGTGCGCAGCGAGGTGTGGGCGCCAGGTCCGAGACCCAACGGCACAAACACGTCGCTCACGAGCAGCTCGAAGAGGTCCGCGCCCGCGCCCGCGAGCGTCTGCAGATACTCCGACATCGCGCGGGTGGCGATGAAGGTGTCGGAGCTTCGATACACCCAGTTGTTCCCGGGGGCGGTCTTTCGCATCCACCCGAAGGCGCCGGCCGATTTCTCCGCGAGGCTCTCCGCCAAGAAGAAGTCGTTGGACATGACCGCGCCGCCCTCGTCGACCATATAGGTCGCGAATTTGTAGTGTCCGGTGGTCATGTCGAGGGCGTGGTCCACGGTGACGTCGCTGTAGTCGCCGGGGCCCGACGCCGCCTCGGGCACGAGGGAGCCCACGATTTGTCCGCCGACATCCACGCTGTATTTATGTTCCAACAGCATCCGCGCCGCGCCGGCGTAGATCGACTTCGCGAGGGAGTAGGAGCCAAAGCGCATGACGTCGCAATAGGGGTACGTGCCCGAGCGTGTGACGCAGTCGCTGACGTAGCTGACGCCGTTGTACACGAAGCCGTAGCGGGTCATGTTGATCGGGGTGATGCCCGAGGTGAGGGTGGAGAGATCGATCCCTGGGAAGTCTGTGGCCAGGTCGCCGATGGGGCGCGTGGGGACCTTGGCCGCCTGTTCTCCAGCGAAGTCAGTCTTGATTTGTGCGCTTGAGGGGATCGACTGCGCGAGGTAGTTCGCGTCGAGGAGCCCCCAAAAATCTCCTTGGAAATACGCGCAGGTCTCCTGGGTGATCTGATAGTGCGCCTTGGAGACGGAGGTGTCGTCAAACAGGAACGTCAACAGGCCGTTGTGCGTGCAGTTGGAGTTGCGCTGCAAGATCGCGAAGGGCACAGACGCGCGCGAGAGCCCGTTGTCGCCGGACTCTTTCCACACGCTGCCGGGTTCGAGGATGGTGGTCCAAAACGGGTGGGCGGTGTTGATGTTGCCGCGGACCACGGGGATCAGATCGTGGCCGTCTTGGACGAACGCGTGGTCAAACTCGGGCAGGTGGAGCCGCTCGTCGTCGATGTCGTAGTTGTAGTCGTCTTTGATCTTGGTGAAGTTGCCGAGGAGATCCTCACCGATCAGCTCAAGACGACCCTCAAAGACGTGATCGGGCAGGGCGGCGCCCGCGGGCATGCCAAATCCGGCGGTGTCGTCGACGGGGGCAGGTTGCTCCGGGCCGGTGACGAGCTCGTCGTAGGTCAACACGGTGCGGATGTCGCCGTCGCCATCGCCGTCGCCGTCGCCATCACCATCGCCGTCGCCGTCGCCGTCGCCATCGCCGTCGCCATCGCCGTCGCCATCGCCGTCGCCATC
>JAAZXR010000003.1 GCA_014240065.1 Myxococcales bacterium
CGTCTCCGTCTCCGTCTCCGTCTCCGTCTCCGTCTCCGTCTCCGTCTCCGTCGCCCCCCGTCGATTCCGCATCCCCCGACGAGCTGGAGTCCCCCTCATCCTTCGCGCAGCTGGTGGAAACCAGCGCCAAAGACATCACCAAAAGACAAGACGTGAAGGGGATCAATGTGCGAACCATCATGCGTACCTCTGAACGGACCCTACCCTAACGATCGGCATCCTCCAAGCCGCCTCAACCTCGCGCGCGGTCGCGCATGAGGGGCGTCAGCGTCGCCCTCCGCAAGTCGCTTAAAACCCACCTGCGGCCGCGATCTCGGCGGAGGCAGCCCCCCCCGGTGGACGCATGGCTCGTGACTTGTCCGCGCCCGGATCGAGCCGCCCAAGGCGGAGGTTCATCCTGGGGTTCCACTCGTAGTTGCCCACCAAAATCCACCGATCGAAACCTAGGACACGTGCGCCCGCCTCTCTCGCGCGGTGCACAGACGCCAGCTGTGGCTTCAAGGACGACTCCGCGTGACCGATGGTGATCCGCGTGCCGCGCAGCGCTCGCCGAGTTCGGATCGCTGGCGTCCGAGTGGTCGGCGCCTCCCCCCCGCATCAGCGCAGCCCGTCCCACGCCTGCGGATCAGCAGCGCGATGGCCATGAGCATCCGCGCGCCCATGGGGTGACCACTTGCGGATCGAGTGGGCCTCATCACGCCGCGAAGCCAGATGGTCGCTTGGACGATCTCTCGCGCCCCGGCGCAGCTCGGCGGCCGCTCACTGCCCTGGATAGAATGACGAGATCCGCTTCGCGCGATAGACCACGGACTCGGCGCCGTACGAGACCCGCCAACGCGCGAGCGCGAGCGGATCTGCAGACACCTCAACCACGTCTGCGGGGGGCTCGGGACCGAGCGCCCCCCCCGCGCACACGAGCGCGCCGCCATCCTCCAGCGAAACCGCGTCACCCAAGAAGATCGTGTAGTGCTCGACCGGGTACGACCACACCTGGGTCGCGACCATGGCCTCTTCGTCCAGGTGAAACCGCACCGCGCGGGAGTAGGAGTCGGGAGCGTCGGGCCGCTCATTCCCGTTGTCGTACAACAGCATCGTCCCATCCTCCTCCATGCTCGGCGCGTGCTGCGAGTAAAACCACTCCGCCGGCGCTCCATCGCCACCGTCGGCGAGCGTGAAGTCTCCTCCGTCGCCGAAGATCCACCGCACCTCCCCCGTCTCGCGCGCCACGTCGACCACCCAGTTTTGGTGACGCAGGGATACGAGATAAGAATTCGTGTCTCCGCGATGGAAGAGCCCGTTCCCGTGGGTCCAATCCAGCGCGCCCGCCCCGAACACCGAGGCGGTAGTGGACAGCGGACCTGGAAAACGATCCACGTCCAGGTGATCGAACGACGACCACTGCCAGACCACATTCCCCGCGGCGTCCCACTCGAGCAGCCCGTCCCCCGACAAGAGCACCTCCCCCCCTTGCGAGGGCGCCTGGACCAGACGGTCCTCTCTCGTCAGCGACAAGTAGCCCCCGGAGGGCAGTAAAATGTTGTCGTGATGAAGGATCAAGTCCGGGTCCGGCGAGGTGAACGTCAATACCTCACGCCCCGCGATGTCGATCAGCCGAAGGCCGTTTGGGACGTTGACCATGAGCGTACCGTCCGGCTTCTGCTTCACATCTCGCTCGATAAAATAGTTCGGGATCGTCGCGTCCGCGTAGTACCAGACGACCTCACCGTCGCCGTCGAGGGCGTAGACCAGCGGCTCGCTTGTTTCGGGCGGAGGGTCAAAGTCGGGTCGCCTGCCAGGCCCCATGAGCGTATACGAGCTGCGATACGCGCCGTTCGCCACGTCGACGCTGACGGGGAGCCTCGTATCTGGGGGGAGTGAGCCCGTCTCGAACACCCGCGACTCTCGCCCCACCTCGACGCCGTCGTCACCTGGTGAGGTCCGCGCGATCACCTCGAGCTCATAGCTCTGATTCGCCCGCATCCCCACCACCGTCAGCTCGTGCGCGAGGCCGATCTCCGACCAGCCGGTGTGCCGAACAAATCCCATCGAATCAGTGAACTCCACCGCGACCCGTACCGGCGTCGTCGTCGTGGCCTCGACCATGGCGCTCAACGTGCTCCGCGGGTTCGATGTCACGACAACCTCATCCCACACAGGCGCGGAGTCGCAGCACGGGTCGCCGTCGCCGCTGGCGCCCCCGCAGCCTGCGAGTGCCGCGGCTCCGCCGAGGAGCACCCCGAGCAGCGCCCTCACCGGGAGGAAGGGGAGCGCGGACTCGGCGGCAAAAACTCTGCGTTGATTGGGGAGCGTCATCGTCGGAGGGGGAGGAGCCAAGAGCTTCGGACGCGCGTGAGGAGAACCCTGCACACGCGGAACCATACGCTGATTTCCGGGCGAACTCTCCGTTCCTGATGTCGGCATCCGCACGCGCACGGCGGCGCGTTCGCGTCCTCGCAACGGCGGGTCAAGGAGCGGCTACCTCTTCGTCAAAGCTGCTCGGAGGCGACCACGCGAGGCGGCGTTGTACGCCCGAGAGCTTCTTAATCGAGGCCTCAATCTGCTGGGCGCGGCCGCGGCCCGCGTACGGCCCTAGCAAGCGCCCCACCCGCCACGGACGCCCTCCTCGAGTAGACTTCGCCCCGCCGGGGACTTCTCCGTTGTGCTGCAACAGCCTGCGCTCGGGATCGGTCGAGATGCCGACGTACGACCGCGTCGCGCCCCCGTCCGGGCCGCTCCCCGAGAGCAGCACATAGACAAACCACTGGGGCTCATCATCCATGAGCCGATACTACGTGATCCTCGTGACGGGGCTTAAAAATAGTACCGAAACCCAATCGCGAGGTCGCCGCTCGCCAGCGCCGCGAACGTGTTCCCCGGCGAGAATCCGATCCCCGGAGACCACGAGCCTTCGATGAAGGTGTCGAACGGCATGGGCTTCCAGTGGAACGTGAAGCCCACCACGGGGGTGCGGAAGAGGATGCCGCCGCACGTCCCCCCACGATCCCACCTTCCATTTCCATCATTCCACCTCTTCCAGCAAGAACCGACCAGCCCGAAGACACCCACACCCACGTACGGGATCAGGTCAAACACATCGTCCACGGTCGCGATCGTCGCGATGTGATACGTCCAATCTCCCCCAAGACGGAAGCCATGACCGGCGCCTCCCTTCGGCATCACCCCGCCATACGCCAAGTGAAATTGCACCGCGTTGTGGGCGTCGAAGAAGTACTTCCCCGTGGCCCCCATGGGGTCGATGAGCGACAGGCCGATCCCAAAATTCCCGCCGCCTCCCTTCGCCTTCCCCTGCGCCTTGGATGGGCTCGGCGCGGCGGTCGCGGAGACGGGCGCCAACGCCAAAACAGAGGTCATCGCAACAGCCGAGAGAATCGAGTGGCTCTTGTGAAAGCGAATCATGTGGTGGACGATATCTTACATTCGCAGGGTTCGCAGTCGCATTTCTTCCCGAGATCGACTCGCCGCACCTGCAGACCCCATCGGCCGATCCCCGGAGCCTACGAACGGCTGCTGCGCGGGGCTCGAACAACCAGCGCCGCGGTCGAGGACACCGCACGCCGCACGGAACAAACCGAAATGCCGGCCCCGCAGGCCAGTTTTCGGGGCGCTGCCACCGATATTTGGCGGCGTGTGAAACAGCCTGCCCCATGCGCGAGCGGCGGACCACATTCACCCCTTCAGGCTCTCGCGCGCTCGGTCGATGTCCTCTCCGATGTCCAGTGCCCAGCCAGACGAGCGTCTCAAGATCTTGGTGGTGGATGACGCGGCCGCCGTTGTTGACCAGCTCTCCGAGACCCTCCGCAGCGGCGGCTACGATGTCGTGACCGCTCATGATGGGCTGGAAGCCAAGCACCGACTGCGCGAGCACCCCAGCACCAAGCTGGCGATCGTCGATCTGCATATGCCTCGCATGGGGGGCCAAGAACTGCTCGAGCACATCCGCCAAATCGAGGGACTCGAAGACCTCCCGATCGTTATCTTGACCACCGACAAAGCGCCCGCCAATCTGGGTAAAGCGATGAGCAAGGGGGCGACGGGATGGATCCTGAAGCCCCACGATCCGGAGCGTCTGCTTCAGGCCATCGACAGGATCCTCGGCGCAGCGCAGCCTCCAGGTTCATAGCCTCCGAGGCTGCGGTCCCCCCTCGCCCCGCGCGCGCCATCGGCACGCGGCGCGATCGCCTCTCACGGCGCTACGCGCAGCGCTTCTCGCCGCACAGCATCTCGACCTCTTCCTCGTCTGCCGGGGTCGGGGTCTTCGCGTCGGCGGCAGCGGCAGCGTCGTCGCTGGTGGCGGTGTCATTGGACGCCGTGGTCACGGTCTCCTTGTCCTTGCTCTTGCTGCAGCTGGCCTCTGCTTTCGCGGAGCCGCCGCAGCTGCCTTGCCCTCCGCCCGCGGTGCGAGCTTTGGGTACCTCGGAGGAGTCGCCCCCACCACTCGCGCACCCGGCGGAGAGCGTCCCGCTCCCCAGCAGAGCGAGCGTCGCGAAAATTGTTTTTGCGTTCATCACGTACAGTTTCCTCTCTTGCGTATCAGGGCCCACTTCGGGACCATCAAAATCATCACGACCCGAGCTCGCTCTCACGATGAGAACGCCACGTCGTGCTCCCCTCCAGACCAACGAATCCAGGGTGCCGGAGGTTACAGCCGGAACTTCTCCGGTACTGTCCGCGGTCGGGGCGCGAAGTTCGCGCCGTCGCCAGGACCCGTTGCAGCCTCGTGGTGCTCACGCCCTGCTCATCGACCATCCCCGGCCACACTGTAATGTTGGGCGCGTCTCGTGCGATGTTTCTATGGTGAGCAGGCCTCCATGGACGAAGGACACCCACACCCCACATGGGGTTGGTTTGGGACTGCGGTGGGCGTTCCTCGACGAGGTCCTCGCCGGGCGGTCACCTCCCTCCATTCGATTCTTTGAGGTGTCACCGGAGAACTACATGCGGCGCGGCGGATTTTATCCTGAAGCGCTCCGAGAGATCGCCGAGACCCACCCCGTGCTGACCCACGGGCTCATGCTCAATATTGGGTCCACCGCCGCCCTCGACGAGGGGTATCTCGCGACGCTCCGGCGATTCCTTGAGCGCATGGGCGCGACGAGGCACTCCGACCACCTGTGCTGGAACGGCGCCGACGGACGAATCCTCCACGACCTCCTCCCGCTCTCGGCGTGCGCGGCGACGGTCGAGCACGTCGTCGACCGAGTCAAGCGCGTCCAAGATACGCTGGGGATGCCGCTCGCGCTGGAGAACATCTCGTACTATATGCTGCCGGGATCGACGATGCCCGAGCGAGAGATGATCGCGGAGGTGCTCGAGCGCGCCGATTGCAACCTGCTCCTCGACGTCAACAACGTCTGGGTGAACGCGCGCAACCACAGCTTCGATCCCATCGAGTACATGGCGTCGCTCCCCCTCGATCGGGTCGTCCACATGCACGTCGCGGGCGGAGAGCGGCTCCATGACTATGACGACCTCATCATCGACACGCACGGGACGGACGTCTCACCGGAGGTCGCTGATTTGATGGCCTGGGTGATCGAGCGCGTCGGCCCTCGCCCCGTCCTCTACGAGCGAGACCACGACATCCCCGAGCTTGACGAGCTTGGGCGCCAGGTCGCCCACCTCAACGAGCGCTATGACGCCGCGCTCGATCGGTGGGAGAGGTCCCAGTCCTCGCCAAGCCCGCCCCAGCTCCATGACCTGCGAACGCGAGGCCCCGCGCGTCACCTCGACAACGCGGGCTCGCCACCGTCGCTACTCTCGGACCTCCAACGCGGCGTGAGCGACATGATCCTCCATCGCGAGCCGCCTTCGGCGAGCCTAGAAGATGTCGTCTCTCCCCTCGTCGACGGGGCCCAGCGAGCGCTCCATGCGATCCCTCCCGCGCGACATGAGGTGTACCGAAAGCTGGTCCGCAACGGCATCTCGGGGACGATCTATGCGTTCATGCCTCGAACCCGCGCCCGCCGCGGCGCCCGCGACTTCGACGATGACATCGCCGCGTGGCTCAGCGAGGAGGGCCCCCGCTCTCCGTACATCCGCGACCTCCCCGATGAGTTCGCGTCGTGGATCTCGGCGCGATGGCGCGACGACGAGTCCATCCCCGAGTACCTCGTGGAGATCGGGCGCTACGAGCTGATGGAGATGCGGGTGAAGGCCGATCCCGACGCCACGCGCCCGACAGCGACGCCTCCTCCGCTCTCGCTCGACGCCATCCTCGATTTTCATGGCAGCGTGTGCCTCGGCGCGTTCTCACACAAGGTCCACCTCTTGACGAGAAGCAAGGAGGACGCCAACGCCCCGCTGGAGGGCGACGCGAGGCTCCTCGGCTACCGCGACGAATCACATGAGGTCCGGTTCCTCGAGTTGAGCCCCTTGGGCTACGAGGTGGTCTCAGGGCTCCTGGGGGGCGCTCGCTTCGGCGACTCCGTTCAAGCCGGCACCGCCCGCGCAGGCGAAGCGCTCTCCGACGAATCCCTGGCGCGCGTGGGGGTCGTGATCTCGGACATGGTGGACCGCGGAATTATCCTCGGCGTGCGTCCACCCGCCTCACCCGGCGACAAATAACCACCGGCCAGCGACGCGAGGGAGCGCGTGCAGCGGCCGCTCAGAAGCTCCCTACCCAGGCGTAGAGCTCGGGGAATGCCTGGAGCACCTTCGCCTCGTACCTCTTGTCGCGCTTGCTGATCACCGCCGCGCTGAGCAACATGATCGACAGACCCAGCGCGACCGTGGCGCCATAATGAAATCGCGCCCGCGCCCGCCGCGTGCCTGACGCCCAGGTCGCCACGTACGCGAGCACCACCACGGGCATCATGCTCGCGGCTCCAAACACGAACAGCTTGGCCCCCGCGACGGCCGCCGTCTCCCCCACCTGCGCGAGCTCCAAAATTCCGCCGAGCGTCGGCCCCGCGCACGGTGACCAGAGCGGCGAGACCATGAACCCGGTGAGTCCAGCGACCGCGAGATCAAACCAGTGCACCCAGCGCGGTCGGGTCTCGTCCACGCCGACCTTGTCGAGCAGCGCGCCCCACGGGGCCAGGTACAGCGCGCCCAGGCCGACCAGACAGTAGCTGGCATATTTCTTGAGCTTCCTCGGACTCAGCGGCAGGTCGACATCGTTGGCGTAGCCGAACTCAAAGTACACGGTGGTCATGGCGTAGGCGAAGGCCATCGACAAGAACACGATCGCCGGGAACCACCGCGACCGCTGCAGCCCCACCGCGACCAGCGCCGGGAGCATCAGCAACACGCACGGGCTCAGCGACGTGACGAGCCCCGCGATGAATGTGTCCCCGATCCCTGGTCCCAACGTTAGCTACACTCCGTGAAATCCGCCGCGCATCCCGGGCATTTCGCCGTCGCACACGCGCTAGCCCTCAAGAAACTTGATGAGTCGCTCTTTGCCCGTCTCTCCGACAGATCTCGCCTGCTCGGTCCCTTTGACGTAGCGAATGAAGCTGCTTTGGCGTTGTACACGAAGCTTGCCCTGTAGGTCCTCGGTTTCGTCGTAGTCGTATCGGCAGATCACCGGGCGACCCTTAATTGAACTTCGGGACAGGGGCTCAAGCTCCCGCCGCTGCTTCTCGCAGCTCGGGCACCAGTCTGCGTGGAACCAGACCACAAACACGTCTTGAGAGGCCTTGTCCGACTCGAAGGACGACTCCTCGCAGTCGTGAATGAGCTGGTCCCCGTCGAATGATGCCGCCGCCGGCGCCGCGTTCGGATCCGGCACCGCAGCGCCGTCACCCGCAGCGCCGTTTGCGCCCTCCGGCTGCGCCGCCTCCGCGCCGTTGGGTTTTGCGGCCGCAGCAGCCGGCCCTGCGACGCCGTCACGCTTCGCGGGCTCCCCTCCGTCTTTCCCGCAGCCGAGGGCCAAAATCATGAGCGTCCCGGCGAGGGCCGCCGTCTGTCCAACTCGAAGAGTTCGCTTGTCCTCTCGCATCACCGCGCCGTCGTCGCCCGAGGGGATTTGATGTTAGTAGGCGGGCCCTGTCAAGTTTGGACCAATGCTCGAGCGTCTGTAGGTAGATCTGCGGCGTGGGGCGCGACGCTGCGTACCCGCTCAACGCTGCCCAGACATCACGTGGCCTCAGGCACACACAGCCCTCGCAGATCCGCACCGATAACGCGCCTCTCGGCACCATAAACGGCCCAATTCGCGTCGTCTTGCCGCGCAAAGCACAACCCCTCCCCGCGACAATGGCGCGTTCGTGCCGCTTCGCACTTAAGAGATTGATGAAAATAGGCGATTGCCAAGTCTAGACTGAATCATGCGCCGCACTTCAAAGTTCATCGTCGCGTTCCTCGTCAGCGTCGCCTGCGTCACGCTGAGTCAGTCCACCAATGCAGCGGGCAAGGCGACAATCAAGAACTGCGAAGAAGAGGCGCATCCGAAGCGCCTCAAGAAAGAAAAAATCTACGTCGCATGGTTTCACGCCTCGTGGTGTCCGACCTGCGCGGCGCAGCAAGTATCGATCGACGAAATCCTCAAGGGCGACGTCGAGGGTAAGCCGTTCATCTGCAAATTCGACTACGACGAGACTGAGGACCTCCAAGAGGAGCTCAACGTGGCGCGGCAATCCACATTTATCCGCTACGCCTCAGGCGCCGAGAAGTCGAGAATCGTTGGGAAGACGAGCGTTGAACACATCAAGCGCTTCCTCGAAGGCCGCTGACGTTCTATGGATGGCCCCATCTCTGAACTCTCAACCGTCAGTTTTGGAGCGGCGTTTGTCGCGGGCCTCGTTACAGTCCTCAGCCCGTGTGTCCTGGTGATGCTGCCCATCATCATCGGCACCGGACTACAAAAAAAATGGTGGTACCCCCTGATCGTCTCCTGCGGCCTCGCCCTCGGATTCGCGACGGTGGGGATCTTCTTGAGCCAGCTTGTCGCGAGCCTCGAGCTCCCTCCCCGCTCGCTTGAGCAGCTCACGGTCATCCTCCTCGCCGCGTTCGGGGTCGTCCTCATCGTTGATCGACTCTCCGACGGTTTCTCCGCGTTCACCTCGCGAGCCCTCGGCCCCCTGACCTCTAAACTCAGCGGCGCGCCCCCCGAAGACGGTTCCGGCCAGGTCAACGGTCTCGTCGCCGCGCTCGCGTTGGGGCTTTCGCTCGGTATTATTTGGGCGCCGTGCGCCGGCCCGACGATGGGCGCCATCTTGACGATGGCGGCCACCACCTCCACCGGCTACGCGTTCGCGCTCATGGGCACCTACGCCCTCGGCAACGCGCTGCCCATGCTCCTCATCGCCTACGGAGGACGCGCCGCGGCGAATCAGCTGCTGAATCTACGCGGGGTCCAGCACCGAGCTCGCAAGATCCTCGGCGTCTTGCTGCTCGGATTCTCCGCGCTCAACCTGCTCGGGCTCGACAAGGTGTCCGAGAAAAAAGTGCTGCAATCGTTCCCGGAGTTTTTTGATTGGGTGGCCTCCTATTGACTGTCCTCGCGTCACCCGCATGACCGAACCCGAGCGCCCCTGACGCACAACCTCCTCCATTACCCCACAGACCCCACAGACCGACCCAACACCTCCCTCGACGAGCAAACCCATGGCAGACACCCCACCCGAAGACCCGCAACAGGCTCCCGACGCCGAAGGGACGCCGACCGGCGACCCCCCGACCGAGGGCGCAGCTCCTGCGAAGGACAAGGAGATCGATCGGTCACAGGTGCAAGCGATCGAACGCGAGGTCCGGCGGTCTCCCTTTTTGTGGCTCACCTACGTGCTCGGCGTCGGGCTCACCGCGCTGCTCATCGTGGGCGCCTGGTACTTCGTTCGCAACCAGGAGAAACGCAGCTTTGACTTCGTGCTTCGTCAAGCGTCAGCCGAGATCGAACGGAACGCGCGCTCGGTCGAGGCGGTCAGCTATGGGATGCAAGGGCTGTTTCACTCGGTCGAGAAGGTCGACGGCGACCAGTTCCGCTACTTCTCTGAGCAGGCGGTGAATCGCTACCAATTCGTCACGGAGACGGCCTACTACCCAAAAATCCTCACCGCTGATCGCGAGGCCTTCGAAGCGGAGGCCATGGCCGCAGGGCTAGGCGCTGGAATCATCGACCGCGTCGACATCAAAGAGAAGGTGACCAAGAAGGGCAAGGTGCGCCTCCGGCGTTCGCCCGTGCGCGCTCCGGAGCGCGCGGTCTACTACCCCCTGCTCTACAAGGATCTCGGCTCAGAGGACCGCACGAGGTTTGGTCTCGACGTCTACGGCCGCGCGGAACAAAAGGCGGCCATCGAGAAATCGATCGCCACAGGGGACCTGGTGGCCATGCCCCCTCGCGTCAACATCGCCGGCAAGCTCGAGTTTGAAGTCTTCGTTCCGACCTACAAGATCCAGCGGGTCCCGGCCCAGGAGGAGGACCGAATCAAGGAGGCGAAGGGCGTCGTCGGCGTGTTGATCGACGTGGAGGCGCTCGTCGCCACGCGCCTGGCCAAGGCGGATGACGGCGAGAAGAAAGCGAAGCGGCTCCGCGGCTCCAAGGCGTTGAAGGCCATCATGGAGCTTGAGGCCGACAACATGCACTTCGCACCTGACGGCATCACGAAAGATGGGGCCGATCCTCACTTCGCGCTCCTCGCCTCATTCGAAGCGGCGGACCCCGCCGCACGGGCGGGCGACGACGACGCCCCCGTCGGCAGGTTGGAGTCGTTCTTAGAAGGCGCGCTCCGTGGGTTCGCTGTCGGCGAGCGCACGCGCCCGATGTTTCGGGTCAATAACATCACGGAGGCGGGAGATGTCCCGCTCGGGGCGCTGTTTGGATCCTCCATCGTCCCCTTCACGGACGGGCAGCTCCGGCTCCAGATCAACAAGCCGCTCTTCCTGTCCAAGGAGAATATCTGGCCATTTATCTTCGCCGCGCTCAACGGCCTGTTCTTCGGGTTTTTGGGGGTCCGCATCGTTCGGGCGAGCCTCATTCGATCCCGCATGAACGCGGTGCTCAAGGTGCGCAACGTGGAGTTGACTGAGGCGCGCGGCAAGCTTGAGGCCTCCTTGGTAGAGATTGAGCGAATCAACGAGGGCCTCGAAGAGACGGTCGCGGAGCGCACCAAAGATCTCCGCGCGGTCAATCAAGAGGTGTCGGAGATGCTCGATAACCTCGACGCGGGCGTGTTCATGCTCGGCGAAGAGCTTGAGGTCGTGGGTCGTCAAAGCCCCGCCTGTGAGCCCATGTTTGGGATCTCCGACATGACCGGGAGCGACATCTCCACGACGCTGTTCGCGGGCGACGCAGACACCAACGAGGCGCTCGCCATGCAGCTGTGCCTGCTCGAGACCCTCGTGGGCGCAGACGATCTTCAATGGGACCTGGCGGCCTACAACCTGCTTCAAGAGTGGAATTACACGCACCCCTCCCCCAGCGACGAGATGAGCGAAGACCGGGTCTTCGGGCTGAAGTACGCCCCCCTGTACGACGAGGACGAGATGATCGAGAAGATCCTCGTGGTCGCGACCGACCTCACAGAGCTCCTCGCGTTGCGCAAACAAGCCGAGGAGCAGCAAGCGGCCGCCTCACGGAAGACCGCAGCGCTCATGGAGCTCGTCTCCGGAAAGCGCTCGGAGGTCCGGCAAGTCCTCCCCGATATGGCGGCACGGATCGGCCGCGCCGCCGAGTCTCTCACGCGCTGGCTCGACGGGCGCGACGCTCAAGACGTGGTGGTCATGTGCCGCGAGCTCCACACCATCAAAGGGAACGCGCGGCTCGTGGGGATGCAGTCGATCTCCAAGTACGTCCACGAGCTCGAGAGCAAGTGCATCGTCCTCAAGGAGGCCGACGCGGAGCACGGCGATGACACGCTCGCGACGATTCAAGAGTCCATGGACGGCGGCGTCGCGTTGATCGGGAGCTACGTCGAGGTCCACGATGAGTTCCTCAGTGACAGCGGCGGTGACGACGGATCCACCGTGGATCTGTCCGCGTTCCAACGGCGACTGGAGGCTGTCAAGTCCGTCATTAAGGACGAACCCCAAGCCGCGATCTCCTCGATCGACGCCATGCTTGAGCTCCTGGGTGCGAGCGCCCGTGAGGAGGTCACGTCCGTCGGGGAGTTGTTCTCGGGCTACGCCACCATGGTCGCCGAACTCTCTGAGCAGCTCGGCAAGCAGATCGTCCCGCTCGCGGACACCCTCGGTGACAGCGACGTCTTCGTCTCCAAGGAGCTCTCCGGGTTTATCCGTGAGGCGATGACACACACCATTCGCAACGCGCTCGACCACGGGATCGAGAAGCCCGAGGCACGCGAATCTCTCGGGAAAGATGCGGTCGGGAAGCTGTGGCTGGAGTTTGAAGACCGCGGAGACGCCATCGTGGTGGCCATTCGCGACGACGGCGGCGGCGTGAACACGGAGAAGGTCCTCGAGCTCGCGCGGGCCAAGGGCGTGCTCGCTCCGTCCGATCCCGATCCCGACGGACCCGACGCGATCATCGATCTCTTGTTTCACGCGGGATTCTCGACCAAAGAAGAGGCCACCGACGTGAGCGGCAGAGGCGTCGGGCTCGACGCTGTTCGAGCGAGCCTGCTCAACTACGACATCGAGACCCGACTCGCGAGTGTGCGGCACGAGGGTTCTCGCTTCTTGTTGACCATCCCGAAGGCGCGCGTCGCATTCGTTGAGCTTGACGGCTGCATCTCAAAAGTTGGAACACCTCCGCAACCGCTCGCGCCTCCGGTGGTCAAAGCGCCGGTGCCTGCGCAGTAGCGGGCGACGACGCGAGCGCGGGCGCGAAGCGTGCGCAGATCTTCCGATGCCGCGAATGGCACTGCACAGTCGCCGTTCCTGCGCGTTCGCATCGCTCGAATTTGTACTGTAATATCAGGAGCTTGCGCCATCCCCTCTCCGGAGGCGCCCGAGGGAAACGCGAGCGCACGTGGCAGAACCGTGACGATTTACAAGAGCATTCTCGCGGCGCATTGATTTAGCCTGCGCGCATGTCGGGAGCAAAGTGGCATTCGCCAATCACGCAAATCCACAACCACACGGTGCTGTTCCGTGCGCGGGGATTCGTCGTCGCGACCTACGGACCGATGATGGCCATCGCGCTGTTTTTCGGCTTCGCTCAGGGCGCGTGGTTTCTGCAGTACTCCGGCGGTGACGGAGGGTGGATGGCTCGGTTCTCGCTGCTCGCGGTCTTCCCCGCGGTCGTCATCGGGTGCCGCCTCGCGAGCCTCATGCTCGACCTCGATGAGCTCCGACGAAATCCCCTGCGCGCCATCCTCAAGCCCGGCTTTATGCTCCAGGGCGGGATCATCGGCGGCGCCTCCGCGATGCTCGTTGGCAGCAGCATGAAGGGCATCGACCCGCTGCTCCTGCTCGACACCGCGGCCTTCACCATGCCCCTGAGCGAGGCGCTCGGACGACTCGGCTGCCACATCTACGGCTGCTGTTGGGGGCGCCCTACCCACAGCGTGCCGGGGCTTTGCTACCGTGATCGAGACTCCAAGGTGCTGCGCTGCCGCCCTGAGCTGCACAACGTCCCACTCCACGCGGCCCCGTTGTACACGTCCGTCGTCAGCCTCGCCCTCCTCGTCGCGTTTACGATGATGCTGGAGATGCCGCGCAACTTGGGCGTCTACGCCGCGACCTACCTGTGCGTGCATCCGATTTTACGATTTGGGCTTGAGCACTTCCGCGATGATGATCGCGGCCGCTTCGGTTCTCTCACGCACAGCAAAATTTATGCGATCCTGCTGTTTATCGCCGGGTGCACAGTCTTCTACATCTCACAGTCCCACGGCGTCCTCGCCCAGTTTAACCCCTCGGTGTCCTTCTGGACCACCGCCCGAGAGCAGTTCTGGCCCCTGTTCGGCATCGCCTTCTCGGGCTTCTTTGTGTTCGGCGTTCACCGCGGCAAGGTGGGGACTTGGCTCGGTAACCACGACTCCGCAGATTCTGCGGACGAGCCCGAGGCCGGCTAACACCCGCTCCGGTCGCCGCCACGGCGGAGGTTGGCAAAGCGCGTCTATTTTGGGTAGCGTGTGTCCATGGCTTCGCCCCACTCTCGCGTGATTTCTCCCCTCTGGCTGCCCCTCGGCCTCTCACTGGCGCTCGGCTGCGCGACCGAGGACACGGACGGTAGCGCGTCTGCGGACGCAGCCGACCTCGGCGAAACTGGCGGCGAAGATGAAGGCGTCGACGACCGCGTGCTCGCGCACGGCGTCCGCATCGGGATGGTGTACGCGAATCAAGCGGTCCGCGTCACCGTGGGGAACGGCGCCGAGAACGTGCCGATCCACACCGCGCCCCTCGTCAAGGGGAAGAAGACGCTGCTGCGAGGGATGCTCGAGGTGGAAGAGGGCTGGGTCCCGCGCGAGCTTGAAGCGGAAGTTCGCTTGATCTACGCGGATGACACTGAGGAATCCACCTCCTTCGATCTCATGGTCAACGGCGACAGCGAAGATGGTGACCCGGGATCGAGCATCTTCGCTCCGATTCCCGGCGAGCTCATCGAACCAGGGATGAAGTATCAGCTGCGCCTGTTTGACAAGGACGCGAGCATGGAAGGGGAGCCGCTGTTCGGGGCGGTGGAGGCCCCCGCCTCGCCTGCGCTCCTTGGCATCCAACCCGAGGACCTCGGGATCGATGTGGTCTTGGTGCCCATCTTCCACGATCTCGGGAGCGCGTGCCCCGAGGCCCCCGCTCCGACCGAGCTCGATATGGAGCTCTTGTCTCAGTGGCTGTTGGCGCACAACCCCGCCGATCACGTCAACATCACGCTCGGCCCCACCCTGACCTACAGCAGCTCCGTCGCCAACGGCTTCGGCTTCATGCTCGATTTTATCGCGCAGACCCGCGAAGAAATGAGCGCTCCGGCGGGCGAGTATTGGTACGGCATCATTAAGACCTGTGGCGAGACGCCCATGGTCCCAGGGGTCGGCGCCATCGACGGCCAGGCCATCGCGGTTAACGATTTTAACTTCATTGACGACCCCTCGCTGAGGGTCGCAGCTGGTCGCTGGCGAACCGACGTGCTCACAGACGGCACGGTGCAGGTCGAGAAAAGCGTCCAGGACACGTTCGTGCACGAGATCGGGCACACCCAAGGACGCGCGCACTCACCATGCGACGCGCCGGGCGCCGACAACGACTACCCCTACCCCGACGCCGACATCGGGATCTGGGGCTTCGACACCATCAACAACCTCTACTACTCGCCCACGTCTCGCAAGGACTACATGTCCTATTGCAACCCGGTGTGGGTGTCCGACTACGTCTATCTGCAAGTGTATCCGTTCATCTCAACGATCAGCTCGTGGGATACAGGAGACACGCTCCCACCGGACGAGCTGGAGCTCTTGCTCTACGGGACCATCAACACCGCAGGCGAGGTCGCCTGGCGCACCCGCGCAGGGATCCTGCCGAGCATCGACGACGCGGACGTCTCGGTGCTCTTTGATGGCGCGCCCGCGCCCGCCGTGTTCCTCTCCCCGTCGGAGGCGTACAGCGGCGGCCTCGTGATCGCCCGCGTCCCCGACGCTTGGAGTCGCGGTTCCGATTCCTCGTTGACCCTCGCCCCAGGGGACGGGGAGCTCGACGTCAGCGTCCCCGGCTTCCAAGGGCACTTCTCAATCGCGGGCGTGCGCGAACGCGCCGCCGACAGCCGCGCGCGCGCGCAGACCGCCGCGACTCGGGTCCAGAGCCCGGCGCACCCCTAGCGGATTGGGGCGCGTATCCGCGGGGCCTGAACCCCTCGTGGAGGCCGTGGAGCCGCGCACGGACCATCCAACGGCGAGCCGAGTGACGGGCGCGAGAGCCCGCACGAGTCGGGCGACCCGCGCGGGCACGATTCGCGCTCTGGGTCACTGACGGGGGACCACGAATGGGCTAGTCTGCCGCTTCCCTTCCGAGCGCCCTATGCAATTCGACAACGTTTCCATCGTCGACGTATCCGCCGTCGATGCTCCCCACCGGGTCACCTCTGCCGAGCTTGAGACGCGGTTGAGCCGAACCATGCAACGCCTCAAGTTGGCGCCCAATCTCCTCGAGAATCTCTCGGGCATCGTGGCGCGGAGGATGTGGGACATCGACACCCCACCGAGCGCTGCGGCCACGCTCGCCGCGCAGGTCGTCATCGAACGAAGTGGCGTCGATCCGAACAAGATCGGCGTGGTCATCAACACCTCCGTGTGCCGTGACTTCATCGAGCCGTCGGTCGCGTGCATCGTCCACGGTCAGCTCGGGCTCGCGTCCGACTGCATCAACTTCGACCTGGGGAACGCGTGCCTCGGATTCATGAGCGGCATGGAAGTCGTCGGGAATATGATCGAACGTGGACAGATCGACTACGGCCTCGTGGTGGACGGCGAGAACAGTCGCTTCGTCGTGGATTCGACCATCGCGCGGCTCAGCGCGCCCGACGTCACCGAGGCCATGTTCCGAGCCAACTTCGCGACGCTCACGTTGGGCTCGGGAGGCGCCGCGATGCTGCTCGCGCGCGGCGACCTCGCCCCCTCCGGTCACCGTTTCCTCGGCGGCGTCTCGGCCGCGGCGACGGAGCACCACGGCCTCTGCAAAGGACAAGTGGACGGCATGATCACCGACACGCGCGCGCTCCTCATCGCGGGGATCCAGCTCGCCGTTCAGACCTACCGCCGAGCGGGTGATTCCCTCGGCTGGACCGGTGACTCGCTCGACGAGCTGGTGCTGCACCAGGTCAGCAAGGCGCACACGGAGAAACTCGCGCAAGCGCTCGAACTCGATCTCGCCAAGGTCCATCGGCTGTATCCTGAGTACGGGAACGTCGGCCCCGCCGCCGTCCCCATGGTGCTCGCCAAGGCCGTCGAGGCGGGTCGAATCAACGCTGGTGCTCGCGTGGGCATGATGGGAATCGGGAGCGGCCTCAACTGCGCCATGGCCGAAATCGTGTGGTGAGAGCCGTCCCCAAACATATCTACCCGTTCGCGTCGAACTTTCTCAAGCTCGACAGAGGGCTTCAGTACCACTACCTCGACGAAGGGAGCGGACCGCCCGTCGTCATGGTGCACGGCAACCCAACGTGGTCGCTGTACTACCGCCGATTGGTGACGCTGCTCCGCGACCGCCATCGATGCATCGTGCCCGACCACATCGGTTGCGGTCTCTCGGACAAACCCGACGACAGCCGCTACGAATACTCGCTGGCCCAGCGCGCCGACGACCTGGCTCGTCTCATCGACACCCTCGGCCTCGAGAAGGTGCATCTGGTCATGCACGACTGGGGGGGGATGATCGGCATGACGTGGGCGAGCCGACACCCCGCCCAGGTCGACAAGATCGTCTTGTTGAACACCGCGGCCTTCCATCTCCCCGCGTCCAAACCCTTCCCCCCCGCGCTAGGGCTCGCGCGAAACAGCCGCCTCGGCGCGTTCCTCGTCCGGAGGTTTAACGCCTTCTCACGGGCGGCCGCCTCCGTCGCTTGCACCCGCAACCCGATGTCGAAGGAGTTGAAGGACGCGTACACGGCCCCCTACGACTCCTGGGAGCACCGCATCGCGACGCTTCGTTTTGTCCAAGACATCCCCTTGAGCGCAGGCGATCGCGGCTACGACATCGTCTCCGAAGTCGCGGCGTCGATCCCGTCGTTCGATGATCGCGAGATCTTCATCGGATGGGGTCTGAAAGATTTCGTCTTCGACCACCACTTCCTGCGCGAGTGGGAGCGACTCCTCCCAAGCGCCATGGTGCGGCGTTACGAAGACGCGGGGCACTATATCCTTGAAGACGCGTGGGACGACCTGCGACCACAACTGGACGCTTTCTTCGGAGGGGACGCGCCGCCCCCTCCGCACACCTGAGGACGAGATGGAAGAATCCATGAGCCTCGCCTCCTCGCCCGCGCCAACGCTCGAAACCGGTCCGTCGGCGAATATCGCCTCCGTGCTGCCCACCATGGCGACGCAACAGCCCGACCGAACCGCGATCTATTATCCGAGCGGTCGGGACGCCGATGGCAGGCGAACCTACGCCGCGATGACGTACGCGCAGCTCGATGCCCAGAGCGATCACATCGCCCAAGCGTTGACCGCGTACGGTGTCGGCCGAGGGGTCCGCACCGTCTTGATGGTGAAGCCCAGCCTCGAATTCTTCGCCCTGACCTTTGGGATGTTCAAGGCGGGAGCGGTGCCCGTCATGATCGACCCAGGGATCGGGGTGAGCAATATCAAGAAGTGCCTCGCCCAAGCCAAGCCAGCGGCGTTCATTGGGATCCCGGCGGCCCACGCCGCCCGCGTCCTCCTGCGGTGGGGGCGACGCTGCCTCAAGCATCTCATCACCGTTGGCCCAAAGCGCGGTTGGGGCGGGGCCACCCTGGACGGGCTGAAGACGGAGACGAAGCCGGACGCCGAATGGCGGATGGTCGACACGCGGCGCGAAGAAACCGCGGCCATCTTGTTCACGAGCGGCAGCACCGGCACCCCCAAAGGCGTGGTCTACAAGCATGGCACCTTCCTCGCGCAGGTGTCCGCCATCCGCGAGCTGTACGGGATTCAACCGGGGGAGATCGACCTCCCGACCTTCCCATTGTTCGCGCTCTTCGATCCCGCCCTCGGCATGACGACCGTGATCCCTGAGATGAACTTCAGCAAGCCGGCCACCATCGATCCCACGGTCGTGCGCGACGCCGTGGAGACCTTTGGCATCACCAATATGTTTGGTTCGCCCGCGGTGCTCAACACCATCAGCCGTTGGGCAGAGGCGAACGAGGTCACCTTCCACTCCCTGCGCAGAGTCATCTCGGCCGGGGCCCCCGTCCCTGCCACCACCCTCGCGCGCATGCGACGGTGCCTGCCGCCCGACGCAGATGTCGTCACCCCCTACGGCGCGACGGAGTCGCTCCCGGTGGCGAGCGTGGAGAGCCGACAAGTCTTGGAACAGACCGCGACGCTGACCGACGCTGGCGCGGGCGTCTGCGTCGGGCCGCCGGTGCCGACGATTCGAGCGAAGATCATCAAGATCACCGACGCGCCTATCACCTCGCTTGAGGCGACCCACGAATGCGAGCCCGGTGAGGTGGGGGAGATCATCGTGAGCGGCGCGGTGGTCACGGAGACCTACTTCGACCAACCGCAGGCCACCGCGCTCGCGAAGGTCCACGACGCGAGCGGGACCCTCTGGCATCGAATGGGTGACGTCGGATACCTCGACGAGGGGGGCAACCTGTGGTTCTGCGGGCGCAAGTCGCACCGAGTCCGCGCGTCCGCGGGGACGCTCTACTCCGTCCCTGTCGAGGGGATATTCAACACCCACCCGGACGTCTTCCGCACCGCGTTGGTCGCGATTCCAGGTGACACGCCCGACGAGCGGCGGCCCGCGCTGTGCGTGGAACTGGAGCCTGCGACGCCCGACCACCGGCGCCGATCCATCTGCGCGGAGCTCCGCGCGATGGCACAGCGACAGCCGGGTACGGCCCCGATTCATGACATCCTCCTCCACCCGGCCTTCCCCGTGGACATTCGACACAACGCCAAGATTGATCGCCCGGCCCTGTCCCGGTGGGCCACGAGGATGATCGGATGAAGGTCCTCGTCACCGGCGGCTCTGGATTTCTGGGGAAGGCGCTCGTCTTCCGCCTCCTCGCCGATGGCCACGAAGTGGTCACGTTCTGTCGAGGCCGCTACGACGATCTCGAGCGCTCCGGCGCCCTGAACATCCGCGGTGACATCGGCGATCAAGCCGCCGTGCGCGACGCGGCGCGCGGCTGCGACGCGGTGCTTCACACTGCCGCCAAGGTCGGCGCCCATGTGCGCGCCGCCGAGTTCGAGCGCGCCAACGTCCTCGGCACACAACATGTGATCGAGGCGTGCCTCTTTGAGCGCGTCGGACGCCTCGTCTACACGAGCACGCCCTCCGTGGTGCACGCCGGCGGCGACATCGAAGGCGCCAACGAGTCCCTCCCCTACGCGCCCTCGTTTCACGCCCACTATCCGCGAACAAAGGCGGTCGCAGAGCGGGCGGTCCTCGCCGCCAACGGCGACCAGCTCGCCACCGTGGCCTTGCGCCCACACCTCATCTGGGGCCCTGGGGACACAAACCTCGTCCCCCGCGTCCTCGCGAAGGCCAAGGCTGGTCGCCTGCGATTCGTGGGGAAGACCTCGAAGCTGGTGGACACCACCTATATCGACAACGCCGTCGACGCCCATCTTTGCGCGCTTCGAACGCTCGACAACGACGCCGCCTGCGCGGGGAAGGCCTATTTCATCGCCAACGGTGAGCCCGTCCCGCAACAAACCATCATCAACGGGATCCTCAAGGCTGGCGGACTCGCTCCCATCGATCAACACATCAGCGCCGCCGCTGCCCGCGCCATCGGTGGGGTTTTGGAAGCGGCCTATTGGCTCTTTCGACTCCCCGGCGAACCCCCGATGACCCGGTTCCTGGCGGAACAGTTGAGCACCGCCCATTGGTACGATCTCTCCGCGGCGAAGCGCGAGCTCGGCTACTGCCCCAAAGTCGGCCTTGAAGAGGGCCTCCGCCGCCTCGCGCTCTCTCTCAATCGTGAGGCGAAGGCCCACGCGTCACCACGCTGATTCGAGCGTCCCCGAATGAACCTTCGTTGGCTCTAGCCGTCGCGTCGGTCGCGGGAACATCGTGGCGGCCCCCGATTTTCGGTGCGAGAGGCGGGCGTTTCTCGGCGAGTGGTTTCGCCCCTTCTCTCTACGCTCTCCACGCGGCCGTGCTATCTTGAGGTCGCGGGCGAATACGGCCGCGAGCGCGACGTCCCGATCACATCCGTTTAAACTTCCCTGGTAGCTGCCACCGCGCGACGGACCACATCTTTTATCCAAAGCGATCCCGCATGCCCCCCCCCCAGGATCACGCCTCCCAAGCGACGTCTAACTTTGACCAGGTTGACTGCGTCTTCTGCGCGGGCCGTGAAGGCGAGGTCACCCTGAAGCGACCCAAGTTCGTGGTGCGCCGATGCCCGCAATGTGCGGTGATGTGGTGTGACCCCCTCCGTTTCTCCGACGCGTTTAACCCGGATGACGAGGCCGCCTACATCGAGACCCCCGACGCCCTCGACGGTGAGAATGAGGATCGCGTCGCGATCTTAACGCACGCGGCTCCGCCAGCGACACACCCGAAGGTGCTAGAGGTCGGCTGCATGCACGGTGACTTCCTCCTGCGCGCGGCGAAGGAGGGATACGAAGGCAGGGGCCTCGATCTCAGCCAGACCGCCGTCGATCACGCGGCCAAGGTTTCGCCTGGACTCGTCAGCTACGGGACCCTCGACGCCCACGTGCCTGACGCATCAGTGAACGTCGTGGCAGCCTTCAATGTCATCGAGCACATGGACGCGCCGCACGAGTTCTTATCGCACGCCCGCCGCGTGCTCCGACCCGGGGGCATTCTCATCCTAGAGACACCTCGCCAAGAGAGCATTTACCATCACGTCATGTTCGGTCGCGGGAGAGTGTTCGCGAACAAGCGCGCCGTCGACATCGGGATCTATCCAGGCACCCATATCTTTAAGTTTGGGAACCGCGCGTGGCGACGAATCCTCGCCGACCGTAAATTCGAGGTCACCTCATCGCGCGGGAAGTCCACCCCGCTCTCGCAGCTGTTCGCGAAGCGCCGGCCGTCATTCGTAGAGCGCGCTGCGATCGTCTCTTTTGGTCTGCTCGCGAAGATGACGCGACTGGAAAATCGTCTCATCCTCACCGCTCGGCGCACGCCCTAACCTTGGTGCAATTATGTTTCTACCTCCTCGCTTGCCAACCCGATTGTCGCTGCTGTCCCTCGCGCTCCCCGCGACGCTGTTTACGTACGGATGCGGTCGTACAGATGTGGTGGACGGGTTCGCGGCGGACGCCGCCGATGACACGGACACGACGAGCGGCACGACCGGCGACGGCGACGGCGACGGCGACGGCGACGGCGACGGCGACGGCGACGGCGACGACCTGTTTTGTGGCGACGAGATCCTCTCTCCCGAGCTTGGTGAAGAGTGTGACGCCGGCGACCAGAACGGTGTTGAAGGCTCGGCGTGCAAGGGGGACTGCACGCTCAACTTCTGTGGGGATTTCTTCTTGGGCGCCAACGAGGAGTGCGACGAGGGCCCCTTCCCCACCCCTGGACCCGATGCGACGTGCGCAGAGAACTGCAAGCTGAACTTTTGTGGCGATGGTTTCCTCGGCCAAGGCGAGGTGTGTGACCTTGGAAACCTCAACGGAACCCCGAACGCGGACTGCACCAGCGAGTGTCAGCTGCCCAGCTGCGGCGACGGGGAGCTTGGACCAGGCGAAGAGTGCGATCTAGGGCCCGGCAACGGGCTCCCCGGTTCGCCCTGCACCTCGGCTTGCCTGCTCAACATCTGCGGCGACAGCGAGATCGGACCCGACGAAGGCTGCGACGACGGCAACACGACATCAGGAGACGGCTGCGACGCGACCTGCCAAATCGAACCCCCGGCGTTCTGCGGCGATGGGGTCACGAACGGCGTAGAGGAGTGCGATGACGGCGCGAACGCGAACCAAGATGACGGCTGCACCAGCGCGTGTCTGTTCCCCGCGTGCGGAGACGGGTTTCCGCAGCCCATGTCGAACGGCGAAGAGTGCGACGAGGGCCCCTTTAATGGCCCCTTCGGCGCTTGTGGCCTCGACTGCACGCTCAACGGGCCGGTGTGTGGCAATGGAATCTTAGACGGCGGCGAGGATTGCGACCTCGGCGGCCTGAACGGCGACTCCAACGACTGCACCTCCACATGCACGAACGCCACCTGCGGAGACGGGCTGGTGTGGAACGCGATGTCGGGGATGGAGGTATGCGACGGCGTGAATCTCGACGCGCAGACCTGCGTTTTGCAAGGCTTCGATGCAGGCACGCTCTCTTGTTCAGCGAACTGCGCCTCCTTCGACACCGCTGCATGTACGGTGTGCGGCGACAACATCGCCCAGGCGCCTGAGGCCTGCGACGGGACCGACTTCTTCGCCGGATCCAGCACCTGCGAGGAGCTCGGCTTCGACCCAGGGACGCTGACGTGCGCCAGCGACTGCTCGCTGGACACCAGCCTCTGCCCGCTGTGTGGCAACGGCATCATCGAGGGCTCCGAAGACTGTGACGGCGCTTCTTTTCCGATCGGGAGCAGCACCTGCGAGGACTTCGGATTCGACGGCGGCAACCTCCAATGCGCGGTGTGTGTCTTCGACACCACCGACTGCAGCACCTGCGGAAACGACATCCTCGAGACCGGTGAGGTCTGCGACGACGGCAACACCATGGACGGCGACGGCTGCTCCGCCGACTGCCAAACGGTCACCAGCGGCTGCGGCAACGGCGTGATCGACGGAACGGAAGAGTGTGACGACGGTCCCCTCAACGGCCCGACCGCAGACTGCACCCCGCTGTGCACCGATTTTGTGTGCGGGGACAACTTCCTACACTCCACGGAGGAGTGTGATCCTGGGGCCGCGAATATTGGGCCAGGACAAGAGTGTCTCGACGGATGCGTCGACAATATCTGCGGTGACTCCGACGTCAGCCCCAGCGAGCAATGTGACGACGGCAACACCGACGACACCGACGCCTGCACGTCGCTGTGCCTCGATGCCACGTGTGGTGATGGCTTCACCCAGACCGGCGTTGAGGAGTGCGAGGATGGGAACTCGGTCGATCAGGACTACTGTCATAACGACTGCACGCGCAACGACATGATATTGGCCTTGGGCGGCAACCATAGCTGCGCGCTGATGGACTGGGGCGCCTTGCGCTGCTGGGGGAACGGGAGGGCTGGCCGTACGGGACAGCTCTTTGAGATCAACTACGGCGACGACGAACCAGCGAGCGCGTCCCCGTTTATCCCCCTCCCCTCGACGCCCTCCTCGGTCGTGGCTGGGATCGGGCACACCTGCGTGAACCTGTCTGGCGACGTGCTCTGCTTCGGCCGCGCCGCGGAGGGGCAGCTCGGATACCAGAACACAGAGGACATCGGTGACAATGAGGCGGCGGCGTCTGGAGGGCTGCTCGCGCTCGGTGGCGCGGTCAATTTGCTCGAGACAGATGGAGGCGCGTTTCACAACTGCGTCCTCAACGCCGCCGACGAGGTCATCTGCTGGGGAGGTCCGCAGTTCGGCACCGAGTTCTCGTTCCTCGGCTATCCAGGACTCACGGAGAATATTGGCGACAACGAGGCCCCCAATTCTGGCGGGGTCGTCGACGTCGCAGCGGCCGGGACGACGGTCACCCAGATCGCGACCGGTCAGTTCCACACCTGCGCGCTGATCAGCGACGGCGCCGTGCGCTGCTGGGGTAGAGGCACTGACGGCGCGCTCGGCTACGGCAACACCCTTGAGATTGGAGATGACGAGACCCCGGCGAGCGCGGGTGACGTGCCTATCGGTGGGACCGCGACGAAGGTCGTGGTGGGCTGGCGGCACAGCTGCGCCCTCCTCGACACCAACGCCGTCCGATGCTGGGGCTTCAACAACTCGGGCCAGCTCGGATACGGAAACACGATCTTCATTGGGACGACCCCGGCCACCACTGTCGATCTGTTCGGAGATGTCGACGTCGGAGCGCCGGTGGTCGATATCATCGCGGGGCGGGTTCACACCTGCGCCCTCACAGACCAAGGCGACGTCGTCTGCTGGGGTGCCAGCGACGGAGGGCAGCTCGGGTACGGAAACCTCAACCCAATCGGCGACAACGAATTGCCAAGCAGCGCGGGCTTCGTCGACGTCGGCGGGACGGTCGTACAATTATCTGGAGACGGAGACCACACCTGCGCTCAGCTCACCGAGGGAGGTCTGCGTTGCTGGGGGAACGGTGGCGATGGCCGACTGGGCTACGGGAACACCGACAATATCGGCGATTCCGAGCTCCCGAGCAGCGTCGGGGACGTCCCCTTGTTTTGATTCAGCGGCTGAATTGTTCGTGGACGGTCGAGTGCGTCGGGGATCTTTGAATTTTGTGGCGACACCGTGCGCGCCGGACAAATGCTGAGATCGCCTCCGGCACGTCGTCGATGGTTCGAGGTATACTCTCGACCGCGGGCATTGTATGGGTACTCAAACAGGTGATCGACGACGAAACCGCGCGACGATCGCAGCGAACACCGCCGCAATCTTCGCGCCAACGCTGTGGATCGGTGGCGTTCCGTTTGCGGCGCAATGGACCTTCGCGATCCTCGCCTGCGTTGCGGCGTGGACCACCCTGGGCTCACCGCACCTCGGACTCACGAGCGGGCGCGGCGCCCCGACCATGAGGCGGGTGTCTCTTCGTCTCCCGAGGGGGCTCTTGTTCGTCGCTGTCTTGAGCGCGTTGACGACGCTCTGGGTGCTCCCGATGCCCCCGGCCTTCCACAGCTTTTTTCTCCCGCAGCTGACGGCGCTCCGCGCGGAGCTGCTCCCGCCGGAGACGCTGCAAGAGTGGGCACCCATCAGCCTCGCGCCTGGCCAAACGCTGGCGGAGGCCGCCCGCGTGGCGGCGCTAGGGCTGCTCTTCTACAGCTGCCGACAAGTTCCACGCGCCTCGGTGTGGGCTGCCCTCGTGTTGTCTGCGAGCCTGTGCGCGGTCATTGGGCTGATCCAGTTCACCCTCGACATCGACGAGCTGCTCGGTTTCTACGTCCCGATGGACCAACCCCCCCAAGAGTTCCGTCCCGTCAAGGTGCTCATGAGCACCTTCGTGAACCCGAACCACCAGGCTGGTTACTTTCTCCTCGCGGTCGGGACGGGCGCCGCCTTGATACGCCGCCTGCTCAATCGATTGGCCGCCGGCCACGCAAGCTCCGACAGGCGCCTCTCGGAGCTTGCGCTGCTCAGCCTCCTCGTGTCGCTGCTCTCCGTGGCGCTCATGCTCACCTACTCTCGCGCCGCGATGGTCATGCTGGCCGCGCTGCTCGTGATCACGGTGTACTCCGTCGTCACCTCTGGAGCGCTCAAGGGCTCCACAATTTGGGTGTTGTGCCTGCCGCTGGTCACCTTGGTCTCGCTGTTCGCGTGGTCGAGAGTCACCTTCGCGGTGTCCTGGAGCGAATTGTGGAGCCTCACGACGCTCGAAGGACACGACAAGCTGCGCATCCTGAGCGAACACCGGAACCTGCTGCCGTTCTCCCGCGTGATCGGTCTCGGGAGAGGCTCCGCGAGCGACCTGCTCCCGCTCATGTCTACGACCCCGTCCGGTCGTACGATAACCCACGTCGAGTCCATGCCGCTCGTGCTGCTCCTCGAGTACGGCGCAGTGATCGGCGCCATCCTGATCGCGGCCATCGCCGCGTGGTTCGTGCACGCGTTTCGGCGCCGACGCGATCCCGCGAGTACGATCATCCTCGCGACCCTCGTGGCCTTGTGCTGCCAGAACCTCGTCGACTTCAACCTCGAATTTAGCGGCGTCGCGGCTCCCGCGGTCGCGTTAGCCTCCACCGTCGCTCCAGCGAGCGCGGTCAAGCTGGAGCGAACCACCGCTCGAAGATGGATGACGGCCTGCACCCTCTTTGTCCTGGCGCTCCTCGCTCTCTCCCGGTGGCAAGGTGGCAGCTGGGCCTCTCAGCGCGAGCTTGTCGCCCGCGTGCAGCGCGGGTTCATCGACCTCGACCAGGCGCTGCGCCGGCACCCGTTCGACGCGCGACTGCACCTGTACGCCTCAAGGTCTGCGATCAAAGGAGGTGACCTCCTAGGGGCCAAGCGAGCCGCCAACTCCGCGCGACGACTCGAACCAGCCGCGGTTGAACCGCACCTCCTCGTCGCTCAGATTGAGCAGCGCGCGGGCAACGAGCGCGCCGCCCGCGTCGCGTACGAGGCCGCCCTCTCCCAGATCGCGTTCACTCCCTCCGCCGAGTTCACGGCCTACCTCGTGACTGTACTGGACGCGGAGCAGCTCGCCGCTGTCGCCCCGAGCGACGACGACGCGTTTTTCACGCTCGCGCGCGCGCTGCTCGACAGGTCTCCGCGCCACGTGCTGAGCATGACCCGAAGCCGAGCGTTTCAAGCCAAGCCAGACCCAGAGGCGCTGGTGCTCCGGATCCGCGCGGCGACGCTGCTCGCAGACTCCTTGCTCGCGACGACCGAGGCGCTGCATCTGATCCGTATCCAGCCCACCGAATCCAGATCCTACCAGCTCTACGCGCGCGCAATTCGATCGGACTTGAGCATCGTCCGCGAGCGGGAGCTGCAGGAAATGCTCGCAGATGTCTTGCGCCGACCCAACATCCCGGAGGAGCAAAGGCTCGCGCTCCTGCTGCTGGAGAGCGCGATCCAGACTCACGACGTCGCGCTCGTTCGGTCCACGCTCGACCGCTTCCGCCGGGCCGCCCCGCCTCCGAACCCCCGAGCTCGGCAGGCTGTCCGCTGGCGAACGCAGCTTCTCAAGCGCGCGGAGCGGCTGCTTGGGGAGCCCGCTGTGACGGACCGCCGGCCGACGTTGCGACAACCCGACATCGAGTCAGACCCCGACAATGGAGCGCGCCCATGAGCGGCGCGAGCGTCGGTCTGCTCTCGCGCGGTGAGGTGCCTCGCGTCGTCGGGGCGGTGCTCCTGCTCGCGATGCTCACCTCCTGCTTCGCGCGCATCGAACCCGCCCCGTTCGACGTCATCATCTGCGGGTGGTTCTGCCTCAGCTTCCTCGTCACGGGCTTCGCCTACCACCCTCGCATCCGACTCCCCACGATCGGCGTCGCGCTGTTCATCATCACGACCTTCGCGACGCTCCCAGGCACGCAAATGTCGGGCTTTAACCTGCGGTTCGCGGCCGTCAGTCTCTACCTCGGCGTGCTGTGGTTCTTCTTGACCCAGTTCATCCTTCGATTTGGCGCGCGCGCCAAGGACCTGCTCGTTAACGGATGGGCTATCTCGGCGGTCGCGGGGACGGCGATCACGCTCCTCATTTATTTCGCTCGACTCCCAGGTTTCGACATCATCTCGAGGCAAGGGCGAGTGTTTGGGTTCTTTAAGGATCCGAACGTCTATTCCGCGTACCTCGTGTTCCCGTTTATTTTGTGCCTGTCGCGATATCTTCGCGGCCGCAACCTGCAGAAGCTCGTGTGGGGGACGGCCCTGCTGATCATCACCACCGGCCTGATGGTGTGCTACTCGCGCGCGGCCTGGGGAGCGAGCTTTTTGAGCATCGCCGCCTACGCCGGGATCGGAATCTTGAGCAAGTCGAGGCGCGGATCAAGTGGCAAGGGGATCTTTATCTTCGCGTTCGTCATGGTCGTCGCTGGCGCGCTGCTCCAGTACCTCCTCCAGTACGAGGAAATCGCGACCATGTTCTCGCACCGAACGAAGATCCAGCGCTACGACGACGACCGGTTCTTGACCCAATTGGAGGCGCTGCGGACGTCGTTCGAGAATCCCCTCGGGATCGGGCCGGGGGTGTCCGAGATGGCCTTCACCCGAGCCGTCCACAACCTCTACATCCGCGCGCTGGTCGAGAATGGCGTGATCGGTTTCTTGAGCATCGGCCTCATCCTCGGAACGACGCTTGTCGTCTCCACGATAACGGCGATCCAGAGGAGACACCTGGATCCTCGGGCGGACGCGGCGGTCGTCGCGGCCGCCCTGTGGGCGGTCACCATCCAAAGCTTCGTCATCGACACAGTCCACTGGCGTCATTTTTGGATATTGCTCGCGCTCGGATGGTGGCTCCCGGTGCCCTCGCCGGGAGATGGCAGCGCGAGCACCAAAAAGAACACGACGAGCCGGTAGATCCCCACTCCGAGATGAACAAAGACCGCCCCCAACACCCCGTGGGCTGGGATGAGGACGAACGCCCCCGCGCCGACACAGAGGACCCCGAGCGTGTTCACGGCGAGCTGAGTCCTGAAGCGGCGCATCGCCATGATCGTCTGCGACATAATATTCCCCACTCCCGCGACGAGCCCAGCCACAGCCACCCAGATCAGCGCCCCATGAAGATGAACGTAGTCCGGCGAGTACACCTTCGAGAGGTAGAGGTCTCCCGCGAAGACCACCGCGACGATCAGCCCCCCGTGCAACAACGCGATCCCGCCGCTCAAGCGCGCCAAAAATGGGAGATGAGATCGGTCGCCGCGGCCGTACAAACTGGCGAGGGTGCGGATCGTCGCTCCCCCAACGATCACGTTCAGCATGCTCCCGATGGCTGCGATGGAGAGCGCCGCCGTAAGGAAGCCAACCTCTCGGACCTCCCGAACCGCCTCGAGGACGTAGGCAGGAACCCCAAGCGTCAGACTCAATATGCCCGCAGCGACGCCGGCCGGGGCTGTCCAGCGGACGAGGCGGACCATGCGCGACCACGAGATCCGCGGCCGCGCTGTCGCAAATCGCCGCGCTGTCTCGCGATCGTACACCACGCTCAAGACGAGGGTGAGCGAACAACCCAACCAGATCGACCAAACTACGGAGAGGCCTACCCCGTGCCCGATGACGATCCCCACGAGGAGCAGCGCGCCGCGGAGCCCACGAGAGATCCCGTAGCGCCGCAGTCGATTAACGCGCTGGGCCGGCGCGATGAGGATGTCGCCAAGTCCCTCGGCCAGTCGATACAGCAACACCGCGAAGACCACGCTGGCGATCTCCGGCGTGAATCCCATGGCGGAGATCGTGAACACCCCGGCGACGACCGCCACAACCAGCGAGGTCAGCCGCAGTCCCAAATAGTCCGCGAATTTCCAGTCCCCGGTTTCATCGACGACGTAGACGGGTCGCAGATGTAGGTTGGTGAACAAAATGACCGGCGTCGCGATCGCGAATCCGAGCCCGAACGCCCCCAACATCGAGACCCCCCCAAGCCGCGCCACCAACACCTGCGCGATCCACAAGCACGCCGCCCCACCGATTTCGCCCGCCGCCGTGCTCCCCAGGCGTTGACGCAACGACTGCGCCCTCGAATGCCCCGAGGAGGCCGCCGCTGCCGCGGATGTTGCCCTCGCCTCCATGACGTTCGTGGAGACTACCAGGATGCGCCCTACGCACCGTAGTTTCGGGCTGCGGGAGACTCCACGGTCGTTTTTCGGGGGCGCGCGACGATCGCTCCTGGCAGAATTACCAGCAGGATCCGCACGGTTTTCAGGCTGCACCTGCACACAATTCTAGGTTCCGGCCGCATCCAGACGCTCGAATCCCGATTTTGTCCCACTCTGAGGTCGGAGACTTCTGGTGGAAGCGGGTCCGTCGGCGTACCCTTTGAAGGCCCCACGTGCCTGCGACAAGCCATAACACCGGGCGAGCCTCGGAGACCGAGCCGGAGGTCCTGCAAGATCCCATCGACTCGCTCATGCGCGCGATCGCCGTCCTCCGGTATCGGTGGCTCGTGCTGCTCGTCTGCACCATCATCTCGGTCCTCGTCGGGGTGCTCACCATCGGCGCCATGCGGCCCTATTGGCGGGCTACCGTGACCCTCGTCGTCAACTCGTCATCGCTGCAGGTCCTCGACTCGGTCCAAGGCCTCCACGATGACGAGCGGAACCAGGGTATCGACTACCTGAGATACGCCGCCACGCAGCGGGAGATCATCAAGAGCCGGCGAATCGCAGAGGCGAGCCTCAAACAGCTCGGGTTGGAAGACGATCCTGTGTTCTTGGGCGTCGACAGAATCGACAATCTCGCCGAGCGCCAGGCGGAGATCGAAAACATCGATCCGGCGGAGCGCTTGTCTTCATTCATCGACGTCACAGAGATCAGCGGATCGCGCCTCATTCGGCTCTCGGCAGAATACCCCGACGCGGGGGTCGCGAAGGAGATCGCGGACGTCGTGACCAGCTCTTACCTGGACTACATCTCGCGTTCACGCGAGGAGAGCGGTCAAGACGCGAAGCTCACCGTCGCAGATGAGCGATCACGGGCGCGCACCACCCTCGAACAGAACGAGGCGAAGCTCGATAAATTCAAGCAAGATCACCGCATCACCTCGATCTCCTTGGCGGACCGCCAGAACCTCATCACGCAGAGCATCTCCACGCTCACCGAGAAAACGAAGCGAGCCGAGGCGGAGCTCTACGCCATCGACTCTATCTATGAAGAAGCGAAGCAGCTCCGGGCCTCCGGCAAGTGGGCGACGGCCTCGCTCGTGGAGTCTGACCAACGCGTGACGTTTGACGGGCTCGTTGATCTCCATGAGAAGGCGCTCCAACACCAGCAAGAGCTCAACGCGCGGTACGGCCCCCGCCACCCCGAGATGATCGCCGCGAATGGGCGGGTCGAGCTGATCGAGCGGCGGCTCGACAGCCTGAGCCAATCCCTGTTGGAGGGGCTCAGGGCCAAGCGCGACGCAGCCCGACGAACCGAGGCCAAGCTGAGGAGCAGCCTCGCCCGCGAAAATGAGCGCGCGCTCAAGTTGGGGCGACTAGAGCCCGAATATCGCGCGCTTGAGCGGGAGGCGACCACCGCGGCCTCGACCTACGAGGTGCTCGCGAGGCGTGATGCCGAGCTCGGCGTGTCCAACCGAGTCGAACGTGAGAGCAAGCCCCCGGTCGAGCTCCTCGACAGCGCGACGGTGACGAAGGAGCCTGTTCGACCGCGGAAGCTCCTCATTTTGATCGCGGCCCTGCTCACCGGGCTCGTCGTAGGTTCCGTCATCGCCCTGAGCATGGACCTGCGAGATCAGCGGATCCGCGGGACCTCCGATCTCAGGCGCGTCCTCGATCCATTCGGGATGCAGATGCTCGGGCATGTCCCGGTGATCCAAGCGAACCCGGAGTTCGCTCCGGGAAATATGCGGGCTCAAAAGCGATTCCGGGACCTCTACACCTACTATCGGCCGCAGTCCCACATCGCGGAGAGGTGCCGCGCGATCCGGACCTCCATCACGTTCAGCGTCGGCGCCGCTCAGTGCCCGGTGTTGCTCATCACGTCACCGGCCTCCGGCGACGGGAAGAGCTCGTTCGCGGTCAATCTGGCCACGAGCTTCACCCAAGCGAAGAAGTCCGTCCTGATCCTCGGGGCCGACATGCGAAGGCCGAGGTTGCACTCTCTCTTCCCGCCAGAGCAGCACCAAGAAAACTTGGGCTTGTCCTCTGTCCTCTCGGGAGCCTCCTCGACCGACGAGGCCCTGCGGCACCGGCTCACTGAATGTCCAGAGCGTCTCTCTCTCCTCACCTGCGGGCCGATCCCGGAGAACCCAGCCGAGCTGCTTGAGAGCGCCGCGTTCCGTGAGACCTTGGCGACCCTCCGTCGGCGATTCGACGTCATCATCATCGACTCGCCGCCCGTCCTCCCGGTGGTCGATCCGGTGGTCATCGCCGGTGTGGCCGACGCCGTCATCGTCGTCGCTCGCTGCCGAACCACGACGCGCGAGCAGCTTCGGGTCGCCCTCACCGAACTCCGACAGGTCGACACCAATATCCTCGGCGTGGTGCTCAACGATCTCTCCGACTCGGATCGCGAAGGCGGATACACCTACGCGCAAAGCTACTATCGCGACAACGACGCGTCGCTGATCGAGGAGCCTGCCAGCACCACGACGTCTTGACCGAGCGCACCTCGCCGAGAGGGGATCCCCCGCCGAGTCAGCCGCCGGCCATGGGCGCCGCTCGGCCGCCGACCGCAGCGTCGCCCGGTGCTCCACGGGGACCTAATTTGCGCTGCGCGTGGCTCTGACGGCAGGAACAAGCCACGGGGTACATGCGTTCCTTCTCGAGATGGCTGAGAGTACACTCCTGAGCATGGCTGCCCGTGGCCCAGACGCGTTGCAACCGGGATTCGTTCGGACCCCGGCGACCACCGCGTGCGTGCGACCCACCGTGGCCCGCGTGGACCCGACCGCCCTCATCGACAACATGCGATCGATCCGCAGGCTCGTCGGCGATGACGTCCGGGTCCTCGGTGTCGTGAAGGCCGATGGCTATGGGCACGGCGCGGTGCAGACCGCCAGGTGCGCGCTCGAGGCGGGCGCGTGGGGACTCGCGGTCAGCCTCGTCGAGGAGGGGGTCGAGCTGCGCAGCGCCGGCGTCACCGCGCCCATCGTCGTGCTTGGTGGTCCCTTCCCTGGAAGCGAGCCGCTCGTGGTCGCGTGCGGGCTTCGGCCCGTGGTGTGGGACGTCGAGCACCTCCGGCGGCTCGCCAGCGCCGCGCGCGCGGCGGGAGGGCGATGCGCGGTGCACCTGAAGATCGACACGGGGATGTCCCGACTAGGGTGTCTTTGTGACGAGCTCCCCGCGCTCCTCGACTGCTTCTCCACGGAGTGCGCGGACGTCCTCGATCTTGAAGGTGCGATGACCCATCTCGCGTGCGCGGATGAGCGCGACGAGGCGCCCACCGTGCGCCAGCTCGACGCGTTCACCGCGGCGCTCTCGACGTTCGAGGGACGCGGGCTCCGCCCCGCCATTCGTCACGTGTGCAATAGCGCCGGGCTCTCGCGCTTTCCGAACGCTCGCTACGACATGGTCCGCCCTGGGATCGCCATGTACGGGAGCGCTGGGCACACCGCCTACCTCCTCGACGGCATCCGGCCGGCGCTCACCGTCGCGTCCCGAGTGTTCGGGCTGCGCACGCTCCCGCCGGGTGCGCAGGTGTCCTACGGGCACACCACCACGCTCCAGCGCGAGTCGGTCATCGCGATCGTCCCTGTCGGCTACGAAGACGGCTACCCAGCGAACCTCTCCGGCAAGGCGCATGTGCTGATCCAAGGTCGGCGATGCCCGGTCGTCGGTCGCGTCACCATGGACACTTCGCTCATCGACGTCACCGATCTTCCGCAGGTGCGGGTGGGTGACGAGGTCATTTTACTTGGGCGCCAAGACAGCGAACAGATCGCGGCGCACGACCTCGCCTCGTGGTCTGGCATCACGACCTACGAGGTGTTTTGTGGCATCTCTAAACGTGTGCCCCGCTCCTAGATCCCGAGCGGAGGAGCCCCCGCTCAAGGCGCCGGCATGGGATTCTCGGTCCATTCCGGAAACGCCGCCATGGCGGTCAACGCTGCGGGCGAAAGTGGCCACCCCCATGAGGTGAAGAACGGACCAAGGTCGCGCTGTACCGCCTGGGAGAAAGCGACCGCGTACTCGGAGGCGCGCGTCTCCGTGTCCCACGAGGTGTTCGACGGCAGCGGTTGATAGAAGTCTCCAAACAAGGAGATGTGGGGCTGCCAGCCGAACCCCTCCTCGAGCTGCAGGTAGGTCTCGAGGCAGGTCCACACGCTCCAGTCTTGCTCAAAGTTGGCGCCGCCGGCGATGTACGCGTCGGTGCGAGCCTGCCGATCGGCGGGCGTCAGCGCCGAATGAGCCACGTCGCGCGAAATTCCGAGCACCTCTTCGGAGGCGTAGACCGACCACAAATTGACTGTGCACTCGGTCGCCCCGGGGAGCTGCATCAGACTCCACTGGTGGTTGTGCCCGAGCTCGTGCAGCACGCCCCACTCCCCGCTCGTCTGCAGATTCGCGAGATCCACAAAATTGGGGGACGCGTCGATGTTCGCCATGATCGGATAGCCCGAGTGCATCCACCCCGCGCTGATCTGCCGATCTGCCACGACCATCTCGGCCCGTGGACGATCCAACGGGATCGCCGAGAGCGTGGCGTCTGCGTCGAGGATCTCGTCCCACACGGACATCAGCGCGGTCGGCCCCTCGAGCGTGCGGATCAACGTGGACGGGACGAAAAACACCAGCTTGGGGGTCTCGAAGGACGCCCACGGCGCAGGGGCCTCTCGCGCGGTGAGCCACTCCTCATCCGTCGTCTCCCCGGCGACAAATCGAGGCGCCTCGTAGGCCCCCTCGATGGAGACCTCCACCGAGCCGGCGTCCACACCCACCGGCACGCGGAGCACCACCGGGCCGCCAAATCCACTCGCCAACTCGACGGTCGCGGAATCGATGGACCTGCTGACCGGCATCTCGGGGATACGCTCCCATTCGTTGAGGCTCCACAGAAGATCCGCGTGGACACCGATCTGCGCGGAGAGCCCCACGCCGACGCCATCCGCCGAGGTCGTCACTCGAATCGCCTCTCCCGCCTTCGCGTAGAGGCCCGTCGTACGCCACACATCGGCTTGGGCGCCCGCGTAGAGATAGCGAGGGTCTCGCCCCTCGTAGCTGGCGTCGATCGTCACGCTCTCGGTCTTGGGGCTCGCGCCGGCCAGCACCGCGCCCGGATAGTCAGGGACCGACTCGTGCGCCTCCACGAGCTCGGGGGCTCGCTCCGCTTGCAGCTTCATGTCGATCCTCAAGGCCAACGCGCGATCCGGCTCCTCAAACTCGTTGACCGGATCGGCGCGGGTCGGGATGACGTCGCCGTAGGCGTCGGCGAAGGCCTCGGCGCGACAGAAAAAACCCTCAAACGTCGTGACCAAGAGCTCGTCGAGCCCGACCTGCCCGGCCGCCCGAGCCAGGCTCGCGTCCTCCTCGCTGAGCGCCTGATCGTTCAAATACAGATCCGCCAGCGCCTGGAACCCGGTGGACGCGTTGAGCACGTCGCGCGGCGTCTCACTCGTCACGAGGTCGACGCCTCCCACGCTCTGCTGCACCGCCACGATCCCGCCTTCGTAGGTGACCCCATTCGCCGCGAGCCCCCATGCGCCTGTCGTCATCGCCTCCGCCGCGATCAACAGACCGCCACCTCCCTTCGCGAACGCGAGGAGCGCCTCCACCTCCGCGCCGGAGATCGCGGGCGCGTCCGGGACATATGCGTCGAGGTCGGAGAGATCCTCTAGCTCGCCTTGGACCACCTCAAGCCCCCCCGCCATCAGCGCCGCGGCCAACGCGTCGAGCCCGGGCGCGACCCCGACGCGCGCCGTCGCGCCGCCGCCGCCAGCCCACGCGGCGGCGTTTTGTAGCAGCCGCGTTGTGTCGAGGTTCGCGAGCTCGCCGGCGACATAGGCAGGATGTCCCATGACGAACAGTCGCCCCAGCCCGAGATAGCTGATCGCCGCTACGACGCTGCCACCAGACGTCAGCACCGGCTTCGCGCGGTCGTCGAACAACACCAGCGCGGACGCATTCGGTGGCCCCACGAACCCCGGGATCTCATTCACGCCGGCCGTGATGGCGGCGTACGCCTCCGAGGCGTCCCAGGCGCACGTGGGCGGAGAACCGAGTCTGTTGATGCAGGTGAAGACCCCCGCGTCGCCACAGAGGCTCGGCCGCCGCGCGCACTCGTCGATGTCCACGTAGTCCGCGCCGTCCCATGACAGGTAGGGCGCGCACGCGTGCGGCGGTCCGTCTCCGTCTCCGTCTCCGTCTCCCGCGTCTTCACCCCCCGTGCTGTCCGCGCTGTCCGTGCTCCCCGCGCCGTCGTCGGCGAGCGATCCATCGCCCCCTCCACCGCCTCCGCAGCCGAGGGAAGCCGACAACAGCCCGAGCGCGACCAAGCCACACCAATCAATTGCGGAGCGATCCATGACCTACTTTCGAAAAGCGGCCACAAAAAGTCAACACGCGCTCGCAGATTCACCGTCGGCGAGCGCGAATCCGGCGAATCCACCGCCGCGGACGGACGAGGGCCGGTCTTTGCTCTCCGCCGCTCCATCGACGCCACCCACGACCGCGCGCAGTCGCGGCGCGATATGCGTCTCACAATGTTCACCCGACTCGATCATGATCCAGTCGCGACCCAGCTTGTGCGCCACCGCACCGGTCGTCCCGGAGCCTGCGAACGCGTCCAATATTAGGTCTCCCGGTTCGCTACACATCTCGATCACCCTCGCCAACAGCGCCTCAGGCTTCTTTCCGTTGACGAACTCGGCCCCCCCCTCCTTGTTGAGGTTAATGGTGCTGATGTCAGTCCAGAGATCGCCGAGCGTCTCGTGCATGTGGTCCTTCAAAAACAACATCTCTTTCCCCTCCCACCAGACGTAGCGAATGCCCGTGGGCGACACCACCTCCTTGAGCGCGCGGTCCGATGTGATCGATGACATGAGCTTGCTGTTGGTGCGGTACACGACGCGATGGGCCTCCTTGAGCTTGAAGGCGCGCACGCTGTCCGAATCAGCCGCCTCTCCTGCGCGCTTCAAATACTCACGAATGGAGACGATCTCCCACGCCTCAACCGGCGCGGTCGGATCGACGATCATCTTGCCGTAGTATTTGAGGTAGCGCTCAAACTTCTCGCCGGTCTTGAGCACGCGCGGAGCGTGGATCCGAACGTCACCGCCGCCCCCGTAGATGAGCAGCGACTCCTTGATCTTCGGGAGGCGCCGATCCACGTGCGTCATCTTCACGCCGCTGAGCTCGCTCATCTTTACCGTGATGGTGTTCACGCGATTGGCCCGACCGAAGACCTCGTCCATCAAGATCTGCAAGTAGGCCATCTCTGCGTCATCGATCTGCACGCAGATGAGCCCCTCGGGGCTCAAGAGCGGCTTGATCGCGCGGAGGCGGGCCTCCATAAAATCGAGCCACTGCTGGTGTCCCCGCCGGTCCGCGTAATGTTGATTGCCGCTGCGGATATTGTACGGGGGGTCGAGGTAGACACACTTGATCTGTCCCTCAAGATCATGCCCGAGCGCGCCCAGCACTCCCAGGTTGTCTCCGCGCCACAGCTCCCCACGTGGCGCCCCATCTCCGGATGTCGCCGCGACCTCATGTGAGAGCGCGGGCACCTTCACCGCGACTCGATGTCGAGACCTCGCGCCGGCGCGAAGCCCACTCGCCGGCGGCGAGCCCGTCGAAGGGACCGGAGGACGCGACCTCTCCCCGGATCGCGCCGCGGTGTCCCCACCGGTCCCTGTTGTCGGCTCGTGGTGCGTCACTCATCGAAGTGTACTACACGGGCGCCCGGCTGCATCGGCGCTCATGACCCTCACGGCGCCTAGCTCCCGCCGAAAATCACGCGTTCTTTTCCGAGCAAAATGATCGTTCCCCAGGCGGCGACGAGCCCCAACGCCACCGCGACGAGCCCCGCCATGGCGACATAGGCCCACGGGACGTCCTGCCCAGCCATCAGCTCGGTGATGAGGAGATACTGGCCAAGCAGCGGGACCGGGGCCATCCACGCGGTCAGGGCTGGCGCCTTCACCGACAAAAACATGACGGGAAACACCGGCAGCAGCATGAACAAGGACAGATAGGTCTGCGCCTCCTTGATGGTGCGAGCGAAGGTCGCCACGAACACTTGCGCCGCCGTCGCCGTCACCGCTAGCGGCGCCATGAGCAGCAAAATCACCCACGCCACCTCTGGACCGATCGACAGCGAGAGGCCCATGGTCTCCAACGGCAGCTGTCCAAAAGCGAAGACGCATCCCACGAGGGTGAGGGAAGATCCGGCGAGCGCGAACACCAGCGCCGCGCCCAGTTTCCCGAACACCAACATGCGCAGGTCACTCGCGGTGAGGAGCAGTGGCTCCAACGACCCGCGTTCGCGCTCTCCCGACGTCACGTCCATCGCCACATACATCCCCGACATGAAGCACGCGAACAACACGAGCATCGGGATAAAGTTCATGACCTCGGCCGCCCGCGCCTTCGACGATGACAGGTCGACGGTCGTCATTTGAATCGACTGCGACATCGCCGGCGACACGCCCGTCGACACCAACCGGAGCGCTCCCACGGTCCCGCTGTACCCCGCGATCACTCGGCGAATACGTGACGCCGTTCGTCGGTTGCGCCTCGAGGCCCCGTCTTCGTAGAAGAAGACGGTCGCCGGCCATCCTCCGCGAAAGCGCTCGCCGTAGCTCGCTGGAATGTCGAGCGCCGCCGGGACATCGCCCGCTCGCACCGCGTCGGCGAGCGCCCCTTGTTCCATCTCCTCGAGTTCGATGTCGTTCGAGCGCAGCTCTTGCACGAGGCCGGGAGCGTTCGCCACGCCGGCGACCGCCAGGCGCATCTCCGGGGGATTCTCCAATTCGTTGGCGGCTACCTGAAAGATGATGACGATGAGCAGCGGGGTCAACACGGGATAGATGAGCGCGGAGAGGACGGAGCGACGATCTCTCATGGCGTCGCGCAGCTCCTTTCGAAATACGACCAGAAACTGATTCATGTGGGCTCCTTGGTTGAGAGCGCGACGAAGGCGTCTTCAAGCGACGCCGCGCTCGTCTTCGCGAGGAGCTCCTCCTCGGTGCCGCGCGCGACCACCTCTCCGTCCGAGATGATGACGATGACGTCGCACAGCGCCGAGACCTCCTGCATGATATGAGACGAGAACACGACGCACCGCCCCTCGTCTCTCAATCGCCGCACCAAGGTTCGCATGGCGCGAGTGCTCATGACGTCGAGCCCATTCGTGGGTTCGTCGAGCAGGATGTTCTGAGGGTGATGAATAATCGCGCGCGAGATCGCGATCTTGGCGCGCTCTCCCTGTGAGAACCCCTCCACCCGTCGCTTGAGCAGGTCGCCCATGTCGAGCTGCTCCGCCAGTGGATCGAGTCGCGCGGTCACCTCTGCGCTGGAGAGACCGCGCAGGTTCCCAAAATACTCGACGTTCTCTCGCCCCGTGAGGCGAGGATACAAGCCGCGCGAGTCGGGGAGCATGCCGAGCCGCGTCCGCGCCCGCGCCTTGTCGCGAGCGATGTCCACGTCGTCCACCCGCACCTCACCACGATCCGGCGCCACCAGCCCGCAGATCATGCGGAGAGTCGTAGTCTTCCCGGCCCCGTTTGAACCCAGCAGGCCCGTGATCCTGCCGTCGGCGGCGTCAAAGGTGACGTCGGAGACGGCCGTCACCTTCTTGAAGGACTTCGACAGCTGATGGACCGCGAGCATCAGTGGGCCGGCCCTTTCGCGTCGATAAAAAACTGCGGGCGGCGTAGCATGTCGAGGCACTCCGTCGACTCCGAGGAGACCTCAGCGGTGTCGATAAAATCGGCGGCGAGCGCCATGACGCACGGCTTGGCGAGCGTCCCGTGCCCGCTGCCCTCCACGACGAGGTGGGTGGCCCCCTCGAGGGTCTTCGCGGCCTCGTCAGCCCATCGCGCCGGCGTCACAGGATCGAGCACCCCCGAGAGGAGCAAGGTGGGGGTCGAGACGCGCACGGCCGCGGCCGCTGACGCGGGCGCCGTGTCCACGGGCCATCGCGCGCAGCCACCGGCGAACAGGTCATACATCGACGACCCCAAGAACGTCCGCTCCCAACGCTCCGCGTACTCCTTGGGATCGATCCGCGGGAGGTCTTCTGCGCACAGCACTGACAGCATCAAGCCCGGGTCCATCATCTGCTCGGGCGCGTCTCCGAGCGCGACGAGCAGGTTAAGGTACGGCACAAAGTCTCCTTCGGCCGCGCGCTCGATGACCATCGGGAGGAGCGCCGAGAGCTCCGGAGAGTACAAGATGCCTCGAACGCCGCTGACAAAGAGCGTCCTCGTCAGCGGCACCTCCAACGTCTCACCAGTGCGCGGATGCGCGAACGTGACCGGCGCCTCCATCGCTCCACTCCGTTGGATCGCGACACCAAATCTGGCTCGCAGCTTGGGGAACTCCTTCGCGCAGCTCGCCGATCCTTGGCAGTCGTCGAACAGCCTGTCGAGCGCGGCCTGTCCGTCCTCGGCGAAGCTGCTGGGCAACGCCATCTGCGGTGGCGCGACCCCGTCGAGGACCATGGTCCTCACATTGGCCTCGTAGAGCCGCGCGTACACCAGCGCGAGCCGAGTGCCATACGAACCGCCGAGGAGGTTGAGGCGTGGGTACCCGAGCGTCGCTCGGATGTGCTCGAGATCGTGGGCGGCCGCTTCGGTGGTGAAATTGTTCGGGTCATGAGGCCATGACTTCGCGCATTTCTCGAGCGCGTCCATATCGAACTCCACCTTCGCCTGGGCGCCGAAGTCATCGTCGAGCTCGCAGCCCAACGCGGAGGACCGTCCGGTACCCCGCTGGTCGACGATGAGGAGATCGCGCGAGGGGAGCGCGCCTCGAAGCTGCTCCGCGAAGGCCGGGTACGCGAGCGAGCCTGCCTGCCCGGGACCGCCGGCGAGCAGCACGACGGGGTCCGGCTCTCGAACATCGCCGTCCGACGCGATCTTCATCACGAAGAGGGAGACGGTGCCACCACCCGGACCCTCCGGGACCTCAAGATCGACGCACGCGGCCTCGACCGTCAGCATCGGCGCCACGCAAGGGCGCCACTCGATCTCCGCGAGCGTCGCTCCACGCGGGTGCTCGCGGTCTGTCCCTGCGGACGTCTCCGACGCCGCTCCCGGGGCGGGGACGCCTCCGCAGCCCCCCACCAGCACGGTCGCGCCTAGCAACACGGCGGCGGCGCGATGTCTGTGCGCGGTCGGAGGCGAGCTGTGATTTGTGATCCGAGTCATCGTGGGTCCCGCGGAGCGTCCCACAGCTGCGCGTGGGGTCGCAACCGGCGATCCCGAGTCTGTTTTGTGCACCATTCCACGCCGGCAACCCTGAGACGAAGTCGTCTATTCCCGGCCCAGATGACACCTTCCTCACCTCGCGATCGTCCGCCGCCACTGGAGTCGGTCGCCCATCTCCTCCATACTTGGGAGCAGACAGCCCCATGAAAGACCGAAGACTCACTGAAGACGCCAAGAGCGCGCTCCTCGCGGCTGTCCAGCGGATCGAAGCGAAGAGCTCCGCGGAGGTGGTGGTGTCCGTTCGCAAGCGCGCCTCCTCCTATCTGGGCATCTACCTCCTCTGGGGCTTGGCGCTCATCTACGGCGTGTTGCTGTATCAACTCTACGCGCCCCAAGAGTTCGCCCTGCATTGGATCCTCGTGAACCCGCTGCTGGTCGTGGCGGGATGGTTCATCTTGTTGCGGGTCTCCCCGCCCCTCGCCCGGGCGTGCGTCCCCGCCAAGATCCGCCAACAGGCCACCCGCGACGCCGCTCGGGGTCTGTTCTTCGACCGCGGCGTACGGCTCACCTCGGAACGAATTGGGCTCCTCATCGTGTTCTATCAGCTCGAGCGCGAGCTTGAGATCCTCGTCGACAAGGGGATCGTCGACAATGTCCCTGAGGAGCAGCTCGCCTCGACCCTCGCCGCCATCCGCCTGCCCTACGCGAGCGACCAGGGATTTTTGGCGACCGCGGCGGCTATCGAACGCGCCGCCGACATGTTCTCGACGCATCTCCCGGTCGGTGACGACGACATCAATGAACTCAGCGATGAGGTCGATCATGACTAGCGCGCTGCGACAGCTGCTTCGGCGCGGGCGCCCCTGGGGAGCCCTCGCCATCACGGGGGCCGTCACGGGGGCCGTCGCGATCACCGCCCTCATGTTCGCCGACGAGGCGTGGGCGCGACCCGGCGGCGGACAATCCTACAGCGGGCGGTCCTCCGGATCATTCGGCGGCGGCGGCGGCGGCGGCGGCGGCGACTCTTTTTTGATCTACCTCCTCTTCCGGCTGATCTTCTCGCATCCGGTGATCGGAATCCCCGTCGCGATCCTGGTGATCTATTTCGCCTACGCCAACAAGAAAAATCAGCTCTCCGATTGGGGGGGAGGCGCTCAAACTCGCGAGCACGCCCACCCACCGTTCGACATGCAGCGTTCACCGACGGGCCAAGACCGCGCCGCCACAGTCGCGTCGCTGCGAGCCCTGGACCCCGACTTCAGCGAGATCGTCACTCGGGACTTCGTCTACCGGCTCTACGCGACGTTGCACGGGGCCCGCGGCGACGACCGCACCATGGCGGGGCTGCGGCCCTACATCTCTGAGGCCGCCCTCGCCACGCTCCTCGCTCGCGATCCGACCCCCGCGCGGGTCGAGGGGGTCGTGATCGGCAGCATGAAGTTTTTGGGGGCGAACATCCTCGCGCCGAGTCCCGAGGCGGAGGGCGCGGTGGAGCTCTCGTTTCGCTTTGAGTCCAACATGACCCTCCACTTCCCGGACGGGGCGACGCGCGGGGCCTTCGTCACCGAACAATGGACCCTCTCGCGCTCGGCCTCCGCGAAGAGCCGCGCGCCCGACCAGGTCGACGCCCTCGGTTGTCCCAACTGCGGGGCGCCGTTCGAGTCCTCCGACAACCGCCAGTGCGAATTCTGCGGAGAGGTGGTCGCAGACGGACGCTTCGACTGGCAGGTCCAGTCCATCCAGCTCTTCGAACAGCAGTTTCGACCGCCGGCGCTCGGCGGATATGCGGAGGAGGTCGGCACCTTCGATCCCCTGATCAAAGACCACGACCTCGACCGCATGTGGGGCGGGTTAACCACCGCCGACCCCGCGTTTAACGCCGAGCAATTTAACGATCGCGTCAAGCTGATCTTCCATCGACTCAATGAGAGCTGGTCCGAGCTGGATCTGGACAGAGCCCGCCCGTTCATCTCGGAGGGGATGTTCGACTATTTGAGGTATTGGACAGACGCGTACCAGGCGCGAGGGATGCAAAACAAGCTCGAGCGCACCTCCGTGGACGCGATCGCGTTCGCCAAGATCACGCGCGACAAGTTCTTCGACGCGATCACCGTCCGTATTTGGGCGTCTGGGCTGGACTATACGGTCAACGCGGAATCCGGCAAGTTGCTCGGCGGCAACCGCAAGGTCGCGCGCAAATACTCGGAGTACTGGACCCTCGTGCGCTCAAGCTCTGTCCGTGGACCCGCACGCAGTGACGGCTCATGCCCCAACTGTGGCGCCGGGCTCGTGGTGGGCATGGGCGGCGCGTGCAACTACTGCGGGGCTCACGTCACCAACGGCGAATTCGATTGGGTGCTCGCCACCATCGAACAAGACGAAGCCTACACGGGCTGAGCCCGCGAACCGGGGCGGCAATTTCCACAGGAAATATGGGACCATGCGTGAGCATGGGCGCCCGGAAACTCATTTTCTTCACCCTCGGACAGGTCGGGATGATGATGCTGGCGCGGTTCTTCTTTCAGTGGATTTTGGATTTCGCCGCCGCCCCTGGTGGCGGCTCGAACGAGGCGCTCTTCCCTGCGGCGACCGTCGGGGCGGTGCTGCTGGGGTTTCGGATCTTTGATGGCGTGACGGACCCCGTCGCTGGCCTGCTGGGCGACCGATGGGTCCGGAACGGGCGACCGCGGCAGCAGCTGTTGTGGACCGCCTTCCTCATCCCATCGGTGGGCCTCGCGTTGACCTTCGCGCCGACGCACGCGATGCCGGAGCTGACGAGGTGGCTGTTCTTGCTCGCGGGGATGTTCGTCTTCTTCGTGGGTTACACCTTCTACGCCATCCCCTACTGGAGCCTCGTGGACGATTACGCCGGGGACGACCCGGAGGCTCGGACGCGCCTCTCCAACCTCTTGGGGGCGGGCCTCCTCATCGCGACGGGCCTCGGTTTCGTGGGGAGCCCGATTCTGGTGGAGCTGCTCGGATACCGAGACGCGGGGCTCGTCTTCGCCGTGACCGCGATCCCGTTGATGACGCTGCCGTACTTCGCGGCCCCCGACGACACCGACGCCTCGAGCGCTGCGGACGACGCCGACGCCGACGCGGGAGCCGGCGGCGACGCGGGGGCCGACGCCGACGCCCCACCGCGCCCCCCATCCCCCGCGACTCCCACGGGGCTTGAGCCCCTCAAGCTCGCCCTCACCGACGCCCGCTTCCTCGCGGTCATCGTGCTGTTCGGCGGCTCCCAGATGTCACTCACCATCATGACCGCCGCGGCGCCCTTCATCGCCGTCGACCTCCTCGGCGGAAGCTCGGGCGACGTGGCCTTGTTGCTCGGTCCTCTGCTTGCGACCGCGCTGCCGCTCATGCTCTTCACCCCGGCCCTCTCGAGGCGGTGGGGGTGGCGTCGCGCTGTCGTCGCCGCGACCGCCGCGCTGGCCGTGATCTACGGAGGCACCGGAATCCTCGGAGGCACCCTCTTGGTCAGCCCGCTCGTCACCGCCGCGCTGCTGTTCGCCTGCGGGGGTCCGATGATCGCGGTGCTCCTCGGCCTCGAAGGCGAGGCGATCACGGAGTGCGCGCGTCAACGCTCCCCCGGGGTCGTCAGCATGTATTTCGGCGTGTACAACTTCGTCGTCAAGGCGCTCAACGGCGTCGCGATCTTCGTGGCCGGTTATCTCGCGCAGCAGGCCCGCGGTGCGTGGGGAGTCGACGCCATTCGTGCGATGTCGGCGACCGCAGGGGCCGCCCTCCTCGTGGGCTTCGCGGCGTATCTCCTGGCGCAGCGAGCGATTCCGGCCGCGCCGAGGTCCGCCTCCACCCCCGCGCCGTAACCCCCCGCCTGTCACGTTGGGATGGCCCGCGCTCGCTCAGGTCTCGTCCCAGGTTGACGGCGCCTCCCTCATCCGCCACCGGGCCGGTTTGATGTTCTCCATGGCCGGCGTATGATGACGCCGTGCGTTTGTTTGAATCCCTCGGTCTATCTCACGCTCTGATCGCCCTCCTGACGATGAGCACCCTCGTTGGATGTGGTGACAAAGATGGTGAGACCCAGTCGTCCTCCTCCGACAGCGCCACTGAGAGCTCGGGCGACGGCGACGGCGACGGCGACGGCGACGGCGACGGCGATGGCGACGGCGACGGCGACGGCGACGGCGACGTTCCAGGCTGCGACTACGTGGTCGAGTTCGACCCCGCCGCCGACGGCACCACGTGGGAAGAGAAGGCGGGGGATTTTTCGGTGACCACGCTGCGTGGCGAGTTCTCCCTCGCGGCCGACTGGACCGGGTGCGAGAGCTATTTCTTCGTCTCCTACAATTCGACCCTCTTCAACCCGCTTGAGTCTGATATCGCGGGGTTCTTCGACGACGCACCCGACAACGCTCGTTACTTTTTCTATTCGATCCAGACCTCCACCGAGGCTGATGCGGAGGACGCCGTCATCCCCATCGCCGCGGGGATCGAGACCTACCTCATGGGGCAGGGCGACGAGTTCTATGAGAAGTGGTCGAATCGCATGCACTACGTGGTCACGCCCGGGGCCGAACTCCCCCAGTGGATGACGAGCCTGCCGGGACAAAGCGACAGTCTGTGCGTCGCCATCGACCGGTTCCAGCGCATTCGCGAGGGCGGGTGGCTCGACGTATTCACCTCAGGCTCGAACACCTCGGCGCAACTTCACAACGCCGCCTTCCCTCCTCACTACTTCAACTACGAGGTCGAGGTCGCGAAGAAGCGTGAGGCGGAGCAGGACTCGGTCACCATCGTGACCGCCTCCGAGGACACGGTCCACTCCACAACGGGGAGCGCGATCATCGACGTCACCTTCCCCGACGCGGCGACCATGCAGAGCTTCGACACCATGGAGCTCGAGCTCAACTTTGAATGCCCGGGCAATCATCCCTACCGCGGAAGCTGCCCGGACTGGGATCGAATTGCGGGGGTGGAGCTGTGTCTCGATGACGCATGCACCGATCGGCGACTGCTCGGTCGCGTCATCACCTCCTACTGGCGCCCCACCCGGGCGTTCCTGGAGGCCAGCCCGTTCCTCGCGTACCTGCAAGAGGGCGGGGCCCGCAAGATCCGTGTGGAGTGGAATCCTCCCTCCGACCCCGACCCGCTAGAGACCAACTTGTATTTCCGCTTCCGAAATACGGGCAAGGGCATGCGCCCCCAAGACATCCAATTCCTGTGGGGCGGTGGCACCTTCAACGCCGCATACAACGACAATAAGACCACGCTGGCCTACACCCCCCCCGCCGACGCCGCGAAGGTTGAGCTGGTCACCATCGTGACGGGGCACGGCATCGACGGTTCCAACTGCGCGGAGTACTGCAACCACCGGCATGAATTCACGCTCAACGGCGCCGACGCCTTCGAGCTCGACTATCAACCCCTCACCAGCAACTCGGACATCTGGGGCTGCGCGCGACTCACCGCCCAGGGCGTGCAACCCAACCAGTGGGGGAGCTGGTACTTCGGACGCGCGGCGTGGTGCCCGGGATGGGGGGTGCAACCCTGGATCCAAGACGTCACGAATGAAGCGACCCTGGGCGCGAGCAACGACCTCGACTACCGCGGCTGGTACGGGGCGAACGCCGCTGGCACCAGCGACAGCGCGAACATCAACATGAGCTCGTATATCGTCTCCTGGAAGTAGGAGGCGTCACGGCGGGGCGTCGCGAGCGAACTCGCTAGGCGAACATCCGCATCGGATGCTCAAGATTGTCCCTGAACGACCCGAGGAACCGAGCGCCCACCGCCCCGTCGATGACCCGGTGATCCGACGACAGCGTCACCTTCATTCGCCGGCAACGGGTCACCGCGCCGTCCTCATCGAGGGCGAGCTCCTCGCGCACGGCGCCGATCGCCATGATCGCGCCCTCCCCCGGGTTGATCACCGCCGTAAACTCGTCGATCCCGAACATGCCGAGGTTGGAGACGGTGAAGGTCCCCCCCTGCATCTCCTCGCCGCGGAGCTCCTTGTTCTTGGCCCGCTTTCCGAGGCTGCGAATCTCCTGAGAGATGGCGGTGAGGGTCTTTTGCTCGGCGTGTCGAACTACGGGGACGACGAGCCCATCGTCGATAGCCACCGCGACGCCAATATTGATGTCACCATGCTCCACGATGCCTTGCTCGGTGTAGGCCGAGTTCACGCGCGCGTGAGAGCGGAGGGCTCTCGCCGCCGCCGCCACCACCAGATCATTGAACGAGATTTTTGTGCCGGTGATCGACATATTACACTCGCTGCGAAACTTCGCCGCCGCGTCCATCTGAATGTCCATCGTCAAGTAAAAGTGCGGCGCGCTGAACTTGCTCGCGGTCATGCTGCGAACGATGGCCTTGCGCATCTGCGAGATCCGATGTGTCACGTCTCCGCGCGCGGCGTAGGGGCGACCAAACTCGTCCTTGTCGGCGCTGAGGGTCGCGTGGGTCGCCGAATTTGATGGGTCGGCGGCGTGCCCTTCCACGTCCGCTTTGACGATTCGACCGTGCGGTCCCGAACCCGACACGACGCGCAGATCGATGCCCGCCTCCCGGGCGATCAACCGCGCCACCGGCGACGCGGGGATCCGGCGCTCATCCTCAGACACTGAGACGGCCGCCGGCGAGGACACCTCGACCGCAGGCGCCCGCGTGGGCGCGGGGCTGGCTGGCGCCGCCGCAGGAGCGGCCTCCTCGGTCGGGGCAGGCGCGCTCGCTGCGGCGCTGGTCGCAGACGCCAGCGCAGAGGACGGGTCCTCTCCGGCCTTGCCAAGCACGGCGATGGGCGAGCCGAGGGCGAGCGTCTCTCCCTCTCCCGCGACCAGCTTCAACACGGTGCCTGCGTCGAAGGACTCAAATTCCATCGTCGCTTTGTCGGTCTCGATCTCGGCGATGACTTGGCCGCGCTTGACCTTGTCCCCCTCCTTGATCAGCCATTTGGCGACCACTCCTTCTTCCATGGTGTCACTCAAGCGGGGAAGTTCGACGACTACTGGCATTGCAATTCGCTCCTGTGGTTCTGTTCGCGGGTGGGCTCGTGCTCGACCATCTTAGCTCCGATAGGTCACCTGTTCGAGCGCCTCGAGGACCCGAGATGGCTGCGGAATGGTGAGATGTTCCAAATTCTCAGCGTAGGACATGGGGAGATCCTCGTAGGCGACCTTGAGCACCGGGGCGTCGAGGGCGTCGAAGCACTCTTCTTGAATTCGAGCGATCAGATGCGAGCCGACGCCGCCGTAGGGCCAGCCGTGCTCCACGACGACCGCGCGGTTGGTCCTGCGGACCGAGTCAAAGATGGTCTGTTCGTCGAGGGGTCTCAGACTGCGAAGATCGATGACCTCCACGTCCACGCCCTTTTGCTCCGCGAGCTCGGCCGCCGCGAGCGCGATCGCGACGGATTGCCCCCAACACAACAAGGTGACATCTGCACCAGCGCGCTTCGTATCCGCGACACCAAACTCGATCAGGTACTCCTCGTCTGGGACCTCTCCTTTGATGCCGTATTGCACCTCGCTCTCAAAGAAGATCACGGGGTTCGGGTCGCGGATCGCCGTCTTGAGCAGGCCCTTCGCGTCCTTGGGTGTGGCCACAGAGACGACCTTCAACCCGGGGATGTGCGTGTAGAACGTGTCGAACGCCTGGCTGTGAGTCGAGCCGAGCATGTGCGCCGCCGCGTTCGGGCCACGAAACACCATGGGCACGTGGAACTGCCCCCCGGTCATGTGGTGGATTTTCGCGGCGTTGTTGATGATTTGATCGAACGCTACCGCGGAGAAGTTGAAGGTCATGAACTCGATGATCGGGCGCAACCCGCACATCGCGGCGCCAATCCCCACACCCGCGAACCCGGTCTCGGTGATGGGCGTGTCGACGACCCGCTTCTCGCCGAACTCCTTGAGGAGCCCTTGGCTACACTTGTAGGCGCCTTCGTAGTGACCGACCTCTTCACCCATGAGAAACACTCGGTCATCTCGGAGCATCTCCTCACGCATCGCGTCGCGAATTGCCTCTCGAATCTGCAAAACAGCCATGTTCTAGTCCTCCACGTATACGTTCTTGAAGCGGTGCTCCGGCTCCGGTTGGGGCGACGCGTCCGCGAACTCCGTCGCCGCGTCCATCTCCTCGATCACGCCCTCGTCGACCGCCTCGAGGGCGTCCTCGCTGACGCCGTGAAGCTCGATCAGCGCGCGTCGGGTCATCTCCATGGGGTCGCGGCTCCGGAACCCGTCGAGCTCCGCCTTCGTGCGGTACTTGCCTGGATCGCTCATGGAGTGGCCGCGGAAGCGATAGGTGAGCAGCTCGATCAGCGTGGGTTTGGATTCCTCCCGCGCGCGGTCGACCGCCACCTTGAGTCTGTCTTTGACCTGGAAGGGATCGGTCACTTCAAAGCGGTCGCTCTCCATCCCATAGCCCCGCGCGCGGAGCGTGATGTCTTCTACCGGGAGCGTCCGACCGAGCGGCGTCCCCATCGAGTAGCGGTTGTTCTCCACCACGAACACCACCGGCAGCCCCCACAGGCCGGCCAAGGTCATCCCCTCGTGCGTCGGGCCGATCCCCACCGCGCCGTCTCCGAGGAAGCAGATCGTCACCTTGCCGTCGGATAAATACTTCGCCGCGAAGGCGTGCCCCGCCGCGAGCGGCACGTGGTTGCCGATGATGGCGTAGCCGCCCCACATCCCCTTGTCACGGTCGAAGAAGTGCATCGAGCCGCCGACGCCGCCGACGAGGCCTCCGCTGCGTCCAAACAGCTCCGCCATGCACGCGCCCGGCTCACACCCCTGGGCGAGGGCGAATCCGTGGTCACGATAGGTCGCCACGATTCGATCCCCCTCCCGCATCGCCAAATTCGTGCCAATGGCGATGGCTTCTTGGCCGATATATAGGTGCAAAAAGCCGCTGATCTTCCCGCGCGTATAGGCGCGGGTGGCGTTCTCTTCAAAACGCCGAATTCTCAGCATCTCCTTGAACGCGTGGGCGAGCTCGTCGTGGGTCGCGGCCTTCAATCCCTCGGTCAACGGGGGCAGGTCTGGGGTCTGTACGTCCATGATTGGGGCGCTCCTCGGCTGGAGCCTACACGATGCCATGCCCAGGTTGAACCGCCGGGCGACGGTCCAAATCAGGATCAGGTGCGAATACAAATGCGCGCCACAATCCGACGCCAAGTACGCTTGAGAGGGCTTCCGGCCCGACGTCCATTTGCTATGGTCCCCCCAATGTCGGAGTTGAGCCCCCTCTCCCCCCACGCCCTGGCGGACCGCATCCTCGCGGGCGAAAATGACGCCGCGGACCTTCCAACCCTCACCCGCCTGTTCGCAGGGGAGGTGGACACGTGGGAGTTGATGGCCGCCGCAGATCGCATTCGCCGCTCCCACTTCGCCGACGAGGTGCACCTGTGCTCCATCGTCAACGCGAAGCAAGGCGGCTGCCCCGAGGACTGCGGCTTTTGTTCGCAGTCCAAGCACTTCTCCACCCACGTCAGCGCCGAACGGTTTCTGGCTCCCGAGGAGGTCGTGGAGGCCAGCGCGAAGGCACAAGCCCAACACGCCTCGGCGCTCGGGCTCGTCACCGCCACCCGCGGCCTCGAGGACGACAGCGTGGCGCTCGACAAAATGGTCGACGGCGTGAGAGCTGTCCGAGATGCCGGGCACACCGAGGCCCACGGTTCATTCGGATTTGTCTCGCGCGACGGCCTCGCCCGTCTCAAGGACGCCGGGCTCACCGAGCTCAACCACAACCTCGAGACGGGGCGCGGCTACTTCGACAGCGTCGTGAGCTCTCACTCCTACGACGAGCGAATCCAGACCATCAAGAACGCCAAGGAGCTCGGGCTCCGAACGTGCAGCGGCGGCATCGTCGGCATGGGTGAAGCGCCGGTCCACCGCGCTGAGTTGGCGGTCGCCCTCCGGGACCTCGACGTCGACGAGGTCCCGATCAACTTCCTCGTGAGCATCGAGGGCACGAAGCTGGAGAAGATCGAGCCCATGACCCCGCTCGAGATGCTCCACGCCATCGCGTGCTTCCGGCTGGCCCTCCCTAGACAAAATATCTTCATCGCCGCTGGGCGCATGCACCTCGGCCAGCTCACGCCCCTGATGTTCGCCGCGGGCGCCTCCGGCATGATGGTGGGCGACTTTTTGACCACGGCCAACCGCTCGGTCGAAGACGACCTGCGCATGCTGGAGCAGCTCGGCCTGCGCGGTCGCAGCTGCGGCGCCGAGCGCCCAGAGATGAGCCGGCCCGCGGCGCCCCCGGTCGTCCGCTCCACGGACAGCGGGCGCCCCAAGCTGCGCGTCTTGAACTAGCCGGCCGCGCCCTTCGTCAAAGCGCCTCGGGTCAGGGCAGGTGCTCGCTCAGCACGTCGCCAAGGTCGGGCACGGCGTCCCGCACGTGCTCGTGGGCCGCGCCTCGCATGCGCCGATACGCCGACTGAACCGCTGGCCGCGCGTCGGAGATCTTCTCGTCCGTCACCCCCAAGAGCGCGTCCGCGACGGCGCTGTCTCGCGCGCCTAAAAATCCGCCGAGCTCCCGCGCCCCTGCGCCGTTGTGTTTGAGTTCGCTAAAGAACGGCTCGAGCGCGCCCACGAAGTCAGGGAGCAAGCTCGACACCGCGTCCTCCACAAAGGTCGGGCTGACCCTCTTCACGACCCCGAGACCGCCCCGCGCGGCCATGCCCGCCACCCCCTTGGTGGCTGCGACACGCCTACCGACGAGGTCCACGGTGCTTGCGATGACGGCGCTTCGGCGCTCCCCAGACAAGAGGATCTCTTTGAGTGTCTCCACGAGGCCCGCATGATCCAATATCTGACCGCAGATGCAACATCGTTTTGCCCCGCGGTCGATGGACACCACGAGCGAGCGCTGCGACCATGGACGTGCTCGTTGAAGTACGTCATCAAACGCACCGGACCTGCGAGGGTCCCCTTTGATCTGGACAAAGATCTCAACCCGGAGCAGCGCCGTGTGGTCGAGGCGCCCGCCCAGCGGCTCCTGGTGCTCGCCGGCGCGGGGACTGGGAAGACGCGCACGCTGACATACCGAGTGGCGAGGCTCGTGGCCATGGGCTGTCCGCCCGAACGGCTCATGCTCGTCACGTTCACCAACCGCGCGGCGAAAGACATGACCGCGCGGGTGGAGGGCCTCATCGCGATGGACATGGGTCGGGCCGCCGCGGGGACCTTTCACCACGTGGGCAACAAGGTCTTGCGTACGCACGCAGAGCGGCTCGGGCTGACCCCGGACTTTGGCATCCTCGATCCAGAAGACGCGCGCGGTCTTCTGTCGAGCGTGATCGCGGAGCTTGGCGCCACGCTCCTCACCTCGCGACGGTTCCCGAGCCCCAAGGTGCTGTCGAGCATCACCAGCCTCCGGCGCGGCATGCAGTGCTCCTTGCAAGCGACGCTGGAGGCGCGGTTCCCCAAGTTCCTCGACCACGCGCGGAGCATTGAGAGGGTCGCCAATCGTTTTGAGACCCGCAAGCGACAGCTGAACGTGTGCGACTTCGATGACCTGCTCACCGGGTGGTATCAGCTCCTCACAGACCCCTCCTTGCGCGACGTCGGCGACGCGATGCGCGAGACCTACCGGCACGTCCTGGTGGACGAGTACCAAGATATCAACGCGCTCCAGGGGGCCATCGTGGACGAGGTCTCCGCGGCGCACGGCAGCCTCACCTGCGTCGGCGATGACGCGCAATCGATCTACTCTTTCCGTGGCGCCGACTTCTCGAAGATCTTTCAGTTCGACGCGCGGCATCCGGGCTCGGAGGTCATGAAGCTGACCATCAACTATCGCTCGACGCCGGAGATCCTCGCGCTCGCCAATCGCAGCATCGACTACAACCGCAAGCAGCACCGCAAAGAGCTCCGCGCCGTCCGACAGGGGGGGCCAAAACCCGCGCTGCTGCGGCTGCGTGACCCCTACCAGCAGGCAGAATTTGTCGCGCAGCGGGTGCTGGAGCTCCATCACGATCAGCAGATCCCGCTGAGGAAGATCGCGGTGCTCTATCGGAACCACGCGCACAGCTTGGAATTGCAGGTGGAGCTCACCCGCCGGCAGATCCCCTACGCGATTCGCAGCGGCATCCGCTTCTTTGAGCAAGCCCACGTCAAGGACGTCGTCGCCTACCTCCGAGCCCGCGAGAACCCCCGCGACGAGCTCGCCTGGATGCGGTTGCTTAAGCTGTGGCCCGGGGTCGGACAACAGACCGCTCAAGAGGTCATGGACGCGCTCGTGGGTGATGAGGAGGTCCCCCCTCCCCCTTCCGCGTCCACGCTGCGGGCGCGGTCCGCCATGGGCTCGGCGCGCAGCAAGTCCTCCCTCGGGCACCTCGCCACCTTGTGGGAGGCCATCGAAGCGCCTGAGCACCGGTCGCCCGCGGCGGTCATCCGCGCGGTCGTCGAGGGACAGTACGGCGAGTACGTCGACCGGGCATTCCCCAACGCCAAAGACCGCCGCGAGGATCTCGAGAACCTGGCCGCGTTCGCCCAACGCTACGAAGACGCCTCGTCGTTCCTCGCCGAGCTCGCCTTGATCTCGGGTATCTCCGCGAGCCAAGTGCTCGCCACCGACGCGCCCGATGACAAGCTCGTCCTCACCACCATTCATCAGGCAAAGGGGCTCGAGTGGCCGATCTGCTTCCTCATTCATCTCGCCGAGGGCAAGTTCCCTTCGCCCATGTCGGCCAAGGTCCCCTCCGAGGTCGAGGAGGAGCGGCGCCTGTTTTATGTGGCGGTGACCCGCGCCGCGGACGAGCTGTATTTGACCTACCCCACCATCGAAGAGGCCGCGGCGGGCCCGGCGCGCTTGCTTCGGCCGTCCCGCTTCATCTCGGAGATCGAGTACGAGCCGGACGTGTTTGAGCGCTGGGAGGTGGAAGAGGCCCCCATGGACGAAGGCCCCGCGCCTTCGAGCGGCTGAGCCCCGCGGTCTCCTCGCTCAGCCGCGCGGCCGCAGGCGAAAACAGTGGTGCGCCTTGCGTTGTCGCGTGAAGTCAGCGGGGAGGCTCCACTCGGTGACATCCTCCACCGTCATGGTGTCGCTCAACGATTCAGCGAGTCGGAAGCGACGGCGATTTGTGGAGAACACGATCTCGCCACCAGGCGCGCACAGGCGCGCCACCTGCGACAAGAGCTGCTCGTGGTCTCTCTGGACGTCGAAGGTCCCCTCCATTCGCTTGGAATTGGAGAAGGTGGGTGGGTCGACGAACAGCAGATCCCAGCGCTCCTCGCGTTCGATGGCCGTGTCCATCCACTCCATCGCGTCCGCGCGAATGAGGGCGTTCGTGCGCGGGCTGCAACGATTGAGCCGCAGGTTGTCGGCGGCCCAGTCCAAGTATCGCGAGGAGAGGTCCACGCTGGTCGTGGTCCTCGCGCCGCCGATGGCCGCGTGCACCGTGGCGACGCCGGTGTAGCAGAACAGGTTGAGGAACCTTTTGTCGCGCGCGTTCTCAAACAACCACCTCCGGATCGGCCTGTGGTCCAAGAACAAGCCGGTGTCGAGGTAGTCACGGAGATTGACGAGGATCTTCGCGGCGCCTTCCATCACCTGCAGGCGCTCACCCGCGCGCTCCATGCGTTCATATTGCGCGTCCCCACGCTGTCGCCTCCGCCGCTTGACCACGACCTCCTCTACCGGGAGATCAAAAATCTTCGCGGCGGCGCGCACGACCGCGTCCAAGCGCGCGCTGGACTTCGCGCGCGACACCTCGGCGGGCGCCTCGTACTCGAACACCACGACCGCGCCTGGGTAGCGGTCGATGGCCGCGTTGAACTCGGGGATGTCGGCGTCGTAGACTCGATAGCAGTCCGGCGACTCTTTGCCGATCCATGACTTGAGCCGTCGAAGGTTCTTGCGAATGCGATTCTCTACGGGCTCCTCATCCACCGTCTCCTGCCACTGAGCACGCCTGGCCTTCGCACCGTCGACGAGCTCTTGGCTGATTTCAAAGTGCAACAGGTCGCACTTGATCGGCCCGTTATGTACGACATTCTTACGATCCGCTCGTATCCCAAGCCGGACGCCGAGCCCGCGATCCCCCGCCAGCACGCTCGCCTTCCAACCCACGAACGACCGACGGAGCGTCTCGCCGAGCACACCAAACGTCTCCAGGGCCTCTGCCTCTTCGCCGAGCCGCGCGCCGTAGGGAGGATTGACCACCAGCAAGCCCCCGCTCGCCTGCGGTACGACGTGCTCGATGGAGGACCGCTGCAATCGCACCTGCGTCTCCAAGCCTGCCCGCTCAAGGTTGTCTCGCGCGATGTCCAGCACCTCCTCATCTGCGTCAAAGCCCTCGAAGGTGCAGCGGCACGCAGCGGCACCTGACGCGGCCCGCTCTCGCGCCGCAGTCACCACCCGCGTCCAGGCCGCGGCGTCGTGCTTGCGCCAGTGGGCCCACCCCCATGAATCCCGCAGCAGCCCCGGCGCCACGTCCATCGCCATCCACGCGCCTTCCACCAGCAGCGTGCCCGCGCCGCACATGGGATCGAGCAGCGTCGCCCCTTCCCGCGCCATCGCGGGCCAACGCGCGCGCATGAGCACCGCGCTCGCGACGGTCTCGCGCAGCGGCGCTGGCCCCGCCGCGGTTCGGTACCCCCGTCGATGCAGCGGTGGACCGCTCACGTCGATATAGATCGCCACGTGCCCGCGGTGAATACGAGCGCGAATGGAGCACATGGGCGCCTCCGCGTCCACGCTGGGCCGAGCCCCGACCCGTCAGCGGAACTGGTCCACGATGGCGTCCTTGATTTTCAGCCCTGAGAACCGCTCATCTTTGAGCTCTCCGTAGGTGCCGGTCACCGAGACCGCGAAGCTGTCTTCCACGCCAAAGTGCTCCGACCACACAACGCCACCCGCCCCCGCGTACAACTTGTCCGGTGTGTCCGCGCTGAAGCTCGCGATTCGCACCAGCACGCGGCTCCCCGTGCGAATCCACAGACACGCCTCGTACGCCTGCGCGAGCGTGCCGTCGAATTTTACGCCGCCGCGTGTGCGAGACACGTCCTCGATGCCGAGCGCCGTGAGCTCCTCGTGAACGAGCTCTTCGTGCCCCGCGGGCGTTGTGACAAAGCACTGCATCAAATCGGAAAGAGCCGCCCCAAAGGACGGCTCTTGTAGTTGCGTGACAAAGACGACCTAGAGGTCGTGGGGTCGAACCGTGCTGCGACCGTTCTCTTTGCAGCGGGTGACCGCTTCTGCAAGCATTTGGTGGACCTTGTCCGACACAGCCGCCACGAGGCCGCCGTCACTTCGCAGGCCTGCGTCTCGGATCACGTCCTTGACCTTGGAGCCTACCACCACGATTTCTTTGGATTTGTTCGCTTTCGCCATCGTTCGATTGTCCTTTGTTCTCTTGTTCTGTTGCCGTTAAACCTCTCGGTGAGGCACCGAGCCTCCAAAGCATAAACCCCTCGGGGCCTCCTCGGACGAAAAATTAGGCCGAAAAACGGCAGCTATGGCCATCTATCGCCTTATCGCCAGCGAGTCGCTGCGCCGTTCGAGTCGCTGAAACCTTAGAAACCGTTGCAATTACAAATGTTTACAGTTCAAACTCTCGCCGCTACGGAGGCCATCCTTCGCTCCAAGACACCCCTCGAGTCACCGTGATCTCGCGCAAATCGGTGACGTTTTTTGGTCTGTTCAAGTGGATGCGTAGCGCGGACAACGGAGGCGCCGCCCATAATTCGGCCCACTCGACCACCGTGACCGCCCCGGCGCGGCCCACGGCGGCGTCGTCGAGACCGAGGGCTTCGAACGCCGCCGAGAGGCCCCCGGCGTGCCCCTCCTCGCCGAGTCGAAACAAATCGACGTGCACCAAATCAACGCGACCCGTGTGCTCCATGCACACGGTGAAGGTTGGGCTCCGCACCTCTTCCACAGCCACGATCCCAAGCCCGCGCGCGAGCCCCCGCGTCCACGTCGTCTTCCCCGCCCCCATCGCGCCGTCGAGCAAGATGACCTCGCCGCCACGGCAGCGACGACCGAGCTCCTCGGCCGCCGCGACAAGCTCCTCTTCCGTCAGCAATCGCCCGGTCACGGAGCGAGTCTACCTCTCCGCTCACGACTTAGGAAGACGGTGGTAGCATCCGGCGATGGTTTCTGACAACGCGCGTGAACGAATTCGGCTGCGTCGATTCAGTCGTTCATCCGTCGCCGCAGCGCTCCTGCACGTCGGAGTCTTGGGGTGCGACGCCACGGTCGGGGTGCCGCCCTCATCACCCGTGGAAGAGCCGACCTCCGCCCTCCGCCCGGAGGCGACGCGCGGATCGGTCCCTGCGGACGCGCGCGTCGTGGACTTTTTAATCGACGCTCGCCTCGACGCCGACGCCCACGAGATCGCCGGCACCGTGACGATGCGCTGGACGAACCGGACCCAACGCACCGTCGATTTCATGCCGTTTCACCTGTACATGAACGCCTTCCGCGCCTCCGACACCCGGTGGATGTCTGCGGGCCGGGGTTCGTTTCGGGGTGACGAGCTCGGCGAAGACGCGTGGGGATATATCGACATCGCCGAGGTCCGCGCCATGAGCACCGAGGGCGTCGGTGATCTCGAGGGCGGGCGGGGCCCTGGCACCGTGCTGGCGTGGTCGGAGCTGGAAGACCCCTCCCTCATGTCCGTCACCCTCCCGCGACCCGTGGGACCCGGCGAAGACATCACCCTCGAGCTCGACTTCACCACCAAGCTCCCCCGCGTGTTCGCGCGCACCGGCTACGCCGACGACTTTCATTTCGCGGGGCAGTGGTTCCCAAAGCCGGGCGTGCTCTCGGAGGAGGAGGGCTGGCAAGCCCACGAGTTTACGGCGTGGAGCGAGTTCTTCGCGGACTTCGGCGACTACGAGGTCCACCTCGACGTGCCCGAGGAGATGGTGGTGGGCGCCACGGGCATCCTCACCGACACCCGCGTCGAGGACGGACGCAGCCACTACACCTATCAAGCGGAGATGGTGCACGACTTCGCGTGGGTCGCCGATCCAGACCTCGTCGAACACTGGGGGGACTACGAGGGCATCCGCATCCGCCAGCTCCTCGCCCCGGAATACGCCCGCGACGCGGAGGTCCATATGGACGCCCAGATCTGGACCTTGAAATCGATGGAGGCGCGCTTCGGTCCGTATCCCTGGTCCACCATCACCATCGTGCATCCGCCTGCCAAAGCCTCCGGCGCCGGCGGGATGGAATACCCCACGCTCTACACCACGGGCGGACGCGCGACGCGACCCGGCGCCCCCCCCACGTGGTTGCTCGAAGAGCGCTTCACCGGCATCTTCGTCACGGTCCACGAGTTCGGGCACCAGTTCTTCCAAGGGCTCGTCGCCTCCAACGAGCACGATCAGCCGTGGCTCGACGAGGGCGTGAACACCTTCGCCAACTACCTCGCCTACGAGGACGCCTACGGCCCGAACCCCTGGGTCGCGCGCATCGCCGGTCACCCCATCACCGTCAGGGACTTTGGCCGCCTCTCCAACGCCGGACCCGCGGATCGCGAAGAGGTCGACAAGCCCGCCTCTGAATTCGGCGCCAGCGGGCGGGGCTACGGGGCGACCGCGTACGGCAAGGCCGCCGCGGTGCTCTACACCCTCCGCGCCGTCGTGGGCGCGGGGCCCTTCGATCGCGGAATGCGCCGCTACGTCGACGAGACCCGCTTCCGTCACCCCACGGGGAAGAAACTCGAGGACATCCTCGTCGATGAGGTGGGCGCGAGGGTCCCACTCACCGAGGGGCCGGACGCGGTCCACTTCGACGTCCGCGCCTACCTCGACCAGGCGCTGCGATCCACCAGGACCGTGAACTTCTTGGTCGCCAGCATCAAGACCCAGCGCAAGATCAAAAAAGACGGCTTCTACCGTCACGAACACGACGGCCAGAGCACGCTCCACCGCCACTACGGCTCCGCCGCCAGCCACGATCCTCCGGAGGGCGCCGAGGACGGGGCCGGAGATTCCGGTGAGGAGGGGAAGAGTGCGAAGAAAACACCGGTCTCCAAGCTCCCCGTGGAGGACGTGGAGAGCGTGGTCAAAATCGTGCGGGACGGCGACTTTCAGCTCCCGGTGGAGGTGCTCGTGGAATTCCGCGACGCCGATCCAGAGCTCGTCATCTGGGACGGACAAGCCCGGGTCACGGAGCTGGTCTTCGCCGAGCGCAGGGTGGACCGGGTCACCCTCGATCCCGCAGGGAAGCTGTTGATCGAACGAATCCGCCACGACAATATCCGCTGGGGACCGCGCGAGGAAACCCGCGAGGACGGCCTCAGCGCGCCCTGGGGTCGGGTCATCGAGGGGCTCGCCACCGCCCTCTTGAACGGGGGGCTGCTGTGAAACTCTCGACGGCGTTGCGCAGGGGCGCGTGGTGCATCCTCGGCGTCGCGGTCGTGAGGATGGGGCTCGCGGCGTTCGCCGGGAAGCTCGGGAGTGCCGGCGTGGCCGTCGCCATGCGTGGGTACACGCGCGGCGCGGAGGGGTTCTTCCCGGCCCTGTTCAGCGTCCTGGGAGAGAGCCCGGCGGCCGTCGCAGGCATCGCCACCCTCCTCACCACCGCCCTGATTCTCGGGACGCTCGCGAACGTGATCACCGTGGGCGGCGTCCTCGCCCACCTGCGAGCGCCGGGCTCCATCGGCGCCTTCGTCAACCACGCGATTCGCTGGGCCCCCGCCATGCTGACCAGCGCGATCTGGGTGAGCGTGCTGCGACTGCTACTCGCGATCCCGTGCGCGCTGGTCGGCGCGGGTATGGGGCGGTCCGCAGGCTTCCTCGTCGGCGCCGCGCTGTGGGCCTTGACCATGCCGATCCATGATCACGCCCGCGCCATGATCGTCGACGGTCGAGCGACCCGCCGCTACGGTCCGCGCCCGCTGCTCGCCGCCCTGGCGCAATCGCGGCGGCGCCTGCTCCCGCTCACCTTGGGGGCGGTGGCGTGGATCGGGACCATCGCGTGTTCCCTGGGGGCCGCCGCCGTGGGGCTCGCCTTCGCCGATCACGCCGCGAGCGCGTGGGCGATCCGTGGGCTCGGGCTGTTCGCCGTCACCCTCACGGTCTTGCGCATCAGCCTCGCTGTGGACGAGGACTGAGCGTCGGCGCCCCGCCCCGCATCAGCGCGGGAGCTCGCACATCCGCACAAACTGCTCGAAGCGGCTCGCGATGGCGCTCTCTTCCAGCCCGCGGAGCTGATCGTAGGAGAAGCCCTCCACGCAGAAGCTCGCCATCACCGAACCCCACATCATCGCGGTGCGAAGGTTGGCGGAGGTGAGCCCCGTCCCCTGCTTGGCGAGGTAGCCCATGAAGCCCCCCGCGAAACAATCGCCGGCGCCCGTGGGATCGACCACCTTGGCGAGCGGCATCGCTGGGACCGAGAAAATATCCTCGTCCTTGGGTCCGAACAACATGGCGCCATACTCGCCCCGCTTGATAATGAGGGTGCTCGGACCCATCGCGCGCACGCTCTTGGCGGCCGCGAGCAGGCTGTCTTCGCCCGAGAGCTGGCGGGCCTCCTCTTCGTTGATCATCAAGATGTCGACCTGCTTGAGCACCTTGAGCAGGTCCTCGTTGGCGATGTCGATCCACAGATTCATGGTGTCGAGGCCGACCACCGCGGGCCGCTCGGCCATGGCGTCCAACACCTGCAGCTGCAGGCTGGGCTGGATATTCGCGAGGAACAGATGCGCGGTGTTCTTGTAGGTCTCGGGCAGCTTGGGGCTGAAGTGCTCGAAGCAGTTGAGGTGCGTCTCCAGCGTGTCGCGGTCGTTCATATTCTCGTGATAGCGGCCCTTCCACCGGAAGGTGAGCCCCCCGTCGATGGTCTCGAGCCCGTCGACGTCCACGCCGCGCGCCTCGAGATCAGCGACGGCCTCGCGAGGGAAGTCTTCTCCGACCACACCCACGAGCTGGATCGGCGCGAGGCCTCCTCCGGCCATCGCGAAATAAGTCGCCGAGCCGCCGACGCTCTCCTCTCGCTCAGCCTCGGGGGTGATGATCCAGTCGATGGCGACGCTTCCGACGACCAATAGATGATTCGATGTTGAGTTGGACATGAGATTCCCTGTGCTTCGTGTGCTTCAGTCGTTGGTTTCTGCGAGGTGGTGACCGCAGATCAGATCGAGCGCGGCGCGGCGCTCCGCGGAGACGAGGTTCGGGGCCGTCATGATCGCGTTGTCCAGCGCGCGCGGATACGGCAGCGACGCGACGTCCTCGGGGAGCGCGCGCGCGAGCGCGGCCACCGTTCGTTGCGCCAGCGCGACGTTGGCGCGCAAGACGGCGAGCACCGCCTCCACGGTGACCTCCTCCTCCTCCTCGTGCCAGCAATCGTAGTCCGTGCTCGTGGCGAGGATCGCGTACGCGAGCTCCGCCTCGCGGGCCAGCTTCGCCTCGGGCAACGCCGTCATCCCGATGATGTCGGCGCCCCACGAGCGGTAGAGCAGCGACTCCGCCTTGGTAGAGAACGCCGGCCCCTCCATCACGATCATCGTCTTGTCGTCGTGCACTCGCACCTGCTCTTTTGCGAGCGCCTGCTTGAGCGAGGTCGCGAGCCCGTCATCGATGGGATGACCGAACTGCACATGGGCGACGACGCCGTCCCCAAAGAACGTGGACGGCCGCCCCTTGGTGCGGTCGATGAACTGACGCGGGATCACCACGTCGCCCGGGGGAATCTCTTCTTGTAGGGAGCCCACCGCGCTCACGCTCAGCACATGGGTGACGCCGAGCTGCTTGAGCGCGTGAATATTGGCGCGCGCGTTGATCTCACCGGGCAACAGGACGTGCCCGACCCCGTGCCGAGGGACGAACACCACCTTGAGCGGAGCCGCTCCTCCGCCTCGTGGCAGCTCGCCCACAGTGAGCGGCCCTGAGGGCTCACCAAACGGGGTCGTCAGCGCCCGTGTCTCCACCCGCTCGAGGCCAGGCATGGCGTACAAGCCGGAGCCACCGATCACGCCCAAGACGATCGTCGTGCGCGCTTCGGGCGAGGCTGGATGCGGGGTCGACATCGGCGGAACCTTAGCCGAGCGCGGCGCTCAACCCAAGCACAGATTGGCCGCCCGCCGCTCGCCCTCAGTGGCGAGCTTTGAGCACTACGAGCGCGAATTGACCTGCGCGCGGGCCGCTCTCTACCCGGCTCACCGCGAGCCCCCACGCCTCGTTGAGCGCCACCTGGACGCCGACAAAGTCGGCCATGGCCAACGCCTCATATTCGCTCGCGAAGGCGCGGTGAAGCGCGATCTCAGCGAAGCCGAGGTTGAACGCCGCCTGTTCGTATCCGCCCAACGAGTCCTCGCCACCTGCGATCCGCGCCGCCAACTCCGTCGCGATTCCAGTGAGCGCGCCGTTCACCCTGACGTTCGCGAGGCCGCGCTTGGCCCGCGTCGAGCTCACCGCCGAGAGGACGCTCGCGGTGAGGTCGCCCGCGGGTCCAGCCCCCGACTCCCGGTAGAAGTTCTGGGTGACATAGATCGGCACCGGCGCGATCTCGGCGGGCGTCTCCGGCGGGCTGAGCACCACACCGATCCCGAGGTGGGTCACGTCGTCCGCCAAAATATTGGCCCGGTGACTCGGGCTGTCCATCAGGCTCCGATGGATCTCATGCGGTCCGTATCCCCGCGCGACGTTCTCGCGAATCACAGCGCCGCGGAGCTGTGCCCCGGCGAACCTCTCTATCGCGCTCCCAGATCGCGGAGAGATGTGTCCGACGTAGCGGTGCTCGACCATATCTTCGCTGTGCGAGCTCGCGACTCTCGCGGCTTCCTCGCTCCACTGGAGTCGAGCAAGACCCGCCTCCGCGCGCACTTCATTGGCGAGTTCGTAGAGTCGGCGCGCGAGCTGCTGCGTCGAAGCGTACTCGGCCGGGCGCTCCCGGAGATAGCTGACCGCGTCCGGGAGTTGTTCACCGCACGCCACCGGAAAATTCGCGGCCACCTCCACCCCGTGGCTGCCCTCGCATAACACCTCCACCTGCACCACGCCGGGCTCGCTCGGGCACACAAAGGAGGCGTCAAAGCTGCCGTCGCTCCCGAGCACCGCGGGGAGTCGTTGCAAGCTCCCGCGGCCGTCGACCACTTCGACTCGCGGGGCTCGCCGCCGCCCAAGAAGCACGCCGCGAATCGGCACGCGGGCGTTGAGCGCCGCCGCGCGAGGCACAGGCCGCAGATCCACCGCCCGCTTGAGGTAGCTGATGATGAGGCGTGAGCGCCCCTCGTCGGTGGTCGCCACGCCCACGCCAAACAGCGCCCCCTCGCCTTCCGGGAGCGACGAGCTCGCCTCTCGCACGAGCGCGTCCATCGAGGCCCCACACGCCTCGTGAGACGGGTCGCGCGCGCACGTCGCGTGGTCCGCCTCCACCACGAACACCGAGGGCGGAGGATCCGGGAGCCCGTGCCACGCGAGCAGACCGGAGACCAGGCCCGCGGGGAATTCTCCGGCGCTCGGCGCACCGACAGCCAAGGAGCGAGCCATGGCGCTCAACGCGGGGTCGTGGATACGCGCCTCGTTGGAGAGCACAGCGAGCAGGGAGCGCTCCGCGGCGTTGGGCCGAAACATCGAGGTTTCGCCATATTGGATCGCCGCCTCCTCGGACGGATGAAATTCCCGGCGCTCCAAGCCGGCTCCTGGATCATCGACCGCGCGACCCGAGTTCGCCGGAGCCTGCGTCGCCTCGCCAGGCCGCCCGCACCCTACGAGCGCGAACGAGGCGAGCAGCCCGCGCCGCAGCCGCCGACACCACGCTCGCCGAAGTGGACCGGCTACGGATCCGCGACCAATCGAACCGTCGCGGCGGCGCTGGCGAGGTGGAAATCGGCGCTCCACGTGGGCGCCAACGCGCTGCCAAACGATCGCCCCCCCCGGCTCTTGTCGATCCGGAATACGTTGACCTTGATGGTTTGGTTGGGCGCGGGCGAACATGGTGCGTCCGTGTGAGCACACACGTCGCGCCAGGGTAGCGCGAACTCGACCTGCCATCCGAGTTCCTGGCGAGAATCGGTCGCCGCATACTGCACAGATGCCGCGGTCTTGGCTCCGCCATCCCACGCGGGGCCACCTTGACGATGCCCGGTGAACGACGCGTCGAACAAGTCGCCGTCGGGGGATCCTTGGATTTCGAGATATCCGGCTCCCTCCTTCGAGAAGACAAAGACCTCGAGCACGTCCTCCGTCCACAGGTGGGCGTCGCGACCCTCCAAGCTCGACACGATGTCGGCGTCCGTCAGCGCCCCGGCGACGTAGAGGAACTCTTCATCCCACGCCATCTTCACCGCTGTCTCTTGACCGCCATGACGTGCGGTGACCCCTGAGAAACGGCTCTCGTACAGCGGCCATCGCCCGTCTTGCCACACCGCCTCGTTGAGGACGCCATCGACCGTGATCGGCGCCGCGATCCGGGGCGCGCTCACCGTTCGTCCGGCGCCCGCCGTGGGGACGACGCCGAGGGTGGCCACGGTCCGCGCCCCCGCGAACGGGCCCCGCCCCTCCCTGGCTGCTCCCTCGACCACCTCCAACACACCATCACCACAAAGCAGCTGCGCTTCGATGCTCGCGGTCCGCCACACCCACTCGTCCGACAGCGCCACCGGGAAGGTCAGCGCCTCACCCGGCGTGATCGGCCGCACCACGACGACCGTGCGCGGGTCTTCGAGGAGGCGATCTGGACGGCCACGGTTCACGAGGCGACGAGCGGCGTCCTCTGGCGGTCTCGCGCTCACCTCCACGCGACACGCGCGCGCGACGTCGCGCCCTACGAGGGGCTCAAGCTCAATATTAAATGGTTCACTCGGACGGATGATCTGTGGCAGCGACCGCAACACCAACCGAGCCCCGCCCTCCCATCGCCACGCCTGGTCACCGGCGACCGACCGATACCCCGCCGACGTCTCGTGCTCGACGCAGCCCGCGCCGACCATGACCGGCACCGCGAGCGCGAACCATGCGGCCGCGCGGGACCGGGCCAGTTCGCGTCTCCACCAACGACGGCCGACCATCAAAATCGCACCAGGGCGGCGGATGGTGCCGCGGGCTGGGCGGCGACGCCGGCCCTTCCGTCAACCCCACCTGGGTTCGTCGCCGATTGAATGGCGAGCCCAGCGATGGTGCCCACGCTCGCCGCGATCAAGGACACCGCGACCCAGAAGTACCACTGATCGACCACCCGGTTGGGCTTGCCCTCGGAGGTCGGAGTCCTCGTATCGAGGGGGGCCGGGGTCGAGCGCTCGGCGCCAGCGCGCCGAAAGTCCAGAACCTCACGCTGCGTCGACGCAGGATCGTCGACGGCTCGCCCGCGCGCCAAGGCGGCCAGACGCGTCGTCGCTCCCTCCCGCTCCGCGCGCTGCGCCGGGGTCAGCGCCTCCCCCGAGTCCGCGAGCCGCTCCCACGCGGCGAGGGCCTCCACGAAGCGCCCCGCTCGCTCATGCGCGCTCGCCTCCTCCTCCACCACCGCATACAGCGACCCCTTGGCCTCCGCGCCCGCGTCCTCGGAGAGATCTCCCGGATCCAGGGCGGTCGCGGCTTGGGCCTTCGTTGGATCGTTCGCGGCCTCCCCAAGGTCAGGCGCGTCGCTCGGCGCCGGCGCGGCAGCCTCGGCGACCGCCACCATCTTAAACGTCGCCAAGAAGGCGCCGGCGACGGCGAATCTCCAAGGGAGCGGTGGAAGCGGGCGCATACGCATGGGCGGGCAGCATCGTACCACCTCTCGCCTTGGGTGACCTGGGCCGCCTGTTGGGGGCCGCCGAGCGGCCTCGCCTCCGCCGTCAATACGCGGCGCTTCGTGTACTATTCGCGGACATGGCGCGCGCAACAAAGAAGCTCGATGACCTCGCTCTCCTGTTGGAGAAAACCGGCGGAGATCCCAGACGCCTCGAGGCGGTGAAGAAGGCCCAGGGGTTCCGGCGCTCGTGGATCGAGCTCGCCGAGACGCTCTGCACCGTGCGCAAGAAGGGCGCGTTCCGCAAGTGGGGCTACGACGACTTCTTCGTCTACTGCAAGAACGAACTCACGCTCAACAAGGCGACCGTCGAGAAACTGACCATCAGCTTCTCCACCCTCAAACGGCACGCTCCGCAGGTGCTCGCCCGCGACGGCGTCGCGAAGACCATCCCGAGCTACGAGGCCATCGACTACTACGCGAAGGTCATGGGCGACGGTGAACCCGACGATGATGGACCGCAGGCGCCGAGAAAGAATCGCCAGGGGAAGCTGGCCCCGCCCCGCGTATCCGCTGGCGTCATGGAAGAGCTCTCCTCCGCCGTCTTCGACGAGGGACAGCCGGTCGCGCAGCTGCGCAAGCGCTTCGACTCGGTCATTTTTCCCAAACCAAAGGGTGCCGACCAGCTCGCGGCGCTCCAACGAGCGAGCGGCGCGGCCCGCAAGCTCGCCGAGATGCTGCCGGACCTCGACGGCATCGACGAGAAGCTGCATTCGCGTCTAGAGCGCGATCTCGGGCAACTCCGAGAGCTCGTCGAAGCCCAGGCCGCGCCCCTCCGGGAGAAACTTAAGAAGCCCTCGCGGCGGACCACCGGCGCGCAGAAGAAGCCGGCGCAGAGCGCCGAGGCCATGAACTAGCCGCCGTCGCCCCCCCGAGGCCCATGTCCGATTCACCGCCACCTCCTATCTCGCGCAACGGCGTCCCTCGCCGACTGCGGGGGAGGGCCCAGAAGATACGAGAGTGGCTCGCACCCACCCTCCCAGAGTACGACCCTACACCGGCGCGGGCGTCATGGCTGAGTTTCGTCTACGTCCTGCGCCGATGGCTGCGGATCGATCGCTGCACGGGCCTCGCCGCGACCTTGACGGTGGAGACGCTGCTCTCGATGGTCCCGATCACCTCCGTCGTGCTGTTCTTTGTGCGGCTCATCGATCCGGCATTCGGGAGGAAATTCCTCGAGATGGTCGCGGCGTCGCTGGTGCCCGACACCACGAGAGCCGATGAGGTGACCGACACCATCATCGAGGTGGGCGCCCGGGCCAACGTGGATCAACTCGATGGATGGGGCCTGCTCGTGGTCATCGTGCTCGCGTATTGGCTGTTCGCCACCCTCGAGAGCACCGCCAACGAGCTGTGGCGCGTGAAGCGCCGGCGCCGCATGATCACAAAGTTCACGATGTTCTACACGCTCGCGAGCCTGGCTCCCATCGTGGTGCTCTACAGCTTCGCGCAGCCGCTGCTCAACAAGTTCACCGAGACCGTGTTCGTGAACCCCTACCTCACGACCACCCTCGCGCTGATCTTCTTAAATCGATTCATGCCGAACACCTCGGTGTCCTGGAGAGCCGCGATCACCGGGGGGCTGGTGTCCGCGTCGCTGTTTGAGTTGGGGAAGTTCGCGTTCGGTCTGTATGTCTCGAGGGTGTCCATGAGCACCTACGAGAGCGTCTACGGCGGCCTCGCCGTGTGGCCAGTGTTCCTGGTGTGGGTCTACATGTCATGGATGCTCGTTTTGTTAGGGCTGGAGGTCTCTTTTGTGGTCCATCACGGCAAGAACGTGATGCGAGAGGGGTTCGTCCCTCCGCAGCTGCGCAGCGAACAGCTGCCCCCGTCCACGCCAGGTCGAACCGCCGCGCGAATTATGCTGGCGATCTCCGACCACTGGTACAAGCGCCGCGCGCCTTCGGATATCGAGCTTCTCACGGACCGCTTCGGTCTCGGCATCGGTCGCACGGTCCAAATGGTGGACTTCCTCGAAGACGCGGGGCTGCTCGTATCGGTGGACGGAGAGCGCGGCTACGTCCCCGCAGAACCCCTCGAGCACATCTCGTTGCGACGGATCCTCCAGCTCTTTGATCGAGATCTTCCCAACATTCGAGATGACGAGCTCTCGAGCATCTTCGCCAGCGCCGACCACACCACGGACCAGCATCTCGGAGATTTGACGCTCGCCGACCTGGTCACGCGCGCGCGGGACGAGTCCGGTGTCCCGCAGGGCGCGGCCGAGGCGCTCGCCGACGAACCCCCCGTCCCATAAGCGAACGTGGCCCGCTCGCGCGCCGCCAAAGCCCGAAGGACGACCGGAGGTCTGGAGCCAACGCGCCTGTCATGGGTTTTGCATTCATCTCAAGGTGGAACCCCATGTCTCCCGACGACGCCCATCCTCTCCCCGAATACCGCTCCGATCCGCGAAACGCCCCCCGCGTCCGCATCCACACCACGGGCATCATGACCGCGAGCGCCCCAATTGGAAGTCCTACCCACGGGGTGCGCGTGCTCGATCTCTCGCTTGGAGGCGCACGAGTCCTCTCCCACCACAACTGCGTCGCCGGTCACGAGTTCAACGTGATCTTACGCTTTCAGCCCCAGCTGCTGCGGCTCCAGGCTGCCATCGTGTGGGTCAAGCCTCGAGCAAAAGGGATGTACGAGTGTGGAATCGCGATCCAACGCATCTCCGCGGAGAATCGTGCCTACCTCTCGGAAATTCTTGCGGATCGACTGCGCCCACAACGAGCGGCAAACTGTGCATTCTACCCGGCGAAGCCCGCCAATTCCTCGAGTTCATCCAGGTAGCGGCCCGAGGACGGCGGATCGAATCGCGATCTCGGTCCGCGCATGCACAGATGGCGCGCGGTTCATCCTGGAGGCCAGCGTTACGAACGCGCCGCTTTAATCCGCGGTGCGCCGGTAAGACAAGGCACTGAACCACCGTAAAAAGAACACGCGGCCACACGTGACGGATGGGAGGTATTCCATCGGCGGACCCGAACGCCACGCGCCGGCGGGCGATAAACGTTCCAGCGATTCCACCGTTAAGAAAACGCACCACCGACACATCCGCCGACACTTCAGATCCGCCGTCACTCGACAACAAAAAAAAAGCGTTGTAAGGTTTCGACGTAGTGGCACCCATGCTTGTCATCCCAAACCATAGTGATCGTCGGGCGCGACGGAGCGAGCTTGAGAAGGAAGCTCGCCCTGATCAACCCGACATCCTGGGACGAGAGCGCGCCGCTGCGTCTACTGAGCTTCACTTCCTCGTGGGGTGAGGTGCTCTGGAAGGAGTAAGGCCGGGGGCACACGCCCTCGGCTTTTTTTTGTCCGCAGTTGCCCGTGAACCGGCGCTGAGCGCCGTATACTCTCGATGAAGTCGGCCGTGCCGACGAGCACGCGCATGGCCCAGCGAATCCAACCGCTCTCGGAAGCGACCCGCCAACGCGCGCCCATCGCGTCGCAGGTGGGCGAAGAGCTGCTCACGTCGCCGTGGCTGCGCCGACTCCAGCGAATCAGCTTCCTCGGAACCTTGGACGCGCACCCGGGGAGCGCCCGTCCAAGCTCCCGATGGGAGCACTCGCGCGGCGTCGCCGCCCTCGGGCTGCGGGCCGCGGAAGACCTGGAGTTGAACCCTGAGCAGACCCGCTACCTCGTCGCCGCCTGCATGCTTCACGACGTCGGACACTTCCCGCTCTCCCACGCGGCGGAGGCCGCCTTTCGCCGGCGCTGCGGGGCCGATCACCACCAGCTTGGCCGGTGGATCGTGCATGGCGACGGCCCGATTCCGCGCGCCAGGTCCTTGGCCCCTGTCCTTGAGCGCGCAGATCTCGTCCCCGCCGAGGTGTGGTCGATCATCGATCCCGCGGCCTCCGTCGGCGGCGTCGCTCGGCTCGCCCCGCTGCTCAACGCAGCCATCAACCTCGACACCCTCGACGGGATCCCGCGGGTCGCCAAGACATTTCGGCGCCGAACGCCACCGGCGAATGACAGCCGAATCTTCGCGTGGGTGGACGACGCCCTCGCCCTGCGTCCCGAGGCCCTCCCCCACCTCGATCGATTCTGGCGCTCCAAAGACGTCGTCTACGATCAGATCATCAACCTCCCGAGCAATATCCTCGCGGAGGCGCAGCTGTGCGACGCGGTCGATGAGGCGTTCGTAGACCTCGAGATCGGCGGCATCCTCGACCTCGACGATGAGCGATTCCATCAAGCGCTCGCGGAGAATGGCGCCTCCGTTCAGGTCAACGTTCGCCACGACCAGGACTTTTCTCTCCAGGACCGAGCCGGCTGGGGCCAAATCGTGATTCGAAATCGAAAGCGATACGCGGTGCGCGAAGACGTACAGGCCTCCCCCGGCGGCCTCGCTCAACACGCCTGGCACCTGCGGTACCGCCACACCAAGGGGCCGGCCTACCTGGTGGCCCGGCGCGAGCAGCTCGAGCTTCCGGGGCTCCGCACCCTCGAGCTTGAGAGGCCGGACCTGTGATCGACGACGGTCGATTCGCGAACATTGCCACCGCATGTGGCGTTTCTTTGGAGCAGATCCCATCGCTCCACGCGGCCATCCATTTCTCCCGTCGCGCTCTTGAGACCGCGCGCGAGGCCTCTCGGAGAGTTCGGCTCGCCCACGGCGACGCGGTCTGCGTCCTCGCCCTCGGATCTGTCGGCCGAATGGAGGCGAGCGAGGCGAGCGACCTCGACCTCGCCGTGTTGTTCGACCCCACGCGGACCACGCGAGCTCGCGCCGAGCAGATGCGCGCCGACCTCGTCGAGGGGCTCGGCGTCCACTTCCACATCCCGCAAAAGACCTTCCGCGCGGCGATCGACATGCACGACCTGCTGCAGAACGTGGGGGGGCAACGCGACACCAACACCCGGCTCACCTATCGGGCGCTCATTTTGACGGAGTCGGGGTGGCTGTACAATGAGCCCGCATGCGACGCGCTCCGGCGGGAGATCTTTGACGTCTACGCGGACGGAACGGTGACCCGCGGTAAGTTGCTGACCTCTCTCGCCAACGACCTGCACCGCTACTGGCGCACCGTCTGCGTCGACTACCGCTTTAAGGTGGAGGAGCAATCCAAGGGCTGGGCCCTCCGATCATTAAAGCTCCGGCACTCTCGCAAGCTCTGGCACCTCTCCAATATTACGCTGCAGCTCTGGGCCGCCTCCTCCGCCACGCCGGGTTCGTCCATCGATGAGCAGATCTTCGAACGCCTGCGCTGGCCGACGCTCGCTAAACTTGGCGCCTGCCTCCAGGACCTCGGGCTCGCCGCGACCGCCCCCCCCCTCTACTACGCGCACGATCGTTTCCTCGGCGACTTGAGCAGCGTCGCCATCCGCGAGGAGCTCGACGGGCTGGCGTACGAAGATCGACGCGCCAACCCGCGCTACCTGTCACTTCGAGAGAACGCCAGAGCGCTCGACGCGGCGTGCGAGGTGGTGGTCTCGGCGCTCTGGCGAATCGATCGCGCCCACCTGATTCGGTTTTGTCTGCTCTAGCGCGCTGCGTCCCCGGGTCCGCGGGTCTCCGTACCCCGCTCCGTCAACAACACTGCGTCGCCAGACGCCAACGTCGCGAGGCCCCGGGTGGGTCCTCCCCGACGCCTCCGAGCGCCGCTGACCCCTTCGGCGGTCCCGGCCCGCGAGCTCCTCGGCGCTCCCGCTGCGGCGACAGACCCACGGCGATATTGAGATGCCCGACATGGGCGAGGCTTCGTGAGCGCTACGCGGGCGCGCCTAGACGCGGTCGCGCGCGCGGCCCTCTCAACGCGACCAGGGTCCCGCACCCGCCGTTCGGCTGCGTGCGCGCGAGGCTGCTCATCCGGACGTTCATCCCCGCCGCGCGGACACGACCGGCGAGCGCCCGGTACCTGTCTTCGGACACCCCATGAAGTTCGCTGGTCGGCACCGCGTTGTGCGAGTAGACGTGGACCTTCACGTCCAGCGGACGCACCAGGTCGATGAAGGCGTCTACTTCCTCCTCCGTGTCATTGACGCCCTCGATGATGAGATACGCCGCGGCGATCTTACGTTTGCGAGCTCCGCTGAGGGTGCGCAGCTCCTCGCCCAAGGTGTCAAAGAGCGGGGCGAGCTTCGGGCCTCGCGGGACCATCCGCGCTCGGGCGGCCTCCGTGCCAGCGTGCACCGAGATGGTCAGGCCGCGATGTGGCAGGCGCATCCAGGCGCGCAAGCGATCGAGCGGTCCTCCCGACGTCGTGAGGCTCATCCCGAGCCCCTCGCTTCGACACCACGCGAGACATCGGGCGACGTTGTCGTGGTTGTGCAGCGGCTCTCCGACGCCGGAGACGGTCACGCGCGCGACGGACCTGCCGCGCTCTCGCACCGCGACCACCTGAGCGATGAGCTCGTCGGCCGAGAGCTGTCGACCAAATCCATGCGCCCCCGACGCGCAAAACGGGCACCCGACCGCACATCCCACCTGACTCGAAATGCACAGCGAATCCTGCCGATACAGCACGGCCTCCACCGCGCAGCCATCATCAAGCTGCACGCGCCACTTGGTGTTCGTCTCGCAGATCCGCTCGTCGAGGAGGCTCAACACACGACGTCTGTACCCCGAAGCTCCGAAGAACGCTAGCCGGCGCGAGCTCGTCGGGCGCGAGCGCCTCGGAAGTGGATAGATCGAACCACTGCGCCCGGAACGCCCGGGCGTCTCCGCACGCGCACCGAGGGTTCCTCAGGCCGCGACGGCGAGCGCGAGCGCCTCTGCGGACCTCTCGGCGTCTGCCTCGAGCGCGTCGAGCAGCGCGTGGCAGACGAACAGCTCCCCCTCTTCTTGGCCAATACCGCACTCGCTCACTGCATCTTGAAGGGCGCACACATACTCCCAAACCGAGACCTGGCCGGCTCGTGGGGTGTGGCGCTGGGACTGAAAACTGACGACGTTCATGGCACTCCTCCACAGAGCGACATCGTCGCCTTCGGGTCGATCTTTGAGCGAAAAAAATCGTTCTCATTCTGGCGCGCTTATTCGCAAACCGAGCCCAGACGGCGGTGAGCCCCGCGAAGACTGATTCACGTGGGAGGTTCTCCAACATCTCCGCACCTCGACGCGCAAAAAAGATCTCGCGACGGCGCCGAACGCGACGTCGGGAGATGTAGGTGTCAGCGCGGCGTTGTCCCTACACCGCGTCGCTGCGGCTCGCGAAGTTAAACTCCTCAACGACCAGCGGCGGGACCACCATCACCATGCCCCCGCGCGTCGCCACGCGTTCGGGCGCCCCCATCGCGACCACCCTCGTGAGCAACGAGACGGGGCTGTCGTTATAACGGAAGTTATTGATGGGGCGAGTGATCGCGCCGTTTTTGATCTCGAACGTGCCATCCCTGGTGAGCCCGGTGACCTGAATGCGGCTCCGGTCGAGCGTGCGATTGTACCAAAACCGCGTGACGAGCACCCCGTCGTCCACCTCCTTGAGCAAGTCTTCTGCGGTCCCGCTTCCCCCAGACATGTGGAGTGTCGACGGAGAAGGCACGGCGGGGACCCCCTGCTTCTTGGCCCAAAACCGAGTCGTCGGGAGGTCGACGAGCACGCCGTCTTTGACCCACGTTCGCTCCGTCCGCGGGCTCCCCTCCCAGTCGAATGGCATCCCCGGATCCGCTCGATCCGCGGGCGCCGAGCGCAAGGTGACCGATGAGGCGAAGAGCCGCTCACCTACGCGACTCGTCCCGGCGCCCGCGGCGAAGTAGCTGCGCCCCTCCTCCGCGCGCCTTCGGTCCATACTGTTCACCAGGAAGGACAACAACTCCGCGACCGCTAGCGGCTCCAAGACGACCGTCCGCCGCCCCGCCTGGGCGCGGCGCGGGGCGCGGGAGAGCGTCGCCCGTCTCGCGACTTTATCGGCGAGCGACGCCACGCCGATCCGCTCCACCGCGTGCGAGGCGGCCGCGCCGTATGAGCTCCCGGTGCCATCGACGCTCCGAGAGGTGAGGCTCAGTGAGATCCGCGTCTTCCGGTGCTTCGCGACCATCCCGCTCGAATTGGCGAGCAACAACTCGACGTCCTCGTGGGCGACGAAGCCCGCCCCCACGAGCCCAGCATCTCGCGCGCGCTCCACCGCCGGTCGGAGGAGCTCCACACGCCGGCCCGCGTCGATTCTCGCGGTCGCGGGATCGCGACCCCGCACACGCCCGTACCGTTGCGCTCCAAGCAGCGGGACCTGCTCGGGATTGACCGGGGCGATCGCGGCCAAGGACTCGGCCTGCCGCACCAAGTCGAGCACCTCCTCGCGCGAGGAGGCGGTCCCTGACACCGTCGCCGCGCGCTGCCCTTGGAGGCTCGTGACCGACAAGGACAGCTTCTGCGTATCGCCGGTGGTCGTGACCCCATTGTTCGCGAACCGCGTGTTCCCTGCGGTCGCAGACTCCCCAAACACGCGCAGCTGTCCGGCGGTGCGGGCGGCGAGCGCTCGCTCTACGAGCCGCGACAGCCGCGGAGACTTCGCCATCAGCGCTCCCCTTTCGTGTTCACAATATTTACCCGGAACCGCGCCGGCGGGCAGCCGTGACTGACCGCGTTGCTCTGCCCGGGCTCCCCCTTCCCGTCGCTGAAGGTGCCGAACAAGCGGTAGGTCCCCGCGCCCCCTACCATGTCACACGACCTCCAAAACTCCACCGTGTTGGCCTGATATCCCACGTCTCGCAGCGGCCTCACGACGCGACCATTTTTGATCTCCCAAAACATCTGGCCGGAGAACTGAAAATTATAACGCTGCTGATCGATGGACCAGCTGCCGCGCCCGGTGATGAGGATGCCGTCGTCGGTCGCGTTGATGAGGTCCTCGGTGGCGTAGCCGCTGGCGTGCGGCTGCAGGCTGATATTTGGCATCCGCTGGAACGGCACCTTGTCAAACCCCGAGCTGTAGCTGCACCCCCGACTTCGCGCGTCACCGGTCCATCCCACCTGATCCCGAGTCGTCTGCCATCCGACGAACCGTCCGCCGTCTACCATCTCCCACCGCTGCGCCGGGACCCCGTCGTCATCCCACCCGGTGGTCGCGAGCCCTCCCGGCTGCGTGCGGTCCGCCCGGACGTCGACGAGGTCGCTGCCGAGCACGAGGCGCCCCGCGTCGTCAGGCTTGATGAAGGACGTCCCCGCATAGTTCGCCTCGAAGCCGCGCGAACGATCCAGCTCCGTGGGGTGACCGATCGATTCATGAATCGTCAGCCACAGGTTGCTCGGCGCGAGGATCACTGTGCGAGGTCCAGGCGTGACGCTCGGCGCGTGGAGCTTTCGCAGCACGTCGACGCCGACGGTGGCGGCGTCCGCGTCAATGCCAGCGTGATCCACGAACTCCCACCCCGCGAGCATGGGCGGGACCTCGTAGCTCCTCGACGCGAACGCCCCGCTTCGCCGGTCGACCGCGGTGGCCGAGAGCGACGGCGCGATCCGAAAATAGCGCTGATGCAGGCGCGTGCCCTCGCTGTTCAAGAGCAATTTCTCTTCGCGGACCGTCGCGACCGACGCCGCCGCGTAGCTCACACCGGAGATCGAGAGCGCCGCCCTCGTCCACCCCATCAGCTTCGTGGTTTTCTCCTCGAGCGGCACCTCAAACGGATCCCGCTCGTGCGGCGCGATCCAGCGGGCGCGAGCTGATGCCTCCGCGGCCCACTCCACTGGCGCTCGCAAGAGGGTGGCGTTGAGCGTGGCCGTCTTCACGGCCCTGGAGGCGAGCGCCTGCGCGTCCGCCACGCTGTGCACCTGACCAGCGGCGAATCCCCACGCACCTCCCGCGATGACGCGGACACCCACGCCCGTGCTCTGCGTGCGCCGAACGCCGCTGACGTGCAGGTCCCTCACCCTCAACGACTCGCGGCGCAGCTCCATCGCGCGCGCCTCCGCAAACGTCGCCCCGCCCTGCGTCGCCGCATCGATCGCCGCGGCGAGGAAGGGCTCGAACGCGAGGAGCGGGCTGCCGTCGAGGTCCTTGAGGGAAGCTGAAGTTGGAGCGATGGTCGCGGTCGGCGCCGGACGACGCACACCCGCCGGGTCCGCGATCGCAGAGCGCTCACCGAACAGCGCCGCGCCGGTTCCTATCGCGGAGCGTTGGATGAATCTCCTGCGTGTGGTCGCCATCCCGCCCCCATGATAGCCTCCCCCCGTCACGGTCGTACAATCAAACCGGCCGTGTATCAGGAGAAATCACAGATGAAAAAGAAACCGCTGACCGTATGGAGCCTCTCATTGTTGTTCGTCGCCGCGTGCTCGCCCGCCGCGGATTCAGGCAAGGACGCCAAGAACGACGCCTCCCCGACCGCCGCTGCCACGCCCGCAGAGAGCGCCAAGCCCGCTGAGATCGCGAAGGTGGCCGAAGCTCCAAAGCCCGACCCGGTCGCGCTCGCGGCGGAGGCTCGGAAGACCGGCCCCGGCGGCCTCCCGGTCGGCGAGCGCTTCAGCGCGTTCCAGATCATCAACGCGACCACGGGGAAAGAGTACTGCCAAGTGTGTCGCTTCGGCTCCTCCCCCAAGATCATGGCGACAGGCACCGTCGACGACCCGGGCTTTAAAGAAGACCTCAAAAACATCGACGCGCTCCTCGCCAAATATGGAGAAGACAAGATCAAGGCGTTCGCCGTCATCGCCGAGCCGAAGGGAGATCACCTGATCACCCCGGGGTCGTCGCGCGACGAGCTCCTCGCGAAGGCGAAGGCGCTCGCGACCGAGCTGGAGTTGACCTACCCGGTGGTCCTCCCCGTCGCGGAAGGAGAGGGGCGCAACAAAGTGTTCGAAGATCACTACAACGTGAAGGACAGCCGCACGCTCATGTTCGCGGACGGTGGTAACCTCGTGAAGTACAATGAGGTCGCGCCCGCAGACCTCTCCACGCTGGACAAGGCCATCACCGACGTCATCGGTGGCTGATCTTCGTCGGCTGATCGCGCTCCTCTCACGAGCGTGACATGGACGCCCTCGCGTATCCTCGCGGGGGCGTCGTTCGTTGGTGGCGGCTCAACGCTCGTCAGGGCCGAACAGGTGCCCTTCGTAGGTGTCGGCGGTCATCGCGAGATACTGAATCACCTCGCTGAGCATCGTGTCCGAGATCTTCGGCTCGGTAAAAAAATGCGTCATCACCAACATCTTCTCGTGGATGGCCAAGGCTCCGTATCGGATCCGCCAGTTGAGCCCGAGCGCCGCGCGCAATCGCATCCCGGACATCGCCGCCGCGTCTCCGACGATGGTCGAGACTCGAATCATGCGTCCGTCCCCCTCGTCGAGCTCCTCGCAGCGGACGGTCTGGGTGCGACCGCCTGCGACCGCGACAGTGATGAAGCGTCCATCCACATCCCACCCCTGGGCGGCGCTCAATTGCTGCAGGCGTTCGTCCATGCGCCAATGCTCGCACGATTCGGCCTCCACCTACAACGCAGACGCCGCTCACTCGCTGATCGCCGGATCCAACGCGCGCATCGCCGCCCGCACAGGCTCCGGGACACGCACCTTCGCGTTGCCGTTGGCGTAGTCGAGCAACACGATCACGAAATTCCCTCGCGCGCATACACCTCCGTGTCGCGTCGACCATATCTCCGCCTCAAGCGTAAAGCTCGTGCGACCGATCTTCGCGCATGAGGTCTTCACCAGCAGCGGATCTGGGAAGCCCATCGGACGCCGATAGTCGACCGTCATGGTCGCCAAGATGGGGCCGACGATCCCCCCCTCCGTGACCGAACGCGAGATTCCCTCGATGCCCACAGCCTGAAAATACTTCATGCGCGCGTTCTCAAAAAACCGCAGGTACACAGCGTGGTTGACGTGCCCGAGGGCGTCCAGATCTACCCAGGAAGGCTCGTCGCGCACCGTGAACGGGCCCTCAAGCGCGCCGGGGCGCCCATAGCCAGGGGGGACTTCGTTGTTCTCGGCGTCGCTCATCGCTCCTCAAAACCCTCTCGCTGCGCTTGTACCACTGTTCGTGGGCTGGTGTCGGCGTCGGCTCCCCGCGTGGCCGCCCCCGAGCGCCGCACCCCGCTCACGGGATCGCGCGCGGCCCTGGAAGATCGACGCCGTAGCGCAGCGCCGGTGGCGGTTGCGCCCCGGGCGGATGCGGGAGCACGAGGGCCGCCCGCAGCACGACGCCGGAGGTCAAGATGAGCAGCGCCGGGGGTACGACCGACAGCGCGCGCCGTTTCTTCAGCCCGTGGAGACAACGCACCCCGGCGAACAATCGGGAGGCCAGCCAAATTGTGAGGGCTGAAAACCCGAACGCCCACACCGCCGGCGTGACCCAACCATAGCTAGCGAACACATCCAAAACTCCATAGAGTAATGACACGGGGACGAAGGCCAACCCCGTGGCCCGCATGGTCGTCCCCATCGACCGAGGGGCACCTCCGGTGAGGACCAGGACGACGTGGGCGACGATCCCCGCCAGAAAGTACACGAGCGGGATCCCAAGCGGCACCATCAGCAACACCCAGACCCGCAGCGACCGCACAAAGAACGACGGCATCGCGGCGTCGATCAGGCTCGGGGCGACCACTTGTCCGTCACAAAAAGCGAGCAGTCCGGTCATCCACGGCGCGTCCGCTCGCGAGGTCAACGCTCCCGTGGACGCGCCACCGTCAGCCTCTCCGACCATGCTCGCCACGAACACCAGGAACAGGGGGCCGCTGCACAGCAACCACGTCGGCCATCGCGCGGCCCACATCAAGCGGATCACCGCGGCGTGCCCGACCGGCTCTCGAATTGTGAGCGCCCGCGCGAACGGACGGCGCAGCAACAACACCAACGAATCCCACCACCGGCGGAGATCATGACGGCGCGAATCTTCCAACGGCAGGTAACCGCAGTCGTACGCTCGTGGCGGACGCCGCTCCTGTGAGATCGCCGCGCCCGCCGGCGCTGTCGTGGGGAGGCTCGTCACCGCGCGCTACCATACCTGAAAACAGGTCGGACTCCACGCCGCGAAGCGCCCCGGACCACGCCGGCCCTCCGCGCGGTCGATGACACGGAGATATTGTCGCCTGCGCGCCAAATTCCGTCCTTTTAGTGGGCGCCTCCCCGCGCGCAAAACGCCGCGTGGCGACGGCGGCCGCGCGCACGCTGCGACGAGCCAACGTCCGCGTGGCGGCGCGTGGCGGCGAAGATAAATTCGTCAGCCGACCCGTCTTGTAGGTCGCGTCAGTCTTCATCCCCGCCGGCGTCGACCGCCTCGATCCGCACCGTAGTGATCTTTTTCTCGTCAGCGGCGAGCACCTTGAAGCGCAGCTCGTGCGCGACGAAGACCGAGCCCACGCGCGGCATCTCCCCCGCCAAGCGGGTCAGAAAGTCCCCGACGCTCTCCACCCCCTCGAGCCCCTCAAGTTCGTCCTCATCGAGCCTGAAGCGCTCTTGCACTTTGACGAGGCTGTCTTGCCCATGAAACAGGTTGCTCACCTCGTGGGGTCCCGAAGACGACGTCGTCGCCTCCTCGTCGGTCTCGTCGAAGATTTGGCCCACGATCTGCTCCAGCACGTCTTCAAGAGTGACGACGCCGACGGTGTGCCCCGCATCGTCAACGACGACCGCGAGGTGCAGGCGCTGCTCTTTGAATCGCTTGAGCAAATCGACGACCAGGAGGCTCTCGCTCACGAACATCGGGCGACGCAGAATTGTTCCGAGCGCCTCTGGTCCTTCGTCGTGCCACACCCCACCCACGAGTTGTTTGATGTGCAAGATGCCTCGGATGTCTTCGTGGGTGTCCTTGTACACCGGCAGTCGACTGTGCCCCGAGTCCCTGGCCGCGCGGCGGATCTCTTCCAGCGGCGCGCCCAGCTCGACCATCGTCACCCGGGAGATCGGCACCATAATCTCGCGGACATGTTTTCCATCGAAGCTGAACACCTTGCGCAGCAGCACCGCCTGCTCCGTGCGGATCGATCCCTCTGCCCAGCCTTTGCGAACGAGAAAATCTAGTTCACCGGTGGTCACGTCCATCGAGCCGTCCGCCTCAGGGGTCGCCCGCCGCAGCACCCACTCCGTGACCCCGGCGAGGGCCGCCGTGATCGGATAGGTCACGCGGCCGAACACGTGCAGCAGCCGCAGCACCGGGATCGCGATCGTGTTCGAATACAGCCGCCCCACCGCCTTGGGCACGATCTCTCCGAAGATCAACAGCAGCGCCGTGCTCACGACAACCGCGATAGGCACCGACCAACTCTCTTGCGGACCGCCCTCGAAGATTCGAATGGCGAACGCCGTCGCGGTCGCGCCGAGCATGGTGTTGAAGACGTTGTTACCGAGCAAAATTGTAGACAACACCCAGACGGGTCGATCCACCCACATGGCGATCACACGGCCGTCGCGGCCACCTTCATTTTTTACACGCTCGGCGCGGCGGACGTCATAGCTCGTGATGGCCGTCTCGCTCCCGGAGAAGAACATGCTGAACACGAGGCACAACGCGATGACCAACAGCGAGAGGATGTCGCTGTCGCTCATGGGCACACCTCGAGGGGGCTGGTGCCCTCACCCGCGCAGCTGACCCGGTGGGTCGCTTCAGGCGCGGGACACAAAGGAGGAGGTTCTGGGTCTTCTGCCGCGAGGTCGTTTAACACGCTCCGGCGACTATAACTCATTCGGAGACGAGTGCAGTCCCGCGTGATCCAGGAGTTCTCGCCTCGCCCGCGAGCTCCCCCGGGCCCGCCCCCAGGATATGAACGGCCGAAATACCCTGTTCAAGCCGCAGGAACGCCTCTTGAACCTTCGGGATCATGCCATCGACGATGACCCCGGCAGCGATGGCCTCGCTCGCCTCGCGCGGTGTGAGCCGCTCGATTCTCGTGCTCACGTCGTCCTTGTCCCGCAAGACCCCTGGCACCCCTGTCATCAAGAACAGGTGGTCCACTTCCAGGTGGGCCGCGAGCGTGCTCGCCACTGTGTCTGCGTTAATGTTGAACACCTCGCACGCCGCCTCCTTGGCGACGCTCTCCGGCGCCACTCCGAGGGAATTGACGACTGGGGTGAAGCCTCCCTGCCACAAGTGGGTCACCGCGTGGGCCCGCACCTCGGTGATCTCTCCGACGAGACCGAAGTCGACGGGCGCATCCTCGCCGGGGACGTCGATGGGCGGACGACGCGTCGCCGAGATGAGCCCGTCGCTCACCCCCGAGATGCCCACCGCCCGCAGCTTCGCGGCGCGCGCCGCGGCGACGACATCTACGCTCACCTCGCCCGCGAGGATCTGCTTCATCACCTGCAGCGTCGTCGCGTCGGTCACCCGCCGCCCGGCGACCTTGAGCGTCGCGAGTCCAAGCCGCGCCTGAAGCTCGCTGGCCTGCGGCCCTCCCCCGTGAACGAGGACGAATCGCCACCCCTCCTCCACGAGCGCCTGCACGTCTCGAAGCACCGCGATCAGCGTGGCGGTCTCGGCGACGACGTCGCCTCCGAACTTGAGGACAGCGGTCTTCATGATCAGCTCACCAACGCGTCCGCGACTACGGCCACATCGCCGGCGCGTCGATGCCCTCTCCCGCAGGACGACCAAACATGAGGTTCATGGACTGCACCGCCTGCCCCGCGCCCCCCTTGACGAGGTTGTCGAGGGCCGTCGAGATCACGCAGGTCCGCACGCCGTCGTGAGCGTCGCCCAGCTGCAGGCTGAGATCGACCCACATGCTCCCCTTCACGGCGACCACTTCGGCGCCGCGCTGCCCGAGTACGCGGACGAAGGCGGACCCCTCATAGTACCGCTCGTACATCGCCACGAGCTCATCCGCCGACAGCGAAGCTGGCACCTCCACGAAGCTGTTCGCCAAGATTCCGCGAGTCAGCGGCGCCGACACGGGGACAAACTCCACCCGAGCCTGCGCGGACGCCCCCGCGTCGCGGAGCGTCTGCTCGATCTCCGGCGTGTGTTGGTGGTCGAGCACCTTATAACTCTTCAGGTTCCCCGCGCGGAGCGGATGGTGGGTCCCCTGCTTGGCGTACGCGCCACTCCCCGACGATCCCGTGCACGCCACGGTGTGCACCGCGCCGTTCAAGAGCCCGGCCTTCGCGAGCGGAAGCAACCCCAACACGATGGTCGTGGCGAAGCAACCGGGGGAGGCCACGCGCGTCGCCTCGCAAAGCTGGGGAGCGAACAATTCGGGGAGCCCGTACACCCAGCGACCGTCCAGCATGTCGGGGCTTGGATGCTCGATCCCATAAAAGCGCGCGTACGCCTGGGCGTCGCGGAGCCGAAAGTCCCCCGAGAGGTCGATGATCTTCGCGTCCACTTCTCCGAGCTCGCTCGCCATGGTGGCGCTGACTTTATGGGGCAACGCCAAGAACACCACGTCCACCCCCTCCGCCGCCTCCAGCGGGGGAATATTCTCAAACGTGAGTCCTGTGGAGGTGAGGTTGAGGTGCACCGCCTCGAGGGGCTCATCGACATGATCGATGCTCGTCACACGAACGAGCGACACGCGCGGATGTGCGATGAGGTTGCGAATGAGCTCCGCCCCGCCGTAGCCAGTTCCTCCGATGATCGCGACTTTGATTTTTTGTTCAGACACGGTGTGTTCCCGGCGGGGAGCATAGATCAATCTGCCCCGCGGACGTCGCTCCCCGGCCCGCGGATCCCAACGCCCGGAGCCGCGCCGCTCGACTGTTGTTCGACCCGCCAGCGTCCTCGCGGGTCAACAAACAGCGATCTCTCACGCCCCGATCACCGTGAAGCCCGCGCCGATCACTGGCCGAACGGCGGGAGATCTTTCAATTTGCCGTGTCACAGCGGGACAAAACATGCCGCATATGACACCCATGTCATACGCATGCACCTCCAAAACCGGCCCGATGCGACATCGGCGTCAGCCTTGGAGGGTCCTCGCCGGTTGGCTCGCGGGGGGGGAACCTCTAACTCCCTAAAAGTGTAAAGAATTTAGTTCCGGCAGGCATCGTGCAGTAGGAGAGTGTCAGATTGTCGAAAACGCTTCCAACGGAGGGCAATCTGACCTTGGCTTTCTTACTTGGCTTAACCTTAAGCTTAACTTAGCCCCTCCGACGCGCTTCGCACCATCTTTTTCGACCGACTTACATTCGGTCGACGTCCGCGGGAGCCGGACCTCGTCCTCTCCCACGGACAATCGCAGACGAGCACTCCTGGTCTGTGCTGCCATCTAGATTGAACAACAACCCCGAAGCGGTCTGGTCCCCGCATCGGGGTTGTTCTTTTTGCACACCTCATCCGCACCACAACAACGGGATCGGATGGCCGCGTGTTCCCGACGGCGCCGTTGATCGTGGAGCACGCCGTCCGCAGTTGCGGCGTTCACGCGCACTCGGCCGGGCCACGTCGCTCACGCTCTTGTCGCACGCGGTGGAGGGCTGCGGCCACCTAGCCCGCGACGTGGAGGTGGTCCCCGGGCTCGGCGACCCGATCCGCGAGCCGCCACACCTCACACGCAGGGACGCGGTCCTCGATCCCGGCCAACAGCTCCTCCATCGAGCAAGCCGCGAGGCGGCCGAGCCCGCGCCCGTCCACCGCGATGTGGCCGCGGTGATCGCAGCGCTCGCCCATCCCTCGCGTATGCGAGGCCGCGCAAATCCCCGTGGTCTCAAACTTGAGCGGGTCCACGCGCAGCGTGCCTGGGCAGCGCGGGCAGCGGTGGCGCTCACTCATCGCGCCCGCGTCGAGCACGGACACCAGCGGGTCACGACCACCCCCCTCGGCGCGGAGGCTCGTCCACCGCGAAGAATCGAAGGCGTAGACACCTGGCAGCTCCGCCTCGACACCGAGCATGCTCGCCAACCACGATGCCGCCAGGTAATACGCCGGCGCGCTCTTGTCCCCCTCGCCACGAGACTCCACGAACAGCGGCGCGTCATCGAAGTGGGGGTCCGCGTCCCATCGCTCCGCCAACGACGCGCGCAGCGCTCCGGCCAGACGAATCCGCCGACTACCCACGATCACGCGGGTGATCCTGTCGACCAATACGAACGCCACGTTTGAGAGCTTGTCTCTTGGGTCCACGCTCACGTCGCAGACTTTTAACTTGTCACACGCGATGGTCCCCCGCGAGGTCCGCCACACCGACACCAGCTTGAGCTCGATCGCCGCCTCCCAATCGAGGGCCGCCACAGCGTCGTGCGCCTCAAGCCCGAGGTGCCACTGCAGCGCGTTTCCATAGCGCCCGCGGGAGGCGTGGGTCCCGAACATCCCCACCGCCGGGCGGAGCGGCAAGCCGACAGCGGCGTCGAGGAGCGCATCCAAGTAGGCACACTCCCGCCGCGGCGCGTCCTCCGAGGGCGCGGCGTGCCGGACGGGCAACCGCACGACCTACGTGGACTCCTCCGAGGGGCTCTCGCGCGGTGGATTCGACGCGACCGCGCGCGCCACGTTGTCTTGGATCTCCGGCGACAGCGGCATCGGCGTCCCCCTCGTGTCCACCTGCACAAAGACCAACTCAGCGTCCGTCACGTCGTGCCATCGCTCCACGTCTGTTGACTCGTGGGCGATCACGCGGACGTAGACCTGGATTGAAGTGCGCCCACAGCCCAAGACGGTGGTGTAACAGCTCACGATATCTCCGACGCGCACCGGCGCCTTGAACTCGACCTCTCGGACCGCCACTGTGACGACGCGGCCGGCGCCCACTCGATGGGCCCCGATCGCCCCCGCCTGATCGATCAAGCTGAGGATGTGTCCCCCAAAGATCGTGCCGTGCGCGTTCGTATCGCGAGGCATCATGCTCACTCGAATCGCTGGGGATCTCGAATAATCTCGAGGATGGAAGTCGCCTGTCACCTCCGTCGAGCATGGCAGTTCCGCACGCCCGCTTCAACTCAAGAGTCGGACCGACCGACGGCCCGCATGATCGCGGCGCGCACTGCCGTGGCGTCGGCGTAGTCCGGGCAGTAGCTGAGCGCGGGATCCCGCGAGGACAGGGCCTCGAATCGACGCGACTCATGCTCGAAGTCGTACGACAAGACCACCGGCCCCACATACCCCGATTCGCGCAGCGCCCGGAGGATAAACAGCCCCTGGTTGTCCTCCTGAAACTGCCGGGCGCGCGTGGTGTCTCCATTGAATCTGCTCGACAACGCCACCAGGTCGCCAAACAATAGACTCGGAGCGGTCCTATCAAACCGCATGTCGAGGTATACGAGGTCCGGCGGCCGCTCGCGCGCCATGGTGCACGCCTCCGCCCCAGAGTGTGCTTGCGAATAGCCGATCCCCTCGGAGACGAAGGTCGTCAAATTCGTCAGATACTCGTCGCCATCCTCGACCACGAGCACATGCAGCGCCGGCGCTCGGTATGAGGTCTCAGTCATCGGTGGTCTCCACGCAAAAGAACCGTATCACGACCGCCTTCGACCACGTCTCGCGAGGCTCTACGGCGATGGACCCATCATATCTCGAGAGCAGATCTGCGGTGATCCCCATCCCCCGATCAGCGTACCGACCGCGGAGCATCTCGTTCGTGAGAGGCTCGGGGGAGCGATCCATCATGGAGATCGCGAGCGTCTCCAACGCGGTGATCTCGTCCAGCTCCCGCGTCAACGAGATCCCAAGCTCGATAGGCCCCTCCGTGTACTTGCGCGAAGACGCGAGCGAGTTGCGGAAGACATTCGCGAGGATGTCGTCGAGGTCGGTGCGAAAGATCCGAACGCTGGCGATGTCGAGGCCTCCCACGACGAGGCGGGTGTCAAGTCCAACAAACTGCTGCTCTTGAATCACCTCGTGAAAGATTGACCGGAGCAGCTCACCGTCCACCTCCACCAAGCACCGGCGCTCCACCATTCCGGCGAGCTGCTCCGACGCCTCGCGACCGAGGACCGCGCCGTCGAGAGCGAGCTGCTGTCCCAGGCGCTTGCGCGCCGCCGCGGACAAGCTCTTTGGAGACCGCACGTCTCGCGCGCGGCGCTTGACGCGACGAAACGCCGTGAGCATCGGTCCGAACACGGGATCTCTCCGTCGAAGGTTCAGCCGCCTGCCGTGGGTGCGAGCGACCGCCTCCAGATCCTGGCAATAGCCCAAGAACCGCCCGTAGATCCCTCGACGTTCCATGTCGTGAGGCGCGGCGCCCTCCCCGTCGGGCGCCGGCTCCTCCGCGCCGCCCTCAAATAGACGTCGAAAGAGGGTCGTCGCGCGCGCGGCCGCGTCGTCTCCCCCGCGGGAGAGATCATGTCCAACGTCCACGAGGAATGATGTGTTGTGCTTGAGGACCTCGTGGCGGATCAGCGAGAGGATGCGAGCGACCTCCGGCACAGACTTCGGTGCGATCTCGATCACGACCGCCAGAGAGTCTCCTCGATAGCGTCGATACACCAAGGCCCCGCCCCAGGCCAATAGCGCCAGCAGCAACCCGATCAGCACCCCCGCGATCGACCGCAGGCGCGTCCGCGTTCGCGCCGCGAGCGCCTCAGCCTGCTCCCAATCGAGCTCGTAGGGGCCGGCCGCGCGGCGATAGAGGTCGAGGTGTCTCGACGCCTCCACCAACCGCAGGCCATCGAACGCCCTGCGCGCCAGCTGATACCGCGCGCGGAGTGATCCCTGTCGCGCGGCGATCTCCCAGTGTTCGTCCGCGTCGACGCCCGGACCACTGACGATCGCGAGTCGCTCGTGCACCTCGGGCTGCTCAGCGTCCTGCGTGAGGCTCTCCTCCCAGTACGTCCGCGCGCGGGTCTCATCTCCGAGCGCGAGCGACACCTTCGCCAGCTCATTGAGCAGGGCTGGCACGCCCGGATGAGAGGAGCGCGCGTCGAGCAGCAGCCGCTGCGCGCGACGCCAGTCTCCGTACTCGGCGCCGACGACGTAGGCCTCGTCGATGCGTCGCTGCAAATCCGGGTCGAGGCGCTCAAGCTCTGCCCGCGGAGGCACGGGCGCGGCCTCCATCGGTCCGGGCGCGGTCAACGAACGCTGCAGGTCGCGCAGCGCCTCCCTCGCGCCGTCGAGCATCGGATCTTCCGGCGGCGCAGCGGCGATGAAACGGCGGAAGTGCGCCTGCGCGGCCTCGCGTTCCTCGGCGCCCTCCTCCCGCGACATCAGCTCCCCTAAATAGAAATGGAGCTGATACAAGTCCGGCCGCAGGCGCAGCGCGACGCCGAAGTGCTTCTTCGCCAGGTCATCTCTCGCCCCCTTAAACTCCTTGAAACACACCAGGCCGAGGGCCATGTGCGCGTGGTAGTCGGTGGGCTCCATCACAGTCGCGAGCCGAAGGTGCTCGATCGCCTCCGTCAGACGGCCCCTCCGCGCGAGGAGCTGCCCGAGCTCATATTGGGCGCGCGGGAACCACGGAGAGGCGTCCACCGCGTTTCGGAGCTCGCGTTCGGCGGCGTCGAAGTCTCCGCTCGCGGTGGCCTCGCGCCCCCCCTCGTACGCCGCTTGCGCCTCGGGGGTCGGCCTCCCACCCCGGGACTTCGCGAGCTCGGCGATCGAGCGTTGAATCTCCAGTTCTTCCACTACCCGCTCGAGCGCCTTCACCCTCGGCTCCTTCGGATACGCAGACAACAGCTGACTGAAGGCGTCGAGGGCGGCGACGTTGTCGCCCGTGACTCGCGCCACCTCTCCTCGAAGGAACAGAGTCTGGGCCGCCGCGACGACGTTCGCGCGCTCATCGGTCTGCGCCTGCTGCGCGAGAAACCCACGGACGCGATCGAGCATCTTGTCGCGGGAGATCCCCTCGAGGCGGCTCGCCTTCCCCCACAGCAAGCCCGCGGCCTCCACATCGATCGACGCTGGCCGCCCCTGGTCACCGAGGGGAAGCTCCGCGATCTCAAGGGCGATTCGCAGGCGCTCAGCCTCGTATCTATCCCCGCACTTCGCCATCCAACGCAGCACATCGACCCGCTCTCGCAACCACAAATTGCGTGGGTCGTAGACCTCAAGTAAGAGCAGGTCCTCGATGGCTCGCTCCGGGCATCCTCCTCCCTTCAAGGAGCTGAACCGGGCATGACCGAGGCCACGCAGCACCTGAGGATCATTGTCGTACAAGAGCAACGCCGCCTCGTAGGCGGTGATCGCCTCTCGCCAGCGCTCGTCTGACGCCGCGCGGCGCCCTTGCAACACCACGCCTTCGAACTCACGAAGACGCTCCCGCTCACGCTCGAGCTCATCGACCTGGCCGGTGTCACCGTCGCTGGTGTTCTCCGTCGGTGGCTCCCCCTCGCCGTCCGAGTCGGTCACCCCGGCGGGGTCTCGCGACGTGGTGTTCGGAGCCTCTGGATCTGGGAGCCCGCGTGTGGGCCACGGTTCTGGCGCCGGCAGCTCCGGGAGCCCCCCTCCAGGCGCCGACGACGGCGGCTCTCCGCGCCCGACCGCTGAGACACCGAGGCCAACGAGCGAACAAATCGCGACGCGCAAGATCCTGTGCAGAGGCCGGCGGGCGCGCCTCACGACCGAACCCTTCGCTGGAGAACTCGAAGCCGAATCCCCAGTTGGTTCATGCGAAGCTGGACCTTGCGGCCCGCGCTCCCGTCCTCGAGCAGCAGCTCCGCGATCCGATCAAGATCGCCGTCATATTTCAGGTAGAGGCGCTCAAGATACTGCCGCTCCACATCGCAGCTGACCGCGTTGAGGCTCTCGTGCGCCCGGACGAGCACCTCCACCGCATCTTCGTCGCCTCCCGAGGCGTCCTCTTCGACGGAGAACCCCCTCAAGAGCTCGACGACGGTCTTCACCGGGAACGGCACGACGTCTGTGCGGATCGTGGCCGCGTTGGCTGAGACAGGGCTCGGAGCGCCCGCGTCCTCTACCAAGCTCACCAAGGTGAAGGTCACCAAATTGGAGAGCACCATCTCCAGCTGCCGAAAATTCCCGGGCCACTCGAACTCGCGCAAGCTCCCCGCGCTGCTCTTGTGCAGCAGGAATGTGAGTCGCCCTGGCTGCGCCGCCCCGGGCTTTTGGGTGACCACAGCCACCTCGAGGCCGTCCTCGCCGCTGGAGAGCCCGTGTCTGTGCGCGTACCTGGCGAGCAGGTCCTTGTTGTAGCCGTGGGCGCACACCCGCCGCAGGAAGTAGGCCAAGAGCTCCTCGAAGTCGTCCTTCCTGTCCCGTAAGCTCGGGAGACGCACCGCGGTCGCCGGGTTGAGCCGCATGAGCAGATCCTCGCGAAATCTCCCGTCGCGCACCATTAAGCCCAGGTCCTCGTTGGTGGCCACGACCAACTTCACGTCCGAGGAGTGCTCCTCCACCGATCCCACGGGCCGATACTTGTGGTCTTGCAAGACCAGCAGCAGCGACTTTTGAAGTTCGAGGCTGAGGTTACCTATCTCGTCCAAGAACAGGGTCCCGCCCTTGGCCCGCTCGATCACCCCTTCGCGATTTGCGGTGGCCCCGGTGTACGCGCCCTTGACCACGCCGAACAGGTGCGCCGCCATCAGCGACTCAGGCAGGGTCGAGAGATCCACGGCCACAAAATCACCGCTCCTGCCGGAGCGACGGTGGATATGCTCGCGCGCGAGCAGGCTCTTTCCTGATCCGGTCGGGCCCGTGAGAATCAGCGGGAGCTGCCCTCGCGCGAGCACGCTCAAGCGCTGGCGGAGGCTCCGCATGACCCGCGTCGTGCCCCAATAGAAGGTCTCATCCTCCCTCGAGTCTTCTCGCTGCCTGAGGATCGACTGCACCTGTACGCGCAGCGCTCGCGCGTCGAGGTACTCGTCATCGAGGAGGTAGGTGTAGTCCTCGGCGTCCAAGCGCTCGGCGTCCAGCCCGATCGGCAGGTCCTCAACGGAGGTCATCACGACCACCGGGAGATCCGGATAACCGGGCCGCAGGGCCTCAAGGATCTTGAACCCCTGGGTCCGTCGGAGTCGCTCTGTCACCTCGCGCTGGCTCCCCTTCAGGCCCGATTTGTCCGCCGGCAGCAGCTCCGCCTCCTCGATATTGAAATGGACGTCGAGCAACACCAGCTCGATCGGAACGGGAGACGACGCGAGACGCTCTTTCGCCTCGCGGAAGTTCCGGGCGGGTGGCACAAAGGTGTGCTCGGAGAGGTGCCTCTCGCACAGCTCGAGGTAGGTGTCTTCGTCGTCGATGATGAGGATATTCGCCATGACTAGCCCCGCCGCGCCCGTTGAACGAGCTCGCGCAAGGACGCGCGAATCTCCCGCTGTGCCGCCAGCATGCGCATCCGAACCTCTTGATCGTCGAGCGCCGCTCCCGAGGTGAGCCGCTCGCCGAGCGACTCCATCCAGCGCACGTGCGCCTCGATGCGCCCGAGTTCTGGCGCCGACTGCTCGCGCTCCGCGGCGGTCATCCCTTCGACGCCAGCCTCGTAGATGACCCACGCCGGCCACCGGACCCCATCCCGCGTGGTGCGAGTGCCCAAGATGTCCCGCTGCACGGCGGCCGTGAGACGCGCGCTCCCGTCGCGCCATTCATCGTCGTCAAGGTTCGCGCTTTGCCACGCGACATACTTGCCGAGATCGTGTTTGAGCGACATGAGCCGCTCGGTCAGACTGCTCGAAAAACCTCCCATGCGCCGCTCCCAGCTTCGCGCACGCTGGCGAGCCACGCAAGCCCCTAGGGTGCGAGGTGATACCGAGTCCCGCGGGCGCGCCCGGTCGTGGTCACCTTGCCGACATCTTTCATCCACGAGAGATACCCTCGGAGCTCGTCGAGGTCGATGTTGAGGTCTTTGCTGAGTTGGCCAATGGTCCGAGGCTCCTCCGCGACAGCTTGCAGGATCGCGACGAACATCGCCCCCTCCACCGAGTCCTCGTCGGCGGATTCATCCATCTCAACACGGACGGGCCGGCTCGACATTTTGTTCCCGAGGGCTTCCGTAATTTCCGCGAGATTCAACGCGCGGACCATGGGGCCCGCCTCGCTCGCGAGCAATTCCCCGATGGTCATGCTCGCTGGCATCTGCTCCAGCGTTCGTTGCGCCGCTTGCCGCAGACGAGATGTCTGCGTGTTTTGAAGGGCCGACTCAAAAAGTTGTGCGATCTGAGACATGGGTACAGCGTCTACCTTTCGTCAAACAATGCCCCGTGGCGGGACATGGGGAACATGATCATTGGGGAGCGAAAGTGCAACCCCAAGAGGGTGTTTTTATTTCCCGAAACTCCGGGGCACGCAAGAAGACTAGCTAGGTATAAAACCGGACCTGCAGCCTCTAAGGCTGCGATCCTGAGGGTACCGTGCCACCAGTCGCGGGCGCCCGCAAGTCCCGTGGGTGTGCATGAATTGCACGTGTCGCGCAGCGTGACACTTCGACGGCGGTCGATGGATCGTTCTAGAACGGCGAGCGTCTTCTGAAGCGGGGGTAATGTGGTTCACCGCGGATACCCATCAAGGGCTGTGTACACGCGCCCGCCCTCGCGTGAGCGCGGGGAGCGACATCGCACCCGGCGATGCCCAGCGAACCGCCGGCGTTCAAATCGAGGCACGCGGAGGTTTCCCATCGCTAAAATTTAACCGCAGGTGAGAAATCCCGCGTCCACTGTATACGGCCCACATTCGAACCGGAATGGAGCCCCACAGCCCAGCTCGCCGTCGAGGCCTACCCCCCAACTCAGCTCGCCCGCCTGGGCGCCAAAACACACGATCTCTCCGGAGGCGCATCGGATCTCGTGGATGGTGTCCACATTGTATCCAGCGGTAAATAATGTGGAGTTCGTGGGCCAGGTCGTGGCGTAGTCCTGGCTGAACAGCCGGAATTCCACGTCGAGCCCGTCGTCGCAAAGATCGGTCACCAGCACCGACATGAGCGGCTCACACCCAACATCTGCAACCCCACCATAGCCGGGGTGGCAAGAGCACAGCCCCTGGTCGCAGTAGGCGTTGGCCCCGCAGGTCACCGCGTAACACTCGGAGGTCGACTCGTCCACGTACAAAATGCAGCCGAGCATTCCGCCCAGTCCAAGGGCGAGGACGCCGAGCGCGCACCGCATCATCGTTGAGTACTTGTTGGCATCTTTGGGCATCGACTGTCGCCACCTCTCGTCGGCCAGATCGTAGCGTGCTCGCGGTGCTTACGCCACCCGCACTCCGCATCCGCGTCGATCCTCACCCAACCGCCCCCGGGCGCCCGCTCTCCTAAGAACCCGCAACCCCACGCCTCCGTGGGCTATGCTCGCCGAGCATGGAGGACCTCCGAGCCAAGGACGCGCGGGTGCTGTGGCATCCTGCCACCCACTTTGGGGATCTTGAGCGCCTCCCGCCGCTCCCGGTCGCCCGCGCCAAAGGCAGCTTCTTGTACGACGTCGAAGGGCGTCCGATCTTGGACGCCATCTCCTCTTGGTGGACGGCGCTGCACGGCCACTGTCATCCGCGCATCGTCGCCGCGATGACCGAACAAGTCGGCACACTCGACCACGTGATGTTCGCCGGCTTCACCCATGAGCCCGCCATCGGCCTCGCCGAGCAGCTCCTCGACATGGCGCCGCCGGGCTACGGCAAGGTGTTCTTTAGTGACTCAGGATCGTCGGCGGTCGAGATCGCCATGAAGCTCAGCTTCCAAGCGCGGCTCCAAGGCGGCGAGCGCGGGCGCGGCCGATTCGCGGCGCTTAAAAACAGCTACCACGGCGAGACGCTCGGCGCCCTCGCGCTCTCTGCCAACGACGACTACCGGGCGACCTTCTCGCCGCTCCTCGTCGACGTGACGTTCTTGCCTTCCCCGAGCGTGCCGGCGCATCGGCACGAGGATCTCTCCAGCGACGCGGGCGCAGATTCACCCGAGGCCGACGAGGCGGTGGCGTCGCTCCGCGCGCACGGCCACGAGCTCACCGCGCTGATCATCGAGCCCATCGTGCAGTGCGCTGGCAAGATGCGCATGCCCGGGGCCGGGTTCATCCGACGAATCACGCAAGAAGCTCAAGCCCTAGGCGTCCACGTCATCGCCGATGAGATCGCGGTCGCCTTCGGCCGCACCGGCCGGCTGTTCGCGTCAGAGTGGGTGGGCGTGACCCCGGACCTGATGTGTCTCAGCAAGGGCCTCTCGGGCGGCATGTTGCCCCTCGCCTGCACGCTGGTCCGCGAGGGGCTCGAGGATGTATTTCGCGGCCACCCCTCGCGCTCTTTCATGCACAGCCACACCTTCACCGCGAACCCCGTCGCGTGCGCCGCCGGCCTCGCCAGCCTCGCCTTGCTCCGCGAGGAGCGGATCCCCGCCATGGAGGGGCAGGTCGCGGCGCTCGGAGCCGCCGCCGACGACGTCGCGCGAGCCTGCGCAGCCATCGGCGCTCACCGCCAAGCGGGCATGATCGTCGCGTTTGATCTCGACCGTGACGCCGCGCACCCCGGGCCTGTCGACGGGCGCATCTCATTGAGCGTCCGAGAGGCCGCGCTCAAGCGTGGCGTGCTGCTGCGCCCGCTCCATGACACGGTCTACTGGATGCCGCCCCTGAACATCTCTCCCTCGGAGCTCTCGCTGCTTTCCGAGGTCACCGTCGACGCGGTCAACGAGGTGATGGGTTGAGATGGAGACGCGCCGGGCGAGGCTGCCCCCTCACCTCGGTCGCGGCAGGAGCCGCGGGGTTGCTCGCGAGCGCTGGTGGGTGCCAAGTCCAGCCCTTGACCGTCGATGTCGAGATCTCTCTCACCGCCGACCACGCCTCCGCGCGCCGCTGTCCTGACGGGCAAGCGCTCGCGTCTACCGTCATCCGTGAGTGGACCCAGGTGGGGTCCCAACCCCGCGCAGTTCTCCACACGTCCTCCCCCACCGCGGGGACGTGGTGGCTCGAGGACGTGCTCAACCCTGACGCGGGTTCCATACCCGTGACGGTCCAGCTGGTGTTCGCTGAGGACGACGAACAGCTCCCCTCCATCACCGTCAACACCTCAGCCTGGAACGCCTGGTTTAGCGAGGCCGGGTGGACGCTCTACAAGCACCCAGACAGCGCCATGGTGTGGACAATCCTCGCCAACGGCTCCATCGGACTCCAGGTCTGCCGCACAGATCTAAGCGCCGAAGTGCCGGAGACGAGATGCGGAGACTTTAGCCAACCCCCGGCTACGTCGGGAGCCTCGAGTTGGCACCGCACAATTAGGATGGTGGAGGGAGTTCCGTACTTGATGGCGATGAAGCGCGTCGCCGTCCCGTATGACGACGGATGGTACTGCACGGGAAATCTCCAGGGCTCCGAGGCGGACGAGAACGAACCGCCAAGCGAGATTCCATTTTGTATCTATCGAATCGTGGAGGGATTCTCCAAATTACTCGACCTCACGGAGGCGCGGGAGGGGGACCTCTGGCTCGGTGCAGACAGCGATCTGCTGTGGGAGATCGACCCTGGCGATCCGATCTCCATGGCCGCGTCCATGCCTACGGGCGCCGAAGGGGAGGCTGTGGTCTTGGCCGACTTGGGCGCCGCGAGCGGACGCGCCTCTCCACATATTACGCGCTTGACGGCCGATGGAAACGGTCAGTTGCAGCGTGGGGACGTCAGCGCAGGCGTCGACTCCCTTCCGACCAACCTGGTCCCTACGACATGGAATCTACAGCTCGGGGAGACGCCGTCCCGCTTCGTCGTCGCCCAAACCCACCAAGAGTCCAGCGGTGGGTATCAGCTCAATCTGTACTTCGCGGACTCCTTTGACCTCGTCTGGAAATCGAAGACCGTGGAACGGCAGATCCCCGCGGACCCGTCGTCGATCGCCCCGCTGTTGTTGCAGCTCGAGGACTTCCCGATCACTGTGAGCGTGCTCGATGGACAGCTCCAACGAGTCGACGGAGCGACGCCGCTCGAGCCCCTCGCCCCCGCCGTTGACGCCCTCACGATCGCGCAAGCGGGTCCAAGCCACATCCTCATCCGTTACGTGGACGACACCGCGACCCTGCTGAGGGTGACGTGCGAGCCCTCGAACGCCCCTAACCGGTGACCTTGAGATTCGTCGCGGCGACGCGCCTCGCCAGGGTCTTCGCGAGGTCGACCGCGAGCGACGGTCTGCTGGCGAGCAGGGCCCGAAAATCATCACCGGAGACGCGTTGAACCAGGCACACCCCCTGCGCGATCACGTCGGCGCTCCTCGGCGCTCCGGTCAACAACGACATCTCGCCGAACATCTCATCCGAGTTGATCGTGGCGAGCTCGATGCCCTGACACTTGACCGACGCTTGCCCCATGACCATCACCAAGACGTCGGTGTCGTCGCTGCCTTGGCTCAATATGACCTCACCATCTTCGTAGCGCTTGAGTTCGCTCGCCGGCTCCACGCGCTTCGCCGACGCGGCGGCGCACAGCCCGGCCATCACCTCTTCATAACACTGCAGCGTGCGCAAGCTGGACTCGGCGAACTCGGGGTCCGCCGTCATACACGCGGCGAAATCCGCCGCCGAGCACACCGAGAGCTCCGTGACAAAATCACTCTCCGCGAGGATCCCCACCCGTGAGCGTGGATAGCTCACGAGATCACCGTCCATAAAGAAGCGGATCAGCTTGCCGTCCTGCGACAGCTTGAGCATGCCGTCGTCGATAAAGACGACATCTCCACCAAACCGCGTCATGAGATCGACGCCGGCCTCGAGGCGCTCAGGCCTCAAGAACTGGGTCAGGCGCCCACGCATGGTGGACGATTGGGACCGCGCCTCTTCGGCGAGATTTTCAAGGAGCTCAGGGACTTCGAGGGTAGAGAGCAAAGGCTGGACCTCAGACACGGACATCGCCCGCAGAGCAGCGCGCTGTAGCGCGGAACCGGGCTCGCGCGTCATTTCACGCCTCCGAAGACCACTCAGATCGTAAAGAGTCCCTTTTGTGGACGCCCCACGCGAGAAGTGGCGCGCTCGCGGCAACCCGCTCTCGCTGGCGCCGCGCGGGGATGCTATTGGAGGCGCGCGAAGCTGCGCACGGCTGCGCCCTCATCTGAGTGTTCGTGATGCAGGAACACCCCGTCAGTGTCGCCCACAACTTGCCAGACCCGCGGGACGCTCGGCCATGTCTGCGGCGCGCCCTTGTCCGCGGGGATGTGAACGACATGCCCGGGTAGCTCCGCCGCAGAGGTCGCCGCGATGAGGCCGTTCTTGCCGACCGCGAGGCTCTGGAACACGTGGTCCTTCAGCGTCGCGAGCGCCTCCGGCGGGGAGGAGCCGTCGACAGCGACCCTACCAAAATCGGTGGAGCGCCCGTCACTCATTAGGTGACTCCAGTAGACAAAGCCCGAGCCGACCGCCACTCCGATCACTCCCCGGGTCATCTTCACGTGGCCGCGAAGATCGGTCCCGTCGTCCCGCATCGAATAGATCACGTCGGGCCCCCCGCGCTGGTGCGCCATAAAAAATACGCGGCCACCGTGTGACGTCAGAGCGAACGCCGGCCCCAGCTCGGGGTGGAGCTTGGCCCTGCCCCCCGACGCGGGATCGATCCACCCGAGGCCGCCGAGCCGCCCTTGCTGCTGCACCGGCGCGATCCAAAACGGCGCCCCCTCGCAGTTGACGACGCGATGCCCTCCATCGAAGCCGGCCAATAACGACCTGACCTCCGCGCCATCCTTCGAAACCCTCATGAGATGAATTCCATCCTTCGCGTCATTTGGGAACTCGACGAAACAGAGCCCATCCTCGGCGTGAAAGATGGCGTCCACCCGCCCGAGCCGCTTGACCAGCGCCGGCGCCCCCTCCGCCTTCACCTCTCGGATCGTGGTCTCAACTCGCCGCCCCAACTCAACCTCACCCACGAACAGCCGCCCGGAGAACGCGTGACTCACCCGAACCCTCTCGCTCGTCTCCCACAGCGGGGTTGGGAGGCGCAGCGTCGGCGCCGGGAGGTCGGTAGCGGCGAGCGTTTCCGGGGCCGCCGGTGTCGCATCGACAAGTGGGGAGATATCCACCGCTGGTGCGTGGGGTGGGGCCACAGCGACGGTCGGCGTCGCTGCTCCCGATTTTCTCATTACCTCCGACGAGACCGGCCGCTGGTTGAGAACGACTCTCGACGCCCCCTCGCCCGCACGCGGGCCCTCCCGGGTGCAGCCTCCCGACAGGGCGAGCGAGGTGAGAATCAATCCAGTCCGCCTGCGATGGGTGCTCATTCGAGACGCATCATAGCCGCTTGTCTGGAGGATGGTAGTGCCTCGACGCTATTTGCTGAGCCAGCTCAACGCAGACGACGGGATCGGTGCGGACTCGCCGTCGTCGAGCGCCCAATCCACGTTCAGGTCGACGGCGCCATCTTGCCCGGTCACGTAGTCAACCTGGACAGCGAAGCCGCCGGCCCCGAGGGTCACAGTGTTGCACTGGGCGCCTTGGCCCGCGGGCAACACCACGAGCTCGTAGCCCTCAATGGTGAATCGAGCGGCGCCATTGGACCGGACGCAAAACTCATAGTCGGCCTCACTCGGCGTGAACAACACAGTCGTCATGCTCGCGGCCACCGCGGGCCCCTCCGAGCCGGGCACATTGCCGCCAAACGCCGCCGACGCCATCGCCAGATCAGGGACTCGAAGCGCGAGGGGAGGATCGCCCATCCCCTGCATGTCAGGAGGGGTGTCACCCTCGCTCGCGCCGCTCGAGGGCCACAGCGACACGTCGAGGCCGGCGCCGTCGGGGACCGCCCTGCCAAAGCCGCCGTCATTGGCGAGCACCGTGAGCGCGTCCGAAGACACCTTCGTGTTCCGCCGCCCTTCCCCTCGCCGAACGACGAGCGAGCTCGCCGCCGCGTCCTGCGGCAGCACCACGAGGATTTCGCCGTCGTGCATGCTCTGGATGGCTCCCTCGTCGTCACCCCACAGCACCGCCATCATGTCCTTGTCGTCACCGAATCCTGCGCCGTAGATGGCGACGAGCGATCCACCGGCAGCCGCGGCCGGGACAACCTTGTCGACGCTCATGGCCGCAGCGCCACCGCCAGTCGCGGGCGGATCTTCCGGCGGAGCTGCCGGCGGGTCGAGGCGCACGGCCACTCCCATGATCCCGACTGGGCGACTCGGTCGCGTCGGGGTAATCCGGCGCGGCGCCTCACCGCTGGTCCCATCGGCGACCGACACGGACTGCCGAATCCTGCTGGCAGAGGCCGCCTGACCATCGTCCTCGGTGGCCTCCGCGGGGGATTGAGCCCCGCCCTCGGGACCGACGATGACGCACCCGACGGCGGGGGCGCATGACAAGAAAGTCGTAGTGAGAAGTCGCTGTTTAAAATCCTTCATCTCTTTGTTCTCTTTCCCTTCGACGCGTGCGAGCACGACAGATTCATCCCCGTTGCGTCGTTGAAAATCTAGCCTCGTGACGGTTTGGCGCGTTTGGCGCGGAGGGTCACTTTGCCACCGTTCGTCGACACCTCGAAGCGAACGTCGCCACCGTGTTTTTTTTGCAGGTTCGGCGCCGCGCGAGAAATCTTCCTCAGCAACGCGCCGTAGCTCATCCCGTCCGTGGTCTCGCCGGCGTCGCGCTTCGCCCTGACAAAATCCTTGTACAGCGCCCTCGCGTCCGCGCTCGACATGCCGGGAGGCAACACCGCCTCCGTGGCCGTGCGGCCGCGCGCCCTCGGGACCGCGGCGCGCTCCTCTCCGCTCGCATTCTCGCCCCCCTTCGCCGCCTTCCGCTCCGCTGCCCGCCGCGCCCGCATGACGTCTTCCCTGCGCCGCGACTCGCTGAGCAGCCGCTTGTACGTCCCCTGTTCGATCTGCCGCATGATGCGATTCCAGTACTGCTCGTAGGTGTTCAGTCTCCCCTTAAGCGTATTGAACCGGAATTTTTGTACCGTCCGCATCGGCGGCCGGCGAAGGAACTCTCGAAGGAGGCGCGTGGTGGCCTCGTGCTTGCGCACCGGCGGCATGTTGTCCACGCCGACGAAATACCGATCGTACGCGACCTTCAACATCTCGATGGCCTCTTCGAGATCGTTGAGATCCAACCCACGATCGGAGACGATATCTGCCTTGCGCGCCAAGCGGCATCCATCTTATCCCTCCTCGGAGCCGAGTTAAAGCCCTCGGGCGCTCCGTCCGAGCCATGGCCCGAGCCACCTCCTGCGCGAGGCGGCGGAGCCGACCGCGGAAGATGGACCGCGCGCGTGCAATGGCCTATGAAGGGCTACGTGCTGGCCGCTTCGCGAACAAGTCCCGCGCCAAATCGCAAATTTTGCGCGGGCCGCGCATCCTCCACCCCACCGCGTGGGGAGGGTGCATGACGCTGCTCGCGTTCTTCTTGCTGATCGGGCCGATCATCTTCGTGCACGAGCTCGGTCATCTGATCGCGGCAAAATTGGTCGGCGTCGAGGTCCGACGATTCTCGATCGGCTTCGGGCGCCCCTTCGCCCGCATAAGACTCGGCGAGACCGAGTACTGCCTCGCGCCGATCCCCCTCGGCGGCTACGTGCAGATGACGGGTCAGCAAGGGCAAGAGGCCGACACTCCCGAGCAGCAAGCGCGCTCGCTGAGCGACAAACCCTTGTGGGCGAAACTCGTCGTGCTCGCGGCGGGACCGCTCGCGAACTTTGTCCTGCCCTTCGTGATCTATTTCTTCATCTTCCTCGGCCAGACGACGCAATATCCCGCCTCTGTCGGCAGCGTGCTCGACGGCTCGCCCGCCAACGCCGCTGGACTCCAAACCGGAGATCGAATCACCGCCATCGATGACGAGAACATCGCCTCGTGGGACGCGATGGTGCGCATCGTCTCTCGCTCTCCAGAGCGGGAGCTACATCTACAGATCGAACGGGACGGACAGCGCATTGAACGCTTCGTGACACCCCGCCGGGCGACGAGGCGCAACGATCTCGGAGATCGCGAGGACGTCGGCCGCCTCGGAATCCTCATGCACTCCTACGCACCTCAACTCGCGATCGTTGATCCTCGATCCCCCGCCGCGCAAGAGGGGCTGCGAGATGGCGACATCATCACCTCGTTTAACGGTGAACCAGTTGTCACGGTGGAGGACCTGGAGCGGCACCTCACCCGGACCTCCGACTCGCTCATTCGACTGACCTACCTTCGCGCGGAGGAGGCGGACAGCCCCATCGGCACCGCGCTCGTCTATCGCTCCTATCACGCCCAGATCCTCCCGCGCAAAGACTCCGGGCTGGCCGTGGGAATCGTGGCCGCGAACACCTCTGTCCGATCGGTGACACCGGGCCGCGCAGCCTTCAACGCTGGGATCCGGCGGGGCGACCGCATCCTCGCCGTGAACGGCGCGCCGCTCTCGCGGTGGGAATCCCTCCAAGGCGAGCTGCTGCGCGCACCCGAGCGCGGATCCACGCTCGACGTTCAATCCCCCGGGAGCGAGGCGCGACAAGTCTCCATCGACCTCGATCTCGGCGCCCTCCGCGACGAGTGTGGGAGCCGCTTGGACTGTTACCTCGGCGCCACCCCCTACCGCACCGTTCACCTCCCCGATGAAGTCCCCATCCGTGGGCGAGGGTCGTTCGCCTTGCGCGCCGCGTGGCACCAGACGACGGGGAAGATCGGCGAGCTCTGGCTCGCCATCCGGAGGATGATCACCCTTGAGCGAGGGATCGACGACCTCAGCTCCGTGGTCGGGATCTTCTACATCGCGGGGATCATCGCGCCCCAGGGCGCCGGGCCCTTCCTCGACATGATGGCGTATCTCAGCCTCTCCATCGGCGTGCTCAATTTCCTCCCGATCCCGGTGCTCGATGGCGGCCACATCCTTTTGTACGCGGTCGAGTCCATTCGGCGGAGACCTCTGAGCCAACGCGCCCGCGAGATCGCGAGCACGGTGGGCCTGGTCATCGTGCTGCTCTTGCTTTTGGTCGGGCTTCGCAACGACATCGTGCGTTTTTGGATGAACTAGCCGTGAATCAGTGGCTCCTCACACTCGACGCGTCAACGCCGACCACAGTGGTCGCGCTCGGCCGAGCGGACGCGGCGGCGCCGCGAGCCTCCGTGGTCTCCACAGACGGCGCGAACCAAACCTCAGAGAAGCTGGCCGCGCACCTTGAACGCGTGCTGCGCGAGTGCCAAATCAACATGTCCGACGTGACGAAGATCGCGGCGGGCGTCGGGCCTGGGACGTTCACCGGGACGCGGGTCACCGCCGCCTTCGCCAAGGGCGTCGCCCTCGGCCTCGGCCTCGGCGTGCACCCGGTCTCGACGCTGGAGGCGTCGGCGTGGGACGCGGTTGACGCCGCCACCAAACCGCGAGACGTGGCCGCGATGCTCGATGCGCGACGGGACGAGATCTACGGGGCGGTCTACCAGTGGGACGAACATCGCGGCGCGCTTCGTCGGCGCGGCGACGAGCGATGCGTCGCGCTTGAACGCTTCATCGAGGACTCGGCCCTCTCCCCAGCGACCACCCTCGTGGGCACCGGCGTCACCGCCTACCGAGATCGTCTTGAGGCGACCCACGGATTCTCGCTCATGCCGACGAATGGGCTCTCCGCGAGGGGCCTGTGGTGCGCGAGCCGCCGCGCCGCTGAGCAGGCTGCGGTCGATCCAGCGGCGCTGGCTGTCACCTACCTGCGAGCCAGTTACGCTCAGATGGGCATTCACAAGCCGAAGCGCCCGATGATCAAGAGCCCCTTCGTTTGACGCCAGGCTGACGCCCACGCTTGAGCGCCGCGGCCCACGTTACGCGGCCGAGCCACCGGCGAGGGATTCGATCGCCGCCTTGATCCTTCGCAGGCCCTCCGCGATGTCCTCTTCACTCGTCGCGAAGCTGAGGCGGAGGTGGCCCGGGGCCCCGAACGCCGACCCCGGCACGCTGGCGACCAGCTTCTCCTCGAGCAGCCACGTCGCGAACGCCACGTCATCGGCGAAGCGATCTCCCACGTAGGCGCCGAAATTCGGAAATACGTAAAACGCGCCGTCGGGCGGGACCGTCGTGACGCCCGGGACCTCGTTGAGCCCCTCCAGCATGAGGGCGCGCCGCTTCGCGAACGCCCCCCGCATCGTCACGACATCTTCTTGGGCGGCCCGATTGGTCATCGCCTCAAGCGCAGCCCACTGGGAGGGCGTGGCGGCCCCCGACGTCGTCTGGCCTTGGACCGCAGCGGCCGCCTTCACGACGTGGCGTGGCGCCGCGAGGATCCCGATCCGGTAGCCGGTCATGGCGTAGCTCTTCGAGACCCCATCGACCACGACGACCTTGTCGGTCAGCCCCTCCAGCGCGCGGAAGGCCGACACGTGCTCGTAGCCGTCAAAGACAAGCTTGCGATAGATGTCGTCGCAGACGATCCACGCCCGCGGGGCCTTCGCGCAGATCACCTCGCCGAGCGCCCGCACCTCCTCGGCCGTATATCCGACGCCGGTTGGATTGGAGGGGCTGTTGAGCACGACGAATCGTGTGCGCTCGTTGAGCACCGCGCCGAGGCGCGCCGGATCGAGCTTGAAACCACGCGCGGCGGAGGCCTCTACAAAGACCGGCGTGCCCGATCCAAGCTCAACCATCGCGGGGTAGGAGACCCAGTACGGCGCAGGGATGACCACCTCATCTCCGGGCGAGAGCGTCACCAAGAACAAGTTCGCGAGGCTGTGTTTGGCGCCACACGAGATCAAGATCTCATCGCGGCCAATCTGTCGCCCATGGTACGTCGAGAGCTCACTCGCCGCCGCATCTCGCAGCGCAGGCAACCCAGGGACCGGGGCATAAGCGACGCGCTCGCCCTCCAGCCGATCTACGACGCGCCTCGTCACAGCCGCGGGTGGGCGAAAGTCGGGTTCACCCGCGCTGAAGTTCAAGACCTGCTTCCCCTCGGCTCGAAGGGCGGCAGCGCGGGCAGAGACCGCCAGCGTCGCCGACGGTTTTATCGCGAGCGCGCGGGCGTTGATGTTCAAATCGTGCGTCATGGGTGGGAACCTTCGCCTCGCTTGTTTTCTCCGGTGTAACGCAGAAAGTCCAGCCGATGATGGCCATAGCGCTTCCGCGCCTCAAGCTCGAGGGCTTGGGGCCATTGAAACTGTGCCTGTTCGCCGCCTCCCTCATAAAACTCCACCACGACCACGGCCCCCTCGGTCAGCCACCCTCGCCCGACGAGCAGCGAGGCCACCGTCGAATAGAGCGCCGTTTGGTCGTAGGGGGGATCGAGATAGACCAGGTCGTGGCGCTCCGGGGAGGTCTCGAGCACGGCGCGCGCGTCCCCCGGGATCACGCGAGTCACCGCCTCCAGTTCGAAGGTGGCGAGTTGATTCTTGAGGAGCCGGGTCATCCCGCGCTGGAGCTCCACGAGGGTGGCGAACGCCGCTCCGCGACTGAGGGCTTCGATGCTGATGGCGCCGGTCCCCGCGAATGGCTCCAGGACCCGGGCTCCCACCACCTCCGCCTGGAGCCGATCAAACACCGCGCTGCGGAGCTTCGACGACGTGGGGCGCACACCCTTCAGCCCGCTCGGCAGCGTCATGAGACGCCGCCCCCCCAGTCGACCGCCGACGACGCGCTGCATGACTCCCATATACCCGCGCCACCGAGCCGACGCAACGCGCGGCCCGAGGAGCTGAGCGGAGGCGTCGCGCTACGAGCAGGGGGCGCAGGCGGCATGGCCCGGACACGGGTGCCCGGCGAGGTACGGCTCGGTCTCACGCTCGAGTCGGGCCCGCTCCCGGCTGTCTCTCCGCCTCCGCCGAAACCACGCCACGAACACCACCGGAGAGCAAAGCACGAGCAGCGCGTCGGGCGAGGTCGCGAGCGGGGCCCACGAGAGTCGTGACCAGAGCCCCTCTCTCCAAGACTGCGCCAGCGTCCCGACCGTGACGCCGTAGGTGTCGACGACCGCGCGATCAAATCCGCGACCTCTTCGAACCGCGTCGATCAACGCGTGGAACTGCGCCCCCGTCACGTCCCGCTCTCGCACGAACTCCACGAAGTCGCGACTCACCGCGTACGCCTCTCCCACTTCGAGCCGGTCCCCACCAAACGGCCCCTCCAAGGTTGAGATGTCCGGGAGTCCACGGGCGTACCCCCGCGCCAACACCTCGCGCCGACTGGGGCTGAGCACCTCGCCAAGATTGTCCGCCACCCCCTCGTGAAACCACGCCGGCACCGCCATCCCCCCGACCGCGCGGTGCAGCGCCACGTGGGCCAGCTCGTGTCGCAGCACGCCCTCGAGATGCACGCGGCCGCCATCGGGACCGTGGGCCGCCACGATGATCTCGCCCGTCGAAGGCCGGGCCACGCCGGTCGCCCAGTCCGCCATGCCCGACGCCGCCGCCAATTCACCCGCGTGAGATGTCAGCAACACTGTGATTCGATCATCGACGTCCTCGCCGAGGGCTCCCTCGATCTCGCTCCACCACCGCGGGATGTGTCGGGTGAGCTCTTGCGCCTCGCTCGCCAGCTCTGGTTCGTAGCGCACGGTGACCGGACCCAAGACGCGCTCTTTCATCGGCGTGGACAGCGCCCACGGCGCTGGCGACGGTGCGCTCGATGCCGCGGCGACCCCCGCCCACCCGATGAGCCCGAGAAACACCCCACACATCCACGCCCCTAGCCCCGTCAGAAGGCGGCGGACGCCGTGATGCCTAGACATGGAGCGCGGCTCGGTCACGGACTTACAGTGATCACGGTGACCTCGTCGCGCAAGGTGCTGGCGAGCACAAATCCGACGGCGACCCCGATGGCGAGGAGCGCTCCCCCCGCGATGAGCCCCGCGCGCACCTTGGGGTTCAGCCGACCCCGGCGGCGCTCCGTCGCCCCGTCGGCCACCGCAGACCGGTGTTCTTGCCACAATGCGCCCAGCAACCCCGCGGAGTTGGCAGCGGCCGCGCCCCGAACGCCAAGCTCGCGCCCGAGCAGGCAATCATAGGTGAACACGACCGCGCCCTCGCGGTCAGGGAGGTATCCAATTGTAAGCACCAGATCATCGCGACCCTCCGCGCAGACGCGCCGCGCGACCGCGGCTCCGCTCCGGAGGCGGCGCACCTGGGCCGTCGGCGCCTCCGCGGCTTCCATCGCAGCCTCCAGCGCGTCCACGAATTCGAGCTCCGCCTTCGAACCCGGCGCGTCCTCGGACAGTCCGACCGCCACGCGGAGCGCTCGCGTCTGGGGCTCCGCGACGCGGGGCGCGGGCGCGCTCGGTGTCACCGCGGCGTCGTCGGCCGCCTCGCCAAGAGAGGCCTCCTCCTCCCGCGCGCGTGAGGACTCGCCCGCTCCTGACGCTCGCGCCGGTTCCACCTGGGCGCTCGGCTCGTCCGCCGCGCGCGGGCTGAGTCTCAAGCCTCCGGCGTCACCCCGATCCCGAGCGAGACTCCCACGCTCGCTCAAGGAGACGACACCCGCTCCGTCCACCAACCCGCGCGCTGTCGGCACCGGCGCGGTGACCGTCTGCCCGATCACGAGCAGTGAGACGCATAGCCGTGCGCAAAACATCACCACACCTTAGCAAGAGTGCGTGCCGCTTCCAATGGCGCGCCGACAGCTCTCTCCTCGCGCCCTCACCCGAGGCGGTCGAGTGACCACACGTGAGCAGCGCGGAGCCCCTCGGTGAACTGGACACCAAAACGCCGATCGTCGATGCGATCTGCCCAGCGGACCTCGGCCTCGACATCGACCGGGAAATCAACCTCCGGCAACTCAAACTTCACCCGCAACTTCGTCCCCACCGCCACACCTTCGAGCGCCTCGGCGAGCAGCACCTTCATCCCACCGAGCGACAGGTCCTCACTGGTCGCAGAGACGACCTGCGCTCCAACTTCCAAGGTGACATCGGTGCTGTGAAATTTTCGTTGAAATCGTCTGCGTTCGGACATGCGTCACCTCCATCGCGGGGGATTTGGGGGGTTGTAGCGCGAATCGACGCGCTAGTCAGCCTCGCGCGGTACACCGGGGACCTCTGGGCCGCGCGACCCTCGACGAGGGCGCTGACGCGTCCGAAACCACGCGCGGTACGCCTCGACCTTTTTTTGTTGAGCTTCGGGGGCGCGTCGGCCACACGACGCTCGCTCCTCGCTGCCTTCCGGTGCCCCCCACCGCACCTCCACGCAATCGTTGGGGTTGTAGGCGATCTCGAGCGCGGTCGCGCGCGCCATGAGCTCCGCCATGGTCAGGGTCACAGTCGCGCCGTTCGAACGCGCGTAGCTGATCGCGCGCTCCGGCGCCTTCAAGAGCTGCGCGCGCAGATCATGCAGCCTGCTACGCAGGGCCTCCGGAGGGAACTCTTCTGAAATGCCGAAGGCGGCCGGAGCGCGCAGCACCCCGTCGACAAACCCCTCCACCACGTCCATCGCCACGAGCAACCGCAGGTCGCGAGCCGGCGTCGAAAAATTTTCCCACGGACCCGAGGTCTCGAACACCGCGTGCCCCCACGGCATCGGCACGGGCTCCCCCGGATGGGCCGCGACGTACTCGAGGCCGTTGTTGACCGACGTCACGCGCACCTCGGCCGCCTCACTCAACGCGTCTACGACCTCCGTGAGCGCGACCTCGACGTCAACAGGCTCGGGCGAGACGAGCTGGTGCATGCGATCAAAGAACGTCGCGGCGCTGATGGAACCCACCTCGAGGTCGACGTCGCCGTAGCCTCGTAGCTTGAGGAGCCCCCGGTTCCCTGGCGTCTCCATGGTTCGCAGCCCGTCCTCCCTCGCCTCACCACGCACAGCCGGTCGAAACCGCTTGAACCCCGAGCCCCCGAGCGACGGGTCTGGGTTCCACATGAAGTTTCCCGCCCAAAATCGCTTCCGCGTGATGCTCCCGTCGGGCTGCCCATCGATGGCGTACAACACGCCCGGGCGACCGCCCTCCTGCGCCATGAGCTCCACCACGACGAAGAGATGACCGTAGGGGTCGGCATAAATCGTCCCGGGACGAACCCCTTCCTTGGAGAGCTCAACCGGGTAGAAATCATTTTGATCGTCCCCGTGAGGAACCCGACCGTTCCCCGAGTGTACGCCCCATCCGATGTTCTTGCGGAAGAAGTACTCCACCGACCGCAGCAGCGAGATCGTGCCCTCCGACGCTGTCCACGAGCTTGGGATGGTCATGGGCTCGTCGTTGGAGTGGATCTTGCGACACGAGGGGGCGAGCCTGCGGCCGCGGGTGCAGCGACGATACGTGAACGGTAAGCCGCGCTTCCACGCGAAGTACGCCCGCAAGAAATACGGAGCGTCCGCGCAGTCGGGCTTCAGCCGCAGCCCGCCATCCTTGGCGTCCTCACCCAGACCTAGCGCGTCGTGCATGTAGTTCCGAGAATCGTCCATCAGCGCCTCGCGGAGCGCCTTAAACGCCAACTCTTCGCCTCTCGGAGCGTGGAACAATTCACGCACCCACGCGCTGAACAGCGCCTCCTCCCGGGGCCGCCACGATCGACGAGTCTTCCACGCACGCGCCAGCGTCCCGTCTTCGGAGGGCGTCACAAGCTCGGGCTCCGTGCTCCGCTTCCGGCGGCTACCCACACGAATCTTGCGACACGCCAAGCCCACCCCTGCGCGGCCGACGATCACACGATACACGCCGGGATCCTCCGGGCGAAACGTCACCGCCGCGGAGCTGGGCGGTCCGTCCCGCCGATCGATGGCGACCTCGACCGGCTCGTCGTCGTGTTTAACCCGCACCTCCAGCGGACCAGCGCCATCGAAGGTCGCGGCCAACACATGAAGTCGCCCCCCAACCCACGGTCGCCGAGGCGAGGTGATGACGCCGAGCGACTTGTCCGATGCCTTGGGGCACGCTCCGGCGGCGGCCGGGTCTGACGGGGCCGCCGTCGGGGTTCGCAGTGGAACTCTCGGGAGGCTCGGGAGGACGGTGGACGGCGGATTTTCGAGCCCCCCCGCCGGCGGCTCGGCTTCCGCGTCCGCGTCTGCCCCCGGGCCCGCGCCCGCGCCCGTCGCCGTGGCCTGTGTCTCGCTCGCGCCCTTGACAATCGCCCCCCGATCCACCGGCGCCGCCTCACACGCGAACGCCGTTAAGGACCAAAGCAAGCTCCAATAAGGAGCCCCGAGACGTCGACTCCCTCCGGGCACAGTTCTTGGATATCGGTTTTCGATGGAAACCGCTAGATGTCGTCATTTTTCGCCGCTCTTGGCCCAGGAGCGTGGGTCTACGAACCCGAGCAGCGGTCGGACGGTGTATGCTCCAAGGCGTCAGGTTTCCGGAGGCAACCATGCGCGTACTCATCGCAGACAAGCTCACACACGGCGCTCTCCATGCGATCGAAGTCCTCGGCCACGACGTCGAGTTCTCGCCAACCCTCACCCCCGACACCTTGGTTCAGGCCCTCGAGAGCGTCCAGCCAGACGTGCTCGTGGTTCGCTCCACAAAGGTGAACGCGGCAGCCCTCGGCGCCTCGTCCTCGCTCAGCCTCGTCATCCGGGCCGGCGCCGGCGTGAACACCATCGACCTCAAGACCGCGAGCAAGCTCGGGATCTTCGTGGCCAACTGTCCGGGCAAGAACGCCGTCGCGGTCGCCGAGCTCACCATCGGCATCCTCATCGCTCTCGACCGACGAATCGCAGAGGCCTCGCAGCTGATGCACGAAGGTCGGTGGGAGAAATCGACTTTCTCCAAAGCCGAGGGGCTGTTCGGACGGAGACTCGGCCTCGTTGGATTTGGCGCCACGGCGCGGGAGGTCGCCAGCCGCGCCATCGCCATGGGCATGCAGGTGAGCGCCTGGACTCCACGACTCGAGGCGTCCATGGCGAGACCGTACGGGGTGCACGTCGCCGAGAGCCTCGACGCGCTGCTTGGGAGCTCTGACGCGCTGAGCGTCCACTGCCCACTCAACGCCTCCACTCGCGGCCTCATCGGCGCGCGGGAGTTAAGCCTGATCCCCCCCGGCGGGATCTTCATTCACACGTCCCGCGGGGGAATCATCGACGACGTGGCGCTCGCGGCCCACGCCAAGTCCGGCCAGCTCCGCGTCGGGCTCGACGTGTTCGAAGGAGAACCCGGCTCGAGCAGCGACGCCTTCGACAACGAGCTGCGGGAGGTGGCCGCGGCGGTGTTGACCCCGCATATCGGCGCCTCCACGGCGCAGGCGCTGGAATCGACGGGCGCGGAGGTCACCCGCATCATTCAAGATTTCGCGACGTTGGGCCTCGCACACAACGTCGTCAATATCGCCGACGCTTCACAAGGCCGGCATCGACTGATCGTTCGCCACGAGGACCGGGTCGGAGTCCTCGCCGGCGTACTCGACGCCCTCCGACGCGCGAACCTCAACGTCAAAGAGATGCAGAACGTGATCTTCGATGGCGGCGAAGGCGACGTGGTCGCCGCGAGCGCGACCATCATCGTCGAACAGATCCCCTCCCGTGAACTCCTCCAAGAACTGCGCTCCCTCGATGCGATCCTCGGGGTGGATATGCGAAGCTCAAGCTCGTGATCAAGTATCTTGGATCCAAGCGGCTCCTGATCCCGCGCCTCCTGAAGAAGATCGACGAGATCGGCGGCCTGACCACCGCCGCCGATCTGTTCTCAGGCACGTCGCGGGTCGGACACGCCCTCAAAAACCACGGGATCCGCTGCGTCGCGAACGATCACAACGTCTACGCGCACACCCTCGCGCGTTGCTACGTCGAGGCCGACGCAGATCGTGTGCGAGGGGAGGCCACCAAGCTCCTCTCTGAGCTCATGCTCGCCCCCGAGGTCGACGGGTGGTTCACCGAGAATTACTGCCGCCAGTCGCGATTTTTCAAGCCCGAGAACGGCCGCAAGATCGAAGGCATCCGAACCAAAATCCAGGCGCTCGAGCTCGATCCCGCGCTCGAAGCGATCTCGCTGGTCTCGCTGATGGAGGCCGCCGACCGCGTGGACTCCACCACGGGCGTACAAATGGCGTACCTGAAGTCGTGGGCCCCGCGAGCCCACAACCCGCTGGAGCTGCGGCTGCCGTCAATCTTGCCCGGTCCGGGGAGAGCCATGAACCTCGACGTGCTCGACGCGGCGCGTGAAATCGAGGCCGATCTCGTCTATCTCGATCCCCCGTACAACCAGCACAGCTACCTGGGCAACTATCACGTGTGGGAGACCCTGGTGCGTTGGGACGCCCCCGAAATCTATGGCGTCGCGTGCAAGCGCGTCGACTGCCGGGATCCCGCGCGCAAGAGCGCGTTCAACTCCAAGCGCAAAATTGAGGCGACCATGCGCGAGCTTGTGGCGACCGTGCGCGCGCGGCATCTCATCGTCTCGTTCAACAACGAGGGGTTCTTGGGCCGAGAGTTGCTCGAGAGCATGCTCGGCGCCCGTGGGACGGTCAGCTGCGACGTGGTCGACTACAAGCGCTATGTCGGCGCAAAAATCGGCGTCTACAATCCGAGCGGAGAGAAGGTCGGGGTGCCGACGCACTTCCGCAATCGAGAGTTCTTGTTTCACGTCGCCGTTGACCGCTAGCTTCCGCTCAGAAACTGCGCGCCACCATGACTCGAAACGTGTCGAGGCCGATCTCCGCGTCGAGTCCGCGCGCGTATTGGAAGAAGAGATCGACGCGTTCGCCGTAGCCGACGCGAAATGAAAAGATCAGCGACGCGCCGACGCTCCCCGCGAGGTCGCTCCATTTAATAGGATCTGTCCACGCCCTCCCCCAGTCGCTGAACGGCACGAACACCACGTTTTGCAGGTACATGGGCACCGCCCCGATGCCCCGCTCCACGTCCACCAGGGGGATCCGATACTCGAGATTGAGCAGCCCGAAGTACCGCCCCCGGAACACCCCCGACGGGTATCCTCGCAGCGACCCCGCCTCGGACACCGCGGTGCGAGTGAGGAACAGGCGGAGCTGATCCTGCTGCTCTGAGAGGCCGCCGAGTGAGTAGGCGCCGCGGCGCTCTAGCCCGCCCGCGGAGGCCCCTGCGGACGCCCGCAAGGCCAGCACCTGGTGCCCTCTCCAAGGCATGGGGATGAACTCGGCGTATGTCAGCCGCGCCTGAAGATCACGAAAATCGCCGCCCAAGGCCTTGTCAAATACCGAGATGGACATCGAGAGCCGCCTCCCGGTCTCGGTGTAGTAGCTGAACTGGTTGGACCGCGTGTTGGAGTATCCGAGCCGCATGGTGGCGCCGGCGAGGTCGCCGACCTCCGGCGCCGACTGCAGCGGCGCGTTCGGGTCGACCACGGTCGCCTCGTCGAGGTTGTCGTAACGTGTAAATTGGTATCCGAAGCTCGCGCTCGCCCGATGGATCGGGTGGCTGATGATGGGCACCGTCAACGCGGCGGACGCCTGGGTCGAGCGCTCAAGATACTCCGACGCCAGGTAGAGCTGCGACACTTCGCCGTCGTAGATGTAGCGGTCGTAGCCCCCTCGTTCCCGGAACGTCCTCCCAAAACCGGCGCTGAAGGTCGGGAACGGGCGTCGCCAGGTCCACTGCACGGAGCCCGCCGGGCGGGCGTAGTCGAGCAACCAGCGGAAGGTGCCCGAGAGGCGGTGGAGGCCGGCCACATCTGACACCTCGGTCGACACCCCGATGTCGGTGAGGAAATCACTCGATGACAGCTCAAAAGCGGTCGGCATGATGACGCGCGGGAACATCGTCTTGATCGGTCGGTAGCGCGTGCTCGCTCGGGCGTGGGCGGCGGTCTCCGACGCTCCAGACAGCTCCCCCACCCGCTTGGGCCCGACGCCTCCATCCGCCGCGTCCTCCTCCGCGAAGGTCGGCGCCACCGGATAGTCCATGTCCCCGTTCATCGCCGGAGTCCACTGGTCGCGACGGATCGGCATGGACCACAGGTCGAATCCGGAGGCGGTGAACCCGACGTAGGCGAGCGTCTCTCCGTCATGACTGACCGCGCACTCAAACGCGCCGCCGAGCACGTTGGTGACCTGCCAGATCTCACCGTCGTCCAGATCTGCGGCGTAGATGTTGAAGACACCCGTTCGGTCCGAGCTGAAAAAGAGGGTGCGACCGTCGGGGCTCCAACATGGCGACTGATCGCTCGCGCGGTCGAGGGTGAGCGGCCTGGAGGTCTCCTCCTCGACGTCGTAGAGGTAGACATCCCGGTAGCCGCCATCACCCCAACCGCCATAGGCGATGGACCGCCCGTCGGGGGAGTATCGCGGGGTGTAGACCTGAGCGAATCTCCCGGACGCCCCCACCTCCGTCGTGCGCTTCGTCCGAAGGTCGAGGAAGGCGAGCCGCGACTGGGCGACGTCATTCCGGACAAACACCACAGTCCGCCCGTCGGGAGCGACGTGCGGTTCGCGGGCGCGGAGACCGAACGTCAGCTGCTCCGCCCCGTCGAGCGGGTCCGCGCCTGGCGCCCAGCGGTAGAGGTCACTCCATCGATACCGCAGGTCGTGCACGCCGGTCATCCCGTAGACAAACTCAGGGCCGTCCCCCACGAAGGAGACTGGCGTCGCCTGCGGGGCGGCGAACACCCGCTCCACCTGGTCTTGCTGTCCTTGCGCCCCGATCCCTACCCCCTCTCGCAGCCTGGCTCCTCTCCGCTGGACTCGTCGAATGCCGGGCCGCGAATGACCGTCGTCGTCGAAGAAATAAATCCACTCGTCGTCCTCGCTCCACACCGGATATCGGGTGTGGTTGCGTGACGTCGCGGCGTTGGAGCTAAACGTAATACGCCGGCCCTGCCGGAGCCCCTGCGTTCTGATCTGCCGGGCCTGAGCCATAAATTTTCTCCTCGACGAGGCGACAAACTGCGTCCATAGCTCATCGAAACCGATCCCGATGACGTCCTCGAGCGCCCGATTGATCCCGAAGGGGATGAGCCGGCTCCCATAGAGATGGCTCAAGCGCGTGAACGTGTCCCGCCCGTAGGTGAGCACCAGATATTTCATGAAGTGGAGGCCGTAGAGGTACACCGAAGAGCCGTACGGAAAAATCCTTGAGCCGTTCGTCACCTGAGACAAGCGCTCGAGCCGCCCCTCAAGGACAGCCATGCGGAGGTACATCTCAAACTGAGCGAAGCGGTCGCGCCCCTGGCTCCCGAGATCCGACTCGTAGAACGTCGCGATCCCCTCGATGATCCAGCGCGGCTGAATCACGTTCGGTGAGTAGATCTTTCCCAGGCTGCCGAGTCCGAAGATCTTGTTGAAAAACTCGGGCACGCCGCTGCTGCTGTCGAGATGGGCGATGTGCACGAACTCGTGCGTGACCAGGATGTTGAGCCAGTCGTCGTATCCACCGAGGACGCTCATGGAGTCCGGCGCGGTGACGTTCAACGTGATCCGTGGATACGGCACCACGGAGGCCGACCCGTTCGGCAGATCTGTATTGTCGATCAGGACGACGTGGGTTCGACGCCTCGGGACATGGCCGAACAGCGCGCCCACCTGCTCATGCGCGCGCTCCGATTGTAGCGCCACGCGCTCCGCGACCTCCGCGAGCTGATCTTGATAATGGATGACGAAGTGTTCCGTGGTCATGGAACGCCATCGAAGATCCGGGTTCGCGCGGGCGCTCCGCGGGGCGCCCACACAGCACACGAAGACACAGCACACGAAGGCGCACCAAGCGAGCACCGCCGTCGCGAGGCGCCGCCTCGCCCTGCTATCGAAGGCCCGTGCAGCGATGTGTCGAACTCGCCGGCGCATCTCGCGGCATCGTAGCACTCTCGCGCCTGCTCTCGCGCCTATTGTCGCGCCCGCTCACGCGCCCGCTCACGCGCCCGCCTCGGCCTCCACCGGAAGGTCCTCGTCTACGCCTGCCCGGTGCTGCATATGCTCCGGGAAGCGCTCGCTCATTCGATCATGGACGACCCGCTCTGCCTCCTCTGCAGTCGACGCTTGGAGCACAGCGCTCGCGAGCTCTTCCATCTCCGTCAGAGAAGACAGCCGCAGCAGCTGCTTGATCAATGGAATCGAGACGGACTGCATCGAGAGCTCCTCGACCCCCATCCCTACCAACACCCAGGTAAACATGGGATCGGCGGCCATCTCGCCGCACACCGACACCGGCACCCCGCTCCTTTTGCCCGCCTCGCATACCGTCCGAATGAGCCGCACGATCGCCGGATGTAGCGGCTGGTACAAATAATTTACCTCGTCATTTTCGCGATCAATGGCGAGCGTATATTGGATCAGATCGTTGGTCCCGATGCTCATAAAATCGACGTGATCGGCGAGGACATCAGAGACGAGGGCCGCCGACGGGAGCTCAATCATCACACCGATCGGGACGTCGTCTGAGTGGGCGATCCCCTCGTCATTGAGTTGCTCTCTTGCCTCATCAATGATCGCCAGCGCCTCGTGAAACTCCTCGAGCCCGCTGATCAGCGGCAGCATGATCCGCAAGGGCCCGTGCACCGCGGCTCGAAGCAGCCCGCGCAGCTGGATACGAAACTCGTCTCGATACTTGAGCGCGAGCCGGGTCCCGCGCATCCCCAGGGCTGGGTTCGCCTCAACGTGTGCCGCGCGAAACACCTTGCTCTGCTTGTCGGCGCCGAGATCAAACGTCCGAATTAACACGGGGAACGGCGCGCTTTGGGCGAGCGCGTGCTTCGCGACCTGGTAGTGCTCTTCTTCGGTCGGCGCCACGTCTCGACCGAGAAACAAGTACTCGGTGCGGTACAGCCCGATGCCCTCCGCCCGGTGCGAGAGGGACGACTCGAGCTCGGTCGGCATCGCAATATTGGAGCGGAGTCGAATGCGGTGACCGTCTTGGGTCACCGCGGGGAGCGCTCGCTCCTTGAGGATCCTGTCCTCAAACTCCTCGTAGACGCGCGTCTCCTCGGCCAGCTTCGCGAGGTCGCCTTCGTTCGGGTTGATGATCACCCGGCCGTGGACCGCGTCGACGGCGACCAGCACGCCAGACTCCAGCTGCTCCACGATGTCGTCGACGCCGACGATGGCTGGAATCTCCAGCGACCGCGCGGTGATCGCCGCGTGGGATGTGGGCGCCCCCTCGTCGGTCACGATGGCCGCCACCTTGTGTTCATGCAGCTGCGCCGTGTCGGCAGGGCTCAAATCGTGCGCGATGACGACCGCCCCCTCTGGTGGGTGGATCTCGTCGGGGTTGGTCCCTAGAAGGGTCCTCAAGATACGCTCGGTGAGGAACGCCACGTCGAATTGCCGCGCGGCGAGATATTCATCTTCGATGGCGTCGAAACGCTCCTGGATTTGATCCGACACCCTCGCCACCGCCCACTCCGCGTTGAGGCTCTCGTCTTGAATGAGGCGCTCCGTCCGCTGAATGAGATCCGGATCGCGGAGCATGAGCTGCTGCGCCTTCAGGATCTGTCGGTGCTCACCGTGTCCGAGGCGGCTCTTGACCCCCTCAATTTGATCGTGGGTCTCCCTCAACGCCGCGCGAAACCTCGCGACCTCCGCCTCGGTCTCGGCTTTGTCTATCTTCTGGTGCGGTACCTGTACTCGGCGTCGATCCACGACATACGCCGGTCCGATGCCGATGCCGGGGCTGGCCGCGGCCCCGCGACGCTCTAACCGTACGTTCGTGTCGGTGCTCGGGATCTCGCTACTCACGACTCTCCGAATCCGCCGCGGATCAACTCCGCGATGGCGTCGTGCGCTTCCTGAGCGTCCTCGCCTACGCACCGTAACTGGATCGTGCCGCCCTTTGGACACGCCAGCATCAGCACCCCGAGAATGCTCTTTCCGTTCACTTCGGTCTCACCTTTCGCGACAAAGACCTCACACGAGAACTTGTTCGCGAGCGCCACGAGCTTGCTCGCCGGCCGGGCGTGCAATCCCAAATCGTTCACGATGGCGTGGTCGCCTGTTACCGTAGTGGATTCCATGGTGCTTCAGCCTTCAGCGCGGACGTCTGAAATAACAATCGCACGCTTCGCCGACCCTGCGCAAGCATCGGCGACGATTTTCGCGTCCGCTCCGCGACGATCGACCGTCGCGAGCTTCAGCAACATCGAGAGCGAGAGGCCGCCCAAGACCACGGCAGATCGCCGATCCATCACCGACCTCACGCACCGCCGCCACGGGCTGGAACCCACGATATCCACGATAATCAGCGGCTCGGGGCCGTCACCGAGACAGCCCATGACCTCGCGCAAGCGCTCGGAGAGGGCCGCGCAATCGCCACTGCCCGCGTCTACCGAATAAACGTCCTCAAAACCGCTCGAGCAGATAGCCTTCGCCGCGTCCAACAGGGTCGACGCGGTGGCACCGTGACCTACGAGCACGACCGGCAGCCACCGCGCACCGTCCGCCTCGGCGCCGCCCCCGTTGGCCTCTGTCGTAGATGGCGGCGTCACTGTGGTGCTCCTGCGTCGCGGTGAAAATAGCTCAGGGTGACGTGCTGATCCGGACTGAACGGACGCGCCTCGAAGCGGGTCGCCAGTTCCCGCACGAGCGACACAGAGCGATGCTGGCCTCCGGTGCAACCGATCCCCACGTTGAGGTAGGCGCGCCCCTCGGCGACAGTCCGCGGTATCTGAAACCTGAGGTGTCCCTCGATGAGGTCAGCGAGCGCCACCGCGTCGGGCTGCGTCATCACGTAGTCATAGACGCTGGCGTCGAACCCCGTGAGCGGTCGGAGGTCCTCCACCTCGTGCGGGTTGTCCAAGAACCGAGCGTCGAATAAGAGCTCCGCGCCGGCCAATGCGCCGTGCTTGAAGCCGAAGGAGGTGATGGCGACGTTCAGGCTCCCGCTCGACGCGCACAGGTCCTTGATGCGATTTCGTAGCTGCCGCCCAGAGAGCTCTGAGGTGTCGATCTCTTCGTCCGCGATCGCCCGCAACGGGCCTAGCAAGGCGCGCTCAGCGGTGATGGCGTCGGGGAGGAAACCCAGCGGATGCCGTCGCCTCGTCTCCGAGAAGCGCCGCAGCAAGCACGGGTCTCGCGCCTGCAAGAACACCACCCGCGTGGTGTCTCCCCGCGACGCGATCTCTGCGAGGAGATCAACGACCCGCTCCACTTGGGCCTCCCCTCGCGCGTCTATCCCCGCCGCCACGCGAAGATGCCCGGCGCCCCGCAGGGTCTCGATCAGCTCTGGCACCATCGACGTCGGGAGATTGTCGACACAATAGTAGCCGACATCGGCGAGCGCGTTGAGCGAGGTGCTCTTGCCCGCGCCGCTCAGGCCCGTGACCACGACCAGATCAACAGCGCCCTCGGATCCAGGTCGCTCGTCCGCCATTACTCCAGCTCGCTCGCCGGGAGAACGGTGGCCGCCGCTATCTTCGTCGCCACCATTTCTTGAAATTCGCGAGCGGAGTCGTGGCCCCGATGCTTGAGCAGTTGGTTCCGCGCCACCACCTCGATCAACGAGGCGATGTTCCTCCCCGCGCGGAGCGGGATCCTCACCAAGGGCACGTCGATCCCCAAGATCGGCCACGTCATTGACTCCGTGCCGAGCCGGTCATAATCGTCCTCGTGAAGATCGCTCAGCTCCACGACCACCTCGACCTTCTTCGTATCCCGCACCGCGCCGACGCCAAACAGATGCGTGATGTTGAGGATCCCCATGCCGCGAATCTCCATATGGTGCTGGTGGAGGTCTGTCGCCGCTCCCCAGATGGTGTCGGGGGGACGCACCGCGACCTGCACCACGTCGTCGGCCACCAGGCGATGTCCCTTTAAGATCAACTCGAGGGCCGCCTCGCTCTTCCCGACTCCGCTGCGTCCTATCAACAAGAGCCCGACGCCGAGGACATCGAGCAAGACCCCGTGGATCGTGGTCCGTGCCGCCAACGCCTCCTCAAGCACGCGCGTGAGTTTCCCGATCATCGTTGAGCTCATCAGCGCGCTTTGAAACAGCGGGATCCCGTGATCGCGAGCGACCTCCATCAACACGTCGGGAGGCTCAAGGCCTCGCGTCAGCACGATGCAGCTGATCTGCTTCGCGCAGAACTTCTCGAGCCCGTCGCGTGCGACCGACACATCGCAGCTCATGATGTAGTCGACCTCCGTGAGACCGAGCACCTGCACTCGGTTACCGTAGACATGACGTACGAAGCCAGACAGGGCCAGCCCCGGCTTTTGAATCCGCGGCGCGGTGATCTCGCGCCCAAGCCCCCCCCAGTCGGAGAGGCAAGTCAGCTGCAGCTCTTCCGCAGACGCTTCGAACAGCGCTGAGACTTGAATGCTTCGTTGCTCTCGCCTCATCTTTGTCCACCGTCTCTGCGAGGACGCGTCAACCCTCGACGTGCCCCTGCGTCTCGATCACCCCATAGTTTCCGTCGCCGGTGCGATAGACCACGTTGATGTCGCCCGTCTTGTTATTCGTGAACACCAGGAAGGCCTTGTGAAGGAGGTTCATCTGCATGATGGCCTGCTGGAGATCGAGTCGATCCGCCTTGAACTCTCGCTCTCGAATCACCGCGGGGAGGTCCGCTTGAGGCGACACCGGCACGACGTATTCCGGCGCCTCTGGCGTTCGGCTGACTCCCGCGTCAAACACGCGCTGCCGGATCTTGGCTGACCGTCCCCTGCTCGGTTGATGGTTCCGGATGCGATCCTTGTACCGCCGCACTTGTCGCTCCATCTTCGCGAGCGCCTTGTCGATCGAGGAGTACATATTGTCCGTCGTCTCTGAGGAGTGGAGATGGATACCATTCCTCAAGGTCACATCGAACTGCACGATGTGATCGAGTTTCTCCACTGAAAACGTGCAGCTTGTCTTGAGCGGGTCGGAGAAATAGCGCCGAATTTTTAGTAGTCGATCCTCGGCATACGTGCGCATCGCATCTGACGAGTCCATGTGTCGAAATACAAAGTGGGTCTGCATCGTTCGTCGTCTTCTCTGTCCGCGCGGCTAGAACTGCCTCCGCCGCTTGCTGCTTGAACCTACGCCAAGCTGTTCTCGGTACTTCGCGACCGTTCGTCGCGCGATGTTGATGTTCTCTTCGGCGAGCAGGGTCACCAATTTCTGGTCGCTGAACGGCTTGCTTTGGTCCTCTCTGTCGATCAGCGCCTTAATCTTCGTCTTCACCGCCTCACTCGCCAGGTCGTCTCCGTCACCACGGCTGATGCCCGCGTTGAAAAAATACTTAAGCTCAAAGATGCCCTGCTGCGTGTGCACGTATTTGTTCGTCGTGACGCGACTCACCGTCGATTCGTGCATGCCGATATCCTCGGCGACGTCCTTGAGAATCAACGGGCGCAGATGTTGAGGGCCCTTCTCGAAGAACTCGGCTTGGAACTTTAAGATGCTGTCTGTCACCTTGACGATGGTTCGCTGCCGCTGCTGGATCGAGCGGATGAGCCACTGCGCGGAGCGGAGACGCTCGCTGATATAGTCCCGCGCCTCGCCGCTCTCGCTCAGCGCGCTGCGGTAATAGCCTGAGATCTTAAGCCGCGGCAGCCCGTCGTCGTTCAGCGAGACGTTCCACTCCGCACCGATCTTCTGGACGTAGACGTCCGGCGTGATGTACTGCGGCGATTCAGCGATAAACCCACGAGCCGGGCGAGGTTCGAGCCCCATGATCACCTTGGTGGCCTCGTAGACCTCCTCCAGCGGCTCCCCCATGTCCTTCGCGATGGCTTGGTAGTTCCGACGCTCAAGGTTGGGGAGATGACGCGAGATGATCGCCTTCACCAACGGATCGTTGATCGGTGTGTCCGGGTGATGCGCCTGCACCCACAGCGACTCGGACAGGTTCCGACTGCAGATAGACACCGGATCGAACTGCTGGATTTTTCGCAGCACCTGCTCGACCTGGAGCACGGACGCCGCCGTCTTCCGCGCCAAGCTCATGGCCGAAATCCCCTGCAGCATGCCGCGGTTGTCGAGGGCGTTCGCGATATACTCGGCGATGAACTCCTCGCGCGGCGACATTCGCGACAAGCGCACCTGCCACATCAAGTGATCCACGAGGGTCTCCGGCCGCGTCAGCGTCGCCTCAATGCCAGGCATGTCGTCGTCGGGCCGCACGCTCGACGGCATCGGTCCCGACATGCTGTGCGCCTGCAGATACGCGTCCCAATCAAAGTTGTCTGGATTCTGCGCGTCGGCTTGCACCTCCTGGCGCCCCTCCGGCTGCTGCCCCTCGGGCATCACGCCGTCGTCTTGATGCTCGACGGCTTCTTGGCGCTCCACCGTGCTCTCTGGCTCCTCGGTGGAATTGCCGAGCTCCTGCGACTCCTCGAGCACCGGGTTCTCAAGCAGCTCGCTGCGGACGAGATCCACAAGCTCGGTACGCGAGAGTTGAAGCAGCTTGATGGCCTGCTGCAACTGAGGGGTCATCACGAGCTGCTGGGACATCCGCAGCTCTTGGCGCATTTGTAAGGCCATACGTCGCTTCCAAAAGCGTACCAGACGGAAGCCGTCCGCGGCAAAGCGCCTCGCCGTGCAACGAGATGCGCAACGAAGCCGCCGCCGGAGGCCCCACACGGCGATCACGCGGGTGTGGGAGAGCATGCCACCGGCCGGCGGCGCGGCCCGCTGCACCTCCGCCGAGGCAAACCGGCCGTCTTGGACGACGCCGGCGAGATCGCCTCCACCTAGCGGCTGTCGCGTTGGTACAGGACGGCTGCCTCCACAAAACTCGCGAAGAGCGGATGCGCGGCCGTCGGGCGGCTCTTGAACTCGGGATGAAACTGACAGGCGATGAAGAACGGATGGCGCTCGGAATCCAGCTCGATCATCTCGACGAGCGTGCCGTCCGGAGACAGACCGGACAGCTTCAGCCCGGCCTGCTGCAGCGGCTCGCGATAGTCGTTGTTGAACTCGTAGCGATGCCGATGACGCTCGGAGATCTTCGACGCGCCGTACACTTCACGCGCGAGGCTCCCCTCTTCGAGCGCGCAGTCGTAGGCGCCCAAGCGCATCGTACCGCCCATGTCCGTCACGCCCGCTTGATCCAGCATGATGTCGATGACCTTGTGCTCAGAATCAGCGTTGAACTCTCCGCTGTCCGCCCCGGTGAGCCCCGCCACATGCCGCGCGAACTCAACCACCGCCATCTGCATGCCCAGGCATATCCCGAGGAACGGGACACCCGACTCTCGCGCCCACTGGACGGACGCGATCTTCCCCTCCGAACCACGCCGACCGAATCCCCCTGGGATCAACACCGCCTCGTACCCAGCGAGGACCTTCTTGGCGCCCTCGGACTCCACGCGCTCCGCGTCCACGTACTCCAGGTCCACCGCGGTCTCGTGCGTGATCCCTCCGTGGGTCAGCGCCTCCGTGAGGCTCTTGTAGGACTCCGCGAGATCGACGTACTTGCCCACCATCGCGATTCGCACGCGCTGCCGGGGGTTTTCTTGGGCCTTGACGATCTCCCTCCAACAGCGCACGTCAGGCTCTCGCGTCCAGATGTTGAGCAGCTCGCACATGATCGAATCGAGCCCGGCCTCGTGCAGCACCAGCGGCACCTTGTAGATCGTATCGAGGTCTGGGAGCGCGACCACAGCTGCGAGCCGCACGTTCGTGAACAACGCGATCTTCTCTCGCACCTCATCGGTCGCCGCCTCTGACGAGCGACAGATCAAGATGTCGGGCTGAATACCGATCTCGCGGAGCTTCATCACAGAGTGCTGCGTGGGCTTGGTCTTCGTCTCTCCCGCGGCAGAGATGTAGGGCAGCAGCGTCACGTGCATGAACAGCGTGTTCTCTGGCCCCACGTCCATCCTGAACTGCCGAATGGCCTCCAGGAACGGGAGCGACTCGATGTCACCGACCGTCCCACCGATTTCGACGATGAGCAGATCGAGGCCGTCTGCCGCCACACGGATCGCCTCTTTGATCTCGTTGGTGACGTGCGGGATCACCTGCACAGTCTGCCCGAGGTACTCACCCTTGCGCTCCTTGCGGAGCACCGACTCGTAGATTTGGCCGGAGGTATAGTTCGAATGCCTCGACATGCGGTGAGAGACGAACCGCTCGTAGTGGCCGAGATCGAGATCGGTCTCCGCCCCGTCGTCGGTGACGAACACCTCCCCATGTTGGGTGGGGTTCATCGTGCCCGGATCAACATTGAGATATGGATCCAGTTTTTGCAGGCCGATATTGAGCCCTCGACCTTCGAGCAGCGCTCCAACGGAGGCGGCGGCGAGGCCCTTGCCCACGGAGGAGACGACGCCTCCAGTGACAAAGATAAACTTGGTGCTCTTCCCACGCCTTGGTCCGGCCATGGAATCACGTACTGCCACCATCGACGGCGCGGGTCAACGGCGAACGAACATGACGGCCCGATGGCTGCCCGAGGGCTCCGCTGACCATTTCAGCCAGGTTCGCTTGGCCCCGCGAACGACGCACCCGCGATCTGCGAGGGTGCCCTCCGCGGTCTAGGGCTCCAGCGATCTGCGCCAAGCTGAGATCTCGCCCGTCGCATGGTTCGACGCCGTCTGTCCCAAGCGTCCCCCTTCACCCGCCAACGCGGCCGCGAACGCCACCGCCGCCGCCGCCGCCGCCGCCTCGGCCTCCGCCTGAGGTACCTGGGATCGCTCGCACAGCTGTGGATGCTCGGCGACGTAGCCGGTCGTCAAGGCGCCCGCGCAAAAGTCCGCCTCGTCGAGCACACGTCGATGAAACGAGAGGTTGGTCTGAATCCCGAGGATGACGGTGTCTGCGAGGGCTCTGCGCATCCGCGCGATGGCGGCCTCCCGATTCGGCCCCCACGTCGTCACCTTGGCGATCATCGGATCGTAGTGGCTCGAGACCTCGCTCCCCTCGTCCACGGCGGCGTCGATGCGAAGCCCGCTCCCCTGCGGCCAGACCAGCGCCCGAACGGGGCCAGGGCTGGGCAAGAAACGATATGGGTCTTCGGCGTAGATGCGACATTCAACGGCGTGCCCGTCGAGCCGAACGTCGTCTTGACCGTACTCAAGCGCCCTCCCGGCGGCGACCAACAATTGGTCTCTCACCAGATCTCGACCGGTGATCGCTTCGGTCACCGGGTGTTCCACCTGCAACCGCGTGTTCATCTCAAGGAAATAAAACGAGGCGCCACCGTCGGTCTCCTCGAGGAGGAACTCGACCGTACCTGCCCCCACATAGTCGACCGCGCGAGCGGCCTGGCACGCGACCTCGCCCATCTGGGCGCGCAGCTCGGGCGTCATGGCCCGGCAGGGTGACGGCGCCTCTTCGATGACTTTTTGGTTCCTCCGCTGTACGGAGCACTCGCGCTCATTGAGCCAGATCACGTGACCGTGCGCGTCGGCCATCACCTGGATCTCGACGTGACGAGCGCGCTCCACCGCGCGCTCCACGAAGATACGTCCGTCCCCGAACGACGCGATCGCCTCTCGCTTCGCGGCCTCAAACGCTCGCTCAACCTCTGCGGCATCGCGCACGATTCGCATGCCCTTCCCGCCGCCACCCGCGGACGCCTTGAGCATCATCGGGAAGCCGATCTCCGAGGCGGCCGCCCGCGCTGCGTGAGCGTCTTCGATGTCGTCGCGACCCGGGACGACCGGGACCCCGGCCGCGAGCATCGCCCTGCGCGCCGAGACCTTGTCTCCCATCACGTTCATCGCGTGCGCAGACGGTCCGATGAAGATGATACCCGCCGCCGCGCACGCCTCCACAAGCTCGGGGCGCTCGCTGAGAAAACCGTAACCGGGATGGATCGCCCCCGCACCGGAGGACTTGGCGGCCTCGATGATCTTCTCCACGCGGAGGTAACTCTCGCTCGAGCGCGTCGGCCCGATATGCACGGCCTCATCCGCCTCGCGGACGTGCATCGCGTCGCCGTCTGCGTCGCTGTAGACCGCCACCGTCGTCAACCCAAGCTCTCGGCAGGTCCGAAATACCCGGCAGGCGATCTCCCCGCGATTCGCGACGAGCACCTTGTCGAACGGGAGCGCTGACGCCGTCATTGGGGCGGCGCTCCTTCGGCGCTGATCGCCTCATTGTCGGGCTCTTGGCCAGCGTCGGATGGCGCGTCCGCGGGCGGGAGCGCGGGCGCGGCCGACGTCCCCGCGTCGCCGTCTCCTCGCGTCGAATCCTCGGGCGGCGCGACGACGCCTGCCGATGGGCCCGGTGGCTCCGCGGCCTCCTCGACGCCGATCGGATGGGCCATCGTAGGGGGCGGTGGCTCTGGCCACTCAACCTCCTTGGGGGGCGACGCGCAGGCGACCACGAGCGTGAACGGCAACACCCGCATCGCGGCGAAAATCCCCGAGTTGAACGGCGGCTCAGTCGTCGTCATCATCGTCATCGTCATCGTCGACATCAGCGACGTCGTCAATGTTCATCTCTGCGCCGTCGACGACACCTTCTGGGTTGTCCGCGTCTGCGTCGCTGTCCTCGTCTCCGTCACCCTCGGTGGCCGCACCTTCAGCGGCTTCCGCCTCCGTGTCCTGACCGACTTCTTTGGGAGCGATGGCGGCGTCCTCGTCCTCGTCATCGTCCCCCATACTGAGCGGCACCGCCTCAAGGAAGGTGTTGTCATTGGTCGTCGAGCGCAGCTGTGTTCGCTGCTCTTCGATGAAGTCGCGCACCACGGTCTCCACGTCCTCTTCGTAGCGGACTTTCTCGGCCGCCACTTCACGGAGCGCGGTCACCCCTTCTTTGTTCTCACACTCCACCAGCGCGGTCCCGCGCTGCTCGCTGAGCGCGCGCGCGCGGCGAGACGCCAGCACGGTGAGGGCAAAACGGTTCGGGACCTTCTCGAGGCAATCTTCGACGGTGACGCGTGCCATGGGCGGCGAGTATGTGCAGGGACACCTCTCTTGTCCACCCACCCGAAATTGCGCGAGATTCGCCGTCTCACGGTCATTTGAACGACACCGGGACCCTGACTCGCGCAGCCATCCTGTCACGGTCGGCGGAGTCGCGCAATTGGCGCTCCGTGAGTTCTTCGACGCGCCCACCAACGCGCCGTGGCGGTGATGCATGGCAGGCCACCGCAGCACGCCGGTCGCGGCGCGCCGGTCACACCTCGACCGTCACATCCCGACCGTCACATCCCGACCGTCACATCCCGACCGTCACATCCCGACCGTCACATCCCGACCGTCACATCCCGACCGTCACATCCCGACCGTCACATCCCGACCGTCACATCTCGACGAGCAGCTGCTGGCCGCGCTCTCGCAGCTCGAGCGAATCTTGGACCCACCTGATGAACCGCTCCGACACCTCGATATTGAATTCGAAGGCCTCTGCCAGCTGAAGGAGGGCATCACGCTCCCCCTCCACGAGCACGTTGTCTGCCATCGCAGCGCATACCGCCTGGTAGTACAAGAAGATTCGCGCCTCGCGATGCTTCACCTCTCGCGCCACCTCTACGAGGCTCGACGGATTCGAGAATTCCTCCCGGACTCGATCTCGCTCCTCGGGGAGCAACATCATTTGGCCCATGAGCTCCTCGACGAAATGGCGTTCGCTGTCGGACACGTCGTCATCTCGCGACGCCATGATGGCGACGCAACGCGCGACAGCGACCTGCTCCGTGGGCGTGATTAGTTCTGCGATGGGAAAGTCAAACATGAGGTCGCGCCTAGGATACCCCGGTTGGCCACCGGTCCGCTAGCAGCCCCGCCGGCGGAGGGCGCCCGGCGCAGCGCCGGGGTGCCTGCCCGCGGCACGTTTTCGCCCAACCACGCACGTTCCCCGCGTGGTGAAATCGCCGGGTGGTCCGCGCTCCTGCCGGCGGAGAAAGCGCAGTGTGCAGCCCCCTGTGTGGGGGCCAGCCGCCCGAGATTCCCCATGAATCGGGCGACCAGGGCCACCACCCCGTTCACCCCGTACACTCGCAGAGCGCAGGTTTTTTCCCCTGCCTCGCCTCACGATCCAGGAGCACCTCCCCTGTCCCCGGCAACGATCACCCTCGCACTCTGGTGCAGCGCGTCTCCCAACGCGACCGCGACGACGCCCGGCGACGCGACCCCCGAAACCACCGGGGCCGATGCGAGCGCGGACACCCCTCCCCAAAAAAAGCGACCCTCCCCAAGCGACACGAGCCCACGGGCGAGCGTTGGTCGCACCACCGTCGTCGACGCGCCGACGTCGCAGCGACGCACGCAAGCGGACGCGGACGCCCGCAACGCCGGCACCGTCACCGCGCTCAACCTCGACGCGATCGACGGCGCCATCCCAGCGGACGGCGCGGCCGAGCTCCTCGGGCGACTCCCCGGCGCCAACGTCCGGTCCATCGGCGGGCTCGGACAGTTCTCTGCGGTCTCCATCCGTGGATCGAGCGCGGAACAAGTTCAGGTCGTGATCGATGGCGTCCCACTCAACGACGGCTTCGCCGGCCTCACCGACCTCTCGCTGCTGCCCCTTGAGACGGCGGGGCGAATTGAAGTCTACCGGGGCTTCATCCCGCTTCGATTCGGGGGCGCCGCGCCCGGCGGGGTCGTCCAGCTTGTGGGGCGACCCATCGAGACCACGCGCACGAGCGCGCGCGGGGGGCTCGGTTCGTTTGGCGCCCGCCAGCTCTCCGCTACCCACGCCCAGCGCCTCACCCGCCGATGGGGAGCCTCGGCGCACATCGGCTACGCGGGTGCCTCGGGTGACTTCCCCTTTTACAGCACCGCCAATACGCCGAACATCAGCGACGATGACACCGTCGTCCGGCGGACCAACAACGACTATGATCGCGTCGTCGGCCACCTACGCGTCGAGGGCCGTGGTGATCGATGGCGCTGGACGCTGCGCCAATTCGTGAGCGATCGGCGGCGGGGAATCGCGGGGCCCGCCACCGCGCAATCGACCAGCGCCTCGCTGCGAACGACCCAAGCGAGGACGATCTCCCAGATCAGGCACATCGGTCTTGGCGGACCTGGTGGGACAGCCCGCGGCGTCGCGGGGCTCACGATCCAGCGCGATCTATTTGACGATCCGAGCGGCGAGATCGGCCTGGGGACCGGCGGCCAACGAAACCTGGGACTCGACGCCTATGGATCGCCCCAGCTCCATCTCCCTGCTTGGCGAGGCAGCTTCGTCGATGTCCACGGGGCGCTTCGGGTGCAGCGCGTGGCCATCGAGACCCTCACGGGGGGCCAAACCATCGAGCGCGTCGGGCACGGTCGCCTCTCCGCGAGCGCTGGGCTGGGCGTCGAGCAGCACCTGCACGACGACCGCTGGAGGATCGACGCCGGCGCCACCGTCACCGCGCTGCGCAGCGACTTCGCGGGTTCCCAAGCGGATCCACTCGCCGGAGGCGGGCGCGAGGCGACCGACATCGGGTGGGCGCCCCGGCTCGCGATCCGCTGGCGAGGGCACCCGCACCTCGACGTGCGAGGCAGCGTGGGCGGCTACTTCCGCCCCCCCACGCTGCTCGAGTTGTTTGGCGACCGAGGCTTCGCGGTGGGCAACTCCGATCTTGAACCAGAGCGCGGGTTCGCCACGGATCTCGGGATCACGTGGACCTCCACCTTCGGCGCGCGCGAGCGCTCGTTCGTGCGCGCCCGCGTCGGCGGGTTCCTCAACCTCGGCCAAGACACCATCACCTGGGTCCAGGCGGCCCAGGTCGCGCGCCCCATCAATATCGGTGGGAGCCTCGCCGCCGGCGCAGAATCGGCGCTCTTTGTGTCGGTCTACGACGACGCGTTCACGCTGGACGCGAACTACACCTTCTTAGAAACCGAGAATCGCGGCGGCATCGACGGCCAGTCTGGGAAGCCCCTGCCCGGACGACCGCGACATGAGGCGACCGCGCGCGCGACGACGGGGTGGGAGTTTCGCCGGTCACGCGCCCCGCTCGAACCTCGCCTCACCTACACCCTCGACGCCCTCGCGGCCACCTACCTCGATCCCTCCGGTCGCTTCTCGCTCCCACCGCGGATCCTTCACGGCGTCTCGATGCAGCTCGACATCGATCGTCGGGTGCGCGTGGCCTTCGAGGTGCGCAACCTCGCCAACACGATCTCGACCACATGGACGCCGCCCACCGCCACCGCGACGCCGCAGGCTGTCCCCATCACCGACTTCATCGGCTACCCGATCCCCGGGCGGAGCCTGTGGCTCACGCTCGGTTTTCATGCGCCCTAGTCGTGGTGACCGAGCGAAGGCCGTGTCCGGGTGCGGTGTTGTCCCCTACGCCAAGATGAGCGCGAGGATGGCCGCGCCCACGGCGAGCCCCGCCCAGAGCCAACCGGGCGACACCGCCCCAGGCTGCTCGACGACACGAACCTCCACGTAGAGGTCTCCGGGGGACCCCTCCTGCGCCGCCGCGGCGCCTTGTCCCCGCAGTCGAATCACGCCCCCCGCGGGGAACGACGGAGACAGCTGTAGGCGCACTCCCCCGGGCGGGTCCCCCTCGCGAGGCGTCCAGCGCGCCCTCCCCTCGGCCGCCTGGAGCTCGCTCGGCAACGCCACAAAGACCCCACCGTGGGCGCCGAGGGCCCGACGAGACACCTCCACCGAGGTGCGCAGGTCCTCTCCGCGAGGTCCAGGCGCCATCTGTTCGAACACGCTGCCAAGCTGCTCCACGCGGACAACGTCTCAACTCTCGTCCCCCGGGTCAACGATCATCGCTCCGCCAATTGGACGTGGGCCAAAACTTGGTCACACTCCGGATGTGAGCTTCAAAACGCAGCGTGTCGCGATCACTGGAGGGACCGGTCTGGTCGGGCGCGCGCTCGTACGAGCCCATGAAGATCTCGGGCACACGTGTCAGGTGCTCACCAGGGCCCCGAGCGCGTCTCCACGGTGGAGCGTGCGCGACGGCGTCCACCCCCGCGAGGCCCTCTCCGGGTTCGACACTGTGGTGCATCTCGCGGGCGAAAATGTCGCGGGCGGACGCTGGACCCCCGCGCGCAAGGCCGAGATCCGCGACTCTCGGGTCCTGGGTACGCAGCGAGTCGTGGAGGCCCTGCGCGCCGCGTCGCCTCGCCCCAGGCTCCTCGTGTGCGCGTCGGCCACCGGATTTTACGGGGACACCCGCGACCGAGAGGTCGACGAATCCTCGCCCCCCGCCGACGATTTCTTGGGGCGCACCTGCGTGGAGTGGGAGGGGGCCGCCGCCGAGGCGCGCGCCCTCGGAGTCCGGGTTGTCTCGCTCCGACTCGGCGTGGTGATCAGCGACAACGGCGGCGCGCTCGCCAAGATGCACCCCTTCTTCAAGGCCGGCCTCGGCGGGACCATCGGGCACGGGAGGCAACCGTTCCCGTGGGTGCACATCGACGACGTCGTCGGCGCCTACCTCTGGGCGCTCGGCAGCGAACTCGACGGCCCCGTCAACGTTGTCGCCCCCACCCCCACGACCAACGCTGAGTTCACCCGCAGCCTCGGTCGGGTATTGCGACGGCCAACCTTTCTTCCGGTCCCCGCGCTCGCGCTGCGCGTGGCGTTCGGCGAGATGTCGACCACGCTCCTCACGGGCCCGCGCGTTGTCCCACGCGTGCTCCTCGACGCCGGCTACGAGTTCAAATATCCCGACATCGACGGGGCCCTCGACGCCCTCCACGAGGGCGAGTAACCGCGCGCCAGGTCAGGTCTCTGGACTTCGAGCACGCGCAGTTCGCTACACCCGGACGCGCGGCGCGAAGCGGCCCGCTCGTTCGGCGTGGCGTTCGAGGAGCGGCGTGAGCACGCCGCGGAGGAAGTCGCTCACCTGCGTCGCTGCACGCCCTGTGTACTTGGCCGGGTCAAGGACCGAATCGTCCACGTGCGGTCCAAGCTGCGCGTCCGCGCGCATCCGATCCATGAGGTCATTCGCGGCGCCCTCTTGTTTCATCCGGCCCGCCGCGGCGAGGCTGTGTTGGCGAATCTTCTCGTGAAGTTGCTGCCGATCGCCCCCCGCCGCCGCCGCCGCCATCATCACGTTCTCCGTGGCCATAAACGGCAGCTCGTCGCGCATGTTCTTGGCGATGATCGCCTCGTGAACCACCATCCCTGAGGTCACATCCACCATCAAATTAAGGATGGCATCCGTCGCCAAGAACCCCTCGGTGAGCACGAGCCGCCGATTTGCGCTGTCATCGAGCGTTCGCTCAAGCCACTGGTTCGCGTGGGTCTCTCGTGGACTCGTCGCGAGAGAATGAACAAATCGCGCCAACGAGCAGATCCGTTCGGACCGCATGGGGTTGCGCTTGTAGGCCATGGCTGAAGAGCCGATCTGCTTGGCCTCAAACGGCTCATCCACCTCCCGCTCGTGCGCGAGCAGTCGCATGTCGGACGCGAACTTCGCCGCCGAACCGCAGATGTCGGCGAGCGCCGCGAGCACCCAACTGTCGATCTTTCGTGTGTAGGTCTGACCGCTGACCGGGATGGATTGAGAGAAACCCATGGCAGCGCAGACGCTGGCATCCAACGCGCGAACCTTCTCGTCGTCTCCGTGGCAGAGAGCGAGGAAGGAGGCCTGGGTCCCCGTCGTCCCCTTCACGCCACGAAAGGGGAGCCGCGCGCGGAGCGCCTCGAGCGACTCGAGATCCATCGCGAGGTCTTGGGCCCAAAGACACGCCCGCTTGCCGACGGTGGTGAGCTGCGCCGGTTGATAGTGTGTGTAGGCTTGGGTTGGGAGGGAGGCCCACTGCGACGCGAACTCACCGAGCTGCCTCAGCACCGCGTACAGGCGATCCATCAAGAGCTCCAGACCATCGCGAATCATGACGAGCTCCGCGTTGTCGGTGACGTAGCAGCTGGTGGCGCCGAGGTGGATGATCTTCGCGGCGTCCGCCCCTGCGACCTCTCCGTAATGATGAACATGGGCCATCACGTCATGGCGCAGCTTCGCCTCCAACTCAGAGACGCGCCCAAAGTCGATCTCTTCCCGCGTCGCCTCCAGCGCCGTGATTTGAGCCTCGGACACCGGCAGCTGTTGGGAGGCCTCTGCCCGCGCGAGCGCGATCCACAGGTCTCTCCAAAGCAGCGCTCTCCGCCGGTCTGAGAAGTTCTCCAGCATCGCCGCCGTGGCGTAGCGAGACGACAGGGGGCTTTGATATTCTGCGCGGGTTGCAACGTCGCTCATCGGCGCGCAGCATACCTGGGGCCCCTGGAAGAAGGAACCTCATCCCTATGAACCACGCTCGACACCCGATCCCGGTCCATCCCGACCAAATCCTCGACGAGCTGGCCGCGTACCTGCGGCCACCGGGGCAGGGAATCCACGCCTTTAGCACCGGAAAAGAGGCGATTGACGCCGCGACCGCGGCCTATCTCGGCGACGCCTGGAACCCGAGCGATTCCTGGCGCGGGCACCTGTCCACGCTGGCGACAGCGCCCCCTCCCATCGCGCTCCTCGCGATCCCTTGCGACACGGGCGCGGGGATCGTCCGTGGCGCGGCGTGGGGACCCGCCGCCATCCGCGAGGGGCTCGGGGCGGCGCCGGTCTTCGATCTCGGCGATGTCTTTTGCATCCCCCACCTGCTCGACGACGAGATGTGCTCCGAGGCTCAACTCACCCGGTCCCGAGCCTCGGTGTACGCCGACGTCCCCGCGGCGCAGCGCGCCACCATGCCGGTCTCTGCCCTGAGCATCGCCACCCGAGTCTACAAGCTGCTCGCGAGACTCTGTCCCAGCACGAAAATCATGCTGCTCGGAGGGGACCACTCCGTCACGTGGCCCGCCATGGACGCGCTGCTCGCCGAAGACCCCGCAGACAACGCAGATGTCGGGATCGTTCACTTCGACGCGCACACCGATCTGCTCCCGGAGCGACTCGGTGTCCCGTACTGCTTCGCGACGTGGGCCTACCACGCCAACGAGCGGCTCGGCCGAGGTGAACGCCTCTTGCAACTGGGGATCCGAGCGTCGGGTCGCGAGCGCGGGCACTGGGAGCCGTCACTCGGTGTCCGGCAGATCTGGGCGGACGAGGCCCGCGCCATGTCCCCCGAAGCCCTCGCCGACACCGTCGTCACCCACCTCCGCGACCGCGGGCTGCACCGGATCTACGTGAGCAACGACCTGGACGGGACCGACATGCACTGGGCCGCGGCATGCGGGACGCCCGAGCCCGACGGGCTCACCCCCGCGCACGTCGACGCGGTCCTCGGTGCGTTGGCGGGCAAATTTCAGCTTCTGGGCGCCGATCTGGTCGAGTTGGCGCCGGGCCTGTCCTTGGATCCGAAGTCCGCTGCCCGTAGCGTGGAGACGGCCGTGCGGTATACGCGCAGCAGTCTGGACCTCCTCGCGGCGGCGCTGGAATAGACTCGGCGCTGGCCGGTTGTACGTGCACATTGGAAAAAGGTTCTCACCGCGACGATTTTGAGCGCACCGCGCTCCCCCACCTCGACAGTCTCTACGGTAGCGCCATGCGCTACACGAGGGATCCGGCGATGGCCGAGGACCTCGTGCAAGACACGGTCGTCCGGGCGTTTCGGTTCTGGCACTCGTTCAAGCCGGGCACCTCCGTTCGCGCGTGGCTGTTCACCATCCTCCGCAACACGTTCATCAACGGCTACCACCGTCAAAACAAGCGCAGCTCGTTCAAGCGCCGCGTCCGTGAAGAGATGGCGAGCAGCGGGGCGAGCATGGCGCTCGGTGGGCTCCGAAACGAGCGGCGTGACGTAGACACCAACCTCGACATGCAGGCAACGCGCGCGCACATTGACGCCGCGCTCGAGACGCTGCCCGATGACTATCGCGTGGCGGTGACCCTCGCGGACATCGACGGCCTGTCCTACAAGGAGATCGCGGAGGTCATGGACTGCCCCATCGGCACTGTGATGAGCCGCATCTATCGCGGGCGCAAACGACTCCACAACCTCCTGTTTGAGCATGCATCGGAGCTCGGCTACGTCGACGCTGAGCGCGATCCGAAGGTGCGGCCGTCCACACGCAAACAACCTGCTGCGGCGGCGAAGACCCCCACCCCAACCTCAGCGGAACGTTCTGAATCCGCGATCAAACTCGACGACTACCGCGAGAAACGAGGCGCGTTATGACCCAAGCACAACAAGAGGATGTCTCTCAACTCCTCCAACCATACGTGGACGGTGAGCTCTCGGATGACGAGCGCATGCGCGTCATGGAATCCTTGGAGTCCTCCGACTCCGCGCGCGCGTACGTGCGCACCCAAACCGAAGTACGAGATCTGCTCCGATCCCTCCCACGCAGTCGCGTCCCAGACAATCTTCATGGCCGAATTCAAGAGGCGCTCGACGAAGCGGAAGAGGCCCAGCGCGGCAACATCATTCAGCTGTCTCGTTGGCGAAAGAAACTGGTGAGCGTCTCCATCACGCTGCTGCCGGCTGCCGCGGCCGCCGCGCTCATGTTCATGTACGTGCGGGGAGAGCCGTCCGACAGCGACGAGTTGGGCGCGAGCGCGCGGCAGGTCGTCGAAGCCGCGACCGAGCCCCCCGCCCCCTCCGCCCCGCTGCCGGTCGCGCGAACGGCGGTTCGACCGGCCGAACTCCACCTGCCTCAGGGGGTTCAACTGGTCTCGTCCACCCCGCTCCCGCTCGGAACGGCGACTCCTGGCGAGTCAGTGGAGCTCGTCGACTCGTCCGACGGACAGCGGTTTTTGCTGCGCATTCGACCAGGGAACACGCCGACCGAAGTCGGCGAGAACGTGGTGCTCAACGGTCGACGCTATCAGCGGCTCAAGACCGCCCGCAGCGAAGAAGCGGTGGAGTTCAGCTACGGTGGTCGAATCGTCACAATTTCGGCGGTCCGGGACCCCAGGGAGGCGGCCTTGCCCTCCGCCTCGCAAGCTGACGAGGCCTTTCGTAGGTTGTTGGTTATCGCCCAATCCCTCGAAATAAAGTAAGCGAGCCGCGATCTTCTGCGTTTTTTCGATCCGGAGGGGTGGCACGAGAGGCACCGCAGACGGTAAGGTCGCGTGCCGTGTCTTCCGCGCTAATTATCGACGCCGACGAATCTGCGATCAACTCTCTCCGTTCCGTACTCACGACCTACGGCTTCAACTGCGTCGTGAACGAGGACGCGGACCATGCGGTCGCCTCTGCTCAAGAGCACGAAGCATTCTTGATCCTCTTGCGGGTCGAGCTACCGAACAACAAGAGCGGCTTTTCGATCTGCAACAAGCTGCGTCGCAATTCGAACACCGCCTCGATTCCGCTGTTCATGTACACCTCCGACGCCCCGGAGACCACCATCGAACGGCACTCGCAAATTAAGACCAGCGCCAACGAGTACCTCCGCCTGCCGCTCGAGCAGAGCGCCTTCGTCACCGCGCTGCAAAACCACTTTGACCTCCCCGAGCCGGAGGTCGAGGAGGTCGAGGAGGTCGAGGAGATCGAGGAGATCGAGGAGATCGAGGAGATCGAGGAGATCGTCGAGCTCGACGACCTCGACGAGCTCGAGGTCGAGTTAGAGGACGCGGACGCGGACGCGGACGATGATGACGAGGGCCAGGCCGTCGAACTCGATCCAGATCTCGATGCCGAGACAGACGCCGCCTTCGCGGACCTATTCGACGAGGACGAGGACGACTCTGAGCCTGAGCCTGAGCCGCAGCCTGAGCCCGAGCCCGAGCCCGAGCCCGAGCCCGAGCCTGAGCCCGAGCCCGA
>JAAZXR010000040.1:0-7079 GCA_014240065.1 Myxococcales bacterium
GCCGGCACGTTGGTGACGCTGTCGCTGCACACGGGGGCCGTGCAGTCGAAGTCGCACGTCACCGCGTTTATGCCGCCGCTGTCGCAGACCTCGGCCGAGCCTTGCACCCCGTCGCCGCAGGTGTTGGTGGTGCAGTCCGCGAGACACATGGAGTTGATGGTGCCGTTGGCGGCCGCCCCGTCGTCGCACTGCTCGCCCGTGCCCACGGTGCCGTCGCCGCAGTCGGTGCAGCCGGTGTAGTCAAAGTTGCACTGCGCGCACGCGAGGGCGCCCGTGTAGTAGCCCTCGGTTTGGCAGGTGTCGCTGCCGGGGCCGCCGTCGCAGTCCTCTCCCACGTCCACCGTGCCGTTGCCGCAGCCCTCGAGCTGACAGGTGGCCGAGCAGCCGTCGCCGCCCACTGTGCCGTTGTCGTCGCAGCCCTCGCCGGCGGGCACGTTGGTGATGCCGTCGCCGCACTGGGGGGCGGTGCAGTCGCTGTCGCAGGTGAGCGTGTTGACGCCGCTGTCGTCACACGCCTCCGTGGAACCTTGCACCCCGTCGCCGCAGGTGTTGGTGGTGCAGTCGGTGAGGCACATGGAGTTTTGGGTGCCGTTTTGGACACCCGCGTCGCAGGTCTCGCCCTCGGCTCCCTGGGTGACGGCGTCGCCGCAGTTGGTGCACGCGGCGTAGGCATATTGGCACGCGCTACACGCGAGCGTGCCCGTGAAGTAGCCCTCGGTTTGGCAGGTGCCGCCGTTGAGGTCGCCGCCCTCGCAGTCCTCGCTGGCGGTGGCGTTGATGATGCCGTCGCCGCAGGTGGCGGTGGTGCAGTTGGCGTTGCAGGTGGCCGACTCGCCCACGTCGTCGCAGCCCTCGCCGGCGGTCGCGTTGATGATGCCGTCCCCGCAGGCCGCGAAGGTGCAGTCGGCGTTGCAGTCGGCGCTCTCGCCGCCGCCGTCGCAGGCCTCGTTGATCTGCTTGGTGCCGTCGCCGCACTCGCCCGTGACGGCGCTGCAATCGAAGGCGCAGTAGTCGCCGGAGATGTTGTTGCCGTCGTCGCAAAGTTCGCCGTTGGTGGGGTCGAAGGCGTCGTCGCCACAAAAGCTGGTAGCGCCGGGCACCTCTTGGCAGCTGGCGTCGCACACCGGGCACGACATGAGCCCGTAGGCGCAGGCTTCGGTGGTGGTGTTGCCGTCGTCGCAACCCTCGCTGTTGGAGTTTGGTTGTGGGATGCCGTCGCCGCAGGCGGGCGCGAGGCAGGCTTGGGTGCAGCCGTCGTCGTCGTCGTCGTCGCCGTCGTCGCAGTCCTCGCCCGGGTCGGTGATGCCGTTGCCGCAGGTTTCGAGGGTGCAGGTGGCGGAGCAACCGTCGCCGGTGTTGGTGTTGCTGTCGTCGCAGCCCTCGCCGGGGCCGAGGTAGCCGTCGCCGCAGATATTCAGTACGCAGGTGTCTGTACAGGTCGAAACGCCGTCACCGTTTTGGGCGCCGTCGTCGCAGCCCTCGCCGGCGGTCTGGTTGGTCACGCCGTCCCCGCAGGCCGCATTGGTGCAGTCGGCGTTGCAGTCGGTGGATTCGCCCTGGTCGTCGCATTCCTCGTCGCCCGTGACCACGCCGTCCCCGCAGACGTCGCCGTCGCCGTCCCCGTCGCCGTCGCCGTCGCCGTCGCCATCGCCGTCGCCGTCCCCGTCACCATCCCCGTCGCCATCCCCGTCACCTGTCGTGGGGTCGCCGTCCCCGTCACCTGTCGTGGGGTCGCCGTCCCCGTCCCCATCCCCGTCGCCATCCCCATCACCTGTCGTGGGATCTCCGTCTCCGTCCCCATCGCCCGTGGTCGCTGTTGGGTCGCCGTCCCCGTCCCCGTCTCCCGTGGTCGCCGTCGGGTCGCCGTCCCCGTCACCTGTCGTGGGATCTCCGTCTCCGTCTCCGTCGCCCGTGGGGTCGCCGTCCCCGTCCCCATCCCCGTCTCCCGCGCTCATGCTTGCCGAGCCGGACTCGGCCGTCATGGTCGAATCGTCGCTCATGCTCTCGTCGCCAGAGGCGTCGTCGCCCGCGGAGACCTGGCTCGGGTCCACGCAGATGTTGAACACGGGGTCGCACACGTTGCCGTTGAGACACGCGGTGTCGTCATCGCACGGGGCGCCGAGGCGGTCGCCGGGGCTGTATCCGCACGCCGTGAATGACGACGCGCCAAGAGTCCAACACAAGATCCCAAGCCCCCACGGGGTGTTTCGTTGAGTGTGAAGACGTCGCATGCCTAGAACCTTCCTCCCAATTGGATTCCCGTGAGCCTCACGCCTGCCGCGGGACTCATCCAAAGGCGCGCAGTGGAGCGGCCTGCCTGTTTTGAGCGACGCTTGCCCAGCACGACCAAGGTCACGCCCGCCGCCGCGAACACGCCCGCCGCCGCCGCCCCCGCGATGGTCAAGGTGTTGCCTAGCTTGCCGCGCCGGTCAGCGTCATCCACGTCGGTTTTTGTACCTGCGGTCTCATGATCATCGCCTGCGGCCTTGCCCATCATGATGCCTCCCACCATGAGCCCAACGCCCGCCACCGACATTCCCAAACTGGTGTAGCCCGCGACGGTGAGCGGCTTACCTGCCTTGTTGGGACCACGGTCGCGGCCCGCCTCCTCACCGGGACCGGGCGCCGGCGCAGCCACCTCCTCTACAGCGGCCTCCTCCCCGGCCCCCTCCGACCCGCTGTTTGCCGGCTGCGGCGCCGCTGCCGACGCCAGCGACTCTCGACGGGCGAGCTCTGCCTTGGCCACCGCGATGAGCGAGTCTGCCTCAAGCTCAATGCCGAGGTCTGCCCCGTCTTCAAGGTAGTTCTCCAGCAGGTCCACCGCCTGCCGCAGGTGCATAAGCTCCTGATCCAGTTTGTAGGTTTTTACGTGCGCGCGGGCCAGGTTGAACTGCAGCGCGTGCAGCACCTTGCGGCGCAGGTCGGCGTCTTGGATCTCAAGCGACAACACAAACGCTTGGCTGAACTTCTCGAGCGAAACGGCATAGTTCGACATCTTGTATTGGGCGGCCCCCTCCTTGAACAGCGCCTGGGCCTGCTGCGCGGGGGACTGGGCCTCGACTGTCTCGGGCTGCGCCCACGCCGGCGCCGCCGCGGGTGTCTGGGCCACGACCAGCGCCAGGGTGGTGAGCCCCACCCGCGCCGCCCACCCGCGCTGCGCGACCTGTCGAAGTTGCATCTCCATCTCGTGAACGGTATCAAAATTATTGCTGTGCCGTCGGACACAATCTGGACCTCACGCTCAACTACGCGCGTCGCCGGGGGGCGGACCTGTTTTGGCGTCGAATACGCCCTGAGTTCGCGAGCCTACGGCTCCCACCGCAGGCCCCTAGCCCCCTCCCCTACACGATCCCAAGCTGTTTCGCCGCGAGCTCTTTCATGATCTCCTCGGCGCCGCCGCCGATGGAGAGCACCTTGGTCTCACGATAGATTCGCTCCACGGCCGTGCCGCGCAGGTAGCCGGCGCCCCCCAATATCTGCACCTATTCTTTCGCGCAGAGTTCGAGGGTTTGGGTGGCGAGGTTTTTGGTCATGCACACGTCGGCGATGGGGTGCGTGCCCGCGTCCACCTGCCAGGCGATGCGCTCAAGCTGGGCGCGCAGGGCCATGATGGCCGTGGCCATGTCCACGAGCTTGTGTCGCACCACCTGGTGGCGCACCAAGGGCCGACCAAAGGTCTCGCGCTGCTTGGCCCACGCGAGCGCCTCGTCGTAGCACACGGTGGCCATGCCGTAGGCCATGGCCGCCAGGCTCAGGCGCTCGGCGTTGAAGTTTTGCATGATGCCCAAAAAACCGCTGTTCTCGGGACCGAGCAGGTTCTCGGCGGGCACGCGGCAGTCCTCGAAATACAGCATGGCCGTGTCGGAGCACCACCACCCCATCTTCTTCATCTCCGTGCGCTCGAGGCCCGGCGCGTCGCCGTCCACCACGATCAGCGACACCCCGCCCAGCCCCTCGCCGCCGGTGCGCACGGCCACGGTGATGACGTCGGCGCGCATGCCCGAGGTGATGAAGGCCTTGGAGCCGTGGAGCACGTAGTGGTCGCCGTCGCGGCGGGCGGTGGTCTTGAGGTTGGCCACGTCGGATCCGCCGGACGGCTCGGTGATGGCCAAGGCGCAGATCAAGTCCCCCGCCAAGATGCCGGGCAGGTATTTATTCTTGGTGGCCTCGCTGCCGAGGTTGGCGATGGGCGGCGCCCCGATCCCGTGGCTCATGAGCCCCGCCACCACGCCGCCCGCACCGCACCGCGCGATGGTCTCGGACACCACGAGCTGTTCGAGGGTGTCGGCGGGCACGCCCCCGTAGGCGTCGGGGAAGCCGATGCCCAAGAGCCCCAGGTCGCCCGCGGCTTTGTATAGCGAACGTGGGAAGCGACTGGCCTCCTCCCACGCCTCCACGTGAGGCAGGATTTCGCGGTCCACGAAGCCCTTCACCGTCGCACGCACCGCCTCGTGTTGTTCACCACCCAAGGGTCCAGAGAGCATGTCCGCGAGGCTACCAGACCGCACGCGGGCACGGGCTGCGCACCCTCGAGCGACCTTCGCGGGGCTAGGACGCGTCGGGGCGCGCGACGTTGGGCGTCTCGAGCACTGTGACCGTGTGCATCACGATATGCCGGGGCGCGACCAGACCGCGAATTCGCTCGAGCAGCTCTTTGGCCTGATCTTCGTGGTCGAAGAACTCCAGGACCACGGGGTGTCCCTCCACGCTCTGCGTGGAATCGCCACGCAGCGGGGTGGTCCCCACCCCCGACACCGCCTCCCACACGGTGATGCCCTTGACGTCGCACTCCTCCACGAGGTGCTTCATCAAAGAATCCACCTTGGCACGTTGCTCGGTTAAGTACACACGGACCATGAGGGCTTCACGCTTCTCCATGGTCCGAGTGTAGCGCGGCACGCCCCGCGCGTCGCGATCGCCTAGAGCGGCGTCGCGATCGCTTAGAGCGCCGCTTCGATGGCCGCCCAACGGTCGCCCAGCGCGGTGCAGGCGATGCCAGAAACCATCTCAAACACCGGCGGGGGCGCCATGGCCTTCATCCCACCGAGCATGCCGGTGAGCTCATGAAAGTTCATGTTTGGCAGCATGATGGCGAGGTACTCCCCAAAGCGCTCCGGCGGGATCGAACCTTGGATCGCCCCGCGAATCCCCGCGAGCTCTTCGTCGGTGCGGTGGGCCCACAGCACCTCGTTGGCCTTGGACTCCTCGAGGTTCATGTGCTCGGTTTGATCGGCGATGAGCGCGTTGAACTGGGCGCACAGGCTGGCCCCCTCCGCGAGTGGATCGCCGGCCCCTTCGTGGAGCCGCGCGGACGTGGCCTTGAGCTCGGCGGAGCAGCGCTCGTGATCGGTGTGCTGGCCCGCGAGCGTGGGCGCGAGATCGGGCGCGATCTCTGCGAGTACCGGCGCCACATGCGTGTCTTCATGGACGAGGTGCTCGTCCAAAAACCCTAGCGAGGTGCGCACGGCTGCCAGCGCGAGCCCACGCTCGCCTTCGTCGGCGAAATTGGTGCGTGAGAGCAGCAGCCCAGTCTCGTACATATTGGCGCGAATGCCCTTGTGAATACCGCTATACAGATCTAAACGTGGTGCCATGGCGCATGCGTAGCACGCCCGGTTTTCCGCTGTCTAGACCGCGGGGCTGGCTCTCGACCGCCCCTTGGCTGACTTCGCCATTTTCGGCGCAAACCCTTGTTCGCAGGGCAACGGGACGAGACGGGAAGCGGGTGAGCCGCGCATGCGCGGCGGGGGCCTCGCGTCTTCTCACGCGCGATCTCACGCGCGATATTGGCCACCTCGGCGTGACCTCTGTCGCGCCTTTACAAGGGCCTGCGGCCATCTCCACCATGCGGCGAACAAACGCTGCAACGCCGTTTGCTTTCTCGCGGAGACTCGTCCACCCTCGCCCCAGCTTGGGCAGTTCGTCCACGCGATAGGAACCCGGGAAATCGATTGGATCTTCAAGCCTTACGTACCGAACTCCGGGATGCCGGCGTCTACAACCGCCACGAACTCCGAAGTTGGGTGAAATTCTTCGTGCTGCTCAGCTGCACGGCGGCGGTGATCACCGTGCAGCTTCAAAGCGAGCTCTGGCTCACCTGCGCGTTGATGCCGGTGTCGGCGTTCTTCGCGACCGCGGGCGTGATGCTCGGGCACGAGGGCGGGCATGGAGCCCTGTCGACCTCCGCGCGTCGCAACTCCATTTTTTATCATATGGCCTTCCCGCTCTTTGCGGGCTTGGGCGCCAACTTCTGGCGCTGGAAACACAACCAGCAGCATCACGGACACCCCAACGTGGAGGGGCGCGATCCCGACATCGCGTTGTGGCCCATGACCACGTCCCAAAACACCTACGAGGAGTGCGGCCCCGCTCGCCGCTGGTTTCAGCGTCACCTGCAGGGCAAGGCGTTTTGGCCGCTGACGACCTTGATGCCGCAGCTTCTGCGCATCAAGACCACTCGATTCCTCATCGGCAAGCTGCGCGCTGAGGGGCTGAGCAGAGGCTTCGTGGCCGACGCGGCCTGCTTTTTGGGCCACTTCACCCTCTGGATGGTGATGCCAGTGATGCTGCTCGACGCGAGCGTGGGGAGCGTGGTGCTGTTCTGGTTCGGGTTTTGGTGCTGCGTGGGGTTCATGCTCGCCATGGTCTTCGCGCCCGCACACATGGGCCTCGACATCGTCCGCAGTCACGATGACCCGTGGCTGTTGCAGCTTGAGACCACCCGCAACCTTGTCATGCCGCGGTGGCTGAGCTTCTTTTTTATCGGCCTCGACTATCAAGTGGAGCACCACCTGTTCCCCAAGATCCCGCACCAAAACCTGCCGAAGGCGGCTGAGGTGACGAAGGCCTGGGCGGCCCGCGAAGGCGTGCCCTACCAAGAGATCGGCTACTTCGCCTCGCTCGTCGACGTGACCCGCTTCATGCATGATGCCTGGCGTCGACCGGCGCGCATCGACACCCCCGAAGCCGCCCCGCTCCCGGCCGCGCTGCCCGCCGCGGAATGACCTCCTCCGCGTAGAGTTCCGCGACACGGAGGACGGGCGGACGCGAGCCGTGCACCCCTAGCCTGCTGCGCCCGT
>JAAZXR010000040.1:7178-38664 GCA_014240065.1 Myxococcales bacterium
TGTGCGCGCTGTACCCTGCTGCGCCCGTGTGCGCGCTGTACCCTGCTGCGCCCGTGTGCGCGCTGTACCCTGCTGCGCCCGTGCGCGCGCTGTACCCTGCTGCGCCCCGGCGCCCCTGCGCCCCGGCCGCGCGACCCGACAGTCGACGGGTGAATCTCCACCGCCAAGAAAAAAAAGAGAGGCCGGCGATGCCGACCTCTCTCTTGTTGGATACGAACGTGAAGGGACTAGTTCGCGGGGATCGGCACCGCGGTGCCGTCCTCGAGCTGGGCCACGAGCGCCACTGCGCCCATGTCGTCGTCGCTGGCGTAAACGTTGAGGAACGCGCCCTCGGGAATCCCGAGCGTAGCGAGCGCCGCGCCGTAGACGAAGTCCGGGGTGCCGTCATCGTCTGCGTCGATGCCGATGGTGTAGTCGGCCACGGGCAGGTCGAGGGTTCCGGCGGCCTTGAACGGCACGTTCTCCAGAAGGAGCGCGGGCGCGGCCGGGTCGGAGACCTCCCAGATGTCCACCTCGCCGACGCTGGATGCAGCGTGCACAACTTGAACGCGGACGTTGGTGCCGATGTCGGCCTTGTCGTCGACCAGCGCGAGGACCTCGATGGTCTCGAGACCGTCGTTGAGGTTCCCCACGGCGACCGCCGTGTAGTCGGTGCCGCTCTCGAGACCCAGCGGGCCCACGTCGAGCAAGGACATGTCGACGCCCGTGCCGGCCAGTGCGATGTTGAAGACATAGTCGTCAGCCGGGACGCCGGCGTACGGGCTGGATTGGCGGAACTCGACGTTGGCGAACGCGGGCTCTTCCCCACCGTTGACGTGCACATCGACGCCGGGCACGTTCACGCCCAGGTGCATCACGCGAATCTGCGCGTTCTCGTCGCCGTCTCCGTCGCCGTCTCCGTCTCCGTCTCCGTCTCCGTCTCCGTCTCCGTCTCCGTCTCCGTCGCCGTCTCCGTCGCCGGACGCAGCACCGGTGTCGGTGTCCTCGGTGTCGTCGCCACATGCTGGTGTGAAAAGGAGCCCGCCGACAAGAAGCGACAAGCCAAGGTAAGTGTGAAGTTTGGTGAGTGTCATCGGTATTGTTCCTGAGTGATTCTTCGTGAGGGAAGACGCTGCGCCGCCCCGCTGCTGAGAAGTAGCCGACCGTGAACAGGGCGCAAGACGATCCCGTAACAAACTTGATACACGACTCAATTCGTCCGGATGCGCACTCTGCCTGAGCATTCGAATAATTGAATAATTATAGACTCTTATGGGCAACCCCGCGCAGTCCAGCAGAGGTTCTTCGCGTGACCACTCGTCCGTGTTCAACGCCGCGATCCTCGCGCGTCGATGGCCGCTCCCCGGTCTCCGGAACACTACGACGCCAATGTCGCAGTGCCCTGCCCGAGAGCCTGTTCGCCGGTCACCAGATGAGGCAGCGATCCGTGGGGTTCATCGGGGTCCCCTCCGCGCAGGAGAACGCCTGCGCGAACTCAGGCAAGTTGACCAGCGGGCCGTTCGCCCGGAATTCGCCCGGCGAATGGGAGTCACCTTCCACCCGCCGTTTGACCGAGGCCTCCGTGGACACGTGGCACCAGTTTTGTGCCCACGCCACAAAGAACACCTGCTCGTTGCTCATGGTGGGAACGGCGGGCGCCTCGCGTGCGGCGTCCTCCGACTCCCACGATTTGAACGCGACGTAGGCCTCTTTGACCCCGCCGATGTCCGCGATGTTCTCCCCCGCCGTCAGTTTGCCGTTCACGTTGACGCCGGGGAGCGGCTCGTAGGCGTTGTACTGGTCCACCACGCACGCGACCCGCTCGTCGAAGCGCTCGCGCACCTGCGGCGTCCACCACTCGCGCAGCATCCCCTTGGCGTCGTACTTGGCCCCTTGATCGTCAAAACCGTGCGTAAGCTCGTGACCGATGACCGCCCCGATACCGCCGTAGTTCATGGCCTGCGGGAGCCCAGCCCCAAAGAAGGGGGGCTGCATGATGCCCGCCGGGAACGCGATCTCGTTGCTGGTGGGGTTGTAGTAGGCGTTCACCAGGGGCGAAGGCATATGCCACTCGGCCTTGTCCACCGGGCCGTTCACCTTGCCGACGTCTTGCGCGTGCTTGAAGGCGTTGACGGCGAGGCTGTTGGCGAGGGCGTCGTCGCCGAGCTCCAGGCCCTCGTAGGGCTCCCAGGTGTCCGGGTAGCCGATCTTGCGGGTCATGGCGGAGATCTTCCCCTTGGCGGCCTCGCGGGTCGCGTCGTCCATCCAGGCGAGCGCCGGGAAGCTCGCCTCCATGGCCGTGTTGATGCGGTTGATCATGTCGTCGGCGATGGGCTTGCTCTCCCCGCCGAAAGCCACCCGCACGAAGCCCGGGCCCACCGCGTCGGGCAGCGCGACCATGGCCCGGTTGACGCATCGCTCCCACCGCGGCGGCTGCGACTCCACCCCTTGGGTCGCCTTGGCCAGCGTGAACGCGGCCTCGTCGACCTCGGCGCTCAGCATGGAGGCCGTCCCTTGGATCAGGTGATAGCGAAGATATGCCGCCCGCACCTCGGGGCTGGCGTCGGCCACGATCTTCGGGAGCGCCGCGAAGAAATCGGGGGTGGAGATGTTGAGCTGGTCCGTGACGGGCAAGCCCGCCCGCTGGAAGTAGGCGCCCCAGGCGAGCCCCGCGGCTCTCTTGTTGAGCCCGTCCACGCCCTCCTTGAAGTAGCGCTTGGTGGGATCGCGAAGCTCCGCGGGCGGTTTGCTCGCCGAGGCCAGCGCGGTCTCGAAGGCGAGCACGCCCTCGGCCAACGCCGGCGCCGCCTCGCTGCTGACCCCGGAGAGCCCGAGCATGTTGGCGATGTGGGCCTCGTAGACCTCGCGGACCTTTTTGGCGCCGTCGTTGTCGTCGAGGTACAGCTCGCGGCTCGGCAGCCCCAGGCCACCTTGGGCCACATGCAAAATGTTGGTGTCGGGGTCCTCTTTGAAGTCGGCGTCCACGTCGATATTAAACAACGGCCGTCGCGCGCCGCTCAACCAGCTCGGGTGCGCGAAGACGGTGGCGTGCAGCGATCCCACGGTGGCCATAAAGTCTTCCGTTGTCTTCATGGCCTCAATGGCTGCGAGGGGTTCGGAGAGCCCCGTGAGTCCGCGGGCGTTGGCGCCCTCCTCGTCCATGCACGCGCCGTAGAGTTTGCCGGCGAGGGCTTCGTATCCCTTGTCCACCTCACCGCTCGACCACGCCTCAAGCATGGTCCGCAGCGTCGCGTAGTTGCGATCTTGAATCCCTGAGAACGCCCGCGAATACCTCGCCTTGTCCGCAGGTCGCTCGGTGGCCGCGGCCCATCCCCCGCAGGCGTAGGCGTAAAAATCTTGGCACGGGTCGGCCTCACGATCCACTGAGGCCACGAGCCAGTCGACCCCGTACTGAACGTCGGCCGGCGCGGTCGCGGCGTCCCCGCTGTCGGTGGGCGACGTGGTCGGCGCGTCCGTGGAGCACGCGGTGAGGAACACGAGGGTCAAGACGCTACAGATCGGGGCACGCATGGGGGCGAAGCATGCCAGAAAATCGCGGCCATGGGCAGGGTGGTCGACGGCGAGGCACGCGATGCGCCGCACGGATCGCCCGCGCTCGGTTCGCGCCTGTCTGGCCGCCCTCCCCGATGCGCGCGCGAAGGGCCTCCGTCGTCCGTGATAGGATCGAACGACGATGGAGCCGGCCCCTCCCACCTCCCCCGCCGAGGACGCCGCGGGCCCGACCCGCTTCCCCTGCGGCGCCTGCGGGTCGGCGCTCACCTTCCAGCCCGGCAAGAGCGTGCTCGAGTGCGGGCACTGCGGGCACCAACAGGCCCTCGACGTCAGCGACCCGCACCTCGCCGCCGAACACGACTTTGAGGCGGCCCTCGCCGCGAAGCCCCGCGCCTCCGCTGCCGAGGTCTACGGCACCGCGCAGCAGTATCACTGCGAGACCTGCGGCGCGAGCTCCTCCACCGACAAAAAGAGCGACCATTGCCCGTTTTGTGGGGCCCCGGTGGTCTTGCAGGACGCGCCCAATGAGGCCTTCCCCCCCGAGACCGTGCTGCCATTTCACGTGGACAAGCGCAGCGCGGTGGAGGCGTTCTCCGCGTGGGTCCAGGGGCTATGGTTCGCGCCCAACGAGCTCCAACAGAACGCGAAGAGCGACCGGGTGGACGGGGTCTACATCCCGTACTGGACCTACGACGCCGACACCTTCACCCGCTACTCGGGCTCGTACGGCATCGACCGCGTCGTCACCGACACCGACACCGACGACGAGGGGAACACGACCACCACCACCCGCGTCGAGACCGACTGGTACCCGAAATCGGGTACGGTGTCGGTGGCCTTTGACGACGTGGTCGTGTGCGCCTCGAAGAGCCTGCCGCACGAGCTCATCGACGAGCTTGAGCCCTGGGGCCTCGAGGACCTGCGCCCCTTCGACCCCGCGTTCCTGAGTGGTTTTTTGACAGAGCGAAAGGCCATCGATCTGCGCGACGGCTACGCGCTCGCCCAAGAGAAGATGGACCCGGGGATCCACGCGGCCATCTGCCACGACCTCGGCGGTGACCGCCAACGTGTCGACTCCAAATCCGTCGCCTACAGCGACATTAAATTCAAGCACTTCTTATGTCCGGTGTGGGTGTCGAGTTTTCGCTACAACGACAAGGTGTATCGCTTCGCGGTCAACGGTCGCACCGGGGAGCTCTCCGGCGAGCGCCCCTACAGCGCCGCCAAGATCGCCGCCGCCGTGCTGACCGGTCTCGCGATTCTCGGGAGCGTCGTGTACATCCTCAGTCAGCAGTAGCCGGGGTCAACTCCACCAGCGTCGCGCCCCATCCGCCGCGACCGTGTCCCGCGAGGCGATAGCTCGCGACCGCCGGGTGCTTGTCGAGCGTGGCGTGGACCGTGCGTCGCATGTGGCCCTTGCCCTTGCCGTGCACGACGCGAAGCTCGGTGATCCCCCGGGCGAGGCACTCGTCGATGTACGCGTGCATCAGGCGCTTCACATCCTTCGGCGCGAAGCGGTGCAAGTCGAGCTCTCCATCCACGGGAATCGGTTGGGGCGCCGCTGCGGCGCCTCCGCCCACGAACCCCGCCGCCCCGGCCCACGGCGCCCACGGGAGCGCCGCCCGCGTGGGAGCCCACCGCGCGTTTGCCCCCTCGGGACGCGCGGCCCCCACCGACCACCGGCGAATCCGCGCGCCGGGCCAGCGCGCGCCAAACCAGCGCAGCCCCCACGCCCAGACGCCCGCGCCGCCGCGATGGCAACGTCGCCACTCCCCGGCGGGACCACGGACCTGCATGACCCACGCGGTGGCGCCGCCCCCAGCAAACTCCTCCACCTCAAGGTCTCCGAAAATCACGGCGCCGACGAGGTCGAGCAACTCCCGCGCCAGATCCTGGCCCTCCTCGTCCTCCTCGGTCTCGCCCAGTACGTACCGACGTTCCCACGGCCCCACTCGCACCTTCGCCACCGCGAGCGACCTCGAGGCGCCCGCTTCATCACGCCACTCGCAGTCGACCTGCAGCGCCGGACGCGCTCCGTGACCTCGCCCGCACATGAAACGCGTGGGAGCTCCGGGCTGGGTGGCCGAGCCCGAGTCCCCCTCCGCCGTGGACACATGGGGCGCGAGCTCGCAAAGCGCCCTCAACTCCACCATCAGGTCTAGGGGTGCAGGCTCCGTCGACCCCTCGCCCCCATGACCCGCCTCGTTCACGCCATGCGCTCCGCCAAGACCGCCACCAACACCGCGTGACAGCCCGAGCGGTCGAGCCCCCGAAGGATTCCCATCATGGCCTCCGTGTGGTGTTGAAATTTCAACGGGGCGAGCTGCGCCGGGGTCACGGGACACGCGATCTGCCCGGTGTGCACCATCTTGAGCAGGGTGCGCAGCTCTTCGGTGCTCACAGAGCGAAGTCCGAGGGAGTCGTCGGCGTCCATATCGAAGGAGTATCAGAAAATCGTCTCGGCCGCCCGCCGGGGTACACTGCGGCCCGATGGCAGCTTCGGCCCACGGATTCGCGCCCCACGTGCGCTGCCCGCCGCCTGCGGTGAGCCTGGCGCCCATGATGGATCGCACCGACATCCACTTTCGGGTGTTCTTGCGGTGCATCTCACGACGCACGCTGCTGTACACCGAGATGGTCACCGCCGCGGCCGTCCTCCACGGCAAGCGCCCTCGCCTGCTCGCACGACATGACTCCGAGAGCCCCGTCGCGCTCCAGCTCGGCGGCGACGACCCCGCGATGCTGGCCGAGGCGGCCGCCGTCGGCGTCGAGCACGGCTTCGACGAGATCAACTTAAACGTCGGCTGCCCGAGCGACCGGGTCCAGTCAGGCAACTTTGGCGCGTGCTTGATGTTGCAACCCGAGCGCGTCGCCGCCTGCGTGACCGCCATGCGTGCGGCGGTCGCCGCGCCGGTGCCCGTGACCGTGAAGCACCGCATCGGCGTGGACGAGTTCGACGACTACGATCACATGCGCAGGTTCGTGGACGTGGTGGCCGAAGCCGGCGCGGACCGCTTCAGCGTCCACGCGAGGAAGGCCTGGCTCTCGGGCCTGAGCCCCAAACAAAACCGTACGATCCCTCCCCTGAGGCCCGAAGAAATCTACCGCCTCAAGCGAGAGCGCCCGGACCTGCCCATCGAAATCAACGGGGGCATCCGCGACCTCGACGCGGCCAAGGAGCACCTGCGACACGTGGACGCCGTCATGATCGGACGCGCCGCGTGGGACATCCCGTACCTGTTCGCCGCGGTGGACCACGAGTGTTTCGGCGCACCCGACCAGGCGCCGAGTCGGCTGCAGGTGCTCGAGCGCTACCTCCACTATGCCGTCCCAGCCCTCGCCGCCTGCGGACGTCCGGTGCCCGTGCTGCGACCGGTGTTGAACCTCTACGCGGGTGAACCAGGCAACCGCGCCTTCAAGCGCACCATGAGCGAGCTGTGCCAAGCCCTGGCCCGGCCGAACGCACCGCCCGTCGCGGCGTCTGTGCTCGCCGCCGCCGCCGCCACCGAGGGAATTCGGGCGCGTGCGTCCGCGGCGCCGCGGCTGCCCGTGAACCAAAGCTGACGCCAAGCGCCAAAGAGCGCTTGACGTCGTGGGTGCCCCCCTCGCTGAACTACGCGGTGGTGTCGACCAGCCGACCGGTGCCTGGTGGAGACGCCGGTTTTCGGGCCTCCTCCGGCGGTGCGGCCTCACGAATGAGCTTGTTGACCGCCTCACCCTCCATTTCCTGGGCATCTTTGAGTTTCCGAAGCATCGCGGCCTCGTAGGATTTTGCTTGGTCGCTGGACTCTACTCGCATGAATTCCCCCCTACGCACTTCGTCCGGGTGTGGCTCAACCTTGAGTAAAAAATCGCGCCTTGCCGTGTCTGCATGCGCGATTTTGGACTAAACGCCGATAATTTGGGAGACAAGGCCCATGAAGAGTCGACTCCTTCCTTTTGCCGCCGGGACAGTGTTGGTGCTGCTCGCAGGCTGCATCCCTGAGCTCGCCACACCCGAGGACTTTCAAGACCGCGTGACCGGTCTTCGAATCGAGTGGGACGAGGGATGTCCGGCGGCCTGCGCCAACGACCCGAGACCTTCCATGTGCGACTACCCGGCCGATGTCAACGGTTGCACCCTCTACGACGACGACCAGGCCTCGGACTGCGTGATCGTCATGAAAAAGGTCGTGAAAGAGATGACCTGCAGCGGCAGCGATCAACGCATGAAAAACCTCGGCACCCTGTGCGCCGGCGTGTTCAGCGGCTGTCCGGATCCCGCGGCCGACGAGACGGGAGGTGCCGACGATGCAGGCCAATAAATCGACCTACCGGGCGGTGCGCGCCGCCCTCTTCACCACGACCGTCGCGAGCCTGACGCTCAGTTCCATCGCGACCGCTGCGCCCGCGACCGCTGCGCCCGCGGCAGACGCTGCCCCCGCCGACGCCCCCGCCGCTGCCCCCGCCGCCGCTCCCGCCGCCGACAACGACGACGAGATGCCAAGCCCGACCGCGGACCCGTTCGCCGAAGTCGAAGCCGATGCCGATGCCGACGCGGAGGCCGATGCGGACGCCGACGACACGACCGCCGTCACCCTCGGCGCTGGATTCGTCCTCAACACCGGCAACTCGAACAACCTCGCCATCAACGGCAAGTTTGATACGACCGTGCGCCGCGGCCGCCATCAGTTCATGGGCGGACTCGCCGGTGTCGTGGGCGCCAACCGCAACTCCGCAGACGCTGAGTGGCTGTACACCGCCGCCAACGTGGAGGCGCGCATGCGCTACGACGGCTTTATCCTGGACAATTTTACGGCCTTCGTGCTGCAAACCACGCGGCATGATCGGTTTCAGAGCCTCGACGCGCGCGTGACCGTGGCCCCCGGACTCACCTGGGTCGCCCTGGGCGGTCCGAGCCACACGCTCACCCTGGATGGCGGCTACGAGCTGCAGTACGACCGCCGAACCGAGGCTTCGACCTTGGAGCAAGATGGCGACGGCAACATCATCCTTGACGGGAACGGAGCCCCCACCACCGTGCTCGAGCGGAACTTCATCAACCACAGCGCGCGCCTCGCCGCGGGCTACGGCTACAAGTACAAAGAGGCGGTGTCCGTGACCCTCGGGGCGGAGTTCTTGCAGAGCTTTATCGAGGCCGAGCGATGGCGCATCAACACCACCCTCGGGATCGACGCCAAGGTCGCGGCGCGGCTGTCCATGAACGCGAGCGTCAACGTGCGGTTCGACAACCTGCCGCTGCCGGGCGTGCAAAAGCTCGACACGACCACGATGCTCGGCGTGAACTACTCATTCTTTTAGGCCGCGATGATCAGCGGGGGCCAACGACGAAGGCCGCGCGGAGTGGGATCCACACGGCCTCGCCTGCTTGAGCGCCCCGCGGTCTGCTAGGGCTGATGAAGCTCTTTGGCGCGCCGCAGGTCCTCGACCGAGGCGCCGTCCACCGCGTAGTCGAGCCCGTCGAGCCGGAACTGGAGCCCCGACCCAAGGATCGCCTCCACGTCGTCCTCGCTGCCCAACTGGATTTGGATGAAGCTGCTCCCCTCCATGTCCTGGACGTCGGAGCGCACCGCCGGCCACGACAGCGCGGTCGCGTCGCTCCCGGATGAGATCGGCTCCATGGCGTGGCCGACCTCATCCGCCACGAGCCCGTCCACGACCCACCATCGCTGGGAGCCGTCGTCGTAGACGACGCCCGTGAGCTTGATGGCCCCCTCTGCGTCTGGCGTGGGCGCCGCGGACTCGTAGTCCCACGAGGTCAGCTCGCGCATATGGTCGAAGAGTTTCTTCCACCGGTAGTCCGACACCCAGCTCGGCGAGCAGTAGCTCATATAGTCCTTGCCCGTGTTCGGCGCGTAGATGAACAGCCCCGGTTTTTGCGGCTCGATGTCGAATCCCCACACGCCGATGTTCGCGTCCTCGTGGGGGTAGCCCGGGTCGGTCCCCGCAGCGCCTCCACACGGCGCGTGCGGGTTGCTTTGCACGTGGCCGATCTCGTGCACAAAGGTCTCCCACGCGGTCACGTTTTGCTCCTTGTGCCACTTGCCCGAGGCGAATCGGGCGGTGGCCGAGGACTTGGTGGGGGGGATGTTGGCGGTGGGCGCCGTGCCCAGCGTGCCAAAGGGACCGCCACACGAGTCGTACAGGGCGTAATAAAAGACGTTCGGATCGGGATCATCCTCCGCGCGGATCTGCTGCAGCGCGCCCCAAAGGTCCGGTGGGTCGTCGATCTGCGTGGTGCGGACGATGCCCGTCTCCCGCCAGACCACCTTGGCCGCCTCGATGGGGTTGCTCTTGGCGAGCAGGTCCGTGAATCCTTGTTTCTCCTCCTCGGTGAGCGTGGCGGTGTCGGAGACACACTCGTTCCAGGTGTACTGCACGGGCACGATGACCACGCGGGTCTCCATGGGGCTCGCCTCGACGCCGATATAGTCGGTGCCGTCGAGCAGCGCGACCGAGGGCGGCGAGATTTCGGGGATGTTCTCGTAGCCTATCTCTCCCTCCATAAGCTGGACTTGGAACTTGGCGCCGGGCTCCACGTGCTGCGCAGGAAGCTGCACGAAGAACTGGTCATTAAAGCTGCCCTCGTCCGACTCATTCTCCACCATCAGCGGCCCGCGGTAATTGTCGAACTCGACCACTTCGCCCCCCACTTTCTCCACGGTGAAACGCGCGATCAGCTTGCGCGGCACCCAGTCGGCGGGCAGCTCGCCCCAAAAGATGCGGGCCATGGCTGTGCGAAAGCGCGGAATCTGTCCTTGGCGACCGCTCGCGCCGACCCACTCCCCGTCCTGGGCGATGTCGACTCCGATGGATGGATTAAGCTCCACCCGGCGAATGGTCAGGCCTCCCCGGGCAGGCACCGGATCGAAGACCGGCTCGCTCCCGACATCGGTCTCGCCGTCGCCGCCGGCGTCTTTCTCGGTGCAGCCGAAGGTCCCGACCAACAAGCCAAAGATTGCAAACCGAAGAATACGACTTATCCGCAGCATGCAGGTCATGTAGCACACTTTATTGAATGGACCCATGGCATCAGGCGTGAGTGTCATCCTAGGGGCGATAACTCGCGGACCATGGGACACTCGAACCTCCGGTGGAGCCCGCTGCGTGACCACCACCCATCGATAAAGAGTACGAACAGGTACAAAAATATCGTTCAAGAATGGATCCGGGAGAAAATTCCCTTGCGCCTCGGCGAACAAGGCTTAAAAAAGGGAGACACGCCTGGCCGCGGGACACTCCTCACCCCTGCGTAGGCCGTTCGCGTGACGAGCTACGCGGGGCTTTGGCACCGCGATCTCGCAGGATTTCTCCGACGCATCAGCGCCAACACCGCGGTTTGAGGGCGTCTCAAACCGAGAGAACACAATCCCTCTCGTAGCTACGCAGTTCCATCAACGTTCTGAAATCCTACAAAATTTTCCGAAATCACGTCGCGGAGGAGGCCCCCCGAAACAGCAATCATGGTACAGCCTCACCGAGTACAGAAACGCACACCACACGCCTCCTCCCTCACTCCATCCATGAGCTCCAACTCCCCACACTCCCGCGCTGAGAACACCGTCGCCCTGGCCGTCGATGACGCCGACCTCCTGGGTTGGCTGGTCGACACCAGCCGCCTCCCCGTGGTCGCACAATTTGCGGGATCTCAAACCCGCGCGGGGCAGCTCGTCTCGCCAGAGCTCGACACCTTGGCGGAGCGGACCGCGGACTGGGTGTCGGTGGTGGACGTGAGCCTCGACGATGACCCTCGCTTCGCGGAGCGCTTCGGCCTGGTTTCTACCCCCTCGCTCATCTTGTGGTCGGACGGCCGAGAGGTCGCCCGCTTCGACGGGCGCCGTCGCGCCAGCGAGATCGAGCGACTGGTGACGGCGGCCCTCGAGCGCGCGGCCAACGAGGCGCCCGCCGCTCCCGTGTCGGCGCAGTGAGGCCGCGGTGACGGGCCTGGCCTGCGATTCTCCCTGAGCCAGTGGCCCCCTTCAGGTCGCCGGCTTGTTCACGAGACAAACGCGCTCATCAGCGCGAGCAAGCCCTCGGGGTCGTCTGCGTGCACCCAATGCCCGGCGCGTTCGAGCACCTCGACGCGCGCCCTGCCATGCCGGCGCCCCGCCTCCTCCACCCGCGCGCGCGCAGACGGCGGCCACGCGGACGACGCTCCACCCGCCACGACCATCACCTCGACCGCGGCAGGAGGCGCCTCGTAGAGCCGCGTCAGGTCGGCGCGCAGGTAGTCGTCGAGCAAGCGCTGGATCGCCGCGAGGTCCAAGGTCCAGGCGACTGCGCCGGTCGAAGTCCGCCGCAGGTTCATGGACAGCCACGCCGCGAGGCTCTGGGGGAGCCCGTCGTGGACCAGCCGCGAGATGAACGCCTGGCGCCCGTCGAACTCACGAGGCAGCGCGCGCAGCCGCTCGAGCACGCTCATCACAGATGGTGAAGACCCCACGTGGCCCGCCACGAGCGGCGCGTCCACCACCATCACCTTCGCGAGCGAGCGCGCGCCATTGAGGGCGTAGGTCGCCGCCACTTTTCCCCCGAAGCTGTGGCCCATGATGGCGTCGCAGTCGATCTCAAGCCGCTGGATCGTCGCCTCCACGTCGCGCGCGCATTGTTCAAGGGTGTCCTCCCCGTGCACCTGCGTCGAGTCACCGTGGCGCCGTAGATCCATCAACACCACCCCCCGCTGCGGATGTCTCGAGGTGTGTGCCCTCGCGATGCTCCGCCAGTTCGCGCGGCTCCCCAAAATCCCGTGCAGCACCGCCATCCACCGCAGGGGCTGCGCGTGCGGGGCGGTGATCAGGGTGGTCGCGAGGATGTCTCCGGTCACGGCCCCCCACTATCACACTCCCGGCCAGCCACGCGAGGGCGATCAAACCATCGTCGGCCCGGCACCCATGCTTTGCTACGCTGCGCCTGTGCTCCGCCTCCCTCCTCGCCGCGCGCTACTCCGCGAGCCCGCGCTGCACTTCGTCGCCGCCGCCTCGCTGTTGGCGGCGATCCACCACGCCGTGGGCGAGCGGATGCAGCGCGCGGCCGCACCCGTGAAGGGCGCCACAGCTGCCCTCGACGCCGCCCGCCCCATGATCTCGGTGAACCCGGAGGTCCTCGCGCGGCTGCAGGCGAGGCGCGCGGCGATGGACCCGGCGGCACGCCCCACGCTGTCCGCGATGGTCGACGCTTGGATCGACGAAGAAGTCCTCGCGCGCGAAGCCCAGAAGCTGTCCGCTGCCCACGAGGGGGGGCTCTCTCGGCCTCGGATGGTGCGGTGGATGCTCTCCGTGCTCCAAGCGCGCGTCCACGTGGTGGAGCCCACCGAGCCGACGTTGCGCGCCCATTACGGCGCCCACCTGGACGCCTTCACTGCCCAGCCCCGGTTCGACTTTGAGCTCGTCACCCTCCCGGCGGCCGACGCCGCCGACCCCTACCTCTCCGTGGATGCGGCCCTCACCGCGCTCGACGGCGGGGCGGACCCCGCCACGCTTCGCGACGCCCGCTTCGATCGGTGGGAGCGCCTGCGACCCGCGACCATGGCGCGCACCTTCGGACCACGCTTCACCCGCAGCGTCGAGGCCTCACGGCTTGGCGTGTGGCGCTCCGTCGAAAATGGGGATCGCCCCACCCTGCTCCGGGTGCTCCGCGCCCATCCAGGAGGCGGCGTGTTGCCCTTCGACACCGTGCGCCGGCGGGTGCGCCTCCACCACAGCCGCGCGCTGGTCGCCGCCGCGGTCGCCGACCAGCTCGTGGCGTTGCGTCGGAGATACCGGATCGCCGCCCCCCCGCTCCCGTGAGCGCGGCAGGTGGAGCGAGCGCGGGCGCCCGCCTCACTTCGCGAAGGAGTGGATGTAGTCGAGGTTTCCGTCGAGGTCGTACCACTCGCCCTTGAACACGTCGGTCTCCAAATTGATCTCCACCCACATGAAGCCCGGGCGCTGATCGTCTCCCCACAGATCGACCGCGGAGTTGTCGTCGCGGAACGCGAAGTCCGTGACCTTGGCGCCCGCCCCCGAGACCACGCTTTGGATCCCGCAGTCCGACGAAAACGACTGCCGGTTGTGGTCGTGCCCGCTGAAGTACACGTCCACCCGCCCGCAGAGCACGTCATCAAACACCTCGCGGACCCCCTTGCCTGCCGCGTCGTACAGCGGGTTGTCGGGCAAAATGCCGAGCCCCTCGTAGTTCCCGGCGTTGCCATGTTCTCCGTTGGAGCGCAGCGGATGGTGAGCGAAGGCCACCTTCCAGCGCGCGTCGGAGGCGCCTACCTCCGCGTTGAGCCACCCCTTTTGTACGTCCTCGTCCTCGTTCCCCATGATCCGCGCGGTGTCGAAGGCGAAGAAGTGAAGGTCTTGGCGGGGGCGAAAATCGTACCAATAGCCCGCGTCGGGCATGCGCCACAGAGGCTGGATTTCGCCGTAGTCCACCTGAAAGGTGCCGAGAGCCCAGTTGCTGGCCAGCTCGCCGTAGTCGTGGTTCCCCAGCACCACATAAAATGGAATCTGGGCGGCGAGGAGGCTCGCGTACGGCATCTCAAACTTGTCGATAAATTGGACGTCCATCACGGAGTCCACGCCGATGTCGTAGAAGTTGTCGCCGAGCAGCAGCGCGAATTCACATCCCTTCAACTCACAGATCGTGCCCGCCGCGGAACCCACGGCGTACTGCGCCTCGTTGCCCTCGCCGGTGTCGCCAATCACGAGGAATCGCACCGCGCTCACGTCTCCGTCACCGTCTCCGTCGCCGTCTCCGTCGCCGCCTTCCGTGGCGTCCCCGCTCCCGGTCTCCCCACCTTCCGTGGTCACGCCGGTGTCTGAGGCGGTCTGCGAGGCGGTCTCGCCCGCTGCGCCCGAGGAATCTGTCTTGTCGCTTGCAGAGCATCCAACGATGCCCGCCGCGCACATCAAACCGAACCGCAACACGTGCCGCCTCATGGGGGCAGCATAGCGGATGTCTCGGGTGCACCCCAAACCCCGCGGGGTCTGCGAGGATCCGAGGGCCGGCGGCCTTCTTGTCGGCGCCTCCTGGGGCCGAGCGACGTTCCGCGTCGTGCATCGCGCAAATCCGCGCGACCCCGGGTTTCCACACCGGCGTCGCGTTTTCTCCGCCATTTGGGCGACTCGCCCCAAGATGAGGCTCGCGGCCCCTTTACGCTGAGGCGAGAACACCGCAAAATCGGGGAGTGACGTCCTCTGAAGAATTCGCGGACCTCCCCTCGCCGCCTCGCGCGCTCGCGGCCGTCATCCGAGCAGCCCGCGAATCCGACGTGAGTATCGACACCCTCGGCAAGCTCGTCGGCGCCGATCCGAGCTTCGCCATCCGAGTCTTGAAGGTGGCGAACTCACCGATCTACGGGCAGCGCTCTCGCATCTCCTCGGTGCGCCGCGCCATCTCGGTGCTCGGGGCCCGCTCCCTGCGGAATATCGCCTTGTGCGCCGCCACCCGCGCCTGCGTCTCCCGCGAGCGGATCGCAGACTTTGACCTCAGCAAGTTCTGGCAGTCCTCGATCCAGCGCGCCGCCGCCGCCCGCTTGATCGCCGAACACGACGCCGACGTCGAGTTCGATCCTTCTGAGGCCTTCACCGCGAGCTTGCTGCAAGATCTCGGCGTCTTGGCCCTGCTCATGCGGCGCCCCGAATTTGCCAAAGACTGGAACGGATTTAGCTCCCTCGACCCCACGCCTCGTCGCGACAAGGAGCTGGAATTGCTCGGGCAAACCCACGACGAGTTGGCCTCCGAGTTGAGCCAGGCGTGGGGGCTCCCACGAGAAATCTCAGTGCCCATGCGATTCCACCACGATCCCTCGCGCGCGCCGGTCGAAGAGCGCCCCCGCGCCCACCTCGCGCACGACGCGGAGGTGCTGTCCGCGGTGCTCAACTCCACCGACAAAAAACGGGCGCTCTCCAACGGACGAGCGATGCTCGCGGGACGCGCCAAGGTTGAGCTCTCCCTCGAGGAGCTGCTCTCCCAGCTGCCCGACGACGTCCAAGACGCCGCGCACGCGCTCGGGCTCGAGATCGAGGCCCAGCCCTCGCTTGAGGAGATCCTCGTGGACGCCAACCGCGGCCTGTCCGAGCTCAACCTCAGCTACGAGGATCTGCTGCAGCGACTTGAGCAGACCCTCGAGGAGAAAGAGCAGCTCGCGCGCGAGCTCCAGGCGCGCAACCGAGCCCTCGAACAACTGTCCCTCACAGACGCCCTGACCAATCTGCCCAACCGACGCGCCTTTTGGGGCCGCGGCGTCTACGAGATCAACCGCATCGCCCGGAACGGAGAGACCATGTGCGTCGCCATGGCCGACCTCGACCACTTTAAATCGGTCAACGACACCCACGGGCACGACTTCGGCGACCGCGTGCTCGAGGCCGCATCGCAAGCCTTCGCCAACGCGATCCGTGCGGCGGACATGGTGGCGCGCATCGGCGGTGAAGAGTTCGCGTTCATCTTCCCCGGGACCAACCTTGAGGGCGGCCTCGTCGCCGCGCGCAAGATCAACGCGAGCTTGCGGACCGTCTGCCTCACGCCCCCGAGCGGCCCCCTGTATACCCCCAAGGTGTCCGTGGGGGTCGCCCGCATCGCGGGGGTCTACGCCTCGGAGTTTAACCCCGACGAGATCATCATGCGCTTGCTCAAGAGCGCCGACGGAGCCCTGTACGCGGCCAAGGACGCCGGCAGAAACAAGGTGGCGCACGACCCCGATCCGATCTCGTGGAGCTAGCCCGCGCAGCGCCTAACCAAGCGCGGCTTGTTTCTCTTCGCGCTTGCGCATGCTGTGGTTGAGCTGCCGCTTGCGGAGCCTGAGGCTCTCGGGGGTCACCTCCAACAGCTCGTCGTCTTCGATGAAGGCGAGCGCCTCTTCAAGCGAGAGCGCGCGCGGCGGCGTCAAGAACAGCTTCTCGTCCGCCCCCGCCGAGCGCACGTTGGTGAACTTCTTGTTCACGCACGGGTTGATGACGAGATCGCCGTCGCGGCTGTTCTCCCCGCAGATCATCCCGGTGTACACAGGCACCTGGGCCCCCAAGAACATCGTGCCGCGCTCTTGGAGGCGCGCGAGGGAGTAGGTCATGGTCTCGCCGGGCTCGAGGACGACCAGCACCCCGCGAGGCCGCGTGCGCCGGGTCCCGAGGTAGGGGCCGTAGCGCTCGAAGACGCTCGAGATGACGCCCGTGCCGCGGGTGTCCGTCATGAACTCCGAGCGGTAGCCGATGAGGCCGCGCGACGGGATCTTGAACTCCATCCGCTGGCGCCCTCCGCCCTCCTCCTCCATCGCGGTCATCTCGGCCTGCCGACGGCCCAACTTCTCGATGACCGCCCCGGCGTAGGCGGCGTCACACGCGATGGCGACGCGCTCGTAGGGTTCGAGGCGCTTGCCATGCTCATCTTCTTGCAAGATGACCTTGGGTCGCGACACACAAAACTCGTAGCCCTCGCGACGCATGGTCTCCATGAGCACGGAGAGGTGCAGCTCGCCGCGGCCCGCGACCTCGAACTCCTCCGCGGTCTCGGTGTTCGCCACGCGGAGGGCGACGTTGGAGCGCACCTCCCGGAACAGGCGCTCGGCGATCTTGCGCGAGGTGACCCACTGCCCCTCTTTGCCCGCGAAGGGCCCGTCGTTAACGCGAAACCGCACCGAGAGCGTGGGCGGATCCACCTCGAGCTTCGGGAAGCAGCGGCGCCCCTCGAGCGCCTCGCAGGTGAGGGTGTCGCCGACCTCAAGCGACTGCATCCCCGCGATGGCGATGATGTCACCGGCGCGCCCCGACTCCACCTCGAAGCGGCGCACCCCTTGGAATTGGATCAGCTTGCTGATCCGGAACACCTCGGTGCAGTCCGCCTGGGGGTTGGGATCTTGGCCGGGCTTGGGGCGAATCAACGCCAAGCGGTCGCCCACCTTCACGCCCCCGGTCTTGATGCGGCCGATGGCCAAGAAGCCGAGGTAATTGTCGTGCAAGAGGGTGGACACCCACATCGACAAGGGCGCGTCCTCTTCGGTCGTGGGCGAGGGCGCGTGCTCGAGCACGAGGTCGAGGACGCTGGAGATCGGCCCCGGCTCGTGGTCCGGATCGGCCATGGCGTAGCGCTCTCTGGCGCTGCAAAAGATGACCGGGAACTCAAGCTGCTCCTCGCTCGCGTCGAGCGACACCAGGAGGTCGAAGGTCTTGTCCACGGCGGCGTGGGGATCGCAGCCGTCACGATCGATCTTGTTGACCACCAAGATGACCTTGAGGCCCAGCTTCACCGCCTTTTGGGTCACGAACCGCGTTTGGGGCATCGGCCCCTCGAAGGCGTCCACCACGAGCAGCACGGAGTCCACCATGTTGAGCACGCGCTCAACCTCGCCGCCAAAGTCAGCGTGGCCCGGCGTGTCCACGATGTTGACGCGGTGATCCTTCCACAGCAGCGCCGTGGGCTTCGAGGTGATCGTGATCCCTCGCTCTCGCTCGATGTCCCCGCTGTCCATGGCGCGATCAGACTCGTCGCCACGCGCGAAGGCGCCGGCCTCGGCCAAGAGGCCGTCGACCAAGGTGGTCTTGCCGTGGTCGACGTGGGCGATGATGGCGACGTTGCGTGTCTTGGACATAGGCGGGCGGACAGTGACCCGCGCGGCGCCCGAGCGCAAGCGCCTACAAGGAATCCTGCGCGCTTCCACACGACATTTCTCACGACTTTGGGGGTTCCTCGCGCGCCGCGACGCCGCTCGCAGAATTTGCCGCAGCCGCCGCCCTAGCGCGCGAGCCCCCGCACCGCGCGTCGCGTGAGCACTCGGAGCATCGAGCGGCGATACGGCGCCTCGTAGGGCACGTTCTCGAGGGGCTTGCATTGCTTGTGTACCGCCTCGGAGACGATCCGCGCCACGGCGGGATCGGAGAGTTTCTTCCCGATCACGTCGTCGAGCCTGCCCACCACGCGCGGCCGCGGGTTGAGCACCCCCACGACGACCTTCGCAGCGGTGATGACGCCGTGGCTCGAGTCCTCGTCAAGATCAAAGCGTATCGCCGCGCTCACGAGCGGGAAGTCGATGGACCGTCGCACGCTCCACTTGGTGTACGTGGCGCGCCGCGGCGTCGTCGCCACGGGGATCCGAATGGCGATCATCAGCTCCTCGGGCTCCTTCACGATGTGGTGGATGCCGTCGGCCCGATAGTAGTCCTGGGCCGCGGTGCTCCGCGGCGCCTCGCCTCCGACCAAGTCGAAGGTCGCGTCGAGGCTCACCAGCACGGGCACCGTGTCGGCGCTCAGCGCCGCGACGCAGTTGCGCCCCTTGGGGACCACGAAGCACACGTTGCCCTCGGACTTGAGGCAGCCGCCGCCGAGGGCGTCTCGCCAGAACTTCGTCTGGTTGACGTAGCGGCAGCGCACGTCGAGGTTCACGTTGCCACCGAGGGTCCCCATGTTGCGGTGCAAGGGGCCGGCGACGAGCCCCGCCGCCTCTGCGAGGCTGGGCGCGTGTTCGCGGACCAGGGGGTGCTCGCTGACCTCGGTGAGCGTGACGGCCGCGCCGATGACCAGCGCGCCCTCCTCCACCTTCACCTCTCGAAGCGCGCTCACTGCCGCCAGACTCACGAGCACCGGCGGGGTGTCGAGCAGGTGCTTGAGGTTCGGGAGGATGTCGGTGCCTCCGGCGACCACGCGGGCGCCCGGGGTCTTCAACAGCCGCACCGCGTCCTCCACGGTGCTCGGGGTCTCGATTCCAAACTGCGGTAGGCGAAGCATCAGGCGCTCCTCTTCTCGTCGCCAGGGTTGCCTTTGTGCGGCGCGAGCTCGCCGCTCGCCTCCCGCGCCTTGCGCTCTTCGATGGCGGCGAGCACCCTCGGCGGGCTGAACGGCAGCCGGTCGAGGCGGACGCCTACGGCGTCGTAGATGGCGTTGGCGATGGCTGGGATCGACGAGTGCAGCGGGCCTTCGCCGGCCTCCTTGGCGCCGTACGGCCCTTGCGCGTCCGGTGCCTCCACGATGATGGCCTCGATGTCCGGCGTGTCCACCGAGGTTGGGATTCGGTAGTCGAGCAAGTTCGGCCCGGCGTGCACGCCGCTGTGGGCGCCGTCCACGAGGTGCTCCTCCATGATCGCCTCCCCAAAGCCCATATACGACGACCCCTCGATCTGCCCCTCCACGATCTTCCGGCTCAGGGCGCGCCCGCAGTCGTGCGCGCACCAGATTCGCTCCACCGACACGACGCCGGTCTCGTCATCCACGTCCACCTCGGCGAGATGCGCGGTGAAGCTGTAGGCCGGCGAGGCCCCGATGGTGCCGCCTCGATAGCTCCCGTGCCGGTCCTTGGGGGTGTTGTAGCTGCCCGTCTCCCCGAGCAGGCCGTGGTCGGCCTCCGCCCACTGGAAGGCCTCGGCGAGCGGCACGTTGCGCTCGGGATCCTCGATGTCGATGGCGCGACGGCCGGCCAGGGTGACGCGCTTGCGAGGCACCTCCCAGCGCTTGGCCACCGCCCCGCACACCTTGCGCCGCAGCTTTTTGGCCGCGTCGAGGCAGGCGTTCCCCACCATCAGCGTGATGCGCGAGCTGTAGGCGCCCAGGTCCACGGGACACAGATCCGAGTCCGCCGACAGCACGCGAATATCCTCGAGCGGCAGCCCGAGCTCTTCGCTGGTGATCACGGCGAGCATGGTGTTGCTGCCCTGCCCGATGTCGTTGGCGCCCGAGAACACCCGCGCGCGGCCGCTGCGGTCCAGACAGATTTGCACCGCCGCCTGCGGCATCTCGTTGGGGTAGATGGGGTAGTTGGTGCCCGAGATATAGGTGCTCCCCGCGATTCCGAGGCCGCGACCGTAACCGAGCGCGGGCCGGCGGGTCACCCACCCGGAGCGACGCTCCACCGATCCGAGGCAGTCCAAAAAACCGTTGGAGCCCACCATCAGGCCGTTGATCGTCGCGCGATCAGACCCGATGTGGTTGCGCCGCCGCAGGTCGATGGGATCGAGCCCAAGCTGCTCGGCGGCCTTGTCGAGTTGAATCTCCATGGCGAAGCGCGGTTGCACCGATCCGTGCCCGCGCTTGGGGCCGCACGCCGGCTTGTTGGTGTAGGCCCGGGTGCTGTGGAAGCGATAGGCGGGGAAGTCGTACGGCGCGCAGAGCAGCTGCCCCGAGTAGTAGGTGGTCACCAGGCCGAAGCTTGAGTATGCGCCTCCGTCGAGGAAGGTGCGGGACGCGACCCCGGTGATCTTTCCGTCCTTGGAGAAGCCGGTCTCGTAGCTCATCTTCATGGGGTGTCGCCCGCGATGGCTGTAGAACACCTCCTCGCGCGTGTAGAGGCACTTGACCGGCCGCCCCGTCATCATCGAGAGCTTCGCCACGCAAAATTCGAGATCGAAGGGCTCGCTCTTGCCACCGAAGGCGCCGCCGAGCGGGGGCTGAATCACGCGGATTCGGTGGGCCGGAACCTCGAGCACCTTCGCGAGCTCGCGGTGGAGGTAATGGGACACCTGCGTGGCGGACCACACGGTGAGCACGCCGGAGCCTGGCTCCACGCTGGCGACCGCGCAGTGCGGTTCGATGGCCGCGTGCGTGGTGCCCTCGAAGTGGTAGTCGCCGCGCACGACCAGGTCGGCGCCCTCGATGGCGGCGTCGGGATCGCCGAACTCGAGCACCACATCCTTCGAGAGGTTGTTGCCCTTGCGCGACCACGGGTTGATGGACACGGCGTCCTCCGCCAGCGCGTCTTGTGGGTCGTAGTACGCCGGGAGCACCTCATACTCCACCTCGATGAGGTCGATGGCCGCGTTGGCGGTGTCCTCGTCCGCGGCCGCCACCGCCGCGACGCCGTCCCCGACATGGCACACTTTCTCCACGCACAGCGCGTTCTCGTCGGGTGTCCATGGGATGACGCCGTACGGTATGGGGAAGTCTTTGCCCGTGACCACGGCGAACACCCCCTCCATGGCCATGGCCTTGGAGGTGTCCATGGAGACGATGTTGGCGTGGGCGTGGGGGCTGCGCTTAATCTTGCAGTGCAGCAACCCCGGGAGCTTGAGGTCGTCGGTGTAGCGCGTGACCCCTCGCATCCGCTCCATGGCGTCGACCTTTCGATGGCTCGCGCCGATCTGCCACGACTCGCGCGGCGCGGTGTCCTCGGCGCTCGCCCCGCCCGCGTCCGGCGTGGCGCCCTCGCCCGTCGTGTCGCGATCAGCCATGGGTCACCGCCTCACCGGAGGCCGTCGCCGCGCCTGCCTCACCGAACACGCGCTCGCTCGCATCCACGATGGCGTCGATGATCTTGGTGTACCCAGTACACCGACACAGGTTCCCGGCGATCCCCTCCTTCGCCTCGTCGCGCGTCACCGGCCGCCTTAGCCGCTCGATCATGGCGTGGGCGCTCATCAAGATCCCTGGGGTACAAAATCCACACTGGGCCGCGTCGTAACGATCGAAGGCGTCCTGCAGCGGGTGGCATCCCGACGGAGAGGAGAACCCGAGCCCCTCCACAGTCTGCACCGCGCGCCCTTGGGCTTGGCAGGCCAAGGTCAAGCACGAGAGCACGGGGTGACCGTCCACCTGCACAGTGCACGCGCCGCAGTCGCCTTTGTCGCAGCCTTGCTTGGTGCCGATCAAATCGAGCTCGTAGCGGAGCACTTCGAGCAGCGTCCAATGCGATGGCGCCGCCACGTGATGGGAGGCGCCGTTGATCCGCAGCTGCAACAATCGGGGTTGAGCCATGACCAGAGGATCGCGGAGACGCCACTGTGCGCGCAAGGCTACATTGCGGCTGGCGCTGTGAGATCTCCTCCAACGCGGAGGACGCGCCGAAGCCCCAACGGCCCCCAATGAGCGCCGCCGAGCGAAGCGAACGAGAGGCTGGTAGCGTTGTCGCGGGTCCCATGCGCACGCTCCTCTCCATCGTCACTGTCAGCGCGTCGCTCGCGTCGGGCTGCGTCCCGGCGCACCCGCCGGGCCCGTGGGTGTCTGCGGAGCCGCCGGAGATGACGGAATCGGCCCCCTCCGGCCCAAAGGTGCGATCGCTCTCCGTACGAGCGCTGGTCACCGGCGGAGATCTCACGGGCGCCAGCGAGGCGCTGCTCGACGCCCTCCGCGAGGAAGTGGAGGCCCCGACCCCGCCCGCGTTCCGACTCCACCTCCACGACCACGGCGCCGTCACGCTGGTCTCGTGCCACCGAGGCGGCGACCCGGCGGCGGACGGTCAATCCCCGCGTCCGTGCGCGCGGCTCCCCGCCGACGTCACCGAGACTCCGTCCGAGTACCTGTCCGAGACGATCGACTTGGAGCCGGGCGTGTCGCGGCGGTGGGTCCACCCCACGCACATCGAGCTGCGCCTCCCGGAGCCAGCCACCCCCGCCGTGCTGCTGCGCATGACCGTGGTGCCGCACCTCCCCACCGACGCCGCGCAGGCGTCCGTCCTTCGCCAGGTCGTCGCCACGCTGCCGCCGCGCGCGGCGGGCGTCCTCTCCGTGCTCGTCTTGCCACAGCCCGTGGAATCGGCGGGCCCCATGGGTCAAGGCGGGCGCCACGCCTCCGCCGTGTACCACCGACTCCCGGCGCCCTTGAGGGGGCGAATTGAGGGGGGCTATTTCGATCTCGTGTTGGCCTCCGGCGACGCAGGCGCGCAGTGGAGCGCGGACATCTCCGACGCGGTCGCGCGCTCGTCAAAGGTGTGGATCCGTCGTCCGCTGGCGCAGCTAGTCATCGACGGGATGCGCCAGCCCGCGCTCCGGCGACGCGGCACCCCGTGGACGCGAGGCACCAGCCTGCGGCCCGACCTGTTCTCGCAGCACCTCGGGTTCGCGCGCGTGGACTTCGTGGGTGGCGTCGCGATGCCCACGCTCGTCGTTCGACGGGGCCGCCGGTGGCTGGAGGCCACCGCGGCCGCGCCGGTTGGTCAGTCCGACTCGCTCCCCGCCCGGCGCGCCGTCCCGAGCATGGCGCCGTGCCGGGACTGCGACGAGGCGAGCGGCCTCCGCCCCGCGCCCTAGGTCGAGCGCGGCCCCCTCACACAGCCACGACGGTCTTGTTGCGGCCGCTCTTTTTGCTGCGGTACAAGCAGACGTCCGCCTCCCGCGCGAGCGTGTCGAGCGTCACCTCTTCAAGGCCCCGGTAGCTCGAGTCCACGAGCCCCATGCTCAGTCCGATCTGGTACTCCTTAATGAGCGGATCGAACGCGCTGCGAATCCGCTTCGCCACCGATTGAGCGCACGGCCCCGCGACGCATCGGAGCACCACCAAAAACTCATCGCCCCCCCAGCGGCAGACGAGGTCCGTCGGACGCACCTCCTCCATGATCAGCTGCGCGGAGGTGCGGAGCACCTCGTCTCCCGCGTCGTGCCCGTGCTCGTCGTTAACCTGCTTGAAATGGTCGATGTCGATGAACATCGCCGTCACCACCTCGTCGCGCGCGAGGCACTGCTCCAGCATCCGCGCGCCGTGCTTATGGATCCCTCGACGATTCAATACGCCGGTGAGCTCATCACGCTCTGCCGCGTCGCGATGGGCCGTGGCCATCTGACCGTGCTTGAGGGCGCGCCGCACCACGGACACGAGGTCCACGTATTGCTGCCGCCACACCGAGGCGTCGGGCCCAGGATCCACCCACACCTTGAGCGCGAGCCCATACACCCGATCGAGGGGGAAGCTCCAGCAGGTCATGTCGGCGTCGTGGCGGCCGGCGCTCGCCCAGGTTTCTCCGTCCTTGTCGATCACCTCCGCGGCGCGGGCGCCGAACATCGTCACCATCTCGCTCGCGCACACCGTGGCGATAATCTCTGGCTCCAGAGAATCGAGGACGCGCAGGGTAAACGCGACGATGGGTGCGCGGGCATCCATGGACACCTCACAGTATCGCAGGTTCGAGCCTTCGATCGTAGCCGCGGGACCTAATCGGGCCCTTTCGATGACCGAGGCGCTCCGCGCAGCACCGCGACCCGGCCAAGCCCCGCGCGTTCGCGCCTACGGCGACGGCGCGACTTCGCAATCGTCGGGCGGCATGGCGGCGACCCACGCGCGCAACACGTCCATGCCCCGCTCGTGAGGGAGGCTGCGACCGATGAGCGGCATCATCGCGCCAAGCTCTTCGGTCTCGGTGCGATAGATCAAGATGGACGCCTCCGGGTCTCCCGGCACGATGTCGTAGGTGCGCCCCTCGCCGCCCTTCCCCGCAGATCCAGGCTTCTTGCACACGCCGAGGTGGAAGGCGTCGGTGTTGTCGTAGTTCAAGAACAGCTGCGAGGAGATGCCGCTGACCCCCGCCGGGTTGTGACAGTGGGCGCAGTTGATGTCGAGATAGTCCCGCGCCGCGGTCTCCACAGTGGGCCCGTCGAGGTTCGCGACGCCCTCGGCGAGCAGCTCCCGAAAGTCGTAGGCCGCGCCAACATCTGCGAGGTCGGGCATCCCCACCAACAGATCATGTGCCTGCAAATGAACCAGCTGGTTTTTTGTCTCGCCGGCCGAGGTGTTCGCGCGGTTCAGGTGCCGCGCCTTGGGACCGATGGGGGTCATGTAGTCCTCGTCGGTGGCCAGGTCTTTGAGCAGGTGACACTCCGAGCACTGGTTCTTTTGGGGCACCAGGTAGTTGGAGGTCTTCGCCACGCCCGCGTCGTCGATGAAGTCGATGATCCGCACGTCCCCTTGAACCCGCAGCACCGCGTCGCCAAGCTCGTGGTCCCAGACGTAAGGGAACGCCTCCCAGTCGTCTTCGAAGCGGACGAGCACGCGGGTCTCCACGAGATCGATATTCTCCGTGGGCGTTCGAAAGTCCGCCGGGAACATGAACGACTTCAAGATCACCGTGCCCACTGGGAAGTCGAACACCTCTTCGTCACGGTAGGTCGCCGCGGTGCCCTCGGGCATATAGATCGCGCGATCCTTGAGCGAGTAGTCAGAGAACAGCCATGAGTTGAGCTCGTAGCGCTCGACCCCGGGCGCGTAGGTGATGTTCTCACCGTCCCACTCCATGAGGTTCATGTCGGAGAGGTTCTCGGGCGCCCCCGCGGCCAAATCCACGCCGCGAAACGGCTCGCGGCTGTCCGAAGAGCACGACGCGAGCGCCACCGCGAGGCTGGCGATGCTCAGTGGGTGCGCGGTGATGCGAAGGGACGGTCTCATGGCATCACAGGGATGGAGGCTGGATCGGGCCGCTCACAAAATCACCGCAGTCGAAGGGCGCGTAGGGCTCCGCGGGCCGGAACAGATCCGCCAACACGCCGCTGTTGGCGATGAGGGTCTCCATGTTCAGACTCGCGAAGGTCGCGCCGTCCGCGGCGGTGTCTGCGATGCAGATGTGGTTGTCGTTGCTGTTGAGGGCCGGATCCATGGCGTCGAACGAGGTCTCGTCCCAGCCGTCGTACAAGATGGCGTCGATGGGGCTGGCCCCGTACACGATCTGGAGCAGCAGCCCGAGCTGCTGGTCGAAGTTGGTGTTGGGCGCGCCCGCGCCGGTGTCGGTGTGGGTGTTGCCGTGCACGAAGGCGTTGTCGCTGCGGTAGTTGTAGACGAACTCGCCGGTGTCATCCTCGAGCAGGTTCAGCCCCGTCACGTCCCCCACGAGCTCCGCCTTGCTGAGCTTCCATTTCTCGCGATCACCTTGGATCGGCAAGCCCGAGATCACCGCGATGTCGAAGGAGTTGTTGCCCTCGTAGGTGTTGTCGAAGATCTCCACGCGCCGCGACGCCATGGCGAAGGTGCCCGTGCCCGGCGGAATCGCCGCGACGGTGCTGCCTTGGGGGGCGAAGTTGGTGCGGTTGTTGTTGACCACGATGTTGTCGTGCACGCTGACGTCGCGGCCCACCACCGGGTTTCCGGGGAGGTCAAAGATGACGAGCCCGCCGGTGTTGTCCTCGGCGTAGTTGCCGTACACGTCGGCGAATTGCGTGTTCTCGATCTCGATGCCCGCCACGTTGCCCATGGCGATGTTGTTGCGGACGATGGCGTGCTGGCATTGGCCCACGTAGATGCCCGCGTCGGCGGAGTTGTAGGCCTCCGAGTCCTCCATGAGGACGCGGGACACTTTCACCGGATACAGGCCGTACGCGCCGTTGTCTGTGGAGCCGACGGCGCGCCAGGTGGCCCGCACGCGCTGGATGGTGACGAGGTCGCTGTCTTCGATGCGCAGCCCGTCCTTTTTGGCGTCGACGATGGCGAGGTCGGCGATGGTGAAGCGATCGCCCACCACGTCCACGCCGTTGGATTGGGTGGTCTGCGCCGCGTAGTCGAGGATGGTGCCCTCGTCGAAGCTCCCCTCGGTCCCCCGGCCTTGGCCCCAGAAGGTGATGCCGTCGGCGCGAATCGTGACCTGGTTGTCGAACTCGTAGATGCCGGTGGCGAGGATGACTGTGGTGTCGTCCTCCAGGGAATTCACCGCGACCTGCAGCGCGTCCGAATCCCCCGCGGGAATCTCCACGCACGGACCCTCCACGTCGGCGCAGGAATGGAGCGGATAGTCGGCAGCGTTCCCGCCGTCCTCCCCGCCGGTCTCACCGTCGGCGGTGCCGCCGGCGTCCCCATCACCCGTGGAAGTACAAGCCATCGCGAACGAGAGCGCGAGGCAGCTAAGAAGTGGTCGACATCGCATCATTCGTAAGTCCTCCGAGCGGCCAGCGTTCACGCGGGCCGTCGCGGGACTATACCGTAGCCTGCCCCCGCCCGCGCGCCAGATCGGCTCGGTCGGCGCCCGCTGGGCGTGAGCGAACGGCTGCGAACTTTGCGCCCCGAGCGAGCCGCGAAGCCACGCGCCACCCCAGCGAAGCACGCGCCGCCATAAAACGACACACGCGCCCACCGCCGAGGCGGGGACGCGCGCGAATTCGAGGGCCTGAGGTGGCCCTCCGAGCAGCCTAGATGTCCATCGCCATGATGAACACGGCACCGCTGGCGCTGCCCGCGGTGGCGCCGGCCACGACTTCACCGTTCACCACGGCCTCGAAAGTCTCGGCCAATCCGGGGCTCACGAGGACGAACACGCCGGACGATCCGGTGCCCGCCTCGTCGAAGCCGTCTTGAGCCTCGTTGAGGTAGCGCACGACCGCGGAGCTGTTGTCCACGCCGGCCGTGGGCACGACCGTCGCGCCAGCCACCGGCATGCCAGTCGCCGTGTCGCGCACCAGCCCGACGACGCCGCCGGCATCGCCGAGGGGGAGTTTGTCTTGCGGGAAGGTCATGTCCGCCGCCAGCAACGCGCTGTATCCGTCCACGTCCGAGACCGCGATCGCCCAGATGTCGTGGAGTCCCACGCCGGGGCCGTAGAGGTTGCCAGGTCCGGCCGAGTCGAGTCCGGTGGAGCTGAGGTAGAAGTCGGTGCCCTTCTCCGCCAGCGCCGCGATGGCGATGGCCTCGAGCGGCCGGTCGTCACCGCCGGGGGTGAGCATGTCGTAGGTCCCATCCTCGTTGGTGGTGCCCTCCACAATGCGGGTCGCACCGGTGGGGTTCGAAGCGGCGCTGATGGCACCGACCACGGCGACCGTCGCGCCTCCGACGGGGCTCATGTCGACGATATTTCGGAGGGTGCCCGTCACGCGCGTCGCACAGTCTGTCGCGTACGCGGTGCACACCGCGTCGGGATCGGCGGGGACGTCCGAGTAGGACAGACAAAGACCCGAGGCGCACTCGTCGTTGCCAGCGCAGGACTCGCCGTCGGCGAGGGTGCCTTCGCTCTCATGCGTGGGCCCGCACGCGCCGTCTCCGTCTCCGTCGCCGCCGTCGCCGTCGCCGTCTCCGTCTCCATCACCATCTCCGTCCCCGTCCCCGTCTCCGCTCTCGGCGGAGGAGGTGCCGTCGTCGGCATCTTTACTTTCACAGGCAGCATTGGTGAAGACCAGCGCACACGCGGTCAGAGCGGCAAGAATCGTCAATTTGTCTCGAAACATTTCGGTTTAAGTCCTTTGTTGTTGAAGTCATATGGCGACGTTCGACAGGGGCCGTGTTGCCCCCACCATGTCGCGACCGGCCTAGACTACTCTCCCAGACCTGGGGAGACAAGCATTCCACCCCGGACGCGGGCACTTCGTTCCACCGGACGCGCGCGCCCCCACAGGCCGCACGGAACCCGCCGCGCGCCCCCTGCCTGGCGGCGCGCGAAAATGAGTGTCCGGCCCCGCCCCCGGAATGAGGCGTGGAGCCGGCAGCGAGACAGACGATCAGGTCCTCGGCTCAGGTCTTGGTCTGGACGTAGCCGCGGGGCACGCGAAACTCGAAGATCCCGTCGGCGATCCCGTTGTTGGCCTTCACCTTGTCGAGGCGGAAATGATTGGTGCTGCCATCTTGGTTGTAGACGATGAACTGGTCCACGCGACCGGTGGTCTTGTCCACCACGAGCGCGAGGCCCTTGTACGCCGCGCTCTTGAGCTTCGGCTTCAGCTCGATGACGTGGTGCGCCGCGTCTCCGTAGCGATCCGCGCGCGCCTTGGCGGCGAAGCGCACCTTGAACTCCTGGAGGAGCTCTTGGCCACCGAACAAGAACTTCATGGCGGCGGCCACCTCCGAATCACCGCTGACAGCTCGGGAAACCACTTGGCGGGTGTCGTGCTCGATCACCCACAGCGTGTCGCCGTCAGCATAAAAGTCAGGGTTCGATTTCCCCTCGTAATCCCACACCATCTTCCCTGGCTTCTTAAGTCGGAGCAGGCCGCGGGTGGTCGTGGGTCGGTCTCCGAACGCCGGGTTGAAATAGGTCTGCTCAAAGTTCGCCTGCAGGTCGGCCGTCGCGTCGTAGAATTTCTGGACCGACTGCAACACGACCGAGGCGCTCGCCGGCGCCGGCGCCGGCGCGGCGACGCTGGCCGACATCACGGCCTCCTCCACGACGACCGCGTGAACCGCCTCCTCTTCCGCCGCCGGAAGCTCCAACGTGTCGAGGCTAGACAGCATCGCGTCCAAGGGCTGACAGGTGAATCCGAGGGTGAGCAAACAGGTGAGCGGTGCGATCATGGTCGAGTTCCTTTTCTAGCCCGGCGCGGGCCTCGAATCAAAGACGTCCCCGACGCGGAGGCTATTCGATCCCGCCGGGTCACGGAAGCAAAGAGCGCGCAGCGCGCAGATTGGCGCCGCCGCGGTGTCGGCTCTAACCAGCGCTGACGAACACTTCACGCGGCGTGGTGCCACGCGAGGGGCCGATGACGCCCTGCTCTTCCATGCTCTCCACGATCTTCGCGGCGCGGTTGTATCCCACGCCGAGCCGGCGCTGAATCATGCTCGTGGACACCTTCTGCGACTCGGCGACGATCTGTACGGCCTTGTCGTAGAGCGGATCCGCCGAGGCCTTGGGCCCGTCTGCGTCATCCTCACTCGCGGACTGCTCTGTGATCGAGAGGTCGTAGCCTGGGGTGGCCTGCTTCTTGATGAAATTCACGACCTTCTCGATCTCCTTTTCGGAGACGAAGCAGCCGTGGATCCGCTGGGGCTCTTTGCCCCGGTCCATGTAGAGCATGTCGCCCATGCCCAAGAGCTGCTTGGCGCCTTTTTGGTCCAAGATCGTGCGGCTGTCGATGTCGGAGGTGACCTGGAAGGCGATCCTCGACGGGAAGTTGTTCTTGATGGTGCCCGTGATCACGTCCACGCTCGGGCGTTGGGTCGCGACGATCAGGTGAATCCCGGCGGCCCGCGCCTTCGCGGCGATGCGGGCCACGGACATCTCGACCTCCTTGCTCGCGACCGTCATTAGATCCGCGAACTCGTCGATGATGATGACGATGTACGGGAGGCGCTCGGGTGGCTCGCTCACCTCTGCGCCGCCGACCATCGGCACCGGCGCGCCGTCGGACGTGACGCCCATGCCGGTCAAGGCCGCGGCCCCCACGGCGTCTTCTCCCTCGGCGCGCACGGCCGCCTCTGCGTCCGCGGCGGCCTCCTCGATCGCGCGTTTCTCCGCCTCCCAGCGGCGCTGCAGGTCGGGCAGCTTCGCGTTGTAGCCGTCGAGGTTTCGCACCTTCGCCGTCGACAACAGAGCGTAGCGCCGCTCCATCTCATTGACCGCCCACTTCAGCGCCTGGTTCGACTTCTCGGCGTCGGTGATCACCGGGAGCAACAGGTGCGGGATGTCCTCGTAGACCCCGAATTCGAGCATCTTGGGGTCGATGAGGATCATCCGCACGTCGGCGGGGGAGCACGTGCGGAGGATGGAACAGATCATGGAGTTCACGCCGACCGACTTCCCTGAGCCGGTCGCGCCCGCGACCAACAGGTGCGGCGCCTTCGCGAGATCGAGGAACTCGGGCGTCCCCGTGATGTCTTTGCCGAGCGCCATGGGCAGCGTCGACTTGCCGTTCGCGAACTGCTCGTCGCGCATGATCTCTTGGATGTACACGGTCTCACGGTCGTCGTTGGGCACCTCAAATCCAACCGTGGCCTTGCCGGGAATCGGCGCGAGGATGCGGATGCGAATGGCCTCGAGCGCCATGGCGAGGTCGTTCTCAAGGCTCTCGATCTTCGACAGCTTTACGCCCGCCTCGGGCTTAAACTCGAACCGGGTGACGACCGGTCCTGGGTGCACCTTGGTCACCTTGCCGCGAATCCGAAAGTGCGCGAGCGTCTCCACGATTTGCTGCGCCTTCGCGAAGACCGCCTCGCGATCGACCGTAGCTTTGCGCCGCTCTACGGCCTCGAACAGCTCGAGCGACGGGAGCGTGTAGGACTTGGTGAGGTATTGAACCGGCGGCGCGCCCATGCGACGACGCTTGGGGGCGCGCGGAGCGGCGGCGGCGCGAAGCTCCGAGAGCGGCACTTTCGGGGTCGCGGGGGGCTCTTCTTGCTTCTCCGCTTCGAGGGCCTTGAGTTCGGAGGCTCGGGGCGGGGCTTTTTTTCCTGCCTTGGAGGTGGATTTGGATCCTGGAGCGCCCGCGGCCTTCGTGGATTTGTCCGCGTCGTCCGCCTCCGACGGCATGATGATCTCGGGGAGCTCCACGGCGGCGACCTTGCGGTTTCCACGGGGCTTGCCGCCTGGTTTGACGGGGCTTTTATCGCCCGTGGCGGCGGCCTTCGCCTGCGCTCGCTGCTTCGGAGATTCTTCTTCTTCTTCTTCTTCTTCTTCTTCTTCTTCTTCTTCTTCTTCTTCTTC
>JAAZXR010000041.1:0-268 GCA_014240065.1 Myxococcales bacterium
ATGCCGAGATCCTGGCTCCCCATGATCCAAAAGCGCTCGTCGATGCCGAGCAAGGTCAAGAACAAGCTCACCGCGCCGAAGGTGGCCCACACCCCCTTGGCCGCGAGCATGTGCGCGACCATGGGGTGCGCGCGAAGGTAGCGCCCCGCCTCTCGCATGGAATCCAAACCGAGGGCGTCGCGAGGCGCGGCCCCGTCGCTCGTGTGGACGCCATGCGACGGCAGGCGGATCCCGAGAATTAACACCGCCGAGATCGCGTAGGACACGG
>JAAZXR010000041.1:278-38647 GCA_014240065.1 Myxococcales bacterium
TTGTTGGCGGCGACCAGGTCCCGCGAGGCCACGAGATCGGGGACCGCAGCTTGACGGGCGGGCTCAAAGAAAGTCGTGACACCGATCTGCAGCGCCGCGAGCACGTAGACCCACTGACCATCCTCTCCCGGGGTGAGCCCCAAAAAGCTCAGGGCCAGCAAGGCGCACACCACGTCGCAGGTCAGCATCACCGTCCGGCGCGAGAACCGATCCGCGACCACGCCCGCGGGCGGACCGAGCAGCACGGTGGGGAGCTGTTTGATGACAAAGACCGCCGCGTAGGCGAGCGCCCCCACGTTCGTCGTGGCTCCAATCAGATGAACGATGGCGAGGGTGTTGAGCCAGTTCCCGATGAGACTCGCGGTCCGAGCGAGGTACAACCGCCGCCACATGGGGTTGTCGCGCCACGCCTCCCGCACGGTGCGAGGCCGACGTGGCGGGAGCGCCTCGGGCGTACCGGCGCCGCTTGGTGGGTTCCGCATGTGGCCGGAAGACTAGCCGCAAAATCACCGAACACGTCTGAAGTTTGACATCGAAGGATAGTGAGAACTAGCGTATCCTCAGAGGTACCGAGTCAACATGGCCAATCAACGTTCAATTTCTTGGATTTGGGTCGTCCTGGGGACCTGCGTCATCGTCGCCCTCAACAAACTCATCATGAGCGGCCTCGCGGCGACCATCGTCGCTGCGATTCAAGCGGAGGACATGACCTCCATGTGGATGTACGTGGCGCTCGGCACCGTCGTCTCCTACGGGCTCGGCGGCGCCTTCGTGGGCATCGTCTCCCCTGGCGAAACCCTCAAGGAGCCGGCGATCGCGGCGGTCATCGCCGCGGTGCTCAACGGGTTCAGCTACTACTTGATCACCCCGAAAGAGCTTGAGCTTCAAGGCGTCATCGGCGTGGTGATCATGGCGGCGTGCGGCGCCGTCCTCGGATTTGGTGGCGCCATCATCGGTGAGAAAATCCAAGGGGACAACACGGACAAGATGCGCGAACGCGGCGAGCTGCCCCCGCTCTAAGGTTGACGGGGTACACCGGGCGATGTCCGCGCGGCCTGCCCGCCGCGGCGACCGTCGATGAGGGCGAGGCCCTCGCTCATCCAGTCGCGCCTCCGCTCCGGCGCGGCGTCTCCGCCCGCCGAAACAACCTGCCGCGCCGCGGAGGACAAGTCCTCGTAGACGGTCCCTGGAGGCCCATCAGCGTGGGCTAACTGCACGTCTCCGTCGGCGGAGCCCACCACGAGCGCCGAGCTCCGCGTGCCGTAGCCGAGGCTGTCGAGGCGGACGTCCACGGCGTCGTCGACGCCCTCTCCACGCAGCCGGAGACAGCGCCCCACCTCGACGATCCAGCCCACGGCGGGGGTGCTCGACTGCACCGCCGACAACGCGCCGAGAATGCGAGGGCTGCGACGATCGGTCGCGGCGTCGAAGCTACGCTCGGTGAGGACATGCGCGCCGTCCTCGAGACCGGAGGTCCTCAGCACCTCCCCATCACTCCACACGACCCCACCCACGCCTCGTCCGCCGCGGCTGCCCACGACCAACAGGTGGAACGGGTTGTAGTCGCCGGGGCGGACGTCCGCGGCGCGGTCGAGCGCGCCCTCGAAACTACCCCCCGCCAGCGCCTTCAAGACCAGCTCTCCTCGGGTCCGCCGCCCTGGATCCGGGTTCGCGACGCGGTTGGTCACCGCCGCGAACACCCCGCGCGACGACAGCCCCCACCAGGTGCCTCCCGCCTCAAGGTCCGTCGGGCAGAGCACCGAGCCCCCCTCGTGGAGGCGGACGGCGGGGCCCGACGCGGGCCGATCGAGCTTCTCATCGCGGTTCGCTCCGACGACGAACGCGACCTCGGGCGACGGATTGAGCGCGATGATGAGCGTGCACATGGAGGAGTCTTCAAGCCACGACGACCGAGCGCGCCGCAGCCTTGGGCAGGCCCGCACGATACGCCCATCGCCGCCGCCCCGCACGAGTCCCCCGAAATGCAGGAAAGTCTATTATTTTCAGCTGGTTAGAGGAGACTCTCAAGCACGAAACGGTGCGCGCCGGCGAAGCCGACCGCCCGCGACGGCTCCCGCGCCTGGAATGACCTCGTTTCTTGGAGATCTCCTCCTCATCCCACATAGTACGGATCAGTAGGTTTTTATCCTACACAAGTCTGACCATGCGCGCGCTACTCGTATCCCCACTCGCCCTCCTGTCCTCCTCGCTGATCTTGGCGAGCTGCTCGTCCGAAACGCAGGGCCCCGGCTCCCTCGAAGTTCGCTACGTCCTCGGCCCCGACCGCACGTGTGAAGAGCTCGGCATCGAAGAGCTTGAGCTGACCCTTGAAGACACCGACCACGCGGTGGTCGTCCCGTGTGACGACGCCAGCGAGCGCGTCCTTCGCCTCGATGAGCTCGCCCCCAAACGCTACGTCCACCGGATTCGAGGGCTCGACGCGGAGGGCACGGCCACCATGGACAACGGCGCCGAGTCTCGCTCTCAACGGCGCGTGCAGGTGCTCGGCGACGGGGCGATCGTCGAGGCGGATCGAACCTCGGAACTCACCGTGACCCCCGTCTATCTGCAGGTTTCCATCGACTTCGCGGCTTCAAGCTGCGCCAGCTCCGACATGTCCCACCTCGAGATCAGCGCCTACGACCAGACGGCCGACATCCTGCTCGACGCCGCCGTGCCCTGCGACGACAACACGGAGGGATTTTTCGCCGTGGAAGACGAGCTGCGAGCGCTCAAGGGGAGCCTGTTCTCGGAGCTGACGATTCAACCGATCAGCCGTTCGGGGGAGCCCATGGGGACGCTGCTCAACCCGGGCCAGTTTGAGCCCGTCGGTCCGGGCCGCACCGTCTGGCTCGAGCTCTTGAACTGCACGAGCGAGGGCTGCCCCGAGACCCAACTCGACCTCCCCGTCGCGGACTAAGCCCCCGTGTTCCACGAGCGCGCCCTGACCTTCAGCGGCGCGCGCGGTCACGTCTTGAGGCCGAATCGACCGGCCAGTCCCCAAGTTCGCCATTTTTGCGGGCGTCGCGACGAGCGAGGTCGGGGCGGTTGGACGGGCGCTCGGGCGCCGTGGTACCCACGTGAACGATGTCTTTACTCCGCCCGATGGTTCTCTCGCTCGCGCTCCTCGCTCCCCTCGTCAGCGGCTGCCCGTCCAAGCAAGGCCCCTCCCCCGAAGAGCTGGCCGCGATCATCGACAACAAGCTTGAGGTCGCTGCCAGGATGCGACTCAACAACAAGCTCTCCGACGCCGAGGAGATCTTCAAGTGGGTCATCGAGCAAGACGACACCCGCGCCGCCGCCTGGTACGGGCTCGGCGAGGTTCGATTCGAACAAGACAACCAGACAGAGGCTGGCCAGCTGTTTCAAAAAGCCGTCGCGATGGCGCCGACAGATCGGGACGCCCAGGCCGCCCTCGGACGCTTTCACGCCGCCGCCGGGGACCACAAGGCGGCCGTGCAAGCCCTCGCCATCGCCTACGGAGACGCGCTTGAAGACCCGAAGGTCGCCCTCGCCTACGGCATCTCGCTGCGCGAGTCTGGCGACCTGGCGAACGCCGAGAAGATCCTTCGCGAGGTCGCGGAGGAGGACGAATTCATCGAGCACGTCTACACGGAGCTCGGGGACGTGCTGCGCGCCCAAAAACGCACCGACGACGCCCTGCGCGCGTACCTCAAGGCGCAAAAGCTCCACGCCTCCGACCGTCGCGCCCAAGCTGGCGGCGCGCTGATCTACGAGGAGCAAGGGCGCTTCAAGTACGCCGCGGACGCGTGGTCGCTGTACATCCGCATGGACTGCTGCACCGAATACAGCAAGACCGTCGCCCAGGTGAAGCTCAAAGAGCTGGAAGCGAAGGAGCAAGCGGCCATCGACGCCGCCGCCGAGGGCGACACCGGAGACGCGACTCCCTGACCGTCCGTCACCGCTCCGCGGCTACGCGCGCCGCAACGCGACGAGGGGAGCCAGGCGACCCGCCGCCCACGCCACCGGCCCCGTCCCCGCCATGCACAGCCCGATGGCGGCGCCCCACGGGACAAAGATGTCGACCGCGGACGGGCGCATGCTCAAGGTCTCCACGCCGTACACCGACGGATCCAAGCCTATATTCGCGTGGGCCAGCAACAGCCCCGCGAGGCTCGCGAGGGCCACCCCGAGCGCCCCTCCCACGAGGCCCATCGAGAATCCCACCCCTGTAAAAATGCGCCCTTGCATGCGTGGCGTCGCGCCCAGCATCCCCAGCGTGGCGATCTCGCCGGCCCGGCGCCGCATCAAGATGATCAGGGCGCCGACGAGGTTGGCCGCCGCCACCACGAGCAGCAGCGACAGCGCCGCGTGGACGCCGAGCTGCGTGCGGCGCACGAGCTGGAGCAGCTCGCTCCCTTGATCGATCCACGTCGTCGCTCGATACAAGCGTCGTCCCCCCGGCGGCTGGATGGCGGTGAGCGTGCGCGCCGCCACCTCGGGCGCGCGATGGGCGTCGCGCACGTACGCCTCCACGCCCGTCACTCGACCCTCTCCGAACAAGAGCGCCTGCGCGGCGGTGAGGTGACAGATCCCCGCGCGAGCGTCGAACTCGCGCATCCTCGTGGAGACGATGCCGGTGATTTCGAAGGTCGCGAAGCGAGGCGGCCGCCGCCGCGCCTGCCCCGTCCCGTCGAGGGGCCTGGGGGCGGCGACCACCACCTCGTCGCCGAGCCCCACCCCCATCTTCGCTGCCAGCGCGCGCCCGACGGCGAGGCCTGGCGGTCTGGTTGGGTTCGCCGGACGCAGCGACGCCAGCGCCGACCCTCGCTCGAACATGTCTTCAAATCCAGGGAACGACGCGGCCCGGTCTGGCAGCACGCCCTTGAGCATCATCACCGCGGGACCCACGGGCGCGGCGTGGTCCGTCTGAGATTCGCCACGGGCCGCCGCGCTCACGTCCAGCGGCGGCGACATGCTCACGATCCCATACGCAAACGGAGAGGTACCGAGCGCCTCGGGATCCTCTCCGAGCGCCTCCGCCACCCGCTCGTATTCCACGAAATCGAGCCCATATTTCGTGACCAGGACGTGGCCATTGAGCGCGCCCAGGCGTGACGTGAGCACCCACTCCACCCCCGACGCCACCCCTCCCACCATGATCTGGCCCGCCACACCCAGCGCGATCCCCACGAGCGCCGACGCGAAGGCCACCTGGAACACCGCGAAGCAAAGGCACGCGCTCCCGGCCAGCGCGCAGCACCACGCCGCCGACGCCACCCACGGGCCACCGACGCCGAGGACCGTCGCCAGCGCCCCGCCGCACGCGAGCACCATGAGCGCGCCCCCCAGCGTGCCGCAGCCGCGACGTCGAGTCGGACGCTGAGCGAATCGCCACGCCGCGAGGAGGGAGGCTGGTGAGGGGGCGATCATGGCGGAGTGCTCATCTCGAGGCGCTCACTCGTATCGTAGGCCGTCCACCGGGCGTTGCCACGCCGCCCGGAGCGCCGGCGGAATCGTCGCCACAAAGCAGATCGCGAGCGCGAGCACCAAGATGAGGAGGATCTGAAGCGGGCTCACCTCCACGGGGAGGCTCTCGATGAAATAGACCTGCGGATCGAGGGTGTAGCCGTACAGCTGCACCAACCAGCACAGCACCAGGCCAAACGCGATGCCGGCGACCGCCCCCGCGAGTCCGATGGTCATTCCGGTGACCTGGAAGACGCGCGCGATCTGGGCCGGGGTGCCCCCCATGGACATGAGGATCGCCACCTCTGGAGTGCGGCGCACCACCATGGTCCACAGCGCGGAGAGCACGTTGAATCCGGCCACAAAGATCACCAAACTCAGCACGATGGTGATCACGTTCTTTTGCTGCCGGATCGACGAGAACAGGGTCCGATTGAGTTCTTGCCACTCAAGCACCTGGTACCCGCCGCGGAGCTCGTCGCGGATCAGGGCGCCGACCTCCGGCGCGTCGTTGGGGTTCGACAAGCGCAAGTCGACGCCCGAGACCATGTCGGAGTCGCGGAAGCGAAACGCCTGCAGCTCTCGAATATGTACGTACACGAGCCGCTCGTCGTACTCTTGAAATCCGGCCTCGAACACGCCCTCGACTCTGAACTTGCGGAAGCGCGGCGGCGCTGTCATATCGAAGGCGCCGCCCGGGTCCACGAGCCGCACCACGTCGCCGCGCCGAAGCTGGAGACGCTCGGCCAGGTACTTCCCCACGAACATCGTCGGGATCGCGGGATCCTCGACCCCGGCGCCGTCGCGGTCGCCGTCACCGTCGGCGTCGTCTTGGAGCGACCCGGGGGGGGGCCCGCTTGGCGGCGGATCGATCCATGCGTCGTCTCCCCACGGGTCCTCCGCGCCCGGCGGCGCCGCCGCCCGCGACGCGTCCCACTCGGCCTGCGCCCGCTCAAACCAGTCTGCGCCGCGAGGGTCCTCGATGTCGGCGAGCACCGCGGGTAGATCGGGGCGATCGAGCACCGGGCGCAACGTCACGGAGTGCTTCAAGGCCGCGGGGGAGACGCCGGCCGCGGACGCTCGCCGAAGGTGCGCCTCGATGTCGATCACCTCGGGTCCGGTGGCGGGGTCGATCCCCTTCACGAGCACGGTCGCCGGACGCACGTGGCCTTCGCGGCGTCCATCTTGGTCCTCCGGGGCCATGGCCATCACGTAGTAGACGAAGGGGCTCGCGCCCGTGACTCCGGGGAGTCCGCGCAGCCACCGCTCGAAGCGGCGGTACTCGGACAGGCCGTAGACGCGCGTGACGTTGATGTGCGCGTACACGCCGGTCACGCGGCGCTCAAACTCGTGCAAAAAGCCGGTGCCCACCGACTGAACCACCACCAACGCCGCGACGCCGATGACTGTGCAGACGATGGACGTCGTGCCGAACACAGAGAAGTACCGCGCGATCACGAGCAGCAGCCCCGCGAAGGTGCTCACCGCCACGACCACGAGCGCGGACAGGCGGATCGCGTTCTCCATGTTCGTCGCGCTCGCGGCCGCCGTCGAGGTTCCCGGATCCCCGAGCGCCACCAACGCGAGCACCCCCCCGAGGACGAGCGCGCCGCAAAAGAGGATCCATCGCAGGTACGCGCGTTCTCCGCCCTGCCGGAGAATGATCCGCAAGCCCACCGCGCGCTCGTAGCCGGTGTAGCCCACCACAACCATTCGGAGGACGAGCGCCCCCAACGCGAGCCCCGCCAGCGCCAAAAACACCCCGAGCAACGGCGCGGGCGCGTTCGCCCCCCACGTCAGCGACGCGAGCGCGCCAACGAGCCCCGCCATGGCGACAAACCACAGCACCAAGAGGCCCCCGTGCTCGTGCGCGGCTGAACGTGGCGCCTCCTCAAGGGTCGTACCGCGCACCAGCTCTAGTAATTCTTTGCGGCCTTGGGACAATGCGTCGAAACCCCGATCCAGGGTAGAATGTACGCTAGCAGCGCCTGTCTACTGGGGTCAATCCATCCCCGGACGATCCTTGATACAAATACGGCAGGCACCGCCAACCTACGACCATGAGCACTCCGCCAAACGATCCTCCGTCCTCTCTTGACGCCACTGCCTCTGCCGCTCCCCCTCGCATCGTCGCGCGACGCGGGGACGGGAGCCAGTACCAAGGCGATCTGCTCCGCGACATCGTCACGTATCGCAACCTGCGGGCCCTGAGCCTGGGCGGAGGTCCGCTGACAGACGAACAGTCGAGCATGCTGCAGTCGTTGGAAGCGCGGGTGCGGCAGCCCCACAGCGACGACGAGCAGTCGGCGCTCCGGAGTTTCTACCGATTCCAGTGTGACTTCAACGCCACGCTCCGCAAGGGAGATGACGCGGATTCCTCGGCGATCTCCGTGGCAGATATCAGCGCAGGCGGCGTAAAAATCGTCGGCACCAACCCCCAAGAACTTGGCGACGCGGTGGTGATCTGTTTTGACCGCGGCGGCGACGAGCGCGTCGAGTTCGCGGCGCGGGTGGCGTGGTCTCGCGACATCGAATACGGCATCATGTTCGCCGGAGCACCGAACGTCCCAGGATAGCCGTGCCGCCGCGCAACCATCTTGACCTTAGGAGACGGAGGGCCCCCTCGGCGCGCGACGCCGTTTTCTGTGCGCTGGGGCTCCTCGCCTGCGCTCCCGAGGCGCCGGTCTCTGCCCCTGGCTCCCCCTCCATCTCCGTCGGAGACGTCACCCCCGAGCAACTTGAGGCGCTCTACCAACGTCGCGTTCAACCGGTCGCGAACGTGACCATCGAAGCGACCTTGTGGGATCCCAACCTCATCGCGTTGTGGGCGACCAGCTCGGGCCAGGACGCGGGTGATGAGCGAGCGGAGGGCGACCAGAGCGCGAGACTGCACGACCGCCGCGTCGAATGGACCGAGCGCTACGTCGAGGACCAGACGTCTTTTTTCGTGGTGTTGGAATTGGCGAACCGTCCACCACAAGAAGAAGAGGGACAAGACGCGCTCATCAACCCAAGAACGTGGAGGTTTCGGATGTCTCGAGATGATCTCGACGAGGTCTCGCCCTCAAAGATCCAGATCATCTCCCAAGATCGTTTCCCGACGCAGACTGGGGGATACCACTGGCGTCTCGTCTACTCGGTCCACTTCGAAGGCGGTGCATACGCCGCGGCGCGAACAACGGAGACCGCGAACGGAGTCCAGCTGACGCTGCGTGTGTTTCCGGAGGCGGAGCTTGGAAAGCGCACGCCGTTCGGCCGTCGCTCCAATCGCGACGGTTTTCGGCTGCGCTGGTGGACCGTCCCTTCCGATGGCTGAGCCTTGGCTGCGAGCGCCCCCCCTCGGCCAGGCGTTCGACCGAACGACTCGCAGGCGGGGCCCCAGGAGCGCATTCTCTGCCCGCGCCACGTCTTGACACGCGCTCTAGCCGCGAGATAGGCTCTCCAAGTCCGGTTTCTCGGAGCTACGCATGCGCAAGATTCTGTCCTTTTCGGTAGCGCTTCCGGTCCTACTCGCCGCCCCCACTGCGGCCCACGCCGGGAAGTATGACGTCGATCTGACGAGCCTTGGCACCGCGAGCGGTGGCGGGGTCGTGCAAGATGGCACCAAGTTTCGTTCGTTGTCCTCGGAGCTGGCCGTGCTCTCGGCGCCCAAGCCGGTGGACCCCGCGGACTCCCTCGGACTGTCCGGGTTCGCCCTCTCCGCCGACATCAGCTTGAACACGATCTCGGGAGGCAAGGAGTTCTGGACACAGACCACCAGCAGCCCTGAGAATCTCGTCCCGACGATCCAAGTGGTCGGCCGAAAGGGGCTGTGGCCGGGGCTCGAGGTGGGCGGCGGCGCGACGCACGTGTTCGATTCCAAGATGTGGACCATCGGCGGCTACGCGAAGCTCGCGCTTCATGAGGGGTTCCATCACCTCCCGATCCCATCGATCGCGCTGCGCGGACACTTCGGGCAGCTGCTAGGATCAAAGGATGTGCGCATGACGACGATCGGCGTGGACGCGGTCGTCTCTCACGTGTTTGGCGTGGGGAGCACCGTGAGTTTGACGCCCTATATTGGGTATCAAGCCCTCCTCGCGTGGTCGCGCTCGGGGGTCCTCGACGCGACGCCGGACACCGACGAGTACGTGGATCCGAACGCCGATCTGTCGAACGAGTTCGTGTTCAAACGACAGGACGTCATCGTTCGACACCGCCCATTTTTTGGACTTCGCATGGTGTTCAGCGTGCTGAGAATCGGCCTTGAAGGCATGATCGTTCCCGGAGGCTCCTCGACAGGCTCTGCCAACGGACAAACCTACGAAGACAACTCCGGACTGCAGCAGCAGTACACGTTCTCGGTCGGTGCGGACTTCTAGATGATCATCGCTTGCCCCACTTGCGCCGGGCCATTCCAAGTGCTCGACGAACAAATCGCGCCCCTCGTTCAGGTGGCGTGCCCGCATTGCTCGTTCCGGTTGATCCTCGACTTCGAGGCGGCGAACGAGCCGTCACTGATCGATCCGGGCACCCAGATGACCTCGGGATATCGGAGCGAAGCGCACTACCGGGGCGAGGACTCGGCCACCGCCTCGCCGGCGACCGTCTCACCTCCGGCGCCTGTCTCCCCCCCGGCGCCACCCGCGGGCCCCACCTCAAAACCCCCCCCGAGCCCCGTGCCCAAGCCCAAGCCTGCGGCCAGACCCTCGCCGAGGCCCGCGCCTCCCCCCCCGGCGCACGGCACTGCGTCGAAGAAATCCGCGAGCAAGCCGTCCAAGAAGACCTTGATCGCGGCTCCCGGCATGATGGCGAAGGTCCCAGCCTCACCGCCTGGGCAGCCTGAGGGGCGCTCGATGGCCAAGACCACGAGCTCGCAAGGTGGCGACATCTTGTCGGAGTCGGCCGCCGCGAGCGGCTCGGAGTCGCCGCACGCCCCGGCGCCGAGAGAAGCGGCGCCCAGTTGGCCCGCAGACGCCGCTGCGCCCCCGAGCCCGGCGGAGCTCTCCGGTGAGCACCGCAGCTCCGATGTCGCGGCCCCGGTCGGTGGCGGCGCCCTGAAAGCGTCTCCTGCGCCGATGGAGACGCCCCGCTCCACGCTGACGACCGCGCTGACCTTCGCGGCCGTGGTGCTGCTCGCCTTCGTCGGCGCGCTATGGATCGTGGCGTTTCAAAAGACGGGCGACTTCGATCCCCGCCCCTTCGTCCACCAGACGTTGATTCCCATGCTGCGGCTCAAGATCCCGCTATTATTTGGGGGATAGCCCCGCCGTCTACTTCCGCGGAGACACCCCATGACGGCAGGCCCGGACAACCCCATGCGAGATCCGCGTCGGGTCGCGGATCGGCTCGCCGCGCTCCCCGAGACGTCGATGCGCGCAGCGGTGCTCGCCGGCATCCTCGGGACCCTCGACGCTGAGGACGCCGCGTGGATGCTCGACGTCCTCGCGACCTCTGGTCGCTCCGGTGGGCCCCCCTTCGATCTGGCGCTGCTCGCCGCGTTGGAGATGGTGGAGCTCGGTCGCCTCGACTACCCCCTCGTCCGTGCGATCTTCGAGACCGCAGACCGCCTCAACCTCGAAGGCTGCAAAGAGCTGCTGTACACGCCGTCTTTGGATCCCACCTCCACCGAAGAGAGCGGTCGCCCGCGCCCGCTCGTGCCCGGCACGAAGCCGCTCACGCTCGGCGAGCGCAAGAGCCTCGCTCGCGGCTGGAAACGCGACGTCCTCGAGAAACTCCTCGTGGATCCCAGTCAAGATGTCATCGCGCTCCTGCTCGATAACCCACGCGTCACCGAAGATGACGTGCTGCGGATCGCGACCTCACGCCGCGCGAGCGCCGACGCGCTCCTCCTCGTGTTGGCGCATCGTCGCTGGAAGACGCGCCCACGGGTTCGCCGCGCCTTGCTGCTTAACCCTCGAGTACCCGAGGCGGTCGCCGTGCGTCTCGTGGGGCTCTTGCCGAGCCAAGAAGTCGCCGAGTTGAGCCGCGACCCGCAGCTCCCGTTGCGGGTGATCGGCGCGCTGCGTCGACGGCTCAGCCTGCCGACCTGACGCCCTGGCGCCCTGGCGACCTGGCGACCGTCGTGGCGATCACCGACGGACCTGGCGCGACGGTCACGGCTCCGAGGACGACGAGTCCACAGGGGTCACATCCACCTCGCCCGCCTCGCTCGCCTCTTGATCCTCAGATATTGATCGCATCTCTTTTTTGAACCCCCGCAGCATCTTCCCGACGCTCGAGCCAAGCTGCGGCAGCTTGCTGGGCCCGAAGAGCAGCAAGAGGATCAAAATGACAATGCCGATTTCGACATAACCAGGAATTCCGAGGAGCATTGGCCGTGAAAGTAGTCTGAACGCTCACACTTTGCTAGCTTTTTACTTGAAGGCCTGCGCTTCGCGGTACCTTCCATCCAAGCCCTCCGACCGTGGGAAGCATCTACCGAAAACTTGCGCCATTCGCGCTCCTCGCCTCCTCACTCGCCGTGGGAGGCGACCTCAACGCAGCCGCCCCCGGAGGCCCGCATGAAGCGACCGCGCAAGGAACGGACGGCGCCGCGAGCACCCCCGACGCGTCACGCCGCGCGCGGGTGCGCTCCAACCGACCGAGCACGGTACACGCGGCCTATGTGGCGCCGGAACGCCACGCCTTCCCGGAAGATCGGGCGACGTTGCGGACCTTCGAACAGACCGCGTTCCCCGAGGGTCACAAGCTCCCTCAGACAATTTTAGGTGCCCCCCCCGACGACTGGATGGCGACGCTGGCCCTCCCCGACATGCCGGTGCGCTGGAACGCCAAGACCGTCGAGTACCTCCGGTTCTTCCGCGACGATCCGCGTGGCCGGGCCATGATCCGCGCGTGGTTCAGGCGCAAGCATCGTTACGAGGCCATGATCGCGCCGATCCTGCGAGAGATGGACGCGCCCCAAAGCCTCATCTACGTGGCGTTGGCGGAGAGCGGCTTCGATCCCACGGCGCGGTCACGGGTCGGCGCGGCCGGGATGTGGCAATTCATGGAGGCCACCGGCAGGGTCTACGGCCTCACGAGCGGCTACTGGGAAGACGACCGCTACGACTTCGAACGAGAGACCTGGGCCGCCGCCGCGTACCTCAAGGATCTCAAGGCGCGCTTCGGATCCTGGGAGCTGGCCCTCGCGGCCTACAACGCCGGTTACGGGCTCGTGATCAAGTCCATTCGCCGCTACAACACGAACAACTTCTGGGCGCTGTGTGAAATTGAGAGCGGCCTGCCGCACGCGACGACGAACTACGTCCCGAAGATCATGGCCGCCGCGATCGTTGGTTCCAACCTCGCGGCGTTCGGCCTCGACGACGACAGCGTCCGGCGCATGGATCCCGCACGATTCATCTCCGTTCGCCTGGCCCCCGGTACCCGCCTCTCCGACGTCGCCAAAACCCTCGACGTCGATCGCAAGCTCATGAAAGAGTTGAACGCGCGGTTCATCCGCGGTCGCATCCCGCCCGACGGGGAGCCACGGCTCGCGCGAATCCCAAAATCCGCAGCCGACCGGCTCGACTCCCTGGCCTCGTCCCTCGCGCCCGCGTCCCAGCCCTTCGCGACCCATCGCGTCAAGGAGGGCGAATCACTCGCGAATATCGCCGACCAATACGCGATGACCGAGGCCGCGCTGCGGCGGATGAACGCGGTCGAAGACGGCGCGGAGATCAACCGAGGTCTGGTCCTCGTGGTGCCAAAACGCGACGCCGCCGGAGCCACGCCGAGCGACCAACGTCCCGCTGGCGAGCCGCCGCCGCTCGTCGCGGTCCCGAGCGTCGCGATTCCAGCGGGGAAGAAACTCCTCTTGGTGCGCGCGACCCAATCTACGACCCCGCGCTCTTTGAGCACGGCGACGGGCACGCGATGGACCGACATCGTCAAGTGGAACGATCTTGATCCGGAGGCGCGTGTCCTGCAAGGACAGTGGCTGCAAGTGGTGGTCGACGAAGACTTCACCCCCCAAGAGGCCGGCCTCGTCGCTCACGCGCCGAGTGAAGTCCAGCTCGTGTTGCGCGGATCCCAACAACACCTGGACGCTGAACTCGCCCAACGCGATCTGGAGCGCCGCTCCTACGTCGCGAAGAAAGGGGACTCTCTCAAGCGCGTCGCGAGGCGCTTCGGTCTGTCGGTCGGGTCCATCTGCCGTATTAACGGGCTGTCTCGGAGCCACGACCTCGAGCGAGGAGAGTCCATCATCCTCTACGTTCCTCCAAAAAAACGCAGCGGGACCCGCTCCGCTGGCCCACCCAAAGGAACCACGCTCACCAGGGAGTTCGCGGCCCTTGACCAGCTCGCCCCTCCCTCTGACCGCGAAGCGCAGGCGCCTCTCAAGAGCCGCCCGGCGACGACTCCTCAGACCGCGCGCGTCCCCGGACGCGCTGTGGACGCCGCGGAAGAGAAAAACACAGCGCCGCCAAAACATGCTCCGAAAGACCCGGGCGGAGAGTCGCCCTAGACGCCTGGCATGCCCACCTTTGATGATCTCGAGGTCGACGAGGCGTGCGCGAGGGTCCTCGACCACCTCGCGCGGCGCGACGCCTCCGACCGCCTCGAGGTCGAGGTCGAGGTCGAGGCGGCGCACGGACGAGTCCTCGCGACCGACATCTTCGCCACCAGCCCCTCGCCACGTGAGCCCCGCGCGATCATGGACGGCTACGCGCTGCGGGTTGACGCCGAGGATTCAGTGAGTCGGACGTTCGCCGTGGTCGGCGAGAGCGCCGCCGGCCGGCTCTTCGTTGGCTCGCTCGCGAATAAACAGGCCATCCGAGTCTCCACTGGCGCGGTCGTTCCGGCGGCCGCGTCGGTCGTCGTCGCCCAAGAAGACACCGCCCGAGTCGGCGACGAGCTGACGATCCGCGAGGGCGCGAGTCTTCGGGCGGGCGGCTTCATCCGCGCGGCGGGCAGCGACTGGGAGCCCGGCAGCCTTCGCCTCGCACGCGGGGACACCATCGGGCCGGCCGAGCTCGCGATGCTGATCGCGCTTGAGCGCCCCACCGTCTCCGTCTTCGTTCGCCCCTCTGTTGCCATCATCTCCACTGGGGATGAGCTGCTCGGGCGAGACGACGCCTACCGGGCGGGGGCCGTTCGGTCCTCCAACGGGGCGATGCTCGCGGCCCAGGTGACGAAGGCTGGCGGGGACGTGATCGCCAACATGGTGGTCCGAGACGACCCCACGCAGCTGCGCGACGCGCTCCGACAGCTGGAGGGAGCGGACCTCATCCTCACCTCTGGCGGGGTCTCGGTCGGGGACCACGATCACGTCCACGGCGCCCTCGAAGCGCGAGACGCCGAGGTGCTGTTCCGGCGGGTGCGAATGCGGCCTGGTCGCCCCCTCACGGTCGCGGCGACGGCGGGCTGCCTCATCTGCGCGCTGCCGGGCAACCCGGCGAGCTCGTGGGCGACGTTTGAGTTGATCGCACGCCCCGCGCTGCGCTATCTCGCGGGAGTTCGACGTGAGCGCTGCCCGCTCGTGCAAGTGTACGCTCCGGTGGCCGAAGCTGTGACTCCGCTGCAAACTCGAGATCTGTTCTTGCGCGCCGCCATTCGTGACGGCGCCGCTCACCCGCTCCCGCGACAAGCATCGGGCAACCTCGCCTCGATCACGGGCGCTGATTGTCTCGTCCGAGTGCCCGTCGGGGGCGCGACGATCCCGGCGCGCACGCCGCTGCGGACCTACCTCGTTGAATCATGAACTCGATGGATGAATCACTGCGGCGATTCGCCCTCGCTGAAGACGCCGGCGCGCGCCTCGACGTTGTGGTCGGGCGACGCTTCCCTTCGATCTCTCGGAGGGTCGCGCGCCGCCTCGCGCTGGAAGGGAAGGTGCAAGTCGATGGAATCGGGCGGCCCCCTTCAACGCGACTCCAAGAAGGGCAACTCATCTCGATCTGTGTCAGCGTCGGATCGCGGACGGTGCGAGGCGCCGCGATCCTCAAGGTGACCGAGCGCTTCGTCTACGCGCTGAAGCCTGAGGGAGTCCACACCCACCGATTCCGACCCGATGAAGCCGCGAGCCTCGCCGATTTCGTAGCGTCTGCGCACCCAGAGTGCGCCGGAACGAGCAAAACCGCGCGCGAAGGAGGCGCGGTTCATCGACTCGATTTTGGCACCTCGGGGCTCGTCGCCTTCGCCCGCACTCCCGAGGCGTGGTCCCACGGTCGCGATCTCTTCTCCTGCGGTCGTGTGACCAAGCAATATCTCGCAGTCTGCGCGATCACGGGGACCCCACACCACCCGTGGCCGCCGCCGCTCCCCGCCGGGGCATTCGACGCCTGGCTACAACCCGCGCCCGACCCCAGGCCCCCTGAGCTCTCCCGCTGCGCCCCACTCGTGCAACAGCTTGCACATCCGACCCCACACCTCCCTCGTCTGCACCTCCGGGCGCCGCTCGGGACCGCAGAGGAGCGAAAGAAAATGGCGGTCCGCCTCGACGGCCAGCGGGCTTCTACCGTCGTGTCTATGCTCGCCCACGCCACGGATGCCGCGCTGTTTCACGTCCAAATACAGACAGGTCTGCGCCACCAGATCCGCGCCCATTTATCATGGATCGGCGCCCCCATTCTCGGAGACGCCCTCTACGGCGACGCGGAGGGCGAGCGGCTTCACTTGCACAGCTGGATGCTCCAGTTCCACGACGACGACCACCCCGAGCCCCCTGTCTTCGCGCCTGCGCCGGCTGACTTCGTCCCCGCACACTTTTTGGGGCCAGACGCCGACCCCAAACCAGGCTAGAGCTTTGATAGACTACCGCCAATGAAGGTGCGCCATTTCGGCCAGACGGATATCGGTCTCCGTCGGAGCAACAACGAGGACGCCTATCTGGCCGACGGCGCCCTCGGCCTGTACGTCGTGTGCGACGGCGTGGGTGGGCGGCTCGGCGGCGAGGTGGCGTCGAGCAACGCGGTTCGCCTGATCTGGGAGTGGATACGCCAAGAGTCTGGAACGCTGCGAATCGCGGCCGCCACGCCGACAAAACAGACGCTCAAACGCGTCGGCCACGTCGTGCGAGGCGCCGTCCAACACGCGAGCTACATGATCACCGAGCAAGGCCTCCAAGACCCTCAACATGAGGGTATGAGCACCACGGTCTCGGCGTTCGTGGTCGTCGGTGGGCACATCGTCTTCGGGCAGGTCGGTGATTCGCGGATCTACCTGTCTCGCGAGGGTGTCAACCAACAAATCACCGAGGACCACACCCTCATCGGGTTCAAACTGAAGCATGGACTCATCTCCCCATCCGACGCCGAGTCCTCGCGGGACCGCCATATCATCACGCGCGCGGTGGGCCAGCACGACTACGTGGAGGTCGACATCGCCACGATGGCCGTCCAACCGGGAGACAGACTCCTGCTCTGCTCCGACGGCCTGCACGATTACCTACAATCCGCGCAAGAGCTCGACTCGATCATGTCCCCTCCGATTGAAGAGGGGGTGCGCAAGGCCGTCGATTTCGCGAAAGAGCACGGCGGAAAAGACAACATCACCGCGCTCATCGTCGAGTTTTACTCCTAGACCGCGCGCTTGGGCTTGCACGGCGACCTTCGCTCTCGGTATCGTGCGCCATGCTGGAATCTTTCGCGGCGCGCCCCTCCAAGAACACCGTCCCCCTGCTCCCGCTCCAGACCTCGGAGTTCAAGTCGTGGGTAAAAAACCAAAGCAAGAGCACCCTCACCTGGATAAAGTCCACGGGGTTCAAGGCGAAACATGGGGAGGTCTGTTTGGTGCCAAGCCGCGACGGGCGCGTCTCAAAGGCGCTGTTTGGGTGCGGCGACGGGACCACGATCTTCAGCTGGTCCGCGCTGCCGAGTCGGCTGCCCAAAGGAAGGTATGTCCTGTTCGGCGACGTCGACGCCGCGCTCGCCGAGCAGGTCGCGTTGGGATGGGGGCTCGGCACCTACGAGTTCACTCGGTACCGCGCCTCAAAAAAAACATTCGCCACGCTCGTGTGGCCGGAGGGGTGTGACCGACCGAAGATTGAACGCACCTTGACGTCCATCGGCTTGGGGAGAGACCTCATCAACACCCCGGCCGAGGACATGAACCCCACCGCCCTCACCCAGGTCGTCCGCGATCTCGCCAAAGAGCTTGGCGGAGAGTGCGAGGTCATCTCGGGCAAGAAACTCCTCGCGGAGAATTACCCCACGGTGCACGCCGTGGGACGGGCCGCGAAGTTCCCACCCGCCCTCGCGGACTTGCGATGGGGGGATCCCAAGCACCCCAAGGTGACCTTGGTCGGCAAAGGCGTGTGCTTCGACAGCGGCGGGCTCGACCTCAAAAACCCCGCGGGGATGAAGCTCATGAAAAAAGACATGGGGGGCGCCGCCACCGCCATCGCGGTCGCGCGCATGGTGATGGCCGCGGCGCTGCCGGTCCGGCTCCGCCTCCTGATCCCCGCCGTTGAGAACGCTGTCGCCGGAGACGCGATGCGACCCCTCGACGTCATCACGACGCGCAAGGGGCTCACCGTGGAGGTAGGGAACACCGACGCGGAGGGACGCTTGATCCTCTGCGACGCCCTCGCGGAGGCCGACAGCGAGTCCCCGGACCTCATCCTGGACTTCGCCACCCTCACGGGCGCCGCCAGGGTCGCCCTGGGCTCCGAGTTGCCGGCCCTGTTCTCGTCCCACGACGACGTCGCAGACGAGCTCATCGCGGCGGGACTCGCCGTCGGTGATCCCCTGTGGCGAATGCCCCTCCACGACGCCTACCGACGCCACCTCGACAGCCGGGTCGCCGACCTCTCCAACATCGCGAACACCTCGTACGGCGGGGCGATCACCGCAGCGCTCTTCCTCCGTGAGTTCGTCTCCTATCGTAAGAACCGGTGGATGCACATCGACACCATGGCGTGGCATCTGGCGGGCCGCCCCGGCCGCCCGGCGGGCGGAGAGGTCATGGCCGCGCGGGCGTGCGCCGAGCTGCTCCAGCGGCGATATGGCGCGAGCTCATGAGCCCTCGATGACGCCTCCCTACCCCTGCTCGTCCACAAATTCTGACATCGGCGGGCACGTACAAATCAAGTTGCGATCCCCCCAGGCGTTGTCGATTCGGGCGACGGACGGCCAGAACTTGTCGGCGCGCACCCACGGCAGCGGATAGGCCCCCTGTTCGCGCGGGTAGGCGCGCCCCCACTCGGTCGCGGTCACCTCCAACGCCGTGTGCGGTGCGTTGCAGAGGGGGTTGTCGTCGCGAGGGAGCTCCCCAGCCTCTACCGCCCTGATCTCCTCGCGAATCGCTATCATCGCGTCGCAAAACCGATCTAGCTCTTCTTTTGATTCCGACTCCGTCGGCTCGATCATCAAGGTCCCCGCCACCGGGAACGACATGGTGGGCGCGTGAAAGCCGAAGTCCATCAGACGCTTGGCCACGTCTTCCGCCTCGATCCCCGCGCTCTGCTTGAACGGTCGCAAGTCGATGATGAACTCGTGCGCGACCCGCCCCTCCTCGCCGCGATAGAGGATCGGATAGTGGGCCTCCAGCCTGCACGCCATATAGTTCGCGTTGAGGATCGCGTATTCGGTCGCCTGCTTCAGCCCGGCGGCGCCCATCATCGCGATGTACATGAACGAGATTGGGAGGATGCTGGCGGATCCCCAGGGCGCCGCCGCGATCGCCCCGATCGCCTTGTCCCCGCCGACCTCGGTGAGTGGATGCCCAGGGAGGTACGGCGCGAGCTTCTCGTTCACGCCGATCGGGCCCATCCCAGGGCCGCCGCCGCCGTGGGGGATGCAGAAGGTCTTGTGCAAGTTCAGGTGACATACATCCGCGCCATAGTCACCAGGGCGGCAGAGCCCGACCTGCGCGTTCATGTTGGCGCCGTCCAAGTACACGAGGCCGCCGTGCGTGTGCACCGTCTCGCAGATCGTCTGAATCTCCCGCTCAAAGACGCCGTGCGTGGATGGGTAGGTGACCATCAGCGCGGCCAGCCGATCTGCGTGCTTCGCAGCCTTGGCGCTCAGATCTGCGACGTCGATATTTCCGCGCTCGTCACACTTCACGGCCACGACCTTCATGCCCGCCATCACCGCGCTCGCTGGATTTGTCCCGTGCGCGGACACCGGGATCAGGCAGACATCGCGATGCGCCTCGTCGCGGTCGCGGTGGTAGGCGCGGATCACCATCAGCCCGGTGAACTCGCCTTGGGAGCCCGCGTTGGGCTGCAACGACACCGCCGTAAATCCGGTGATCTCGCTGAGCCAGCCCTCCAGCAAATCGAACATCTCAGAATATCCCGCGCTCTGTTCTCGCGGGACGAAGGGGTGGACCGCCCCGAACTCTGGCCACGAGACCGGCAGCATCTCCGAAGTCGCGTTGAGCTTCATCGTGCACGACCCCAGGGCGATCATCGATTTGGTCAAGGAGAGGTCTCGCCCCTGCAGGCGGTGGAGGTAGCGCAGCATCTCGTGCTCGGAGCGATATCGGTGGAAGACCTCATGGGTCAAAAATGTGGACGTACGCGCGTGAAGGTCCGAGATCGGGCGCACATGCTCGCGCGCGACGGACTCCAGATCCAGGCCCGCGGTCGCGACGCCAAAGCACGTCAACACCTCGAGCAGGTCGCACAGCGTCGTACGCTCATCCATGCTGATCCCCACGCGCCCGTCGGCGAACTCGCGCAAGTTGTAGCCCCTGCCCTCCGCCTCGGCGCACACCTCCGCCGGAGTGCAGCCCGCGGGACGAACGGTCACCGTATCGAACAGCTCGTGGCCGCCGACCTCGTGACCGTTCGCCTCAAGGACGTACCGCAAGACCTCCGCGGAGCAGCGGACCCTCCGGGCGATGGCGCTCAGCCCGTGCGCGCCGTGGTAGACCGCGTACGCGCCCGCCATGATCGCCAGCAGCACCTGCGCCGTGCAGATATTGCTCGTCGCCCGCTCGCGCCGAATATGCTGCTCACGGGTCTGCATGGCCATGCGAAACGCGGGGCGGCCCTTGACGTCACGCGACACCCCGATAATGCGCCCTGGGATTTGGCGTTTGTACCGCTCCGAGGTCGCGAAGAACGCCGCGTGCGGACCGCCGAATCCCATGGGAACGCCAAACCGCTGGGCCGACCCCACCGCCACGTCCGCGCCGAACTCCCCTGGAGGTCGCAACAACGCCAACGACAGCAGGTCGGCCGCGACCACGAGCAAGCCTCCAGCCGCGTGTACGCGCTCCGCGAGGGCGCCGTAATCTTCGACCACGCCGTCTGTGGTTGGGTACTGCACGAGCACACCGCTCACGCCCTCGAGCTCAAATTCGGCGCTGTCGTCAAACCGCTCAAGACCGATCCCGACGGCGTCGGCCCGGGTCTGCATCACCGCCAAGGTCTGCGGATGACAACGCCTCGAGACCAAGAAACGCGGTTTCTTGCCCCGAGCCACCGCGTGCGCCATGGCCATCGCCTCCGCCGCCGCGGTCCCCTCGTCCAGCAGCGACGCGTTGCTGAGGCCGAGTCCAGTGAGGTCTGAGATCGCCGTTTGGAAGTTGATCAGCGCCTCGAGGCGTCCCTGCGAAATCTCCGCTTGATACGGCGTGTACTGGGTGTACCAGCCGGGGTTCTCCAGGATGTTCCTGGCGATCACCGGCGGCACCACGCAGTCGTGATAGCCCATCCCTAGCAACGATCTGTGCGGCTTGTTCTTCGTGATAATCGAACGCAACCACGCGACGGCCGCCTCCTCACCGAGCGGTCGGTCATCGTCGAGTCCACGCAGATTCAAGTCCCGCTCCACTCGAATCGACTCAGGGATCGCCTGAGCGACGAGCGAGTCCAAGCCCGCCACGCCGATGGCGCGCAACATCTCGGCCACGTCCTCAGGCCGCGGTCCGAGGTGACGTGGGACAAAGAGGTCGGTGGGTGCGAGCAACTCCGTCATGGCGGGTGGAATGTACTCCAACGAACCCCCGAGGGAAGCTGAGCGGAGGCCTCTGCATGCGACCCCGCTCACGGGCCGCCAGCGAGCGGCGGAAACCGCGCCCTCCCGTGACCGGACCACGCGGACGGATGGCGTGAGCCCTCCGCCTCCGCGCAGCGCAAAAACTCCCCATGGGCCGCTCAAAACAGCCGCTAGCGGTCAACGCGTACCCAAGCGCCGCAGCTCCGCGCAGATCTCTGCGCCCGCCTCGGGGCGCCCCTCGCCGCGCATCCCCGCCCGCATCTGCGCCAGCGAATCCGGCGAAGACAGGAGGCTCGCGACGAGGCTCGCCAGCGCCGCCGGGGTAAGATCTCTCTCGTGGACCATGCGGGCGCCGCCCGCGTCCACCAACGCCCTCGCGTTGTGCTCTTGATGGTTGTCGGCGGCGTGGGGGAACGGCACCAATATGGACGGACAACCCACCACCGCGAGCTCCGCGAGGGACGTCGCCCCCGCGCGGCACAGCACGAGATCACACCAACGATAGGGCGCGCTCATATCTTCAATGAACGCCGACACCGTCACCGCCGGCGCTCGAAGGCCAGCGGCGAGGTAGCCCGACTCCATCTCCTCTCTCATGCGGGCCCCCGTCTGATGCCACACCTCAAGTTCGGGCACCTCCCGCAGCAGCCCCGGGACGGACGCGAGCACCGCCTGATTGATCGCCTCGGCGCCCTGGCTCCCGCCGAACACGAACAGCCTCCGAGTGCGGCGGCCCTGTGGTGGCGACTCGCCGTCTGTCAGCCGCGCGAGCAGCTCCTCGCGGATCGGGTTGCCGAGCCTGCGGACTTTCTTCGCCGGGAAGTCTCCGCGCGCGTCCGGGAAGGTCGTGAACACCCTGCGGACCAACCGAGCGAGCAGTCGATTCGTGATCCCGGGGACGCTGTTTTGCTCGAGGATCGCGCACGGAATCCCGATCAGCGCCGCGGTCGCGACCAGCGGGCCGCTCGCGTAGCCGCCCACACCTACGACCACCGTGGGCCGACGGCGACGCAGGATGCGAAGGCTCTGAATGAACGCCCGCGGGAGCCGGGCGACGCCCCGCAATAGCCCCCACGCCCCGCCACCCTTGATCCCGGCGACGTCCAGCAGATCCAGCGGCCACCCGAGCTCTGGGACCACCCGCGCCTCGATCCCCCGCGCGGTGCCAGCGAACGTCACGCTCCCGCCGCCGGCGCGCACCCGCTGCGCGAGCGCCACCCCTGGGAACAGATGGCCCCCCGTCCCCCCGCCCGCGATCAACACGCGAAACTCGGCGTCCTCTCGACTCGGCGCGCTGGAGCGGTCCACGAGTCTCACATAACGCGCGCGCACCCTCGACGCGAGAAACTGGCAAACAGCGGGGTCGCGGAGGCGCCTCACCCAAACACCCCGCTGGCTGCTACGGTGCCTCGTCATGACCTGGTTCTACGAACACTACAAGGGCGTCTCCGCGGTCGGCGTACACACCGAGAAACTGCTGCACGAGTCCTCGAGCAAGTTCCAGTCGATCAAGGTGTTCGAGACGACGGGGCACGGTCGCCTCCTCACCCTCGATGACATGGTGATGCTGACTGAGCTCGACGAGTTCGTGTACCACGAGCTCTTGAGCCACCTCGCCCTGTGCGCCCATCCGAGCCCCGCGCAGGTGCTGGTGGTGGGCGGCGGTGACGGCGGCTGCGTGCGAGAGGTCCTCAAGCACCCGTCGGTCGAGCGGGTCGTGCAGTGCGAGATCGATGAAGCGGTGACGCGCGTATGCCAAGAATTCATCCCGAGCGTCGCCGGAGGGCTCGCGGATCCGCGCTGCGAGCTCGTGTTCGCGGACGCGGTGCGGTACGTGCGTGAGCACCCCGCCACCTTCGACGTCATCCTGGTCGACTCCACCGAGCCGATCGGGCCGGCCGAGGCGCTGTTTGGCGCCGACTTCTTCGGCGACATTCGCCGCGCGTTGCGCCCAGGAGGCATCGTGACCGCCCAGGCGGAGTCGCCGTTTTACGCGCCGGAGGTGGTCCGCGGCCTGTTCGCTGCGGTGCGCCCGCTGTTCCGCCACGTGCACCCGTACATGGGCTTCATCCCCACCTATCCCAGCGGCGCGTGGACGTTCCTGTTCGCCAGCGATGAGGCCAGCCCGGCGGACATTCGGGGGGAGGCGCTCGACGCCCTGGACGCCCGCTACGTGAACGCCGCGGTCGCGACGGGCGCGTTCGCGTTGCCAGCGTTCGCGCGAGACCTGGCGGGTTCGCCGGGCTGAACAGGCGGGTTCGACATGACGCCGCCCCGTCCCGTATGCTAACCCCATGTGGGCGTCCATGATTCCGCTGATGGTGTTGGCCACGGCGCCTATCGAGGACGCCGCGCTGCCGCTCGCCTCCGGCGACTGCCTCCCGCGAGCGGCCGCCTCTCCGGGCGTCTTGTTCGTCAACTTCGAGGGCGCGGTGCTCAAGAAGAACTGTGGAAACGACGCGCGATACAACTGCTCCACCTTGTACGACCGCTTCGACGGATTCGTGGGGCCATTCAAGGGCACCGAGGATCAGCGCGCCGCGATCATCGGCAGCGTCAAGCAAGACCTCAAGCCCTTCGACGTGCTCGTGACCACCACCCGACCCCCGCCCGACGTGGACTACGTCATGGTGCTCTACGGTGAACTCGGACCCCAGACGTTCGCGGGGCTGGCGCCGTACATCGACTGCGGCGACCGATTCTTGAACGATGTGGCGTTCGCCCAGGGCGACGAGAGCCCCATCACGGGTGCCACGGTCATCCTGCACGAGGCAGGTCACACATGGGGGCTCGAACATGTGGACTCCGTGTTCGACCTCATGTTCCCCGTCAATGACTCGGTGAGCGCGAGCTTCACCGACGACTGTCAAAACGTGGTCGCGGACACCGAGCTCACGCCGGCCACCGGGAGCTGCACCCTCGCCCACACCGCGTTCTGCGACCTTGGCGGCCAGCGCAGCCACAGCGAGCTCCTCGCGCGGTTTGGCCCCTCGGTCCCCGACACCACAGCTCCCCTCATCTTCATCGAGTCGCCCGCGACTCGAGCGCCCGTCGTCGCCGGCACCGCGGGCAGCCTCGTCATCGAGCTCACCGATGACCGCGCGCCCCAAGTCTACGACTTGACGCTCCGCATCAACGGCGACCTCGCGTTCCAAGGGGCCGTCTGGGAGCGACTAGAGGCGCCCCTCCTGATCCCTGATCCCGGCACCTATCTCCTTGAGGTCGAGGCCACGGACGCAGCGGGCAACCCCGCGACAGCCTCGCGAAGCATCCACGTCGTCGACGCCGCCAGCGCGGAGGACTTCGCCCTCGATCGTGAGTCCTCGGGGTGTCATGCCGCCGCGCCCGCGCCGCCCGGCGCAGGCGCGCTCTTGTCGCTGTGGCTCCTGTCGTTCGGGTGGCGCCCCGGCCGTCGTCGTCGGTAGGCGCGCATCCAAAGAAATCGCTCGCGTGCGTCCCGCGAACCGGATATGAAACGCAGGACATGTCCCCTTCGCGCCCATCCCTGAGAGCATGGTTGTTCGTCCCCTTCCTCGCGGGCTGCCCATCTTCGGTCGATTCGCAGCGAGCGGACAGCGCGAACGACAAGCGCTTGACCGCGGGGGCCGAGCCCGACGACCTCGCCGCGGGCTCCTCCGCCGAAGGCCCGCGCCCCGGGGTAGGCGCCCCCGACGAACGCAACGGCGTGTGTCGACTGTTCGCAGAGAGGTTCCCGGAGCCGGCCTGCTGCCCGCGCACCTACGGGATAGGGGTGGAGGAGGTCGCGTCGATCTGCGGCTACGAGGTCTTCCTCGGGGAGTATGTTCGAGAAGGCTGCCGCTACTCATTTTACGATTCCACCCAAGGTGTCACCACCTGGATCAAGCTCGCGCTCCTCGCCGACACGCGCCCCCTCGCCGAGATCGTTGAAGACTCCGACAAGTGGATCCGCAAACGCAAGCGGGACGAGGGCTTCAGCTCCACCACCCTGCCGGGGGATCCAAGCGTGGCCTACAACTTGGCCAACCCCGTCGGGTGGAGCCTCCTCGCCGGCTGGAAGATGCACCGCCAGGCCACCTGGAGGAAGGGCTTTTGTGGGGACAATATTGAGGCGCTGCTGCGACAGGTGGCGAACGCCCCCGAACCCGACAAGGACGCTGGAGGCTTCCGCCGAGGGCTCCTCCCCGCCGCGTCCTCGCCGACCACAGCGGGCGCTGCGACGGGTGGGGCCTCCCCGGCGCCTGCGGCCGCGCCTGCAGCGAACCCTGCGGCGCCGCCCCAGAGTCCAGCGGACTAATCCTGCGCCGGTTCGTCCGTCTACGCGCGCCTCTCCTCGGCCACGGTCCCCAACGGAGCGCGGTCGCCCCGTGATCAGTTCGACAAGGAGGCGCTGTCCAACTCTTCGGGCCGCGCGTGGTCTGCAGGGTGGGACGCGCTCCCTGTCTCCTGCGGCGCTGTTCTCGGATCCTCCGAGCCTGGCACCTCCAACCGAGGTCGATCCGTGAGCGGTCCCGTCCGTTCACTGCCCGACGCCGCCGTCTGCCTCGACTTCGCACGCGCGGCTTCACGCGCCTCGCGTTTCTTCCTGCGCTCCGCCTTCTCCCACCACGTCGAGATGTTGACGTCGCGAAAGTGGCCTGCTGGCGATGCCGCCATCCCGTACCGCGCGCGGAGCTCCGGGGAGAGTTGACCGTGTTTCACTCGGGCGCAGCGGATCCGCTCTTGCTCGCTTTGCCTCATCCGCAGATCCCACGGCTCGTAGCGCAACCCGAGGGGTCCTTTTCGCACGGACGCATCCCAAGGAGTAGGGATCCTCGTGCTGCGCCGAACGAAGCGCACCTCCTTGGGCAGCACGCCGCGCGTCCGCTCCCACTCACGGCAGATATAGGCCCCGTATGCGTTCTGATAGCCCTTCTTGCCGTCGATGCGACGATTCACCTTTCCGAGTCGGTCGTACCAAAGGTAGGGGTATCGGTTCTTGCGATAGATGTCGTGATCCATATCCCACACCTCATCCGCCTGATCGATCACCAACACCCGCACGAACGCGTTGGTGCGGTTGGGGTTGGGCGCGAACATGGACCATGACTGGACGTTCCCCGTGCCACGAAAGTACCGCGCAACCTGCGTATACTTCGAGAACTGCCGGTAGAACTCTTTGCCGCCGTGTTTGTGCGGGAGGTTCCACGCGATCAAGGCGAGGCAGTGGTAGCCCACGAACGCGCTCACGATGATCGCCGTTAGCACGGAAGCCACGGTTCGACGCGGCTTGATCCCCGACGCTGCGGGCGGCGCACCCTCCAAAAGGTCGCGCGCTGGTGGTCGAGAATCGGTCACTCCGGGGAGTGTGCCACACGCGCCCACGCCAGGCACGCGCGGGTCAACGCGCACGCGAGCGCCGGCTCATGGCCAGCTACGAGGCTTCCCGTAAGACCTCGTGCACGAGGTGTCTTTGCTCTGGCCTCGGCGCGTTCGGGAGCTCTCGAACAAGATCGTCGAGCCCCGCGAGACTGAGCGGGAACATGCGAAACAACGCGCGAATGGCGTGAATGCTCGGCGCATCCCAGAAGCGATCGGGCTCGGGGTTCAGCCATCCACTGTGCGGAAACCGATCCGCGAGCTTGGCCAACCATCCCAGCCCTGACGGTCCACGGGAGGGTGCCCAGAAGCTCCCGCTGGTCATCGTCAGCTCCCCTGGGTGCATCCATGCGTCCCCCACCATGACGAGGTACCAGTTTTGGTCCAGCTCGCGAAACAGCTCCTGCACCGGGACCGGGCGCTCGAATTGGGCGTCCTCGTAGACCTTCCCATAGACGCAGTTATGAAAATAATAGGAGCGCAGCTCGCGAAAGCCTCCACCGCGGTGCGCCGCGCTGAACAACCTGCTCACGAGCTGTGCGTGCGGATCCATACTCCCCCCCACGTCCAACAACAGCACGAGCCGCACGTCATTCTTCCGCGGCGGCCGCATCACGATCTCGAGGTCGCCGCAGTTTCTCGCGGTCTCACGGACGGTGCTGTCGAGATCAAGCTCCTCGTCATGTCCCTTGCGTGTCAACCGCCGCAGGCGCCGAAGCGCCGCCGCCATCTGCCGCGTATCGAGCACGCGGTCTTTTCGGAAGGCGCGGTACCGGCGGGCGTCGGCGACGGCCAACGCGGAGCGGCCTCCACCACCGCCGAGTCGTACGCCTGAGGGGTGCGCACCACCAGTGCCGAAGGGCGACGTCCCGCCGGTCCCGATCCACTTGGAGCCTCCATCATGCCGCTCTTTTTGCTCCGCGAGGCGCTCCTCGAACTGCCGCCGCAACTCGTCAATGCCGAGCTCCTCCAGCATCGCACGAATCGACGGGTCCAGACTCATCGACGGCCGCGGGTCTCGCAGCCACCCCTCGATGTCATCAAGGAGCGCCTTTCGGTCATAGGGCACGTCCTTGAACACGTGCCCGAAGACCTGATCGAAGACGTCGTATTGGGATTCGCTCTGAATCAAAACACACCGCGCGACGTGATAGAGCCCGTCGAGGGAGGCGCCGTGCGCCCCCTTCCCGAGCGCATCCAAGAACGCCAACCATCCCTGGGTGGATACCGGCACCCCCGCCGCTCGCAGCTCGAACAGCAAGGACAAAAACACCTGCCCCGCTCCCGCGACGCTCACCCTCGGCGACGCCCTTCCCCCTCGATCGCCGCGAGGTCTTGCTCCTTCTTTAGCAGCGTGCCGAGGAAGGGGAGCTTCGCGCCGAGCAGCTGCTCGGCCGGGATACCGGAGTGTCGAAGCGCGGAGATCCAATCGACGAGCTCGCTGGTGCTGGGCGGCTTGCGGAGCCCGGCCGTGGACCGCAGTCGATAGAATGCCTCGAGCGCCCCGGCGAGCAGCTCGCGCTCGATGTCAGGGTGGTGCACCTGAACGATGTCGCTCATGAGTTCGCGATCTGGGAAGTCGATCCAGTGAAACACACACCGTCGCAAAAAGGCGTCGGGGAGTTCCTTTTCATTGTTGCTCGTGATGATGACCACGGGGCGATGTCTCGCCGCGACCACCCGCCCGGTCTCGGGGATCGTAAAGCTCATGACATCAAGCTCGTGCAAAAGGTCGTTTGGGAATTCCAGGTCCGCTTTGTCTATCTCGTCGATCAGGACGACGTGGCGCTCCTGGGCCTCAAACGCGCGGCCCAGAGACCCGAGGTCGATGTACGCCGCGATGTCGGTGACTTCACGATCACCGAATCGCGAGTCGTGTAGTCTGCGGACTGTGTCGTAGTGGTACAGCCCCTCCACCGCGCGGGTGGTGGAGCGGACCTGCCAACGAATCAGCGGCGCCTTCATCGACGCTGCCACCGCCTCCGCGAGCAACGTCTTGCCCGTCCCTGGTTCACCCTTGACCAGCAGCGGCCGCTGGATCGCGACCGCCACGTCCACCGCGCTCCGCAGCGCCTTCGACGCGATGTAGTCACCCGTGCCTTCGAACTTGCCTTCCATTGGCCGGAGTATCGCACCATATCCAAGAGACGCACCACCGGCGCAAAAAAATGTGTGTATGCTCAGTCACGTGACTGCGTCAGCCCATCCGGTGGATGCGTCTGGAAACTTGGCGACACCAGACGCACTGTTTGCGCTCACGCTGCGCCGCTACGCTGCGCTCAGCGGGATCTGTGGCTGTAGCCTCGGGCTCATCATCATGCCGCTCACAGGTTCGACCTTTCGTGGCGTCGAACTCAACGGGATGCTCCTCTGGGTCGGCGTGGCCCTGGTGTTCGTGCTCGGCCTGCTGCGGTGGGTCGATTCGACGCCGATGGCGTACTATTTGACCCTCGCGGCGAGCTGCGCGGGGACCAACGCGATCACCCATTCGATCGCGACGCGAGACGGTTCAGAGGCCATCCTCACGCTCTTCGTCATCTTGATATGGGCGGGGATGGTTTTGCCCCCTCACCTCATGTCGGTCGCGATCGCCTACGTCATCGTCGCCCCATGGATGTACGGCGGGAACCTGGTGCCGAGCACGCTCCAGGTCCTCGATGCCGGCGATCTCAACGTGATCATGCTCGTGATGATCTGCACCCTCGGGTTCGCCTTCTCGCTCGCATTCAAGCGAGTGCTCGGTGTTCTTCGAGCGATGGATAAGACAAACACGCTCGCCTTCTTCAACACTCGCCAGCGCCTTGAGGCCACGCTCAAGACGAGGTCTGAGGAGCTTGACCTGTCTCGCGAACACATCATTCGAGCCGAGAAAATCCGCACTGTCGGTACGCTCGCCGCCGGGCTCGCGCACGAGCTCAACAATATCCTCACGCCCGCCCGTGGGTTCGCAGAGCTCCTCGCCTCCGGAACCACCTCCCGCTCCCAGACCTCGGACTTCGGCCGGCGCATCCTGGACGCGACCATCGCCTCCACCACCATCACCAAGGCGCTCTTGACGTACACGAAGCAGAGCATCTACTCCCCCGAGCCCGTCAACCTCCTCAACCTCCTCAACCTTCAAATTCGCCCCGTGCTCGCCCAGGTCATCCCTGACACGGTGACGCTCACAGTCACCTGCCCGCGCAAGCTCACCCTCATCGTCGACGCTCAGCTCTTCCAGCAATCGGTCACGAACCTCGTCCTCAACGCGGTCGACGCGATGCCACGGGGAGGGACCATCACGATCGAAGCGCGACAAGTCCCCGCCGACGACACCGAGCGGGCCCGCGCAGAGATCATCGTGCGGGACAGCGGCGAGGGGATCGCTGAAGACAAACTCTCCCAGATCTTTGATCCCTTCTTCACGACAAAGAAGCACGGGACGGGGTTGGGACTCCCGGCTGTCCTCGGGGTGATGGAGAGACACAAGGGGACTATCAATGTCACGTCCGCCGTGGGCGGTGGCACCACGTTCACCCTCACACTCCCGGTCGCGACCTCAATCCACCACCGCGAGCAGGACCAGGACTTCGATTCAACATCAGCTCGCGATTCAGCGAGGACCGCCGCGCTCCTGACCCACGACGAGGACCTGTTCGATGAAGTCGAGGAGATGATGACCGACGTCGACATCGAGCTCCTACGCGGACCCGCGTTGGAGGCGATCACGAGCGACTACAGGTTTGATTCCAGGTTCTCCTTCGTGACCCTGGTGCTCTTTGACCTCGACGGATGGACGGGATCTTTTGAGTCGGCCGTCGAGTTCGTGCGAGAGCGTTTCCCCCTCGTCACGCTCCTCGCCATCTCCTCCTCGCCGACCTCCCTCGCGGCGATCCGGAGGAGCGAAGGCCGCGTCTCCTCCCTGAGGAAGCCTATCGTCCAGGCCCAACTCAACTCCAGGCTGGCCGCGTTTGGCACCGCCGTGGACAGCTAGGCGAGCGCCCCTCACGACCGGCTCGCGATTCTCCGAACACGCTCACCAATCGGCCGCCTGAGACGCCTCCACGCGCCATGTCGGGGTGGCATTCTGCGCCGCCGCCACCCTCCCGCGTGTCTTCGTTTCTTGGTGATGAACGTCGACGATGTACCAGTCCCCCCACTCGAGCGCGAGCTGGACATACACCGACGACTCAAAGACCCTACCGAGCCTGCGTTGGGGCGACAACCTCACCACCGCGCGTGGCCCGTACGCCCCAGGCGACACGGTGATCTCCTCGATGTCCCCGTCGAGCCCCTTGGTCGCGTCGATGAAGTCCGCCATCAAGAAGATCCTGGCGCTGTCCAGGGTGTGGAGCCTCCGACGCGCGATGTCCAACGCTGACTCCCGGCCGTGGGCGCCGTAGATTCTCGCGCTCAAATACGCCTTGCCGAGTTCGAGAAAAAACGTCACCACTTGGGCTCGGGGCAGCGCCCCTCGCAGCCCCATCGAGGCGATGGTCTCGTCGGTCAGCGCGCGCGAGATCAAGCCGTACAGGCGCTCCAGCGCGACCCCTGGATCCATGGCCGCCCCCAACGCGAGCTGGTCGAGCATCTCTGCGAAGTTCTCCATGCCCTCCGGCGAAATTCGATCGAGCAATAGATCGACGGTGCGTTGGCGAACCTGCCGCGCGCTTGAGGGCGCGATGAATCGCCTCGGGTCCGCCGTCTTGCCCTCCGTCTGCAGCGCCGATGAGAACCCCTCCATCCGGATGCGCACGCGCGCCCGATGCTCACCGAGCGTGTTGAGGCTCGGCCGACTCCGAAGCATCTCGACCACGCGCGATGCGGGCACGGCGAACCCTCCGGGCTTATCTTTCCACATCCAGGTCACCACGCCGACCGCCCTCCCGTGGAGATCCAGGACCGGTCCTCCGCTCTGTCCGCGTTGGATCGAATTCGTCACCCCCACGTAGGGACCTGGACCCACAGCCTCGTTCATCACCGCCGGGTCTGTCACCACGCCGCGTTCTGCCCCGAGGGTGAGGCTCGGATCGTCGAGTCGTGTTGTCAGCACCACGGGGTCGCCTGCGGCTTGAGCGGGCGCCTGCCCCGCCGCAGCGGCCGTCAGCGGAATCGCCTTGAATCGCTCTCCCGGCGCGTCGACCTTCAGCAGCGCCAAGTCGTGGACGGGGTCGATATAGACGATCTGCACGCTCCGAGCGCGGTGGTCCCCTGCGAGCCCGGGCCAACGAACGGCGTTGACGTGCCCGACCTCCTCCACGACATGACGACTGGTGACGACGTACCCGGCCTCGTCAATGACGAACCCCATGCCCTGGCCGACGTCGGTTTCGATGGCTACGACCGACCTCGCGGCGTCCTTGGCGACCCGCTCGACCGAGCCGCTCACCTTGCGTTGCGCGGGCGACGTGTTCAACCCGACGAACGCGTGTGGAGAGCAGCCGAGGAGGAGGCTCCCTGCCAACGACGCGATCACCACCCGTGAACCTCGGCGCCCGATCTCCTCCAGGCACCTAAAAACTGGGCCATAGCGCGCGGTGGCGCGCAAACCGCTGACTTCGCGGGGCCTTGGGTGTCTCACCCTTTAAGCTTAGGACGGAACTCCCCATGGCGCCACCTGATCACGGTTGGCGTTTTTTCAGTTCGAGGGCATGATCCTACGGTTGAGTTGGAATGCGACAGACAAGCGGGCGCTCCTCGGTCAAGTGGCGGAGCTCGTCGACGGCTACCTCCAAGACGCACAGGCGAGGACCATCCCGGTCAGCGAACCGAGCGGCCCCGCCGCCCTCGAAGAGCGCTTCGCGGAGTTTGGCGGGCTCGGTCTAGAACCACCCGCTGGCCTCTGCCCGTCAACGGTCCCCGACCTGCTCCGCGAGATCATCGCCGCCTCGGTTCATACTTCCCACCCGAAGTTCTTTAATCAGAACTTCGCGGGCCCGGACATCATCGCGCTCGCTGGTGATTGGCTTGGCGCCAGCCTCAACACCACGGCCGCCACGTACGAGATGTCGCCCGTCTTCACGCTGATGGAGCGCGCCCTCCTCGGCCGAATGGCGAAGATCGCGGGGATCGGCGAGGCTGCCCATGACTCCGCCGAGGCCCCCTCACCTCCAGCGGGGCTGCTCCTCCCCGGGGGTAGCTATTCGAACCTCCTCGCCATGCAGCTCGCGCGTCATCGCGCCGCACCCGACATCAACCGCCGCGGCGACCACGGCCATCGGTGGGCTGTGTTCACTTCGGCGGCCGCCCACTACTCCATTCGCAAGAGCGCGCGGCTCATGGGCCTCGGGGACGAGGCCGTCTACGAGGTTGACTGTGATCCGCAAGACCGGATGCTCCCAGACGCGCTCGACGCCTCGATCCGCGAGGCCACCGCGGCGGGCCTGACGCCGCTGTTTGTCAACGCCACCTCTGGCACCACCGTCCTCGGCGCCTTCGATCCTCTCCGGGAGATCGCCGCCCACTGCAAGCGTCACAAGCTGTGGCTTCATGTGGATGGTTGCTTCGGAGCCGCGTGCCTGTTGTCAGAGCGACACCGCGACCTCATGGACGGTGTGGCCCTCGCCGATTCTCTCGCCTGGAACCTCCACAAGGTCATGGGCGTGACCCAACAATGTGCGGCGCTCCTGCTCCGAGATCCTGCTCGCCTCCGTGAGTGTTTCGCGACCGAGGCGACCTACCTATTCCAAGATGACAAACCCTACGCGGCCTACGACACCGGCGACCTCGGGTTTCAGTGCGCCCGGCGGGTCGATGCGCTGAAAGCGTGGCTCGCGTGGAAGCTGCTCGGTGACGATGGCATGTCGGAGCGGGTCGTCCACGCCACCGCCAGCGCGCGAGCGGCATCCGCGGAGATTGAGCGCCGTGGGGCCGCGCGGGGATGGCAGCTCATGGCGGCGCCTCCCTTCGTCAGCGTATGCGCGCGGTGGATCCCCGGTCCGCTGCGGCACGTGGAGATGCGGCGGTGGACACCCGCTGATCGCGCCTGGGTCCACCGACTTCAATCGACGATGCGAAACGAGCTCGCGCGCCGCGGCGTCGGGATGCTCGCCGCCCAACCGCTCTCCGACGGGATCAATTGCCTGCGCTTCATCGTCATGAGCCCCGCTGTCCAAGCCTCTGACATTATTCAAATTCTCGACGATCTGGAGGCCATTGGCGAGGCCCAAGCCTCCATCGATGTCCCATAAATTCGTGATAGGGTGCGCGCCATGAAGCTCCATCTCTTGCCGACCGCCGCTGTGCTCCTCGTCGCGTGCAACCAACCCGCTACGAAAAACGACGCGCCCGCGCACACCGCAAAAGACGCGCCCGCGCACACCGCAAAAGACGCGCCCGCAAAAGACGCTCCCGCGAAACCGGCGGACGCCGCTGCCGCGAGCGCGGCCGACCCCGCAGCATCCTCCAACGACGTCGACGGCTTCAAGCCAGATCCAAAGTACGACGAGTACTTCAAGCCGGCGCCCCTCACAGACGAGGAGAAAAAGCTGCTGGAGCGTGACCCGAAGACCCTGACCCCGGAGGAGTACAAGGCGTGGGGCTACGCCTACAGAAAGAAGTCCCTCGCCAACCCAGACTCACCGGGCGCCCGCGCGATCCGCCAAGCAGGCGAAAACATCCTCTCCGGGAACACCAAGCCCAACCTGGAGTACAAGTCCAACGATCCGCAGTCGACTCCGCCCGCGCAGGCGACGGAGTAGCGCGTGCGGCTCGCGGAGCGCCGGAGCGCCGAGGGAACCCTCTGGTGGACGCTCGAGCACCAGCGGCGACGCAACGCCGTGCACCCGCGAATGCTCGCAGAGATCATCGCTCGGTGCGCGGACCTCCGCGGCGAGGTCGTCGTGTTGACGGGCGCAGGCGGCGAGGCGTTTTGCGCCGGCTTCGACCTCACCGCCCTCGATCCAGCGACCCTCGACGCCAGCGACACGGCCCCCGAGGCCGCCCTCATCGCCGCGACCGAGGCCATCCTCCACGCGAACGCGACGTTCATCGCCGCGATCAACGGCTACGCCATCGGCGCTGGTGTGGAGCTCGCGTGCGCCTGTGACCTCCGAGTGGCCGTTCCCCATGCCAGCTTCCGCGTGCCCGCGACTCGACTTGGCGTCGTCTACCATCCCCGCGGCGTGGCGCGCATTCGACAGGTGACCGGTGAGTCCATCGGTCGCCGGATGCTGCTGCTCGACGAGACGGTAGACGCGACCACGCTCCGAGCAGCCGGCGCCCTCGACCGCGTCGTGGACGCTGGCGAGCTGAGCGGCGCTTGCGAGGCGTGGGCGAAGACGATCCGCGGCTTCCCGCAGACTGCGCTCCGAGCCCACCGCGAGCTCCTGCGTCGCCCGGCGCACGAAGGGCCACGCGCGCAAAACGCCGAAGGTGACGACGAGCGGAGCCTCCGCTACGAGCAGCGGCGCATCGACGCCTACGCGACCATTGCCCGCCCCCGTACAGCGAGAGATCCCAAGCCGCGAAAATGAAGGCTCCCCCTTTGTTGACCGGCCTCGGCTGATACCATGCGCCATGAGCATCAAAGCGGAGATCAACGAGTCGTTGAAACAGGCGCGACGGGACCGCGACGCGGACACCAAGCGCGTCATCACGATGCTCAAGGCAAAGTTGACCAACGAGCTCAAAGCCGGTCAGGACGTGGAGGAAGACGACGCCCTGTGGCTCAAGGTGCTCGCGGCCTACGCGAAGGAGCTCAAGAAAGCGCTCGCGTCCTTCGAGGGACTCGGTGAGCGCGCCTTTGAAGCGAAGGCCGAGACGACCTTTGAATTGCAATTTTGTGATCGCTTCCTCCCGAAGAAAATGGACGAGGCCGCGACCGCCGCGCTCGTGCAGAAGATCGCGGCCGCGGAGGGCATCACCGAGAAAAAGGACATGGGGCGGCTGATGGGTGCTGTCATGCGTGGACACAAGGCCGAGGTGGACGGTGACCTCGTCCGCCGCGCCGCCCAACAGGTGCTGTCCTAGCGGTCACGGCAGCGACACAGGATGGATCCAGCGCTGAATCCTCGCGGGGAGGTTCGCGCGCCACCCATCCTCGATGTACTGCGAGACGTCCGTGGTGGCGTGGGTGTTCCACAACAGCGTCGGCCCGTCGAGCCCTCCGCCGCGGAGGTCCCTCAGCATCGCGGCGGCGCACTTCCCGGTGTAGGTGGTCTCCAATGACAGACCACGCTCGCGACCCCAGCTGATCGCCGCTCGACTGGCCACGGAAGGCACCGCGTACCCCCCGCCCACCTGCGAGTGGTCGATGCTCCATCGCACAGCTCCGGCGCCGGGGCGGGTGCGAAGTCCAAGTTCGCGAACGGCGCCCCACGCGAGCGCCAATTTCTGACGAAAGAGGAGGCCATTGAAGTACAGCGGCTCGACCGCGGACACCAAGCGAAGATGTGTGCGCATTCCACCGAGCGTGAGCCCCACGAGCAGGCCTGCGCTGGTCCCCGCGGTACCCGCCGTGACGTAAATCTGCGACGGTGCCGGCATCGCCCCGGACGCCACCTGATGACACAGCTCGAGCCCCGCCTCTACCCACCCCAGGCAGCCCGCGGCGTTCGAGCCGCCGGGGCCGAGGAAGACGGCCTCGCCCGCGCGCCGCCCCCTCCACATCCCCCACGGCACGAGCAGTCTGTCCATCACGGGGAAGAACCGCGCGCCCATCGACGACAGCGCAGCGAGGTTGCGCACCGCGCTCTTGGTGACCACCTGGGGCGCGACGACGGCGTCGACCCCGATCCCGAATTGTGCGCCGTGGATCGCCAACGCCAGGAGATGGTGACTGCCGAACGCGCCGATGGAGCGCACCCGCGCCGCCGCCGTGAACTCCGGCTGCGCGAAGATGAATTCGAGCTTGCGGACCTTCCCACCGCCGTATCGGTCGCTCGACCGATCATCACGCTTGACCCACGCGCTCACCTCCCCTGGCACCGCGAGCTGCTCTAGGGGGGTCGGAAGCGACGCGAGTCTTCGCCGCGGAGGCGCGCGCTCAAGATGAGCCTCAAGATGAAACGGCGCGGGGTTTTCCATGAAGTACCTCGTTCAGACCGGGGCGAACCTACGCGGTCCGATGGCGGGATGCGAGGCCGTCGTCAGATCCCCGCACGCTCGCGCTCCTCCACGCCTTCTTTTCTCACGGTTCCTGCGCATTCTCGCCAGCTATGATACCGTCGGCGGCAAATGATGGGGCCTCGCGAGATACGCGCATTCTCTCGAAACGCGGGTAGGGTTGGATGAAGAACTGTCCTTATTGCAACGAGCAAATCCAGCAAGCGGCGATGAAGTGTCGCTGGTGCGGCGAGTGGCTCGTCGACCCCTCGCAGCGCCCGGGTAGCGGTGCGGCGCCGGCGTTGGAGCCGATCTCTCAGGAAGATCCTGCCGACTCCACCCTGCCAGAGCACACCCCGATTCCGCCGGGTCCGCGCCGAACGGCGACGGGGACGCAGATCTTCGTTCCCGCGCGCGCGCCGGCCACCGCGGACCTCCGGGCGCAGCCTCCGAGCGCGCCGCGGCGTGACGCGCCGATGACCGGAGAGTCCTCGGGTCAAATTTCTGCGTGGCAGTTGCCGCCATGGCTCCGCGACGGCAGCGTTGGGGGCGCGCCCGACGACGGCGCTGACCCCCACGCCGTGGAAACGGATTCTTCGGCCGTCGAGGCCCCCGCGAACGCTCCGCGAGGCCATGAGCCCCTCCCCGGGACTCCCGGGGCCCAGCAGGCGCTGCAGGAGATCTCACTCCAGATGCAGCGGCTGAGAGAGCAAGCCCTGCGCATCAAGGAGGCACACATCTCACGACCTGCGAGCGGACCACAGCTCCAGCCCCTCGACGCCGAGCTTGAGCGAGACTTCGATCAAGTCATCGCTCAGATGCCGGCGGACTCCGGCGCGCACACCGGATCGGTCGAGGCCGTCGCGCAAGAACGAAGGCAGGCCACGTCGCACGCGAGCCTTGAGCAAGCGCGTCGCCAGTCCTCCTCCTCCGCGGGCCACGTCGGCAGCGGGCAGCACCCGTCTGAGCAGCTCGCACCACGAGCGCCGAGCCAAAGCTACCAGTCCGGCCCGCTGGATCCCGCTCCTCCCGAGACGTCGTCACCTCGTCCAAGGAGCGCGTCCTACGTGCACACAGACGCCCCGGTGATGCCGGAGCCGCAGCGGCCGTCGAGCCTCAGTTCGGGCGTCGTGGAGCGGGGAACGCGACCGAACAGTGGCAGCGCGCCCCGCCCTCCGCAGGGTCTGGACCCGACTGACTTTGTCTTCGACGCCGTGGACGATCCCGCGAGCGACTCCATCGAGCGGGTACAAACGCAGCCGCCTCAGCACCCGCGCGCCTTCGCAGCCTCGGGGGAGCTCGGCGACGGCGGCGCCACCGCCAACACTGTCCCCTCCGACCCTCGAGCCGTTAAACGCGCGCCCGCCAAGAGCGTCGCGTCGCAATACCTCGGCGACTTTGACGACGAGGACTACGACGAGGATGATCCGAGCGCCAGCATGAGCATGAGCATGATGGACGGCGCCATTCGTGGGCCCTTCTCCTGGAAGATAGCGCTGCTCGCCCCCATACTGGCGATCGTGGTTGTCGGCGGCCTGTTCTGGCTGTGGGGTGCCTTCATGAACCCCTCCGACCTCGAGGAGGACTCTGTCGCGGCTGCGACTGGAACAGAGACTGGCAGCGATGCCGAGGCAACGAGCACCGGCGCCACCGAGCCTGAGCCCGAGCCCGAGCCCGAGCCCGAGCCCGAGCCCGAGCCCG
>JAAZXR010000042.1:0-27066 GCA_014240065.1 Myxococcales bacterium
CGGCGACGGCGACGGCGACCCCTCCACCACCGGCGACGGCGACGGCGACGGCGACCCCTCCACCACCGGCGGTGGGACCACGTGCGATGCCACCGAAGTGGAGTGTGACGGAGCATGCGTAGACCCCCAAATCGATCCCAATTACTGCGGAGCGACGGGAGACTGCCTCGGAGCCAACGCCGGGAGCGTCTGCGCCGCCACGGATAGCTGTGTGTTGGGGGTCTGCGTACCGCCCAAACAATGGGGCACCGCCACGGTCATCCAAGACGCGGTGAATCCATTCGCCATGGCGCCCGCCGTCGGGATCGATCACCAAGGGGACGCCGTGTCGGTGTGGGGCCAAGAGAACGGCACCTTCACGGGTTGGGATGCGTGGGCCGACGCCTACGACGCCACCACCGACACCTGGGGCACCGACGCGCTCATCGAGACCAACGACACAGGCAATATCTCCGCTCCCCAAATCGCGGTGGACGGCAGCGGAAATGCGGTGGCGGTCTGGAGCCATCGCGACGACGGCGCCTCCGTCGATCAAGTCTGGGCGAGCTACTACGACGGCACCAATGGCACATGGAGCGCGCCGGTCCTCGTGAGCAGCAACCTCGCCGCGGACTGCGCCTATCCAGAGGTCTCGGTGAACGCGGCCGGGGACGCGATGGTGGTGTGGCCCGAGAGAGTGATGGGCGAGTTCAGGACGCACGCTCGGCCCTTCGACATGAACACCCAATCCTGGGGCACCATTCAAGAGCTTCAGATCCCGTTTGCCACGGCCACGGACATGCCGCTCGTGGGTGTGGACGACCTGGGCCACGCCGTCGCCCTGTGGTACGGGAGCTGGGGCAGCGTGTTCGCGAGCCACTACGACGCGGGGATGGACACCTGGACCGTGGCGCAGATGGTGGACACCATCGGCAGCACCATCCACACCGACCTGAGCGTGAGCCCGAGTGGTGACGCCGTCGCCGTGTGGAGTCAGCCGGACACCAACCTCAACTATCACATCCGGGCCAGTCGCTACGACGCCTCTACCCAGACCTGGAGCGCGCCGGAATTGCTCGAGACCAGCGACACCAACGACGCCTTCGAACCCCAGGTCGCCATGGATCTCAACGGCAACGCGGTCGCGGTGTGGCGGCAGACCGACGGCTCCTTTGAGAACGCCATGGCGAACCACTTCGACGCCTCCACCCAGATGTGGGAAGGCGCCGTCTTGCTAGAGATGAGCGACCTCGGCGATGCCGGTGAAGCGCGCGTGGGCATGGACTCCACCGGCAGCGCCATCGCGGTGTGGAGCCAGTTCGACGGCGCCGCCACGGTGATCTACGCCAACCGATTCGACGCGACCGCAGGCATGTGGGACGGACCACAGACCGTCGACGCGCCGGCGTCATTCGGCTCTGGAGAGCCGGAGATCAGCGTGGCACCCGACGGTCGCGCGGTGGTGGTGTTCATCCAGAACTACTACACCTCCGCCAACGTCTACCGCTGATCGAGGAGCGCGCGCGCGGATCCACGAGCCACATCGCGTGCGATGCCGCAACCTTTGTAGCGCTGGTGCGATCGGTGGGGAGTTCATTGCCAGCCTTGAGAAGTCTGGCGACGATCACTCCCATGATCCGTGCGGCATTCCGAGCAATCGCCTCCAGAGGGACGATCGTGGCCATGGCGACCCTGACCGTCGCGGCCGTGGGATGTAGCGACCGAAGCCTCGATCTCGACGACGAGGCGGGAAGCGGCGAGCAGGGAGGCGACGGCGACGGCGACGGTGACGGTGACGGTGACGGCGACGGCGACGGCGAGCAGGGAGGTGACGGTGACGGTGACGGCGACGGCGACGGCGAGCCGTTGCCCGAGTGTCCGAACTTGCCCGTGGCCGATCCCAGTGTCACCCCACAAGTGGATGACAAGGCGGTCAGCTATGTCGGCATCGATCCCGACGGGAATCCACTTGACATCGCGGTCGTGTGTGGCAAGCGGGCCATGTTGGCGCTGTCGTGGGGTTGGTGCCCCCCGTGTCAAACAATCGCTGCTGTCATGGCTGGAGAGGATGCCGACGAGCACTTCGGACCGGGCCAGTTTGCGATGGACTTGGAGACCGTTCGTCTCCTCGTAGCGGCAGACGCGCTCGAATACGTGGAGGTGCTTCTCGAAGCAGACAACGACACCGTCGTGACCCCCGCGTATCTCCAATTCTGGATCGAGAGCTACCCCAACGACGACATTGTCCTCGTTGGAGATCCCTATGAAGGATCGGGGCCCCTGCTCAATATCATCTCCCATTGCGACCACGCGATCCCGTGTTTCGCCCTCATCGACGAAGACTATTTCTTCCGGCAGTTTGGTATCGAAGAGGTCTTTGCCCTCGCCGTGGAGCAGTAGTCGGAACCGCGCCTCCCACCGTGACGCGTGGATCGGCGCTTCGTCGGCGATGGGCGCGGGCTCGATTCTCTCGCCCGCGCCCGCTACCGCCACCGAGGTGGAGGAGCCCGGCGCGACGCGCGAGCGCACGTCGACACTCCGCGGCGCCAGTCTCCACCCTCCGCTGGACACGTCGGCCAGCGCACCGTGGCGGTCGCGAGGCCCGTCAGTGGCTAGCCACCGGCGCACTCGTCAAAGCACAGCGGCATCGACTCCCACAAGAACAGGTTGTCGAGCGCGGCCACGCCCGGCGCGAAGGACCACTCCACCGACACGCCAACGCTGTCCTCCGGCGCGCTCACACCCTCGCCCTCCCAACCGTAGCGGACGAAGCCATCGGGGAGCGCGACCACCTCTGCCGTGTCAACCCACGCGCCCGCCTGTTCGCCGCCATCGGACAGCGTCCAGATCAAGCGGGCTCGCGGCGGTTCGATGACGGCCCCCGCTGCCCACGCGACGTGCACGCCCACCTTGTACCGGTGACCTGCGGTCGCCGCTCGCTGCGCGACCCGACCCGTCAGCGCGCTCGTCTCGTCCACGCACAAGCCGCCGTCGCTGCTCCCTGCCCAGTTATTACTCGTGCCGGATCCGTTGGAGGCGCAGGTGCCGTCTGTGCTCACTGTCCCGCCCCCTGACACCACCGAAAACGCCGGCGCCTCCGTCTGGATCAAGCTGGTCGCGTCGGTCTCAAAGTCGAGGATATACGCCAGCTTCCAGTCGTGATTCCAGAACGTCCGCAAGGAGCGTGGGACATCGTGCTCGTAGAAAAAGAACGAGGACACGCCCACGTTCGACGTCGAGGCGTTGGCGATGCTCGCCCAGTCTTCAGCCACGAGGTGATCTCCACCGGGCCCGATCAACCACGGCCGGTCGATGGCGTCGTAGTAGGCCGCGGTCGCGGCGGTGTTCCGGATGCCCTGAGGCTTGTAGCCCCATTGGATCATCACCGCGTCTGGATCGATAGGCACGACGTCGTCCACGCCGCCGCAGATCTTCGCCGGGGCTTGCGACGACAGCGCGCAAGCCGAGGCCCCTTCGACCCCTCCCCGAGACTGCTGGTAGGTCAAGCTGCCCCCGTTGGTGGTGGGGTTGAACATGTCGTCCCAAAAGTAGGCGACGACCGCGGGGTTCCGCTGTTTCGCCTCCGCGATCAGATGGTTCGCTACTTGGGCGAATCGAGCGCCGTTGGACATGGAGGTCCGCCAGGTCCATTCCCCGTCAACCTCCGCGAGCTCGTGGCACCGGTAGCTCCGGTTCACGCCGCGCACCTCGCTGAGATCAATGCGTAAGCTCGACGCGCCAAGCTGCAACGCGCCCGTCCCCAAGACCTTGTCGTAGGCGTCCCCCCACGCGGTTTGGTTGAAGATCTCCTCGATCGCGCAGTAGTTGAGCCGCTGACCCACGTAGTCCAGGCCGCTGAGCCCATACTGCCCCATATACGGCAGGTTGATGTCGTAGGTCACGTTGATGATGTCGTCGGTGGGTCGAGGCACGCCGTCCATCCAGCGAATCACGAACGGCGTGAGGTCTTGCGAGTACCGTGGCTCGAGCCCGTACTGCAGGGTGCCCGCCCACGAGTTGATCCAAAACACCGTCTCGTAGTTCGCATCGCTCCCCGGCGACGTACAGATCTCCGTGGGCGTGCCGCTGTCGAGCCCCACTTGGCACACCTCAAAATGAGTGCCCTCCACATAGGTGGTGGCGCCGTCCGAGCTCGTCGCGATGATCGGCGCGACGCCGCCGGCCACGTTGCGCAAGCTGCCGTCGATACGCTCGAGGCTCAACTCATCGAGCCAAAAGGTGCCCTGACCGGAAGAAGCGCGCGCGTACAGATAGACCTCTTCGACCGTGCGGCCCTTCAACTCGATCACGAAGGTGTTGTAGAGCTCGAACCAGTCCGATCCATCATGGTTGCTCTTGCTCGGCGTGAGCGTGCTGATGTCGCCGCCGATCCCGATGCTCCGCTCATTGAGCTGCAAGAACGTGCCGTCGTCGTACTTCACCACCGTCGTGACCTGGGCGTTGGGTCCCGTGTATGGGCCGAGGTGCTCTCCCGGCTCCGCGCTTCGAACCCTCGCGGTCAACAGATAGCGACCGTCGACGATGGTGCTTGGATCCAGCCAGATTCGCAGTTGCGAACAATTCCCCGCGCCCTCGGCGTCGATGCGCCAGCTCCCCGGCGTGTCGTGGCCCCCCTGCGCGTCGTAGCTCCAATACTGACACTCCGGCGCGGTGGGCAAGACCCACGCGGACGGGTCGTCCATGTCCGAGTCGGGCACAAGCTGCGTCAGCGGACTCACAGGCTGAGCCTCCCACACGTTGGGATTGACCTGGGTGAGGATGAATGGTTCATCGTGGATGGCGAGTCCGTCCACGAAGGCGTAGGCCTCGGGCCACTGCGACGCCGATCCTCCCGTGCCACCCGCCTCCATCACCACGTCCATGAATCGATCCGCCGCCGCGGTTTGAATGGCGTCGAGCTGCGCGAGGTTGTCCTCCCACGTGTTCCACGAGATCTCTTTCATGGGTACATAGGCGAAGCCGCTTTGGAAGTAGAGGTTCGCTCCCGAGCGCGCGCGCGCATCGATCATGTCGAGCGCTGCGGCCGTGAGCGTCGCGTCTTCTGTGAGCGTGGCGTCGAGCGGCTCATAAAATGAGCGCGTAGGGTGGTCGGGGTAGTCCAAGATGATCTGATGCGTGAGCTCGGTGGCGGCGGCGCTGAGATCCGCGCCCACGAGCAGCTGCAAGGCCGCCATCCCACCGCGGTAGATCCCAGCTGGGGTCGGCGACGCCACGATCATCCGCGTCCCCTCCCCCGCCGGCTCCACCAAGATCACAGACCCTTCCTCACCGATCTCTTCGAAGGTCACGAGGCCCGGTGAAATATCTTGAGGCGCGCCACCATCAAACTGATGGAGCAGCAGCTCGACCTCTCCAGCGGCCGGGTCGGTCGCCGTGTCCTGCGTCACCGTGACCCCCGCGGCCGCCAAACGACTGAGCAGCGAGTGGTCGCTCGTGGCTCTCAGCAAGATGCCGAGCGACTCCGGAGCCACGTTGGTCGTGACGTTGACGGCGCCCGCCAGCGTCATCTGCTCTCCGAGACGCCAGACCCCCTGGGGCCGCGGCGCGATCGCTGTCTCCATCAACGGTGGCGTGTGGATCTCGGTGGCCGCCTCTTGCGAATCGCCACCGGACACCACCCGCACGCGATACATGTAGGTGAGGTCCGACTTGCTGTGGTTGTCGGTGTAGGCGTCGGCGTCGGCCGGCAGCGACGCGATGGTACAAAACCCCTCCGCGTCCGCCGCGTCTGAGGTGCACGAGCGGGCGACCTCGTAGCCATCCTCCCCCGTGGAGGCGTCTTGCCAGCTCAGCACCACGCGCTGACCGAACGGAGAGAACGCCGCCAGGTCAGCGGGCGGGGCGAGCACCACCGGCGCTCCCATATCTACCCCCGCGTCTGTCCCGCTCTCGCCGGCGTCGTCATTCCCCGAGGCGGCGTCGCCCGATCCAACCTCGCCCTGCCCACATCCGAGCGACGCACCCATCAACACGAAAGTGAGGCCGAGCCGAATGAGCACGACATGTCCTTGGTCACTACTTCTAAATCGTCGATCCATATGTCCCACCTAACCGCTGCACATTAGAGCCTCGCCGCGTCGCACACCAGTCATCAAAATGCAGCGTGGCCACCCTCCATCGATGCGTCATTTTGAGACTCGGCGTGGAGCGATGTTCTCGGCCCTCAGATCGGGCGTTGCATGGAGGCCTCCCGCTCACGAAATCACCGGCGTCACCGACAAAGCCTGCGGTACGCTGCGGCTTCACACTGACCCGCCGCGGGTCTTGAACGAACCGAGCAGCACTCGCGTCTCCCAACCGACCATGAAAACCTTACCGCACCACCCCTTGTCCCTCACTCTCACCCTCGCCATGCTCGCGGTCACGCCCGCCTGCAGCGAGCCGAAGGAGCGCCCGTCCGCGACGAACGAGCGAAGTGACGCGCCCCCTGCCACGCGCGAGGCGAAGCACGCCGAGGACACGCCAGCCGAGTCGGTCGCCGACAGCGCCGGGGTGGCACGCCTCGTGTTCACGCGGGGGCCGCTCAAGTTGCTTGAGAAGGGCAAGCTGTCCTACGCCATCGACAAGGACGGCGTGGTCACATCTGCGCGCGGAAAGCCCGCCGGCACGTTCGACGCCGACGGGGTCTACACCAACAGCAAGGGGGAGTTTGGCATGGCTTATAAGCCCGACGGCACCTTGCTGAGAAACGACCGCACCCCGTTTTTTGGCAAGCTCAACGCGGCCGGCAACTACACCCACAAATCGACCACGTGGACCTTCGGCCCCGACGGCGCGTTCTTGATCAACGGGATGGCCATGGGCGACTTGAAGGTCGAGGGGGTGACACAACACACCCACGCCTTCGCCATGGCGGTGATGGTAGCGGTGATCCACCCGAACGCAGAAGCGGTCGTCTACTAGGGCCTCACCCCTCCTCGCGGGCCTTGGCGATCCAGTCTCGTCCAAGCATCGCGAAGCTCACCTCATCCGCCCATTCGTCGTAGACCTCGTCGTAGTACGACGCGATGGCGTGCGCCTCTCGGCGAAAGCCGAGCCGCTCGAACAGCCGCAGGCTCGGCGCGTTGCGGGGATCCACCACGGCTGCCACACGGTGAACGCCCGCCGCGAACAAGCCGTCGAGCAGCATCCTCGCGCCGCGGATCGCCAGCCCACGCCCGCGTTGCCCGGGCGCGAGCGTCACCCCGAGCTCGACGGTGGGCAGCGGGAGCGTGGTGCAGATTCCGAAGTCTCCGACGAAGGCGCCTTCCTCAAGGAGCACCGCCTGCACCGTCCCCACCGCTCGACCCACCGACGCGGGATCCTGCCGCCGCGCGTGGTCGACCACCTCCGCCACCGTCGGCGGTCGCCACCCCTGATAGCGCACGTTGTCGGGGTGGGTCCGCGAGGCCTGCACGGCCGCCGCGTCCTCGGGCTGCATGGCCCGGAGGCTCAGCGGTGCGGCGCGCAGCGGGAACACGCACGCGAGGGTAGCACTCGGAGCGCCGCTCTCCGCCGGCGCCAAGAACGGCCCCGTGAGCGACGATGCGGCACCCTTCACCCCCCGCACGCACCGAAGTCCACGATCTTCGAATACAGGTTCATGGGGATGTCCTGGGTGCAGCTGTCGAGGAAGGTGGTCTTCTCGGTGGGCGTGTCGTCGCCGGCGCCGCAGGTGAGGCTGTTGTACTGAGTGTAGGTGAAACTCCCCGCGTCCGCGTCACACATAAAGCTGTCGGCGGAGTTCATCCCAGAGTTGCCTGGCCAGCAGTAGCAAGGGTCGTCGCTGCCCACGGGGAACGCGTTGGTCTTGACGGGGTCGCCGGAGCAGGTCGGATCGCCGTTCCAAAACCCCACGATCACAAACTGGCTCGGGTCGGTCTCGTTGGGGAGGCAATCGCCGCCTCCCTCGTCGGCGCCTCCGCCGTCGGTGGTGTCTCCCGCGTCGTTGCCGGCGTCGTCCGTGCCCGTGCCGCCGGTGTCCGCATCACCGGTTCCCGCGTCGCCGGTTCCCGCATCACCCGTGGTACCTGCCTCGCTCGCTCCCGTGGTGCCGGAGGTCTCCGCCGTCGCGTCACTCGAGGTGTCGTCCTCGGCGTCGGCGCAGCCACAAAGTGTCACAAACAAGCCCGCGCAGCTCAGTGTTCGAAGCGTCATGGGGGCTGCATATCATCGACGCGGGACACTTCAACGATCTTTACGCGGAGAAAACACTGCCAACCACCACGAACCGACGACGTCCGTGCATCTGTACGGAGGCGCTCCAAACCGTGGGTCGAGGCCGCGCACCTCACCTGGCCGGCGCCTCTTCGGCGGTGTCCACAGCCCCCCTACCGAGCAGAGCCCCTCACGACGACCCGAGCCCAAGCGCGGATATTGCGCGAACTCCCCATCGCCGACGGACCGCAGGACGACGAAAATCGAATCAAAAATTCGTCGGCGCCTACGAGGCAGTGGCGGGCGGTCAGAGGAGGATGCGGCGAACCGCCGGACACCTCGCCGCCGCTCACCTCCAGCGATGATAGGGTAGTCGCACTTTGAAACCGCTTAACTTAGCAATGGTACTCCCGTTGTCTCTGGTCTTCGGCTGCTCTCACAACCCCATCAGCCTCGGGGACGGCGGCGGCGGCGACGAGACCGACACGGGCGAGACCGACGGCGGGGAACCGCCCGCCATCTGCGGCAACGGCGTGGTCGAAACGGGCGAATTTTGTGACACGGGCCCCCAAGACACCTGCCACGTGTGCCTCGTGGATGAGGTCGGCGCGGGCCTGACCTTCGTGGGCGAGCGCGCCGGCGACGAGAGCGGCTACGTCGTAGCCACCGCCGACATCGACGGCGACGGGCGCGACGACGTGATCGTGACGGCGCCCGGGAATGACGACGCCGGCGAGGACGCGGGGAAGACCTACGTCGTCACCGCCACCACCCTCGACGCCCACGACGCGGGCACCCCCTTCGACCTCGCCGACGCCACATGGACATTGGTGGGCGAAGTCGCCGGCGACCGCAGCGGCGCGGGGCTGGCAGCGGGCGGAGATTACAACTTCGATGGCCACGGCGATCTGATCATCGGTGCGCCTGCGGCCAACGGCACAGTCGCCCCCGAGCGCGGCCGCGTGTACCTGATCAGCGGGGCGTCCCTGGCGGCGCAGCCGGTCGGCGCGTCCATCTCCTTGGCGACCGCCAGCGTGATCATCGACGGCGAAGACTCCGACCGGCTCGGAGAGCGAATCGCGTGGGCGGGAGACGTGGACGGCGGCGGCGGTGATGATTTTCTGCTCGGCATGCCCGGAAAACACGAGAATGGAACCTCGTCGGGCGCTGTCCAGCTCGCGGTCGGCGAGTGGCTCGCAGGCGCGGCGCCCGGGGTGCTGCTGGAGAGCTACCGTGGCTCCGGTTATTTGTTCTTTGGCGCCGAGGGTGATCGCCTGGGATGGGACCCCTCACCGGCGGGAGACGTGGACGGTGACGGCTTCGCCGACCTCTTGCTCGGCGGCCCGGAAAACTCAGAGGCGGCGGCCGCGGGAGGCCGCGCCTACCTGATCTCCGGCCAGACCATCGCGGCGGTGTGGCCCCACGGGAGCTACGCCGCCTGGCTCCAGGCGCAGGTCACCTTCTCCGGGAGCACGGGCGGGGCACGCGTCGGGCAATCACTCGCCTCCGCCGGGGACGTGGATGGCGACGGCTTGTCGGATCTCTTGTGGTCCATCGGCTACCACGCCACGCTCGACTCTTCGGCAGGCCGATCGTTCTTATTTCTCGGCGGTGATCTCCCCGCCGCGCCCGAGTCCGCCACGCTGGGCGAGAGCGACGCCGCCCACGGGTTCACAGGTGAGACGCTCCTCGACTTTAGCGGCGCGTCGCTCAGCATGACCGGCGACGTCGACGGCGACGGGCTCGCAGACGTGCTGATCAGCGCCCACGGGAGTAACGACTTCGCCGAGAACGCTGGGAAGTTGTCGCTGTTCTTTGGGAGTGACCTCCCGCAGTCCACCGAGGGCTCCATGACCTCCCTCGCCGACGCGAGCGTCACGCTGCTTGGCCCGAGCGCAGATCTCTTCCTCGGGCGGGTGCACGCCACCGGAGACGTGGACGGTGACGGGCACAGCGACATCCTCGCGAGCACCCCCGGCGCGGACGACGACACCGGCGCGAGCTACCTGGTCTACAGCCCCTACTAGCGCGCGCCATCTCAACCCCGACCCGCGGCGCGTTCAGCGGTCGTCGGTGTTCGAGAGCACCGCGGCGATCAACCGCTCCCACCGCGTGGTCGCGTGACTCGATGACGGCGCCGGGGGCGCCTCGAGCTGCGTCGGCGACGGGGCCGGGCGCGCCTCGAGCTGCGTCGGCGACGGGGCCGACCGACGAAGCGAGGGATGAACATAGAGATAGGTGCAAGACTTCTCCGCCGTGTCCGCCGGTTCCATCGCGTCCCCCAAATCGTGCAGCTGTTGGAGTGCCATCGTGAGTCCCTTCGCGGCGGCTCCCTGTTTTGTAGAAAATAATGTGGAGTGGGGCGATCCCGCCCTCCCCAGCCGCGGCGAGCCGCCAGCGGTGACTGTGCCCAACGCGTGGGCTCAAGAACGGGGGCGACCCCACGCCTCGGTTCTTCTTCGTCGCTCGCTCAGGCCTGCCGTTCTCCCTCAGGCAACACCGCCCGGAGCCGATCCGTACGGAACACGAAGGACGGCGCCTGCTGATGCAGGCCCAGCGCGCGCGCGGTCTGGGCGCTCGGACCCTCACCGGTCAGCCGCAGGTTGACCCGACCGGCTCCCCCCCAACGCACGTGACTATCGAAGGTGATGACCGTGCGCACAAGCTGTCCGTTCAGGTCTGTCGTGAGCGTGATGAAGGGCATCCCCTTGGCTCGGAGTCCTCGATTTTTTGGCTGCGTGCATTCAATTTCAAGCTCGCCTCGCAACCCGACGCGGACGCCTTTGGCGTCGAAGTCTGTGTCGATCTCTGTGACGTATTTCGGGTAGCCCCAAAGATCGATGCCCGCCACCCTCGCGCCCTCGTCGGTCACGGGGAGATTGACCACGTAGATCCCCGTGTCCTTCGCGCCGATCATGTCGAAGGCGTAGCTGAGCACCGAGGGCGACGTGCCCACTCGCTTGCACACGACGCCGATGCCGAACTCCCCATACGGTCCGATGGAGGTGTCGCGATACTCAAAGCTGGCCACCAGCACCACGGCCTTGCCAAAGAGGACGAAGGGCTCCACGCGGGGGTCGTTGAGCACGCCACGCGCGAGCTTGGGATCCACCCGGTAGAACATGCCGAGCAAGCTCCCGTCGCGATATAAAATCGGGAGCGCGCAGTCACCACCGCTGGTGGCGCGTGGGATCGGATGCTCGGAGTCGAAGAAAGGATCGGGTCGATGCGACTCGGGGTTTTGCATGATGTGAGGGCGTACGCTCCCGGGGGGCGCGTGGATCACTTTGTCGGTGATCTCCGCGCGCGCTCGCGCAGCCCTCGACGCCTGATCATGGAGCAAACTGTCGGCGCGAATCCACGTCAGGCCCGATCCCCGCTCACGAAGCCCTTCCAGCCGCGCATGTAGTTGACGAAGGTGGGGCTCAGCCCCTCCGCGGCGAGGTACGCCGGCGTGACGGGGAGCGGCGCGGGCGTGAAGTTCGGGTCGGCCTCGCAGCGGCGGGGGAAATCGTGATGAAGGATCGCGCTGCGTCCTTGCGTGACGAAGTCGAGGCCCTGGTCGAGACACTCGCGGGCGTGGGCGGCGGTCTCTATCTTCCCTGCGGCGCCGAGGCGCGTGTGGCCTCGGTCAAGCTCAAGGAAATACGACAGCAGCGTGCGCCCCTTGTGGTCAGACGCTTCTGGCTCTTTGAACACGTCCCACAAAGACGCGTCGAGGTAGTCGATGTTGCCCTCATCAAACAGGCGCTGCGACACAGCGAGCACCTCTGGCAGGCGCATCCCAAAGCGCTCGGGCGAGAGCCGCACTCCCACTTGGAAGTCGGGGCGACAGCGGGCGCGAATTCCCGCGATGATCTCCCACAAGAACCGGGACCGATTCTCGAGGGAGCCGCCGTAGTCGTCCTCGCGCTTGTTGATCTCCGCGCTGAGAAACTGGCACACCAGGTAGCCGTGGGCGCCGTGAACCTCCACCCCGTCGAACCCGGCCTCGTCGGCGCGCTCCGCCGCCCGCACGAAGGCCTCGACCAGATCGCGCACCTCGTCGATGGAGAGCGCCCGCGCTCCCGATCGCAGGTTCTCTGAGGGGCACAAGGGCCGCTCTCGAATGATCTGCGCCGGGGACCGCATGCCCGCGTGATGCAGCTGCACGCTCGACAGGCTGCGCGCCTCGCGAATCGCGGACGCGAGCAGGCCCAGGCCCTCGACGTGGCCGTCATGAAAGCAACCGAGCTGCCCCTCGAAGCCCTGGCCGAGCGCGTGGACGTGGGAGGCGCAGGTCATGGTCATGCCGTAGCCCCCCTCCGCGCGCTTGGTGAGCCAGCAAAACTCCTCGTCCGACAGCGCCCCGTCTTCGTGACTCTGGAGGTTGGTCATGGGCGCCAGCGCGAAGCGGTTTTTCATGGGAGGTCCGCGGTGAAAGGAGAGCGGGTCAAATAGCGACGGCGACGACATGGCCCCGCACTTCAACAGTCCCGCGCGACGTTGTCGAGTCCTCCGCTGACTTCGCCCACGCCACCCTTGCGTGGCGCGCTGCCGCTCGATTCGCGAGCGGCGCCGGCGCCCACGCGAGGCCCCATCGAGCGCGCCCCCGGACCCGCGAGCCCCTCTCCGCGTCGTCCTCGATCGACCTCTCTCAAGCGCGACACCACCCGACCCACGCTCATCATGGAAGCCCGCTGACCCAAAATACCCCGACGTGGGCGAACCGTCCCCCCGGCGAGAGCGAAGCCGGCGCCCTGCAGATCTCCTGGCACCGGATGCGCGATGACCTTGAGCAGCATCCCGTCGGTTGATGCGCGTGACCAGTTGACTTGGCGGGCGCGACGCAGGAGCCTGTGGCTCAGCAACCCATGGAACTCACCGGCAATATCAAGGTCATGATGGACACCAAGGAGGTCAGCGCCTCCTTCCGCAAACGCGAGCTCGTGCTCACCACTGAGGGCAAATATCCGCAGCAAATCCTGGTCGAGTTTACGCAGGACAAGATCGGTCTCCTCGACAGCTACCGTGTCGGAGACCAGGTCCGTGTTCATATCGATATCCGCGGCCGCGAGTGGAAGAGCCCCCGTGGTGAGGTGAAGTACTTCGTCAGCATCCACGGGTGGAAGATCGAGAACGCGGCCCAAGCTCAGCCCGACGCCGGCCCGATGGGCGGCGGTCAAGACGCCCCGCCTTTCGACGATGTCCCCTTCCCCGAGAGCCCCAACGGCGGGAACTCTTTCCGAGACGACGACATCCCGTTTTGAACCGTTGGGCCCACACGGGCCAGCGCGCACGCCCTAACTCTCGGAAGCCAAAAACTCGGCCAGGCTCAGCTTCTGCACTGACCCCTCCACGCTGACCTCGCCTTTGGAGACGCTAAGGCCTCCATCTTGAACGGTGAGATACCAGGTCACGGTCCGTGCGAGCCCCTCCGCGAGCACAGAAATCATCGAGGGATCGAGACGATAGATCTCGATCCGATCGGCCCCATGAATACTCCGAGTTGACCATTCTTTTCGGAGCGCAGTCTCGAGCTTGTGGGTGAACACCAACACGCGTTCGGCCCGCTTGCTGGCCCGGTGGAGTCGCTCGGCGCCCGGAACCCCGACGTCGATCCAGATCTCTATTTCGGAGGTCAAAGAGCGCAGGGACAGCGCAGGATCTTCGGCGTTGGAGAGCCCGTGCCCAAATTCCAGCCCGTCCTCATGGGCCAAGGCCCGGGCCAACACACGCACGACCATCCGCTCGGCGTCCTCCGAAGGATGCTGAGCGACCCGGAGATCGAGGCTCTCGTAGATTCCGCGGTCGATGTCCGCGAGCTCGATTTGAAAACGATAAAGAGTGGACGACTTGGCCAAGGGTTTTTTCCGCGGGAGCGCGAGGTGATTGAAACGTGGTCCTGACCGCCCGTCAATGTGGACTCGACAAAGGTACCATCCGAGGGTTCCTTCCCAAAACCTCCGCGCCCTCACCCACGAGCGCAAACACCCGTACGAGAGCGCGATGACAGCGTCCGTCGCAAATATTGGCCAATGTCGCCTGGCGTCGTTTTGTCGCCTGAGAGCAAGCTGCGGCAGGCAACAGCGCCTCGGCCCGCCTCCGAGAGCCGAGATGCGTCTGAAGACCCTGCAGTGGAAATTGTTGGGTTGTGCTCCCGCCCTCGGGTGGGGTCCCCGATGATCTACTCACATATGAGGGACGCGCAACCGTGCTCGTCGAGGATGGGCTCGAGCACCTCGAACACATGTCTGCACTGCACGGTGACACGTTCGGAGCGGCCGCCGCCGAGGACTCCAGACGCTGCAGGATCGGCGACGCTAGATCGCCGCCGCTTCGAGGGTCACCTCAAGCTGTTTATCCTCCCGACGTAGCACGAGCACAAAGGTCGCCCCACGTGTCACGTGTCTGTCCATGAGCATCCGAGCGGCCACGAACCCTCCGATGGAACGAACCGAAACGCCGTCCACGGAGACGACCTCATCTCCTTGGCGAATACCGGCGAGCCCCGCGGGACCGCCCGGTGTCACCCTGAGCACCCAAAGATGTTGGTGCACGACCCCGGGAGGCTCGTCGGGGTTTGATGACTCTGTCTCGTTGGGCTGGCCTGGGCGCCGCTCGTATGTGCGGGCGACGACATTGAGACCGAGGGTCCCGCGAGCGTCTTTGTCGACCTCGGCGCCCTCCCAGAACGACACGACACCGAGATCCAAGGTCCCGCCGGGCTCAAGGACACCGCGAGCTTTCCCCCTAAACTCTCCGAATTGCGCCCCCCCGTTGTCTATGAGCAACACAGTCACACCTCCGGGCGAGACATTCTCCAGCCGGAATGAACCATCCGGTCCCGATGTTGGGGCGTTGCCTGTCACCAATGCCGTTGTCGCTCTGTCCGGGTACGGCGTGCGCTCAAAGAGCAGCGGTGTGACGCCGGCTCGCGGTTGTCGGGAGCCGCTGTCCACGATCACGCCCTTGACCACCCCCACGCTCTTCAAGTCGACGCGGCACCGGCCTCCTTCCTCGTCGCCGACGGTCACCTTCGCCTCACCCGCTCCCGTGGCCGAGCGAAGTCCGAGCGTATACGTCCCGACCTTGATTCGGTCGAGGACAAGCAACCCGCCGGCCGTGTCTGCGTCGATGCGTCTCTTTGTGGGTCCGCGCAGCTGCCCTCGCACCGACGACACGGGCGCTCCCGCCTCGGTGATCTCGCATCTGAGCGAGGGCAGGTCTTCAAGGGTCACGTCTGCTCGCTCGCCAGTCCTCACGCTCTTTGCCTCCCCGTGCGATCTCCGTCGACTGCTCTTCGCGACGACGTCATAAATGCCGTGTCGCAACCCAGAGATCTCGAAGCGCCCCTCAAGGTCGGTGACCACGGGCGCGGAGGCCAGTTTTTCATTGGGCTTGCGGGCTGGCGAAGCGCGAGTGGAGTTCCCGGCGAAGCCTCCCATCAGATCGGCCATTCCACTGGAAGGCACGAGCGGCACCGCGGACACGAATGCGTCCATCACCACCTCCCCGCGGCCGTCCATCACCGTGCCGGTGATCACGCCATCTTCCGGTTCAACGACGAGCTCGAGCTGAACCCGCTCGGCCTCTTCGACGCTGACTGCTTTGGGAATCCGCGACCCGCTGCGCTCTGCATCATGCCACACGAGGCTGCGGCCATGATTCCCCAAGACGCTGACTACGTAGTCACCTGCCTCTAGGCCTTCGCTTGAGAAAAATCCGTCGGACGTCGTCTGGCGCGACACCCCCGCCCTGGTCCCGAGTGACGTTGTGAGACGGGGTCGGTCCGCCCCGGCCGTCACCTCCACCTTAACGCCGACCACAGGCTGGCCGGAGGCGTCGACGACGTGCCCCTCAACAGCGCCGCGGGTCTCCAGCTCGATGGTCACGCCGAACACATCCTCCCGTTTGATCAGCAGCGGCAACTTCCCCGTTGCACCATCGTCCGCTTTGGCCACCACGGTCACCTGGTTCTCCGCCGGCACCGGTCCTAGCCGGAAGGTCCCATCGGCGCGCGAGCGTCCCTGTACGTAGACGATCGCGCGGGCGTCGCCCCTCGTGATCAACGGGTTGTCCTTCGTCTCCTCGAACTCCAGGGAGAGCCTGGTCTCGCCAGCAGGCGTCACCCGGCCCTCGATGTAGACGCCCTGCTCGATCTCCACGACCACACCCTCGACGTCTTCATCTTCCACCGTCACCGAGATCTCGGACAGACTCGGGACCCGCTCCTCGCCTGCCGCAGCGACGAAGAGGGTCCCCGGCCAGACGCCCTCGATCTCAAACGTACCATCCTCGCGAGACAGACCTGTCGCTTGAAGCCTGACGGGAGGCTTCAAGGAACTCCCCACAACCATCACTCCGGAGAGAGGCTCGTTGTGGCCGCGGCCTGTCCCGACGACACGCCCCGACACGCGAAACGCTGGCATCAGTCGGATCTCGGCGTCCACCACGCCCTCGGCAAATCCCAGCGCAATCTCGCGGGGAGCCGCCGCCGCCAGTCCCGGCGCCCGCGCCCTCACCTCGAACACACCCGCCTCCAGTCCAGAGACACGAAAGCGCCCCGCCTCGTCCGTGGACGTAGAGTCACCCGCGAACACGCTCGACAAGCCGCGCGTCACGTCGTGGTCCCAGCGAGCTCCCGAGCGGGTCACGTACACCTGCGCACCCGCCACCGGCTCGCGGTCCGAGGCTCGAACGACGACGCCCGAGATCGATGAGCCCGGGAGCAAGGAGACGTCGTGTCGAATACCCGCCACGGGCACAGAGAGGTTGGCTTCGACTGGCACGTAGTCGGGATGGGAGAACGCGATGTGCAGGGCTCCGGTGGGCACGAAGATCTCGTAGTGTCCCTCCTCGTCCGCGAGCGTCGCCCAGCGCGCGAGGGAGAAGTCTCCTAGATATACGCCCTCGAGTGGCGTCACGGACACGCGCGCGTGCGGGACAGCTCCCCCGCCAACATCTGTCACCGCCCCGTGCAGTCGACGACCGCCCCGGAGCACCTCAAGCATCAGGCCGCCTCGCTCCTCACCCGCAAAGAGTTGTACTTTCAGATGTTGTGTGGACCTCGCCCCAGGTGCTGTCGCGGAGAGCGTGTAGTCCCCGGGCACGACGCCTTCGAAGCGCCACGCCCCGTCTACATCGGAGGTGGCGGTCCTCGGGTGTGGCGTGACGCCAGAGCTTGCCGGTGCGGCCGCGAGGGTCACGACCGGCGTCAGCAACACTTGGGCCTTCGCCACCGGCGTCGTGGTGCCGGCGACAACCACCTCGCCCGACGCGACGCCGAGCCCGTCTCCTGGATCCGAGGCTTCCCCCCGGTCGCCGACGGCGCGCGGTTTCCCCTCGCTCACCCGATCACCGGCGCTGTCTCCATCCCCAGTCCGTCCAGTTGACGCCATCCCCCAGAGCTTCCACGACACGATCGCCGCGACCACGACGAGCAGCAACCGCAGTCGAGGCCATCGTGAACGTTTCGCCGATCGCCGCGCCCTCATCCACCGATCCTCCACACAAGCCTCGTCACCGACGTCAGCGTACAATACATGGCTCGGGGCCTCCATGATGCAAGGGATCGGGGTGTGTCCGGAATCCTGTCCCAGGGTCCTACGTGATACGGGAATTCTTTATAGCGATGGACCGACGTTGTTCGAGGGCGAAAAACCGTACGACCCCGGGTCAGGGAAGGTGGACGGTGGAAGGTGGAAGGTCAGGTAAACAAACGACCCTGGGGCTGGAATACAGGGATGGAATACAGGAATACATGCTGGCTCTCGGACACCTCGGGCGCCAGCGACGCGCCAACCCATCGTTCCGATTCCGAGCTCCCGCCCCCTCATCTCGAGCTCAAAATACCGACCACCGTGAATAGGCGCCGCGAGGACACCGTCGATTTTCTAGCGACACACACAGGTTGCCGAGGAGATATCGCCACATGTCAGGAGACACTCGAACCACGACGGCGGTCGTGCTCGACCGCTGGGCGACCCATCTGAGCGAGCTTCGCCTCCGAGTCGAGCGCGACGAGGACGACCCGGACCACGAACCCTACGAGGTTCTCATCGGTCGGCGCGACTACCAAGGCATCGAGCTCGAGCTCGCACCAGGTCGCGCGTGGGGAAGCCGCAAGGACAGCCAGTCCTGCGAACGCTTCCGACAGGGCGCGGTAGAGTTCACCACGGCCTGGGACGATGGCTGGACCGAGGTGCCCAAGCCCGAGGGATATGGCTACCTGGACTGGATCGAAGAGAGCCTGCGTCAGATGGTGGCCTGTCATCTTCGCTGGGGTGTGGAGACGGCGCTCGATCCACGGGGCCACCGCCACGGGACGCTTCAGCTGGCGCGAGAGCTGCTACAGGTGCAGCAGTTCGGGGGTGCGGACTTCAAACTCACCGAGGTGGTCACGGACCTCATGGCCGTCGCCGACGCGTGGGTGCGAGCGTCAACGGGAGACGAGGCCGCGACCCACACGCTGGCCCAGGCCGCCGCTGCGTCGGTGGCGGGCCTGGACGATAAGGAATCCACGCTCTCGTTGCTGGTGGCGGGCGCGCGAGAGCTGCCCGACGCTCAGCAGGATGCGTTCGCGGGGCCGCAGCGCCGAGGACCCCATGAGTGTCGGCGCGGCGTTCATGCGACTCGAGGCGGAGATCGCCGAAGCGTGGCGCGCTGAGTTCGCGCAGGAGACCGGGCTTGTTCGCTCCGAGCTTGCGCGTCGGCGGACCTCAGAAGGCCGTTTCCTGAGCGGCGCCTCTGCCTGCGTGCTCGGGTGGCTGCGAGCCCAGGGGCACTACGACATGGCGGTGGAAGAGTTCTGCGCGCAGGTGGCCGACACAGCGCTCGTGCGCCTGCGTCACCAAAGCCAGGTGCACTCGTTTGAGCTCCTCGTCAACAACGCCCTGGGCGCCTTCCTCGATTCGGGGAACCCCGCGCACATCGAGCGCGGGGTGCAGTGCCTCGACGCGCTCGAGGCGGTGATCGAGTGGCAGACGAACTCGGCGCTGTACCAGATCGCCTGCGTCTACGCGCGGGCTGGTCTGACCGACCGCGCCATCACGATGATCGAGCGCGCCGTGGAGGGCGGAAGATCCATCGAGACCATGGCGAGCGACTCCGACTTCGCGTCGGTGGTGGACGACCCGAGGTTCCAACGGCTGCGAGGTTGTGTCGCAGGGTCCTCTGGTAATTCAAGCTAGCATTCGTTCTACGGCGCGCTATCGCGAAAAATAAAGCGCGCTGCTCGAAGTTGCGACGAACCATCGGAGTCTGGATTCCGTGGTCTATGCGGCGTTCTGTCGGACTTCTGCGTCGGCGACGCCCGAGCGCGTTCTGGGTCCGTCGCCGAAGCGATCCTCCGTTCGGGTGTTTCGCCATCGTCCCCATCCCGGCGTCCGGGTGTGCCAAACACACTGAAACTCGCTCCGCTCGCGAGGCGGGAACCGTCCATGAGCGGCGCGCGGCGCCTCCTCGCGCTCGTTGGCACGCGATATCACCGCTGTCCTCGCGTGCGCCCCCTGGGACCACGCGCCGCGGATACACTACAGATCGGTAGCCGCGCGAGGCACCGAGAAATGGAGAGTTGATGGGATACAGCCAACAATGGAGCTGCAGCAGCTGTGAATTTGAATTCAACGGCGAGGGGCACAACTCGGCGCTGATGAGCGGCACCACCACCAGCGCCTACTGCGAGGACTGCAAACACGTGATGGATCTACTCACAGGCCCGGACGGGCGAGAGATCCCCGGCGCCCCGCTGGAGTGTTACGAGAGCAAAACGCACACCGTCCGCCCGTGGTCCGTGGAGGAGCCTTGCCCCCAATGCGGCAAGGGGACCCTCATCGCCGACCCCAATTCGGGCATGCTCACGGACTGACGCTCGTCAGTCACTCCCGTACACACCCGACGATCCGCTCGGCGCGGCGCCTTGGGTCACGCGTGGCGCCGCGCGTGCAGGCGCCTGTGGTGAGGGCCTCCGAGCGATGACGAGCGCCTTCGAGCGCGGCCGACATCCGCGTCGATTCAGCGCTGTGGCGTCCACAGCGCCCCCGGCGTGTGCGCGGAGGTGATAACGAGCGCCCGAAAGATCCACCATCACGGGCGCTCCATCGATGCGCAGACCCGATGCGGGGTCTTCGCGCGGCTCGCTGGACAAGCAAAGACCGGACGTGCGAAGAACGCTACCCGTCGGTCACATCGTTCCAGTTATGCACACATCCACCGCGAACTCTCCTCGATACCGAGCCATCACGGCGCGAAACTTCTTAGAGCAACCCCAATGCGCCGCCCTGCCCAAGGATGTGCGGCACAGCATTCAGGTCGCGTCGCACGTGCTCCCGTTTCGAACCAACGAGTACGTGATTGACCAACTGATCGACTGGAACAATGTTCCCGACGATCCCATTTTTCAGCTCACCTTCACCCAAGGCTCGATGCTCCAGCGCGAGGACTTCCTTAGCGTCGAGCGCGTGCTCGCGCAGGGAGGCTCCGGCGAAGATGTGGCGGCGGTGGTGTCCAAGATTCGCTCGCGGCTCAACCCCCACCCCGCGGGGCAGATGACCGACAACGTCCCGACGTGGGAGGGGCGACCGCTGGAGGGGGTCCAACACAAGTACGGCGAGACGCTGCTGTATTTTCCGAGCCAGGGTCAGACCTGCCACGCCTACTGCACCTTCTGTTTCCGTTGGGCGCAATTTGTCGGCATGCCCGACATGAAGTTTCAGTCCAAGAATCCCGAGCGCCTCACGGGCTACCTGCGCGCCCATCCGCGCGTCACCGACGTCCTCATCACCGGCGGCGATCCCCTCGTCATGAAGACGTCCTCGCTCGCGTCTCACCTCGCGCCGCTGCTCGACATCGAGTCGGTTCAAAACATCCGCATCGGGACCAAGTCGGTCGCCTACTGGCCCTACCGATTTGTCAGCGACCCCGACGCCGACGATCTGCTGCGATTGTTCGAGCGGGTCACCGCCTCTGGCCGCCACCTCACGATCATGGGTCACTACTCGCACCCGCGGGAACTTTCAACGCCCGTCGCCCAGGCCGCGATCCAACGGATCCGCTCCACGGGTGCGCACGTGCGAATGCAATCGCCGGTGCTGCGCCACATCAACGACGACCCCAACACCTGGGCCGAGATGTGGCGACTCGGCGTGCGGCTCGGCGCCATCCCGTACTATATGTTTGTCGAGCGAGACACCGGGCCCCACCAATACTTCGAGCTGCCCCTCGTGCGCACCAAAGAGATCTTCGACGAGGCCTACCGACAAGTGTCGGGTCTCGCCCGCACCGTCCGAGGCCCCTCCATGTCCGCGTGGCCAGGTAAGGTGCAGGTGGACGGCAGCCCCACGATCCGCGGCGAGCGAGTCTTCGCGCTCCGGTTCTTGCAAGCGCGGGACCCCGCGTGGGTCGGCCGCCCCTTCTTCGCCGAGTTCGATCCCAAGGCGACGTGGCTCAGCGACCTGCGCCCCGCCTTTGGTGAGTCCCGGTTCTTTTTTGAAGACGCGCAGGCCCAGCCCCGGCAAGAGCCCCGGCGAGAGCCGAACTCACAGTCGCTGGTTCAGCTCTCCCGTCGGACCCCCGCGAATCCCGGCCCGCGCCCCGCGTCCCTGTAGCCGAGCGCGGGACCTACGTGGCGAGCGCGCGGGATCGGCTTGGCAAGCACCCGCGACCTCGCTAGCGTGCGGCCATGTCCTCGCGTCGCCCCCGAGCCTCCCTCCCCCTCGTCGCCCTCCTCGCCTTCGCGGCCGGCGCCTGCGCCACCGCCGTCGCGACACCCGAACCCGTCGCCCGGGCCTCCGACCCCGCGTCATCACCGGCGGAATCCGAGGCTCCGGTCACCCCGTCGGTCGTCGCCGCCGCCGACGCGCGCCGGGCCGTCGCGCCCTCGGGCAAGGCCTCCGTGCGCGTGCTGGCCCAGGGCACGAACGCCTTTGTCGGTGAGCTCTCCATGGACGCGGGAGCCGCCGTTCCCGAGCACGCCGACCCCACGGAAGAGTACATCCACGTCCTCGAGGGCAGCGGCACCATCACCATCGACGGACAAGCGCACGACATCACGCCCGGCGCCACGGTGTTCATGCCCGCCGGCGCCGTGGTGAGCTACCAAAACGGCGACGCCCCCATGCGCGCGCTCCAGGTCTTCGCCGGCCCTGAGCCCGCCGCCAAATACGACGCCTGGAACTGGGACGCAGAGGACGCCTGAGGGCCGCCCTCGCCTCGCTCCGCGTCACGGCAGGCCGCCCACGCGCGTCCCGGGAACGGAGAGTAGGAAAACAGGCGCTCCCCTAGTTGCACTCGGCGATCGCGAGCCACTCCTCTTCCGAGAGTTCAGGGCAATACGGGAGATTGTCCAAATAGCACTCCGCGAAGGTCGTTGGACACCCTGCCTCATCTGAGCCGTCGGCGCAGTGTACGGTCCCGTCGCAGATCTTCCCGGTACCGATCGAGCTGCCATCGCCGCAAACAAACGACGTGCATCCAGCCTCGTCGCTGAGATCGTCGCAGTCGTAGAAATCATCACAGCGGAATGAGAGGGGGATCGACGTGCCGTCGTCACACACGAAGTACTGCTCCTCCGGGAAGTACTCCTCGCAGGTCATGCCCTCGATACATCCATAGATCGATTCCAGGGACTCTATCTGACAGTCGAGAAACCCCTGGATCGCGGGAGAGGACTCCGCGAGCCCGGTGATGCACGCCTCATAGCTCGGGTCCGCGGTCAGACCCTCCTCGCACTCCTCCAACGTGGTGGTGGGGTCCTCGGCGACCAGGCACGGGCAGCTGAGATCCGCGAGTTTCTCCCCTGCAGCTTCCAGCGGTCCCGGTACGCGCTCCGATTCGGAGGTGCATCCGACGGCGACGAGCACGAGGGCCAGCGTGAAGGTGATCGAGTGTCGAGGGGAGCGCATGGTGACCATGTCGTCATCGTGGCAGAACTACGTACCCTCCGGAAGCGAAATGGGTGCGCGAGCACGTTCATCAACGACGGGGTCATCCGGAACGCGCCTGGACGCCAACGCTTGCTCTAGATGTGAGAGTTCCGGAGGTGAGGAGGTTGGCCTGCATCCATCCACCGCGTCGGCGTCCCTTCAGTTCACCAGCTCCCGGCCGCTCGATGAGGCCGGCATCCGTTCGCGTCCAGTGTGGGGCTCAACACGCGGTGACGAACATGGTAGCTTCCGCCCGTGAAACAGTTCCGTCTGCGCGTGAATGGTGTGGCGTACGAGGTTGAGGCCGAACCCGACATGCCCCTCTTGTGGGCGCTTCGCGATGTGCTCGGACTCACCGGCACCAAGTTTGGGTGCGGCATCGGTCAGTGCCGCGCCTGCACGGTCCACCTCGACGGCGCCGCGGTCGCCTCGTGTCAACTGCCGGTCTCGGCCCTCGGTGGCAAGGCCGCCATCACGACCATCGAAGGGCTCGCCGACTCGCCTTCCGCGGGCGGAGGTCGCAAACTCCACGTCCTCCAGCGCGCGTGGCTCGACGCGGCGGTTCCCCAGTGTGGCTATTGCCAGTCCGGCCAGCTCATGGCCGCTGCGGCGCTGCTCGCCACCCACAAGAAGCCCACCGACGATCATATCGACGCGGCCATGCGCGGGAATCTATGTCGGTGCGGCACCTACCAGCGGATTCGCGGGGCGATCCACGCGGCCGCGACCGCGTTGTCCGATGGCAACGACGCCGCGAATGGAGGTGCGCCATGAACGGCGCCCCCCCGCCACCTTCGGAGCGCGGCAACCGTCGCCCGCCAACCCGGCGCGCCTTCCTTCGACTCATGACCCAAGGCGGCGGCCTGTGCATCGGCATGGCGTGGGGGTGCAAAGAATCGGCGACGACGAACGAGATCCCGAGGGATCCCGAGCGCACGACGCCAACGACACCCCCCGCCGCGGCGCCAGAGCCACCGGCGGAGGGCGTGCTCCCCTCGCAGGTCGAGGGCGAGGTCCTCAACGCCTGGATCTCCATCGAGGCCGACGGCACCACCCACCTGACCATCTCCGAGTCCGAGATGGGACAAGGCATCTTGACCGGTCTGTCGATGGTGCTCGCGGAGGCCCTGGATGTACCGTGGTCCTCGGTGCGAGGCCACCACGCCGACTCCAGCGAGGTCTACGGGCGCCAGTCCACCGGCGGCTCCACCAGCGTCCGCGGTGGAGGCTTCGAGGCCATGACCGAGGCCGGCAACCTCGCCCGCGCCCTGCTCGTCGTGGCCGCCGCCCGCCGCTGGAAACGGGACCCCTCCGACCTCAGCACCGACGCGGGCGCCGTGATCGCGCCCGGCGGAGAACGCCGGAGCTACGGTGAGCTCGCCGCCGCCGCCGCCACCATCGCGCGTGGGCCAGACGCGGCGCGCATCACCTCCAAGATCGCCCCCTCGAAGCGCGCGCCTTCCTTGCTCGGCACCTCGCCCCCGCGGCTCGACCTCCCCTCCAAGGTCGATGGCACCGCCGTCTACGGCATGGACGTGCGACGCCCCGGCATGCGCATGGCGTCCATCCTCCGCTGCCCGGTGTTTGGGGGCGCGCTGGGCTCCGTGGACGCCGCCTCCGTGGCGGCGACCCGCGCGGTACCGGGGGTGGTGGACGTGGTGGAGCTTCCCCACGGCGTCGCTGTGGTGGGCACGAACACCTGGGCGTGCATGCGAGGTCGAAGACAGCTCAAGGTCGAGTGGAAGGCTCCGAGCGACGGCGCCACGCCGCTCACGTCGGCGCTGCTTCGAACGCACGCCCAAGAGGCCCTCGACACCCGGCCCATCGACGCGCACACCCAGGGCAAGGGCGCCAAGGGGCTCCCTCTCGGGGCGCGCCAACTCGAGGCCACCTACGAGATCCCCTACCTGGCCCACGCCCCCATGGAGCCGCTCAACTGCACCATCGAGGTGCAAGGTGAAGGTGACGACCGTCGCTGCACCGTGTGGGTACCCACCCAGTCCCCGTCGCGCGCGCAGCAGGTCGCCGCCGAGGTCTTGGATCTCCCGAAGAAATCGGTGCGGGTGGTGCGAACCATGCTCGGCGGTGGATTTGGGCGGCGATCGGAGGCCGACTTTGTGCGCGACGCGGCGCTGGTGGTGGCACGCACGGGCGGCGCGGTGCAAGTGGTGTGGACCCGCGAAGACGACATCCAAGGCGGCGCCTATCGACCCATGGCGCTGAGCCGCCTGCGCGGAGCGGTGGACGCCGACGGGTGGCCCGTGGCGTGGGCGCACGACCTGGCGAGCCCGTCCATCATCCGCGGCATGCGGAGCGCGGTGGCCGGTGAGGGTGTCGATCCAAGCTCCGTCGAAGGTGCCTCCGAGCTGCCCTACGACATCCCCCATCAGCAGATCCGCTACGCGGACGTGGGGGGGCCGGTCACCACCTGGTGGTGGCGCTCGGTGGGAAGCTCCATGAACGCCTACTTCGTCGAGCACTTCCTCGATGAGCTCGCGGCCTTGGGCGGCAAAGACCCGTACCAGCTGCGACGCCGCCTACTGCAGAACCATCCCCGACATCTCAAGGTGCTCGACGCGGCGGCCGAGGCGGCACGCTGGGGTACGCCGCCCGCCAAGGGGCGCGCCCGCGGCATCGCCGTCCACGAGAGCTACGGTAGCTTCGTGGCCCAGGTGGCGGAGGTGTCCGTGGCTGCCAACGGTCGGCCACGCGTGCACGCGCTGGTGTGTGCCGTGGATTGCGGCCAGCAGATCCACCCCGACGCCATCGCGGCGCAGATGGAGGGAAGCGTCGTCTATGGGCTCTCTGCCGCGCTCCACGACAAGATCACCCTCGCCGACGGGCGCGCCGTGCAGTCCAATTTTCACGACTATCCCCTGCTCCGGATGGACGAGATGCCAACGGTTACCGTGGTGCACGTGGAGAGCGGCGAGGCCCACGGCGGCGTGGGCGAGCCGGGGGTGCCACCCGTGGCCCCCGCCATCTGCAACGCGCTGCTCGCCTTGACCGGCGCGCCACAGCGACGGCTGCCGTTGCTGGGGTGACGCGCCCCGTGCACGCGCGTCCGAGCGCACCTGTTCACGGGCACATGCTCACGGGCACATGATCGGTCCCGGGAGGCACTCGGCGTCCAGGAGGCCCTCGATACACGCGATCAGCTCCTCGGACGTTTCGGTGGAAGTCTGCGTGCTCTCTGGTTCGTCACCACACCCGAGCGCCGACGAGAACGCGAGAAGCATGGCACCGATTGCTCCATGAACGCGGTTGCTCATGCGGCTGCATACCACCGGCGCGATCGCCGTAAACTCGCTTTACGCGACGCTCACACGCGCTGCAGTCTTCACACTGCGCGCAACGCAATCAACTCCAAGTGCAAATTTCACCTCGCACTCCGCAACGGGCTGCGCGAGATGTTATGGACACTGCATGATCATTCGACCTTGGATTTTCGGTCTTTGTGCGTCGGTACTCATCAGCACCGGCTGCGTGGAGGACAAAGACAGCGACACCGATGGCATGGACAGCGCCGCCGATGGAGCCGCCGACACCACCGCTGGCACCACCACGAGCGGTGAGTCAGGGAGCGGCAGCGCGGACGGCACCGCAGGCGAAGGGAGTGGCAATGGCGATGAGACCGGCGGCGACGGCGACGCTGGCGGGAACTCCATCATCAACGCGTGCCAGGCGTACTGCGACCATCTTCATGAATGTCACGGGAGCCCCATGCCCGATCCCGACGATGAAGACCCGCCATGGTTGGAGACCTGCCTCGGTGGCTGCGACTACATCGAGTACTCGTACATGCCCGACGCCAACTGTGCCAACGCGCTGCTCGCCTGGTACCAGTGCATGGTGGTCACCTCCTGCGACCTGCATTGGGAAGACCTGATCACCACCTGTCAAGTGGAGCGCGAAGCGTGGTGGGCCGCCTGCGAGGGGCTCGAGTAGGCGAGCGGCTCGAGTAGGCGACGCGCTCGAGTAGGCGACGCGCTCGAGTAGGCGACGCGCTCGAGTAGGCGACGCGCTC
>JAAZXR010000042.1:27164-36892 GCA_014240065.1 Myxococcales bacterium
TCGAGTAGGCGACGCGCGGAGGGGGTCCCTACGCGCGCGCCAACGTCACAAGCCGCCAGGTGATGTCCCGCGCTAGTACGGGCTCAAGATCAGGTAGGTCTTCCCCTCGTCTTCGGTGGAGGGATCGCTGTCGCTGCCCTCGTCGTTGTACCGCGCGCCCACGAGGAGGTCGTCTCTGCCGTCGCCGTCCGCGTCGCCACCGCCGGCCACCCCGCTTAAGTGACTGAGCTGGTCTTGCGCGGCCTCGCCGAGGAAAGTGGCGCTCGCCTGGGTCCCAAGGTCGAAGACCGTGCCCGCCGGGCTCGCGTTGATCGTGCTCGAGAGCATCAGGTGCACGGCCCCCGAGTTGGACCCGTTCTCGTCGTTGAGGTGCGCCCCGATCAGCAGGTCCCCGCGTCCGTCGCCGTCCACGTCCCCCGCCGACGCCACCGCGCGACCGCTGTTGTCGCTGTACGACGCCCCTTTGAAGCGGTAGCTCGCCTGGGTCGCGAGGTCAAAGGTGGCCCCCACCGCGCTCGCTGTGATCACGCTGGACAGCATCAGGTAGCTCATGCCCCCGTCGACGCCGGCGCTGTCCTCCCCGTAGGCCCCGATGAGCACGTCGTCCTTGCCGTCCCCGTCCACGTCCTCCACCGACGTCACGCTGCACCCGCTGTAGTCGGTGGACCCTTCGCCCAAGAATCGATAGCTCGCCTGCGTGCTGAGATCGAAGGTGGTGCCCTCGGGGCTGGCCGTGATGGCGCTCGACAGCATCAGGTAGGTGGCGCCCGCGTTGTCCTCCGCGTCGTCGTTGCCGTAGGCGCCGATGAGCACGTCGTCCTTGCCATCCCCGTCCACGTCCCCCGCCGACGACAGCGCTCTACCGCTCAGATCGTCCGCCGCCGCCCCCACGAAGCTGTAGCTCGCCTGCGACCCCAGATCGAACTTGGCCCCCGGGCTCGCCTTGATCGTGCTCGACAACATCAAGTAGGTCTTCCCCTCATCGCCGGTGCTGGGATCGCCGTCGCTGCCCTCGTCGTTGCGCCAGGCACCGATGAGCACGTCGCCGTTGCCATCGCCGTCCACGTCCCCCGCCGGCGCCACGTGATAGCCGGCGAAGTCACCCGCTGCCTCGCCCGCGAAGGCGAAGCTAAAGTCCGTCTCCAGATCGAAGGCGGTCCCGGTGGGCGCGGCCAAGATGGCGCTCGACAGTATCACGTAGGCGGTCCCCGCCGCGCTGGCGTTGGCGTCATGGCCGTACGCGCCGATGACCACGTCGTCCTTGCCGTCGCCGTCCACGTCCCCCGCCGACGCCACGCTGTGACCGCTAAAGTCCCCGGGCTGCGCCCCCACGAAGCTGTAGCTCGCCAGCGTGCCGAGTTTGAAGGCGCTCCCCGCAGGCTGCGCCGTCACCTCGCTCGACAACATCAGATAGGTCGTGCCGCTGTCGGTGCCGCCCGCGTCGTGGAGGTGCGCGCCGATGAGCAGGTCGTCCTCGCCGTCGCCGTCCACGTCCCCGGCGAACGCCACCGCGTAGCCGCTCTCGTCCTCGACGGCCTCGCCCAGGAAGCTGTAGCTGCCGTCGGTGCCGGTGTCGCTGGCCGTGCAGACGTTGCAGGTGCTCGTGGGGCCCACGTCGCAAAACTCCGTGCCCGCCACGACGCCGTCGCCGCAGGTGTTGAAGAAGGTCTGGCAGTCCGCTGCGCAGCTGTCCCCATCCTGGGTGTTGCCGTCGTCGCAGGCCTCGCCGGGGCCGTCGTAGCCGTCGCCGCACACGTTGAGCGCGCACAGCAGCGTGCAGGTGGAGGTGCCGTCCCCGTTGGTGGTGCCGTCGTCGCAGGCCTCGCCCTCGCCCGCCTGCACCACCCCGTCCCCGCAGTTGGTACACCCCGACACCTCAAAGCTGCACTGATCGCAGCCCAATATGCCGTCGAAGAACCCCGCGTCCACGCAGGTCGACGCGCCCACGCCTCCGTCGCAGTCCTCGCCCACGTCCACCACGCCGTTGCCGCAGGACTCCACCTGGCAGGTCGCCGAGCAGCCGTCACCACCGGTGGCGTCCCCGTCGTCACATGCCTCTCCGGGGCCCACGTAGCCGTCGCCGCACACGTTGAACTGACAGGTCGCGGTGCAGTTGGAGGTGCCGTCCCCGTTACTCGCGCCGTCGTCACATTGCTCCCCCGCCGTCCCATTGGCGGTGCCGTCTCCGCACATCACCGCGGTGCAGTCGGCGTCGCAGGTGGCCGACTCGCCCCCGTCGTCGCAGGTCTCGCTGCCCGTGACTACGCCGTCGCCGCACACGTCGCCATCTCCGTCGCCATCGCCATCGCCATCTCCATCTCCATCTCCGTCCCCGTCCCCGTCTCCGTCCCCGTCCCCGTCGCCATCTCCGTCGCCGTCTCCATCACCGTCTCCGTCCCCGTCGCCGTCGCCGTCGCCGTCGCCCGTCATCCCTGGGTCGGATGTGGTCGCGTCCTCCGTGGTCGCGTCACCGTCGCTCGGTTCATCGCCCCCGCAGCCCCACGAGAGCGCAATCACCATGATCGCCGAGAGGCCACTGCCGGGCATCCTCCTCTTCCACCGTAAGTCAATCACCCGAGGACTCTACCGCAACTGTTCTCGGTGCTACACAGTGCCGGAAAAACAGCGTCTGCTTGAGTGTTCGTTCGAGGATGCGCGAATGAGAGATGATTCGTACGTGGAATCATTCTTCAAACTTGAGACTGTTTACCAAGCCTGAAATCGACTCCCAAGGTCCACGATCAGGGACCCTCACGCACGAATTCTAGATGTACGAGAAAAAGAATCGCAAACGCATGACATCCCGCGAAGGGAGATGAATGCTTGGCAAAATCATCGTCCCCTTGAGTCTGGCACCCCTCTCCATCGTGGCAGTCTCCCTTCTCACCATGTCGGCGGGCTCAACCGCGCTCACTGGAACCGAGGCAGAACCGGCACCCACCAAGGAGACATCGCTCGCGGAGTCCAAGACCGACACCAGCGGCGAGCTTACGAAGACCCCTCCCACGAATGGGAAGGCTCCCCCGCGATGCGGTGACGGTGACCGATGCGGACCGGGAGGCGAGAAAGCCCCCCCCCGATGTGGAGATGGTGACCGCTGCGGACCCGGAGGCGAGAAAACCCCGCTGCCCGCGCCGAAGACCTCCCTCAAAAGCGGCGGCGGCGGTCACGGCACCTCCGGACCCTGCCAAGACCTCTCGGGCGCGGCCTTTGGTCTATGCACGGCTTTTTGTGAAGCTCAAGAGTGCCACCTCGAAGATCCCTTCTCCACGTCCTGCCAGATGCTCTACGACAACTACGTCAACCAAACGGGCGAGGAGCCGCCGTGCATCGACCCATGCTTCGTGCCCGAGTCCGAGCGCGTCGACCACGAGGTGTCCATCATGCTCACCGCGGATGACAGCTACCAGCTGTATGTCGACGGCGTGGACGTGACCTCCGACGCCACCTACCCCAACAACTGGTTTCGCGGCGACACCCTCACCTACACCCTCGAGTCAGGCTGTCACACCCTCGCTGTCGCTGCCTCCGATACGTACAGCGTAACCTCCGGGTTCATCGCGAGCGTGAGCGTAGACGGCGTGCTCGCCACGAACACGGGCGACGGGGAGTGGCTCGCCTCCGACAGCAACCCTGGCCCAGGATGGACGCTCGTAGGCTTCGACGACAGCTCCATGTTCACCGAGCAACCCTGCGCCAGCTCGAGCATCTGGGGTACCTACTGGCCCGCCCCCTTCTACGCCGTCGGTGCGTCCTGGGTGTGGGGAAACACCGCGTGCGGAAATCTGGGCGAGGCCTTCTTCCGCCTCAACATGGACCTGCCCTGATCGCTCGTCACCTTCACGTATGGCTCCCTCGCGGAGCCATACGCGGTTAAGTCTCGCGCGAAGTTGAGGGGTTGGCGAGCTGATCGTGTACCCAGTCAACGCGTTGCGACGCTCGCGAGCTGCCCCACCCCGCCGTGTACGCCCCCTCGGACCACGCGGGTCCGATAGGGTTGAGATGCGGTAAGAGGGACGACCCCGCCGCAGGAAGTGAGGCGAGATGGCAACGTGGATGGATTGGAGCTGTTCGAAGTGTGACTTTGTTTTTCATGGCGCGGGGGAGCACTCGGCGTTACGAAGCGGCACCACCACCAGCATCTATTGCGAGGGATGCGAAGACGTGATGGACGTGCTGGACGCGCCTCCTCCGTGGCGACGTGACAAGGAGGCCCCTGTCGAGCCGCTCGCCTGCGACCATGACAAACGCCACGCGATTCGTCCGTGGACGGCGAAGGAGCCCTGCCCTCATTGCGGCGAAGGCACCATGATCCCCGACGAGCGCACAGCGAGATGTGTGGACTGAGACGACGTCGTGTCAGATAGGGCGTCGCCTGGGATAGGGTGGCGGTGGCCCTCGGGGTATCGCTGGGGGCTAGGCAGGTACACCGACCATGACACCCCACACGCTCGCGCTCATCGCCGCCGGCATCCTCATCTTCACCGGCGTCGTGCACACCCTCGCGGAGCTGTTCGGCGCGCGAGGTCCACACCCGCCGGAGCTCCAGACCCTGCTGGCGTCCATGAAATCCACCCGCGTGCCCCTCCCCGGCCGCGAGGTCAGCATCTACCGGCTCATGCGCGGCTCGAGTCTGTGCATGGGCTTACTGTTCGTGGGACTCGGCGCGATCGATCTGGCCCTGGCCCTCGATGCCTCGCCCACAGCGCCGATCCCCGCCGCCGTCCTCTGGATCAACGTGGCCATCACCGGCCTCGGTGCCTTTTTGGCCATGCGCTATTTCTTTGTGGTGCCCATCACCTTGCTCGGGCTCGCCTGCGCCGGCTTTATCGCAGCGCTCTGGGTATAGGGTTCACGGGCACACGATGGGACCGAGAGGGATCGCGATGCCCACCGCCGCCTGCGGCGCTTCCACGGTATGCCGCCTGCGTCTGCTCGATCTCGCGTGTACGCAAACAACGTTCACGCTCCCGCGAGCGTCGAGTGTTCATTCGCTCCATGAGCTGCGCCGTGCGTGTTGAATACGGCGCCCCCTCCGTGGTCCAATGCGCCGTCATGCGCGTCTCCCGAATCCAGCCTCGATCGTTTGGCTCCATGCTCACCGCGGCACTCGCCCTTTGGGGTTGCAGCGGCTGCAAACCGACCAGCGAGGCGGCGTCGCCCGTGATCAACCAAGAACGGCGCACGGGGCTGGTCTTCGACGCCTCGGGCAGCATGGCCGCCACACTCGACGGCACGCCCAAGATCGAGGTGGCCCGCGCCGCCGTGGACAACTTCGTGGGGAACCTGGACCCCGCCGATCCGCTCGCCCTGGTCGCCTACGGACACCGCCGCAAGGGCGACTGCGAGGACATCGAGGTGGTGGCGCCGGTGGGGAGCCCCCACGAGCAGACCCGTGAGGCCGTGGCCGGCTTGCAACCCACGGGCAAAACCCCGCTGACCGACGCGATCACGCAGATGGCGGCCCACCTCGAGAGCCATCGACAACCCGCGCACATCGTACTGCTCACGGACGGCGAGGAGACCTGCCACCCCGACCCCTGCGCCGCGATCCGCACGCTCAAATCGAAGTCGGCCGGGCTCGTTGTGGACGTCATCGCCTTCGATATGTCCCCGGAGGCCACCGCCTCCCTCGCCTGCCTCGCCACCGAGACCGGCGGCACCGTGAAGGCCGTGGACGACGCCCCGAGCCTCACCATGGCCCTCGACGACCTCGTTCACACGCCAGTGGAACCTCCCCCGGACGACTTCCCGCCGGCGACCCTTGAGGCACGCGCCACCGCCCCCGCGGGCTCCACCGTCTCCGTCTCCTGGACGGGACGCGGCTATGAACGAGATTTCATCGTCGTCGTGGAGGCCGGCGCCGAGGAGGGCACCTGGGCCCCGGGAAGATACGCCTATGTCAAGGAGGGCAGCCCCGTCTCCATCCAGACACCGAGCGAGCCCGGCGACTACGAGCTCCGATACGTCGCTGCCAACGGTAAAAAAACCCTGGGACGCCGCGCCATCACCCTCACGGGAATTGCGGCCACGGTCCAGACGCCAACCTCTGCGCCCGCCGGCAGCGACGTCGCGATCACCTGGACCGGGCCTGGCTACACGCGGGACTATCTCACCATTATCAAGGCCGATGCCCCTGACAATACGTGGGACAAGTACGCCTACGTCGAGATGGGAAGCCCCCTCACGATCCAGGCTCCCAGTCAGCCTGGCGACTATGAGATCCGCTACGTGATCCGAAACGGCAGAAAGACCCTCGCCCGGCAGAAACTCACCCTCACGGACATCTCTGCCACGGTCAAAGCCCCCTCCTCCGCACCCGCCGGCAGTGACGTCCCGATCACCTGGACGGGACCCGCCTACAACCGGGACTTCCTCACCATCGTCAAGGTCGGTACCCCCGACGACACGCGGGAAAAGTATACCTATGTCGAGGAGGGCAGCCCCCTCACGGTTCAGGCCCCCCGCGAACCCGGCGACTACGAGATTCGCTATGTCGTGATGAACGGAAGAAGAGTGCTCGCGCGGAAGAAACTGAAGATCACCAAGGCACCGTAGAACGTCAGTCTCTCTCCAACTACGATCCTCCACCTAAACCACGTTTGACATCGACCATGACCGCCTCCCTCTCCCGACCACCCACGTCCCCCGCCTTCCTCACCTCATCAATGTGCGCCGGCGTTCTGCTCTCGCTCGGATGTGCCGCGAGCACCTCGCCGTCTCCGGCAAAAGACCCTGCGCCTGCCTCGGATCCCACCGTCGCGGCGGCCCCCGTGTGCCCGAGCGAAGGCACGTGGGAGGTCGTCTCCACCGACACCAGCTTTCACAAGCTCTGGCGTGACGATGGGGGCACCGTCTGGGGGCTTGGAACCCACAACGGCGCGAGGGGGCTCTACCGACTGGAAGGCGAGACGTGGAGCGTCGCGCTCGACATGTCGTCTCCGGAGGTCAGACCAGACATGAATCCGAATGTGCTCTTGGGCGCGGGGGAACGCATGGTGATGGCGGAGCCGATGGTGTCGTGGAACGTCTACGAGCGAGGGGTGCCCGCGCAGATCCCCGCGGTCCCCGAGGACCGATGCGACCTTGGCATGTGGACCTTCGACGGCCAACGGTGGCAACCGGCGAGCGCCTTGGTGCTGTCCGCCGCAGGCCCCGACGAGCGAATTGCCACCCTCGCTGCCATGCACCCCTTCGGTCATCCCCACGCCCGAGGGGCTCCCAAACCCTCGCTCGACGAGACGGCGTTGGCAACCCACCTCGAGGCTGGCGCGAAGATCATCGCGGCCCACAACGCAGAGGTCGAGATCCAGCGCGAAGAAGAGGCCACCCGCGCCGAGGAGCTGGCCGCCATGGGCGAGACCGAAGAGGATTTCTACGATCCCATGGAGCGGTTCGCCGTCGACCAGGGTGAGGTGATCGACCCCCTCGATGAGCTATTGGATCTGCCGCCGTTTGCAGCCCTCGGGCGGCACTCTTTCAACGAGGACGTCGGCGTGTGGCGAGGAAATTGGGGCGAGGAATTTGACGCGGCGTTGTTCGCCGCGCAGCCGGGGGACCTCATCGGACCGATCCGGGTGGGCAAGCGAGTGATCGTCGCGCGCCTGGAAGACAACAGCACGCGACGCCCGCGGCCTGCTCCGAAACGATCCCGCGGCGCGTGCCCAATCCTGTACTGGTACGGGGGCTGGCAGGCGCCGTCTGGCGTGTCGTACGTCGCAGGTTCGGCGGCCTACCCGAACCAATATCCACTGGGGAGGATCGCGCGCGTCGACGGCGATGAGGTGCGCTTCATGTCCGGCTCGTGCGCCCGCACGACGCTCGGCAGCTCGTCGCCCGACACCCGAAACTGGGTCTGCTCCCCTCTCTATGACGTGTGGGGCGCGGCCGAGGACGACCTCTACGCGGTAGGGAACGTCGGGCATCTCGTCCACTTCGACGGCAAAACCTGGAGCGCCCTCGACGTCGAGGACTGGAACCCCCCGTCGGCGACGACCCACGACCTCAACGCGATCTGGGGCGCCAGCGACGGAGGACTCGTCGCCGTGGGGCGCAAGGGCTCCATCGTGCAAGGCCGTCGCGGAGGGGAGCTCGCCCGCGCCCAGAGTCCGGTGGAGACCGACCTCAAGGAGGTCTGGGGACGCAGCTCAAGCGACGTGTTCGCCGTGGGCGAAGGCGGGACCATCCTCCACTTTGACGGCACCTCGTGGATCCAGGAGCAAAGCGGCACCGAGCTCGAACTCACCACCGTCTGGGGCGCGGGCGAGTGCGACGTGATGGCCTCCTCGCCGCGGGGGGTGTTGCTGCGGCGTCGGGTGGGCGGCGCCACCGAGGCGGAGGCCCCCGACGCTGACCCGTCCACCAACGACACCTCCCAAGCTCCTCCAGCCACGACGCCCGACGCCCCCGAGAGCTCGCCCCAAGGCTAGGGTGCCACCACGAGCACCGTCATCATGCCGCCCTCGGCGTGCGGCAGGATGTGGCAGTGGGTCATCCACTCGCCCTCGTTGTCGGCGAGCACGCCAAATCGCACAGTCTGCGCGATGCCGACGTTGAAGGTGTCCACCATGGTTTGCACGGCGGGCGGCTCTTCGTCCACGCTCAGCACCTCCATCACCAAGCCGTGCATGTGAAACGGATGCGCAGAGAAAGAGATGTTGCGCACCTCGATGACCTGCCAGGTGCTCATGGGCACCGCGTAGGGCGTGATGTCGGGGAACTGCTCGCCGTTGATGGCCCAGGTGTCGGTGCTCACGTCGCCTTGCAGCGAGTAGACGATGTCGGTGTAGAGCGGATCCGGGGTGGGCGTCGCGCCGGAGAACGCCCACGCGCTCGTGGCCGGCGCGGTCGTGGGAGACGTCACGGTCATCAGCCGCTGCGCCGGCTCCACCTCTGTCTGTCCGTACGGGGAGGACGCCACCGCGGTCACGTCGACGCTGCCACCGCCGGCGTCGACGCGCTCGAGGTCGAGTCGGTCCCCGGGCACGAGCACCTCCAGCGTGTCCTTGGGCGCCGCCAGCACCCCCTGGCCCGCCGCCACCTGCTGCGTGCCCGGCCAGTCAAGCTCAAGGTAGCCGGCGTTGGCGACGTTCACAAAACGCATACGCGACGAGCCGGCGTCGGGAATCTCCAGCACGCCGTCTTCCACCCCGTTGACCGTCCAGCGCACGTCGCTGCCATGAAGCCCGTGCTGCGGTTCGTTGGCGTCCTCCGCCCACGAATCCATCACGAACACCCAATCGTGGTCCACGGAGGGCTCGCTTGGATCGGTCACGACAAGCGCCCCATAGAGTCCCAGGTCCACCTGCCGCGCGGTGTCGAAGTGGGGGTGGTACCAAAACGTCCCGGCCTGCGAGAGCGTGAAGGTATATTCGAAGCTGCCGCCGGCGTCGATGGGGCTCTGCTTCCAGGTGACGCCGTCCATATTCCACGGGGTCTTCAGACCGTGCCAGTGGATCGTGGTGGGCACCTCGAGTTCGTTGGTCACCTGCACGCGCAGCGTGTCCCCCACCTTCGCGCGGATCGTAGGGCCGGGCGTACTGCCGTTGTAAGCGTAGCCGTCCACGCTCTCGCCGTGCACCATCAACGTGGCGGGCGCGGCGACCAACGCCACCTCCACCACGTCGGGTGCGGGATCGAGGTCCTCGGCGTCCTCGACGACGACTCGGTCGGGGATGGTGCGTCCGGACCGCGGGGGGCCGGCGTCCACCGCGATCAGGACGGCTCGG
>JAAZXR010000043.1 GCA_014240065.1 Myxococcales bacterium
GGCGGAAGAGCCCGCGGCGGCGGAAGAGCCCGCGGCGGCGGAAGAGCCCGCGGCGAAGCCCGCTCCCACCGGCGACCCGGACCAGCTGGCCAAGCAAGGGGCGTCGGCCCTCAAGAGCGGCAGCCGCAGCAGGGCGATCTCCTCGTACAAGCAGGCCCTCGCCGTGGACAAGCGACACGTCCCGTCACTCATCGGCCTGTCGGACATCTACTTCGACTCGGGGAGCTACAGCACCGCGGCACGCTACCTGAGGCGCCTCACCTCGGCGCGGCCTTCGACCGGGAAATACCGGATCTTGTTGGGCGACGCCTACTACAAGTCGGGCGCCTATGCGAAGGCGGTCACGCAGTACGAGAAAGCGGTCTCCTTGGGAGTCTCCGGCGCCGACCGGCGCCTCGCCAAGGCCCAAAGCAAGCTCTAGGGGCGACTCAACGCGGCCCGATGACCTCGGCGCCGACGATGGGCACGAGGGCCTCCGGGACGCGCACGCTGCCATCCGCCTGCTGGTAGTTCTCGAGGATCGCGACCAGCGCCCGCGCGGTCGCCACCGCCGTCCCGTTCAGCATGTGGACATGCTGCGGCTTGGATTTCTTGCCGTCCTCGCTCGACTCGCGGTACCGAATTTTGAGGCGACGAGACTGGTAGTCCGTGCAATTGGAGGTGGAGGTGACCTCACCGAAGTGTCCTCGGCCCGGCATCCACGCCTCGATGTCAAACTTGCGGTACGCGGGCCCCCCAAGATCGCCCGACGCGATGTCGAGCACCCGATACGGCAAGCCGAGCCCCTGGAACACCTCCTCCTCGATCGCGAGCAGGTTGGCGTGCATGGCCTCGCTCACCTCGAGCGACCCCTCCGTGAACACGAACAGCTCGACCTTGGTGAACTGATGCACGCGGTACAAGCCCCGCGATTCTTGTCCGTGGGAGCCCGCCTCGGTCCGGAAGCAGTGCGACAGCCCCGCGACGCGCAGCGGTAATCGATCGATGTCGAGGATCTCGTCGGCGAGCATGCCCCCCAAGGTGATCTCCGCGGTGCCCACGAGACACAGATCCGAGTCGGCCACCGAATAGATTTGAGAAGACTCTCCGCGAGGGTTGAAACCGAGACCGTCCAAGATCTGCTCACGCGCCAAGTCCGGGGTGACGTGCAGGGTAAAGCCATGCTTGCGGGCGATACCCAGCGCGTAGTGTTGCAACGCGAGGTCGAGCAGCACCGCCTCGTTGCGCAGGTAATAAAACTTTTGGCCCGCGACCCGTGCGCCGGCTTCAAAGTCCACCAGGTCGAGCGCCTCTGCCAGCGAGAGGTGGTCCTTGGGCTCAAAGCCCTCGGCCTCCATGTCGCGCGGCGTCCCCCACCTTCGAAGCTCACGGCTCCCATCTTCTCCGCCGATCGGCGTCTCGGGATGCGTGAGGTTCGGGACCTTGCGCCACACCTCCTCGCGGGCGCGCATGGCGGCGTCACGCGCCTCCCCCACGTCACGCGCGCGGTCTCGCAGCGCCCGGCCCTCCTCGATCAAAGGCGCCCTCGCCCCCGCTTGCTCCTCTTTAGGGAGCGCGCCCACCTTCTTCATGGCCGCCGCGTTCTCGTTTTGGCGCTGTCGCAGCGCCTCTTCTTCGCCAAGGCTGTCGCGATAGGTCTGATCGAGCGCGCGAAGACGCCGCACGGTCTCGCCGGCCCATCCCTCCTCCGGGAGGTCAGGGAACAAGCGCGCATTGCGCTGAGTCAGCGTCGTCTCGATGGCCTCGGGTTGTTCGCGCAGGAGTTTGATGTCGAGCATCGCGGCCGCAACATAGCCGCTTGACCCCTCGTCTGTCTCCGTTCATGATGCCGGCCGCAAGGAAAAGACCATGGCCTTTGGAGACAACCGAAAAACCCCCAAGATGAACAAACGCCGCGCCCAACTTCGCAAGAAGGCTCGCCTCGCCCGCAAGGCCGCCGCTGCCAAGGCCGCGCGCCAGTCCTAAGACGGCGGTTTTTGTCGGTCGCAGCGACGCGTAGGGCTCCACGCCCTGCCGCCGCGAATTCACGGTCGATACCCCTTAAAGTCTCCTCTGAGCCCTTTTTACGGGGGTTATGGGAGCTATGGCCGTCAAATTTTGCGTCCTTCCCTCCGTTTTTTTGGAGGTTGAGCGGGCGCGACGTAGCGTCCTAAATATCCTCCCCCTCCACCCACTCGACCGCACCCAGCGCCGGGGATTGGCCCACGGCGCATTTGGCCTCCTGGCCTTCGTGTCCATGGCCACTTGGGTTGCGGGGCTAGGCGCAGTTCGCGCATCCGGTCACCTCCCAGGGCTCGCGGCCTTGGAGGGAGCGTCGGCTCCGCTGCACCTCGCGACCGCAACGACGCAGGCCAGCTGGCGAGCGCACGTCGAAAGTGCCCTCGCCCGGGTCGCGACCCGGTCTTCCCCGACAGACGAGCCGCCTCTCCCCGTCCTCGCCGGCACGGCGCCCACCCACGATCTGCCCTCGCTCGAGACCTCCGCTGACCCCACGCCAGCGTCGGCGAGCCTCCATCGGCGCCTGCGCCAGCTGGTGGCTCGGCTCCCCGCGCGCGCCTCCGCCAGCGTCCACGTTCGAGACCTCCGCAGCGGCCAGGTTTTGTTTGATCACGCGGGGGAGGTGCCTCGAAACCCCGCGAGCACCCAAAAGCTCCTCACGGCCGCCGCCGCCATCGAGCTGCTCGGCCCCGACTACCGCTTTGAGACGCGGCTGCACCGAGCCGGCGGCGTGGCCTACCTCGTCGGAGAGGGCGACCCGAGCCTGCTCCTCGCCGATCTGTACACCATGGTCAGCGAGAGCCACTTCGAACTCGATCCCGAGCCGATCCACACGGTGATCGTGGACGACAGCGCCTTCTCGGATCTCCGCTTCGGTCCGGGGTACGCGGCGGACGGACCCGATCCGAGCTACCTCGCCCCGAGCAGCGCCTGCTCCGCCAACTTCAACACCGTGGAGGTCGTCGTCTCCTCCTCCAAGGACGGGGCGAATATTCAAGTGACCCCGCGCAGCACGGCGATCACCGTTGAGGACCGCACCGCTCGAACGGGCGGACCGCTGCGGGTACACACGCGCGCCGCCGCGGACGGCGAGGGCACAGTGGTCGTGGTCCAAGGGCGGCCGCCGCGACCCGGCAGCGCGAAGACCATTCGGCGCCGGGTCCTCACCCCCTCCCTGTTTACTGGGGGCGTGGTCGCCAACTTGATCGCTGAGATTTACGATCAGCCCGCGCCCCGCGTCACCCGCGGCACCCTGGATGCCACCGCCCCCGTCCGCGCGACGCACCAATCCCGCAGGCTGGTCTCTGTCCTGCGCTCCGCGCTCACCTTCTCCAACAACTTCACGATGGAGCAGGTCCTCCGCACCCTGGCCTGGCGCGCCACCAGCGACCCGGGCACCTGGACCGACGGCGTCCAACTCCTGAAGCGATACTGGCGCGCCATCGGTGGCGACGACGCACAGCTCGTCGTCGTCAACGGCGCGGGGCTCTCTCGCGAGGGCCGCATCGACGCCCGCGGTCTGGTGAGCGTCGTGGCGCAGATCCAGCGCCCCGGCACCCACGCCCACCTGCTCGCGTCGTCCATGGCGCGCCCCGGCGCCGAGGGCACGTTGCATGGCCGACTCGCGGACCTCGGCCCTGACCTGATCGCGAAGACCGGCACCCTCGCGCGGAGCAGCGCGCTCGCAGGGATGGTCCTCGATGAACACGGGGAGCGCCCACTTGGCTTCGCCGTGCTCGTGGAGGGGGCGCCCCTGCCCGTCGCGCGCGCGTTCCAAGACAACCTCGCCCGAGCGCTGTATCGCCACCTGCATCTGGCCCCTGAGAGCTCGCCCCGGCGACCGTGACCTTTGGCGGTCCCCGTGTCATCCTCGCGCCCATGTCCGACGCGTCCGCACGGGTCCTCACCGGCATCCAGCCCTCCGGGACCATCCACCTCGGCAACTACTTCGGGGCCATCGCCCAGTGCATCGCGCTGCAAAACGAGTTCCCCGGCGAGAGTTTTTTCTTTATCGCCGACTACCACGCGCTCACGACCATCCACGACGGCGACCGCCTCCGCGAGCTCGTTCGCGAGCTCGCGGTCACCTACCTCGCCTGCGGGATCGATCCCGACAAGGCCATCTTGTATCGACAGTCCGATGTCCCAGAGGTCACAGAGCTGACCTGGCTCTTGTCCACGGTCACTGGTATGGGTCTGCTCGAGCGCGCCCACTCCTACAAAGACAAGGTGGCCCACGGCATCAAGCCCTCGGCGGGGTTGTTCTTTTATCCGGCGCTGATGGCCGCCGACATCTTGATGCCCAGGAGCACCCTGGTGCCCGTGGGAAAAGACCAAGTGCAGCACGTGGAGATGGCCCAAGATATGGCCACCCACTTCAACGAGCGATTCGCCGGCGGCGCGCCGGTGCTCGTGCGTCCCGAGGCTCGGCTCTCCAAGGCGGCGTACGTGCCCGGCACCGACGGGAAGAAGATGAGCAAGAGCTACGGGAACACGATCCCGTTGTTTGAGTCGGGCAAACGACTCAAGAAAATCGTGGGCCAAGTGGTCACCGACAGCACCAACTTGGGAGATCCCCTCGACGCGGCCACGTGTAATGTGTTCGCGTTGTTGAAGCTCTTCGCCGATGAAGGCGAGCTTGAGCGGATCGAAGGGTGGTATCGCGCGGGGAAACGAGAGGACGCCCCATTTGGATACGGCCACGCAAAACAGCTGCTAGCTGCCCATATCGAGCAATTTTTCGCGCCCGCCCGCGCCCGCTACGAGCACCTGACGGCCCACCCCGAAGAGGTGGAGGCGGTGCTTCAACGCTCGGCCACCCGCGCCCGCGAAGTCGCGCAGAAAACGTTGTACGATTGTCGACGTGCCTGCGGACTTGTGTGAGTCCCGCGAACCGGGCGGGGATGATGCGTTGTTGGACTCGAGCGAGCTCGAGACAGTTTCGCTCGCGCGCCTCGCACTGACCCACCCACGCGGGCTCGCGGGGCTCGAGCCGCTGTTCGAACGGACCCACGGGGGGGGTGGCGCCCGCAACCCCGGCTGGCTCCCCATCAAGCTCAAGCGTGAGTGCGTAGACCTCAACGCCTCCTGTGTCGTGCGCACACCGAGCGTCGACGCGCGCGACCCCGCATGGCTCGGCTTCGCGCTCGTGGGTACGCCCCCTTCCCTGGCCCCCTGCGCGCGCATGAGCGGCATGGGGGTCGTGCCGAGATACCGCGGCCGCGGGCTCGCCCGCCGCATGCTCGCGCACATCCAACGGACGCTTCCATCGACACACGACAAGCTGCGCTGCCTGAGCGAGCCTCACAACCGCAGCATGTACGCCCACCTCGGCTTCGAAGAGTCCCACAACATCGCCACGCTCCTCCACTTCGGCGCGGGCGCCGACACAGCGCTCGCAGAGCCGCGTGACGCGCGCCCGGGACACGGCGAGGTCATCGCTCAGTGGCTCGACGAGACCTGGACGCACAGCCCCATCGAATCCAAGCGGGTGTGGCAGACCGACGACGGGCGCGCCTACCTCACCCGCGAGGGATGCTCGCTGCTCGTGCACCGCTTCGAGCTCGCCGACACCAGCGAGATCGAGCGCGGCGCCCTGATTCTCGACCGCCTCCGCGCGAGCGTGGAGCAAGGCACCCCAGTGCTCGTCTACGGCTGGCCCGACGACCCGGACGCCCTGCGCTCCATGGATCACCGCGGCTGGAAGGTGGCCCAACGCGCGTGCGTCATGGTGAGAAACTACTGATTCCAGACCCCCAGGCCGCCCCTGGCGGGTTCCGCGTGCGGCGGCCTGGACCCCCTCAACGCGCTCACCGTTCTTTGGTATGGTCCCGTCAGCGGCACCAGCATGCACCGCCGCCCCGATGGAGTTTGTGATGCGACACCTTGTCTTTCTTACCCTGAGCAGTTCCCTCCTCTTCGCGATCCCTGGATGCGCAAAAGACCCTCTCGATACCTCCGGCGAGACCGCCGCGGACGGCACGACGGGCGACGGAACCACCGGGACCACCGGGGCCATGGACGACGGCAGCGCCGACATGGACGGTGGCATGACCGACGCGGGGACCTCCTCCTCCTCCACGGACGACGGCGCGGCCTTCTTGCCCGACGACGATTCCTCAAGCTCGAGCGGCGCGCCCGACCCCCTGCCCAACGGCAGCCAATGTGGTGGCGACGCCGAGTGTGAGTCTGGGATCTGCAACCAGCCGTTCCCCGGGTTCGGCATCTGCTCCGACTGCCGCTCCGACAGCGAATGTCAGTCGAGCGGCGACGGCGTGAACTGCACCCTCAACGACTCCGGCTGGTACGCGTGTTCGGCGGGGAACCTCGGCGAGCAATGTGAATCGGACGCTGGCTGCGGCGACCCCCTCACCTGCGAGGAGATCGTCAACTTCGGCGGGTTCTTTGGGCTCACCGCATGCAGCAACTGCGCCGACACCAGCGAATGCGACGCCGACAATGTCTGCGCGCCCGTGGTGATGCTGGACGGCTTCGACCTCGGCGGCTACCGCGACTGTGTCGCGCCGGGCAGCATCCCGAACGACTCCATCTGCGACGACAACGCCGAAGGCGACGTGGCCTGCGCCGGGCTCTGCGCGCCCGTGGACACGGGATTCGCGGGCGCCATCGGCGTGTGCGGCGACTGCGAGACCGACGGGGACTGCGCCATGGGCCAGACCTGCGCGCCCGGTTCCTTGGGCCAAGGCGGCGTCGTCGGCAACTCCTGCCAGTGACCACGGCACAGCCGCGAGACCGCCGCACAGCACGCGAACATCGTTTTCGCGACACTCCCCAGGATTCGTGGGTGCGAATCCCCAACGTCGCTCGCCCCCGCTGACGCAGGCACAGTTGAACACCCGGTGGCTCCTTGCGACACTGGGGATGCATGTTCGTGTATGGACGGTCGCTGCCCATCGTCGTTTCGACGGGGGTTCTCTTGGGTGTTTCGGCCTGCGGGCGGCCGACCTTGGTGCTCGACGCCGGAGCCGCGGATGGCGGCGCGACGGACGCCACCCAAGGCGCCTCCTCCGCCGAGGACGCAGGCGACGATGGTGACCACGATGCCGACGGCGACCCAAGCGGCACCACCGGCGACGGCGACGGCGGCAGCGAACCGTGCGAATCGGCGAAGATCAGTTATCCCCACTCCCCCCTTTGCATGATGCTCGTGTACGACAAGACGGCGTCCATGTTTACGCCGGCCTTCGACGACGGCCAAGGTGGCCTCACCACGAAATGGGCGGCGCTGCATGACGCGACCGTCGACCTCATCCACGGCTATCCCCAGGAGCTGTTCTTGTTGGGGGCGCAGCTGGTGCCGCAGGCGGGCACGACCGACGAACTGAGCATCGACGCCTGCGCCGTCGTGGTCCCCCCCGACGCCCCGCTCACCGCACCGCCGACCCAGGTGTTGAGCCACATCCCCATCGCCAACCCTTTCTCGAGCATGGAGGGGGGTGCCACCCCCACCGCGGCAGCCACACGGGCTGCCGCCTCCCACCTCATTGAGAACGATTGGCTAAACCTGACCAATGTCTCGTGCGGTCGGTATCTCATCGTCGTCACCGACGACGCCCCCAACTGCCGCCCCGATCTCGTCGAGGTTGCCATGCAGTGTGGGGACGATCCGGCCTGCGAACAGCCCGCGCTCGCCGACGCGTTGGAGACCTACGACGACACCGCCCCCTCCGCCACTGTGGACGCGAACGCGGCAGCGACCTTCGTGATCGGTCTCGACATCCTCGACTTCGATCCCATGTCGGGCATCGCGTGCACGAGCGACGCAGACTGCCCCGACGGCACCGCCTGCTGCAGCGCCGCCCAGGGAGACACCAACTGCCCCGTCGACGGCACCTGCGCGCTGTTGCCAGGCACCGCCAAGAACGTGAATCCATCCGAGGCGTTGGCCGACTTCGCCGCGGGCGGCGATCACCCCAACCCGCCAGCCACCGGATACTACGACGTCACCGACGCCGTCGAGCTGCAGGCCGCCTTCGACCACATCGTGGACTCCATCCCGATATGCCGCTTCAACATAGTCTCCACCTATGACTTCCCCGGCCTGCAGGACGAGGCGGTCACGGTGCTCTTTGGCGACCAAGGCGGTTACGGCCACTGCATCGACGCCGACGACAACCCGATCCCCAATTGCACCCCGGGGTTCTTGGACCTCGCGGACTGCGAGACCCAAGACGGCGTGGTGCGCATGGAGACCTCTCCTGAATCCTTACGATTTTTCGCCTGCGGGAGCGCCTGCGAGGCCTACAAGACCCACGGCGCCATCGAGTTTTTGTACGACGGCTGCGACGATCCGTGGTGAGCGCCCGAAGGCGGCGCCACCACGATCATGGGCGACCGACTTGTCGCACGATCCGCCAACACTGACCCCTAAAACTGGAGGTTCACCCCGTAGGTGGGCGTGAACACCCGGGGCTGCCCCGGGAGCGGCCCCACGCCGCCCACGAACGGCGACCAGCGCCGCGCCGGCGCGCGCATGCCGACGCGGTAGTAGGCCTCCCCCATCGCGCGACGCTCCTTGAGTCCCTTCCCGAGCAACACGCCGCCCGTGGCGAGCAGGGGCGTGGACACGGCCAACGGGACCAGCAAGACCAGGCCGTAGCTAAGCGTGTTCAGTGACACGTAGATGGAAAATCCGGTCAGCGGCACGAAGACCCCGGTCAACACGCTCCCCGAGATGATCTTCGCCCGGGCGCGCCGTACGAGACGTTCGGAGGCCTGCAACGTCGGCGCCGTTGGATATTCGTATTCGTCCATGATGGGGTCCCCTTGTTTCCATCGCGCACGCCAATAAAGCCCCACCCCGAGGAGCGCCCCGCCCGTCGCCGTAAAGATGATCCCGGGAATCGTGAAGGGCGCCATAAACCGGTCATAAAAGTCCCGTCTACCTTCGGCGCCGCCGGGGCGCTCGGCCGTGAACCAACTTGGCGCCGCCGCGATCAGCAACGGGACGCCGAGCCCCAACGAGATGCTCCCCCCGATGATCATCCCGGTCCCCTTGCGAGGCACCGTGTGCAATCCAACCTCGGGCTCGAAGCTAGGAGCCGCGGGCGCAGCCACCTCCGGCGGTGCCGCCGCCTCGGGCGTGGGCGCCCACTCGACGCGCAGCACCGGCGTTGCTGCGCTCGACTCGGCGGGGGGCCTCCTCCGCCGCAGCCGCCTCCGCGGGCGCGGGGGCATCCCTCACGACATGAACGCCCGCCGATATGGGAGACGCGGCATGAGCAGCCGGCGCGCCCGTCATCAGCGCCGCCACACCCACCGTGCACACGCCCAGCACCACACGCCGTCGGGCTTTTAGGAATCCATGCATGGGCAAGACGTCCCACGCTTCCCCGACGGGCACAACCCCGGCGGCCGCTCCCGACGATCTTTGCACCATCCCCTCGGGGTATCCGCCACGTGGCTCTCACTGCGCTGCGGAGTCGGGGGTGCACCACAGCTGCTCGGGGAACAGTTCGGTGCGCAACACCTCCACCCCATCGCGCGCCACGACGATCTCCAGGGGAGCCCCGCTCGCGGCCTCGCAATATCCGAGCTCCTCGCTCCTCGCGCGAAAATCGTGGACCAGCGATTCCAGCTGTCGCGCCACAGAGGTCGGCCGCGTGCGACCAAGCTCCCTCAAGGTCCCCCGCCCCGCGACGTAGACGACGCCCTGGGATGACTCCATCGCTGGCGTCTGCACCGCGGCGACGCCGTACAGGTCGCCGTAGGCGTCAAGCACCCCATCGAGCGTATCCACGTCCTCCCTCAGCACCACGCGACGCCTCGGTACACACAGGTCCTCGACCGCCTCGAACAACAGCCGGGTCCGCGCGAGCCGGTCGAGGGCGCCGAGTGTTGGCTCCGCAGCCACGGTCTCCACACTGGCCTCAGCCAGCGCGTCCATCCACGCCTCGAAATCGCGGGCTGGCGCGCCGAGTTCGGCGAGGCAGGTGTCGCGATCGGGGTACCAAGGATCCACCCGGGTGAGCGTGACGGCCCCGTCGAGGGTCACCATGGGTGTGTCGACGCAGGCGTCCGCCTCCCGCGCACACGCCGTCAAACGCTCGTGCAGTGACGCCGCCGCCGACTGGCATCGGGCATGGGCGGCGGACTTCTCAAGCGGCGACCTCTCCACCGACGCCCCCGCGAGCGCGCGCCACGAGGTGCGGCTCGCCAGGAGGGCTTGGGCCTGAGTGCGGAGCGTGTCCCCAAGGGTCTCGAGGGTCGCTCGGTGCCGCGCGATCTCCAGGGTCTCGTGCAGCGCCAGCCACTGGCGGAGCGGCTCACAATCTCCTGCTTGCCCCGCGCTCGTGCTCGCCGCGCGCGGCCCGAGCTCGCGTACGGTCACGGCGATCTCCGGTGACCCCGTGGTGGAGCCAGACCCCGAGGCCGCCGCCTGACTGGAGATCCACGCTTCCATGGCGCCGCGCAGGCCGCGTGGAGCGCCGGCCGGTCCGCGAGAGACAGTCTCTACGCGCACAGATGAGGACCCTCGAACTGCCTGCTCAAGCTCTCTCGGATCGCCGAGGGTCTTCGAAGGTGGTGACCAGCGGGGCCGACCTCGCATCAACGCGGCTCCATCCCTCAGCGAGGGCTCACCCGCGATCTCGGAGGCATACGGGGCCGCCGCGGTGCAGGCGCAAGTTACGGAGAATCCGCCAAACACGCCCATCACCGCGCGCGTGGTCCAAGTTCGGGTCACGACGCCTCAAACTATGGTTGCTCACGCGCATTTTTCCAACATTCGTCTATACTTCAGCAGATGATTCGAGCGTCAAAAGCGCTGCCGGGGCTGCTCGCGGTGGGCGCCCTTTGTGTGCTGTGCGTCCACGACGTGGCGGCGGCGGAGGAAGACACGAGCGTGGTGGCATTCCACTACAAGCCCGTCCCGGATCTCCAAATTGCGATTTGGATCGAAGACGCGGACGGGAACTTCATCCGAGACGTGTTCATCACCCAGGCCACCGGCAAACTGGGCATCGGAAACCGGCCGGGGATCTGGAACTTCTTGTCCTCGTGGCGGTTCCCCTACGGTCCGCGCACCAACGTGCTCCCCGTGTGGGGTCATCATCGGGGAGTCACCTACCCGAAGATCGTCTTTCACGACCCAAAAGAGGGCTACCAAGACTCGCTCGGGTGGCACGAGAGCACCTCCTCCGACGAGAATTACTTTTGCAGGCCGCTCACCGCTGACGAGAATGAGGTGATCCTCGACGTGATGAGCTGCCCCTCGCCGACCTCGTTTCACAGCGACAAGGGCATGTTCGTGGAGGGCGAAACCAGCGTCTACCCGCCGCGCAACGACCTCCTCGAGGTCGATCCCGAGCGGGACCATCTCGACGTAGGGAGCTTCGCGGACCTCAACGATCTCGACGCCGTCACCGGGGCGACGCCGAGCGGCACGTCCCCCACGTTCGAGGCCATCACCCTCGCGCGCGATGACGTGGGAGAGGGGCCGCTCGTGGCGTGGATCGAGGTCAGCCTTGAGCACGACGAGAACTCCAGCTGGGACTTCGACCGTGAGACAGACCACTACGTGGACACGAAGCTCGCGGGCTACGGCATCGAGTGGCTCGGGCAGCCCTCGGTGGTGTACCGCGTGGAGTTTTTACCGGGCGAGGCCGGGTATACGGTCACCGATTCGTTTTACGGCTACGGCTCCTTTGAGGGGGACAGCGGCGAAATCTCGCCGCCGGACGCGACCATCAGCGTCTCCGGCGGCAGCGGTGCGGATCGACTGCAACGCTTCTCCCATGACGGGAGGGAGGGCCGCTTCGGGATTGAGGCCTCAGGGTGGAGCCCGACCGACGGCGGCGGCGGCGGCGGCTCCGGTGGCTGCGCGACCGAACCCCTGCCCCCGGTGATCGACCTTCACGCCAGCCCTCGCACCTTCGACCAAGTCGAACTCAAGTTCGAAATGCCGGCAGGGATCCCGTCGGACATCGAATTGCATCGACTCAACGTCTACTATTACGTCGGAGAACAGGCCATGGACGAGTTCAGCCTCGACGCTGCGCTCGTACAAGAGTTCACGATCTGTGAGGACGCGGATGATCAAGAGTGCGACATCCACATCGAGGGCGGCCACGCCTCGCTCGCTGTCGATCAGCTGTGGGGCGACTACTCCTACCAATTCGCCGTGGTCTACGAGGATCGCTGCTCCTTCGAGAGCCAACCGGCGATGACCGAAGCCACCACACCGTTGCAAAAATTCCAGACGATCGACAGCTTCTGCGTCATCGCGACGGCCGCCTGGGGCGCGTCGTGGTACGACGAGGTGGCGGCGCTTCGCAGCCTTCGCGACCGGGTGTTGAAGCCCAGCCGCCTCGGGAGCGCCTTCATCGGCGCCTACTACAGTTACGGACCGAGCGTCGCGTGGTGGCTGTCGAAGAACACCTACGCGCGCGGGGTCACGCGGGTCCTGCTCTCCCCCCTCGCCAGCGCGGCCAAGCTCATCCCGCGGTGAGCTCCGGAGCGCGCGGGCTACTCCCGCAGCAGCCCGCCCATTTCACGCACCCACACGATGGCGTCGAGGTAGGCCTCCTGCACGCTCGGTCGATCCAGGTCCGGGAGCTGCGCGCGCTCAAAGTCTCCGAGTTCCTGAGCGACGACGGTGGCGAGGATCTCAGCCCCGGGCCCGCGACCCTCGAGCAGCGCCTCTCGAAGCGCTTCACTGCCGGGGAGCCCACCGAGCAGCGCGTTGAGGGGCCTGTCCATCAGCGCATCCAGCAACGAGAACATGCCCACCATAAAGAAAAATCCAGCGTGTTTTCTCCGGCTCCTCTGCGCGACGAGCTCGCTGGTCCGGGCGCGAATGAGCGCGGCGTCAAGCAGCACCGAGGGCTTCCCCTTCACGGTCGCGAGCGCGACCATCGACAGCCACTTTCGCACACCATCCTCGCCGAGTAACTCGAGCGCCCGCTGGACCTCACCCGTGATCTCACCGCGCCGGTAATGGACCGAGTTCGCCGCTCTCAACAGCCGATAGGTGAGCACTGGATCCATCCGGATCACCCGATGGAGCGCCTTCAGGTCTCCCATGGCGGCGACCAAAAGCTCGGCGGAGCGCGACCGCCCCGCGGCGACCTCGCCTTCGTCGACCACGTGCGGGCGCGACAAAAAGTAGCCCTGAAATCCCTGAGCGCCGGCGTGCCGACACCGCTCGAACGCCTCGCGGTTCTCCACGTGCGTGACGATCACCGTCGAGTCGGGACACGACGCCACCACGGCCTCCAACGTCACCGCGCTCAGATCCCGCGCGTCGACCTTGATGAAGTCCGCGGTGCGACCAAACGCTGCCGCGCCCTCGACCTCACTCGCGCGGTCGATCGCGACTCGAAACCCACGCGAACGAAGCTCCGAGAGGCGCGCCAACGACGAGGCCGAGATCCCCCTCGACGCCTCGATCTCCAGCACCACAGCGTCCGCGGGTAAGCAGTCGGCCAAGCCGCTCTCGATCCAAGCCCCTGGGATATTGACGAACGCCAGCTTGCCTTCGCAGAGGCTGTGATCCCCCCCGTCGACGAAACCACGAAGGAGCAGCTGCGAGCTCGCGGCGTCGCGCGCGTCATCGCCTTCGCCCGGCCCTCGACGCACGGCGTCGCGAAACAACAGCTCGTATCCGATGACCGACAACCGGTGATCTACGATCGGCTGCCGAGCAATTCGGACCTGTACCACTCTCTCTCAATCGCCACCTGCGCCCCAATACTTGAGCGGTTCGCGCCCCCGCCGGGTGGGGTCCCGAGGAATGGTCGGCTGCCTCCGCGCAGAGCCACTCAACGCCTCCCGCTTCCGCCCCTGGCCCAGATTCGGACATCTCGTTACCATGGCGGCGTGCCGAGAATTCTCGTCGTCCGACACGCGCAGGCCTCGTTCATGAGCGCGAACTACGACCGCCTGTCCGACCTTGGCGTACAGCAGGCGCGTCGCCTCGCCGAGCACCTCGACGCGACGACATCCAAGGCGCGCCCGTTCGACGCCATCATCTCGGGGCCCGCCGAGCGTCATCAAGACACGGCGTCGATCCTTCGTGACCAGCTCGCGGGCGAGCGCTTGCGCGCGTCCGAGATCATCGGAGATCCGCGACTCGATGAGCACGATCTGTCTTCCCTCGTCCGTGCGGTCCTGAGCGACCCCGCGCCCTCGGACCGGCTCGCCTCGCTCGCGCGAGACTTTGGTGCTGCCGACGGCCTCGCCGCCAAGTCGAAGGCCTTGCACAAGCTCACCGAACCCCTGGTCGCGGAGTGGATCGCGGGGACCCCCCGCGGCGAAGGCGTCGAACCGTGGCAGCAGTTCTCCACGCGCGTGCGCGAGGCCTTCGTCGACCTCACCACGCGCGGCGGGGCCTCACTGCTCGTGGTCACCTCCGTCGGCCCGCTCGCGGTCATGCTCGAGACCTGCCTCGGCGTGTCTCCCTTGCGGGCGTTTCAGACCGCGTGGCAGGCCCGCAACTCGAGCATGACCGAGTTCATCGCGGGCCCCCGCGGCGTCACCCTTCACACCTTCAACCTCGTCTCGCATCTCGCCGAGGCCAGCACGCACACGCACCGATAGACAAGGAACCCAACTGTGGACTTTTTACCGCCCCCCACGATCCCTCCGCTCATCGAACAGCTCCGCGCCTTCATGGAGACCCACGTCTTGCCTGCGGAATCCGCCATGCACAACGCCTCGGTGTCTCTCTCGGACACGATCCACCCGATCCAAGAGGCCGCCCGCGAGGAGGGGCTGTGGATGCCGCAGATCCCCAAGGAGCAGGGCGGGATGGGGCTGTCATTGCTCGAGCACGCCATCGTCAGCGAGGTCTTGGGGGAGAGCCCCCTCGGCCACTACGCCCTGAACTGCCAGGCGCCCGACGCCGGCAATATGGAGATCTTGATCGAGTATGGGAGCGACGTACAAAAAGAGCGCTTCCTCGCGCCCCTCCTTCGCGGCGAGACCCGCAGCTGCTTCGCGATGACCGAACCCGAGCGGCCGGGCTCCAACCCCGTGTGGCTGAAGTCGCACGCGCGCATGGACGAAGATGAGTGGGTGATCAACGGCCACAAGTGGTTCACCACGGGCGCCGACGGGGCGGACTTTGTGATCGTGATGGTCCTGACCGATCCTGGGCAGAAACTCCACCAGCGGGCGAGCATGTTCGTCGTGCCGATGGATGCGGACGGGCTCACCCTCGTCCGCAACATCCCCGTGATGGGGGATGTCGGCCGCGAATGGGCGAGCCACGGTGAGCTCCGCTTCGACGGCTGCCGCGTCCCTGAACACAGCTTGCTCGGAGAGCGCGGCGGGGGGTTTTACGTGGCGCAAGCGCGGCTCGGGCCCGGTCGGATCCACCACTGCATGCGGTGGATCGGCGTGTGCGAGCGCGCGCTGCGGATGATGTGCGAGCGCGCGGCGACCCGTGAAGTGGCGCCCGACGACCCGCTCGGGAATCGCCAGACCATTCAAAACTGGATCGCCGAGAGCCGCGCGGAGATCGACGCCGCCCGCCTGCTCGTGCTGCGCGCCGCCTGGAAGATCCAGACCATCGGCGCGGGTTCCTCTCGGGCCGACATCTCCGCGATCAAGTTCTTCGTCGCGGACATCATGCAGCGGGTGCTCGACCGCTCCATCCAAACCCACGGCGCGCTGGGGATCACCGACGACACCGTGCTCTCTACTTTCTATCGTCACGAGCGAGGCGCGCGGATCTACGACGGCCCGGACGAGGTTCACAAGGGCGTGGTCGCGAGGAATATCCTGCAAGGCTACGGACTCAAGCGGCCCAAGAGATGACGGGCCCAGCGCGACACCCCCCGGCGCCTCCACCGGCGCTCGACGAAGCCGGTGACGAGCGTGAGGGAGAGCGGCTCGACAAGGTCGCCTTGGCGGCGTGGCTCTCCTCAAAGGGGCTCCTCCACGCGGGCGCGCCGGTCGCGGTCCGTCAGTTCCGCGGCGGCTACTCCAACCTCACCTACCTCATCGAAGCGGGAGACGCGGCCTACGTATTTCGCCGGCCCCCCTTCGGGAACACTGTGCGCAGCGGCCACGACATGACCCGCGAGGTGCGGGTGCTCCGCGCCCTTGAAGGCGAGTTCAAGCAGGCGCCCAGGGTGGTGGCGGCGGCTGAGAACCTCCCGGCCCTTGGGGGCGCCTGCTACCTCATGGAGCGGGTCCACGGGGTCATCATCCGGCGTCGACTGCCGCGCGGACTCTCGGCCACGGAGGACACCATGCGGCGGCTGAGCGAGTCCATGATCGACACCCTCGCCCGCCTCCACACTGTGGACGTATCGCAGCCGCAGCTCGCAGCGCTCGGACGACCGGAGGGATACGCCGAGCGACAAGTGGTTGGATGGACCGCGCGCTACGCCCGGGCCAAGACCGACGACCTCGAGGGGATGAAGCGCATGGCGCAGTTCTTGGCCGAGCGCCTGCCACCGATCAGCACGCTCCCTCCGAGCCTGGTCCACAACGACTTCAAATACGACAACCTCGTCCTCAACCCTGACAATATCGGCGACGTTCGAGCCGTGCTCGACTGGGAGATGGCGACCATCGGAGACCCGCTCATGGACCTCGGGACGACCCTAGGATATTGGGTAGAGGCGGGTGACCCCGCGCCGATCCAAGCGCTCGCGTTTGGACCCACCGCGCGACCCGGCAGCCTCACCCGCGCGGGGTTGGTCGCTCGTTATGCCGCCGCCCGCGGGGTGCCTGTCTTGGATCCCGTCTTCTACTATGTCTTTGGAATCTTCAAGATCGCCGTGATCATCCAACAAATCTATGCACGATTCGTCCGAGGGACGACCAAGGACACGCGGTTCGCGGGGCTTGGCGCGGTGGTCGGCGTCCTCGCCACCCATGGCGCGAGCGTCTGCGACCGCGACAGCCTCGGGCCGCCGAGCCCGTAGCCCCTTGGCGTGACAGCGCGTGGAGGGTACTGTCGCCTCATGCGCCGCACACTCACAGTATCTATCGTCTCCTTGCTCCTCGTGGGCTGCGGCGGCGACGCGGAGGACGCCTCCACCGACGGCGAGTCCGGGGACACCTCGACGTCGACCGGTGGAGATGGCGACGGTGACGGTGACGGTGACGGTGACGGTGACGGCGACGGCACCCCAGGATGCAACGGTGGCGGGCTCAACTCCGGCGGCGACTACGTCCGTGATCTGCCGTTCGGCGGAATCACGCGGGAGTTTCAGATGCACCTCCCCGCCGACTACGACCCCGCGACGCCGACGCCGGTCGTACTCAATTTTCACGGGTTCGGATCCCAAGCCTCCGAACAGATCTTTTTCTCCAACATGAACGAGACCTCCGACGCCGAGGGGTTCATCGTCGTCTATCCGGAAGGACTCCCCAACGGAGGCAACGGGAGCCAGTCGTGGAACGCGGGATCGTGCTGCGCTGACGATCCGAGTCGAGACGACGTCGGCTTCGCGCGCGCCCTCGTCGACGAGCTCGACAACCTCGCCTGCATCAACCGGGACCAGGTCTTCTCCACCGGTATGTCCAACGGCGGCTATATGTCTTATATGCTCGCGTGCGAGGCGCCCGATCTCATCGCCGCGGCCGCACCCGTCGCGGGCGCCCTCGGCATCTCCACCACGGCGTGCAATCCCGAGGAGGTCATTCCCCTGATCCATATCCACGGGACGGTCGATTCGCTCGTGCCCTACTCCGCGGCCGTCTCCAGCACCGACGCCTGGGCGGAGAAGGCCGGGTGCGTCGGTGACCCGGTGGAGGTCTACAATATGGGCATCGCGACCTGTGTCCGATGGGACGACTGCAGCCAAGGCGGCCCCGTCGAGCTCTGCTCCGTCGAAGGCATCGATCACTGCTGGCCCGGTCAGCTGTTTTGCCCGTTCGGATCCTCCACCGAAGACCTCATGTCCAACGAGGTCATGTGGGAGTTCTTCCAAGCCACCACCACCGGCTAGGCGAGCGACGCCACCGCGCGCTGCTAGTGGAGCGGGGGCGACACCACGCGAGCGCCGCCGCTGATGGTGGCGACGCGCCCTTCCCCGCGGACGCCCGCCATGCGGTAGGTGTCGTCAAAGATCTGCAGCAGCGCCTTCGCGCGCTGAGGATCGTCGGTGAGCGCGAAGGTCGTCGGCCCCGCGCCGCTGATACTGCACGCGAGGGCCCCCGCCTCGAGGGACGCGGCCTTGGCGTCCCGGTACCCCGGGATGAGATCGGCGCGAACCGGCTCCACGAGGCGATCCACCATGGCCTCGCCTACCATCATGAGGTCATTTTCGTGCAGTCCGTGCACGAGCTGCGCGAGCCGAGCCGAGTTCTCCGCGACGGCGGCGAATGGCACCGTCTCCGGCAGCGCCGCCCTCGCCTTCGCGGTGGGGACCTCGTGATCCGGCGTGTACACCACCACGTGACACGGGGTCGGGTTTGGCAGCCGCACGATCCGCAGTGGATCGAGCGCGGCGATCAGCACGATCCCCCCGTAGATGCACGGCGCCACGTTGTCGGGGTGCGCGGCGCCACAGGCGATCCGCTCCCCCTCCCGACAGGCCTCGACGAGCGCGTCCTTCCCCACCTGCAGGCCGAGCGCTCGCTCCACGGCGATCACCGCGGCGCAGGCGCTCGCGCCGCTCGAACCAAGCCCAGAGCCGAGCGGTAAGCCCTTGCGGAGCCGCAGCTCGACCCCCGCGCCGGGCGCGTAGCGGTCGATGAGCTGTGTCGCGGCGACGCCCGCGGTGTTGCGCGACGCCTCGGTCGGCAGCTTCCCATGATCACCGTCGATATCGACGATGTGTACACCTGCGCGCTCACTGCGGCGAGCGAGGACGTGGTCGCCCGGAAGATCGAGCGCCAAGCCGACGCAGTCGTACCCCGGGCCGAGGTTCGAGACGGTCGCCGGCGCGAAGGCCTCAACCCATGGAGACGGAGCGCTCATCGTCGTAACGCGTCGTCGATCCACCCCTCGACGGTGCCACCGAAGAGCGCGGGGGTGTACTCGCGTCCGTTCACGAAGACCGCGGGCGTCCCGGAGAATCCAAGCGTGTCGCCATCTTTGCGATCCGCCTCGACAACCGCCAAGCCAGTCGACGCTTCGTAGTGCGCCTCGAACGCGGCCATGTCGAGGCCTATCTCCTTGGCGTAGCGCATGAGGTCATCGTCTTCGAGCGCGTCTTGATGCGCGAAGACCTGGTCGTGCATCTCCCAAAATTTTCCCTGGGCGAGCGCCGCCTCCGTCGCCACCGCGGCACGCTTCGCGCGCGGGTGCATGCTGAGCGGGAAGTGCTTGTAGATCAGCCGCGCCTGTCCGCGAAACTGCTGCACCGCCTGACGCAATACGGGCGCCTCGGCGCGACAGTGCGGGCACTCGAAATCTGCGAAGACGACCACTGTCACCGGCGCGCGAGGGTTCCCGAAGACAGGGCGCCCCTCCACCGGGATCTCTCGCACACGCAGCACGTCCATCACCCCAACGACCTCCTCTTTCACGTCGCCCGGGGTCGCTCCCCCGGCGAGCCGGTCGGCCATGAACTGCGCGACGATCATCGAGTCGCGACAGGTCGCGTCCTCATTGAGAGAGGTCGCGAGGCTGTGCGGCTTCCCGCAGGCGCTCGGCTCGGTGCTCAACAGCTGAAAAAACATCGTGCGCTGCGTGGGGCTCAGCTTCGCGAGATCCACCCCCGGCGCCTCTTCGATCGCGGGCGCGGCTTCAGCGGCGACGCCGACCTTCGCGGCGCCGACCTTCGGGGTGTCGGCGCCCTCCCCGAAGTTGGTCTTTGGACCCCGACGACTCTCCCCGTCCGATTGCTGGGTGGGCGCCGATGGCGGGGCGCACCCGGGACCGCACGTGGCGAACATTGCGAAAGCGAGGGGCGCCACGGAGGCGGACGCACGAAACGATCTGCGATGGGACTTGGGGCTCATCTGGTCGGATCCTCCCGCCTGACCCTCAAAAAAACAGGATCTGCGCGGTGTGCGTGAAGCTAACGCAACATCGAGGCCGCCGCAAGCGAGGCTAGCGCCCGCAACTACCCTGAAGCCAATGAAGCCCCGCGGGGTCTTGACGCTGGGTCCGTGGCGGGCGATACCCCCCTCGACTATGGGAGGCACCATTTCATGAAAATTCTCGTGACCGTGAAGCGTATTCCCGACCCAGACGAGAGCTTGAAGTTCGCTGACGGCGGCGTCGATTACAGCTCGTCCAAGTGGGTCCCCAACGCCTTTGACGAGTACGCCGTCGAGACGGCGCTGCGGCTCGCCGAGGTCGCGGGCTCCAAAGACCGACTCGCAGAGGTGATCGTCATGAGCGTGTGCCCGCAAGGGCAGCGGCAACACGTCACCCAGTTCCTCGCCATGGGCGCGGAGCGAGGGGTGGTCGTCGACGCCGACGACAGCACCTTGGACAGCATCGCGATCTCCAAGCTCATCGCCGAGGTCGCCCGACGGGAAGAGGTGGACCTCGTCGTCGCCGGCAAGCTCTCTCAAGACAACGAAGGCAACCAGATCCCGCAACGCGTCGGGGGGCTCTTGAACTGGCCCCAAGCGTGCTTCGCTGCGGAGGTCCGCCGTGACAAGGACGCCAAGGAGCTGACCGTGTCTCGCGAGGTCGACGACGGCGTCGAGATTAAGAAGATTCCGCTCCCTGCCGTTTTGTCGGTCGACCTCCGCGTCGTCCTCCCGACGTCAGTGAGCAATGGCGTCACGGCTGCCGACCACCGCTACCAAGAAGGTGCCCGCCTCGCCTCGCTTCGTGGGATCACAATGGCGAAGCGCAAAAAGGTGCAGATCTTCACGCCGGATGATCTCGGCGTTCAAAACAGCGGCTCGGAGACGACCCGAGCGATCAACCCACCACCGGCGCGACCGTCCGGACAGATGGTCGCTTCGGCGGAAGAACTCGTAGAGAAACTTAAGACGGAGGCAAAGGTACTGTGAGCAACGTACTCGTAGTTTTGGAATTCTCGGACGGTACGCTCAAGTCGAGCTGCCTCCCAGGCATCACCTGCGCGAAGCAGATCGCGGACGCCAACGGTGGCGAGCTCCACTTCCTGGTGTTGGCGGCGGACCCCGCGGCGAGCGCCGAGGCCGTGGCGAGCGCCGGATTTGGCGCGAGCACGGTGCACACCATGGCCAACCCGGCGTTTGAGCCGTTCACAGCGGAGGCGTGGGCCGACGGGATCGTCGCGGCCGTGCGCGCGACCAATGCGGCGGTCGTCGGCGGCACCGCGAGCTCCTCGCTTCGCGACGCCCTCCCGCGCGCGGCGGCCCTCCTCGACGCCGCCTTAACCTCCGAGGTGACGGCTGTCGGCGCGGAGGCCGTGCTGACCCGCCCGATCTCCGCTGGACGCGCGCTGCTCGACCAGGCCAGCAGCGGGGCGGTGTCCTTCTTCACCGCGCGCGGATCGGAATTTCCGCCCGCGGAGGCTGGCGGCGCGGCGGCGGCCGTCGCGGCGCTCCCTCCCGCCGACGCCTCCACGCGCGGGGTCACCGTGGTGGACGTTCAAAAGACACAGAGCTCCCGCCCCGCGCTCAGCGAGGCCGAGGTCGTCGTGTCCGGTGGACGTGGGATGCGCGAAGGTGAAAACTTCAAAATGCTCGAAGAGCTCACCGACCTGCTCGGAGGCGCGCTCGGGGCGAGCCGAGCAGCGACCGACGCCGGCATGGTTCCGGCGGACCTCCAGGTCGGCCAGACCGGGAAGATCGTCGCGCCCGACCTGTACATCGCGGTCGCGATCTCCGGCGCCATCCAGCACCTCGCCGGGATGAAGGGCTCCAAGACGATCGTCGCGGTCAACAAGGACGAAGAGGCCCCCATCTTTCAGGTCGCGGACTACGGTCTCGTCGGCAAGTGGGAAGACGAGCTCCCGAAGATTCTTGAGCTCGTCAAGGCTGCGAAGGCCGGCTGAGTTCATCACCCGCCTTGTCGGCGGGTTCGGGGGACGAGCCCCTCCCCCCTGGAGGGTCGCGCCCTTGGCCCGATCCGGACCAACCTGGCGGGGCGGGGCCGGGTAGGCAGCAGACACCGCGCGGCGTTGCTATGCTGTGCGTCGTCATGCTCGACGACGCGCAGCAGGATCGCCGACGAACACAACCGTCGTTCGTGACCTTCGTCCTGGCGGGATCTCTGGCGCAGTTGTGTATGAGCGCGCTCCTCGTCGGCGGCCTCTTCATCAGCAGCGAGCTCAGCGCGTCGACCCACGCCGGCCTCCAACTCACCTGCGGCGCCTCGGCCTTGCTCACGATCGCGAGCGTCGCGGTCGCCCTCAGCATGGTCGGCCGCGAGGTGGCCGATCCAAGCCGACCGCTCACCTTCGTCCTCCGCTTCGGCGCGCCGCTCGCCACGCTCGCGGCGTGGTGGTTCTTCATGCCTGCGGGCGCCGACTCCGCGAGCGCTGACCAGCTGCTCCAGCTCGTCCTCCCCACCGCAGCCCTCGGGTGGGCGGCCGCGTTGCTCGTCTCGGTCCTGTTGCGTCAGTCGCTGCGCTCTCACCAACATCAGCTGCGCGCGCGCTACGGCAGCGCCGACAGCGTGGCAGGGGGCCGCACCGAGAACCTGTCCGACGACCTCGGCCGCCTCGGCGGCTACGTCGCGCTCGCCATCGCCTTGATAATCGTCTCCATGTTCCTCGCCCATGTGGACGCGGCCTACCTCAGGGCGCGCCCCTTCACGACCTCACTGGTCGCGTTCTTGGTCATCGGATCCATCGGCCTGGGGTACGCCGCCGGGCGTTTTTTTGGGGAGGTCTACGCGCGTACTCTGAGCTCCGTGACCGCTCGCTTCGAGCAGCTGGCTTCGGAGTCGGTCCTCGAGGCGAATCAGCCGCTGCGGACGCCGGTCGTCGAGGCGTTCGGTGGACTCTTTGCGGAGCTTGAGCGGCTGAGGATCCACCTCACGGACGAAATCTCTATTTACGAGCAGGCGCTCGAAAAGACCCGGGTGGCTCACCACGAGAAGGAACAATTTCTGGCGGCGGTGAGCCACGAACTCCGCACCCCCCTGAACTCTATTTGCGGATTTGCGCACCTCATGCTCGAAGACACCGCCGGGGACCTCACCGCGGCTCAACGTGAAGACCTCCGGCTCGTGCGCGCCGGTGGCCACCAGTTGCTGGCGCTCATCGACGATATCGTTGACGTCACCATGGTCGAGACCGGCGAATTCAGCCTCTCTCTCGAAGAGGAGGAGCTCGTGCCGCGCATTCGCGAGATCGTCTCGATCCACCGCCCCCTCGTACACAACAGAGCCATCCAGCTGGAGTTCGAGGTCCGGGGGCCCGCGCGACGAATCACCTGCGACGGACGACGCATCGGGCAGGTCATCACGAACTTGCTCAGCAACGCGATCAAGTTTACCGAGCAAGGGAGCGTCACCGTCTCGTGCGACTTCGGGGCCGACGACGGGTCACTCACCATCGAGGTCAAGGATACAGGGGTGGGGATCGGCGAGGACGGACTCAACGTCGTCTTTGAGGCCTACAAGCAGGTCGGTGAGATCAAAAAACGAAGCCGGGGCACGGGTCTAGGTCTGGCCATCTCCCGCGCTGTCGTCGAGCGGCACGGTGGTGAGATCTGGGCGACATCCTCCCTCGGCGAGGGCTCCTCCTTTTTCGCTCGACTCCCTCAAGTCGCTCGGCCCGCGAGCCCCGCTTCCTCACCAGACGATGTGGGAGGTGATGAGCGTGACTAACGCTCCCCACGATCACCCCGATCCGGCGGCGACCAGGCGGACGGCGCTCGCGACCGTCCGCCGTGCCCTCGGACTCGTCGGCATCTGCTGGATCTTGATGAGTATCCAGACTGTCGGATGGGTGCTGGCCATCACCAATCATGCCTCCCCCCCCGACCTCATCATTCGCAAGGTGCTCATGATCCATGGCATCGCCTTGGGCGGCATCGGGATCCTCAGCCTCGTCTTCGCGCCGCGACTGCAAGATTTCCCGCGACAGACTCACGGCCCAGGTGGGCGCGGATGGCTCCTGTCGTTTGTTGGGTTCCCAACGCTGCCGTTCGCGCTGCTGCTGCCGTGGACGATCGGCTCTCGCAAAAATCACCCTGGCGCAGATCCCTCCGCATTCCGCAGAGCGACCGGCCTTTTGACGGTCGCCTACGGAACGATCTCGACGCTCGCAGCCACGGCGACCATCGCGATCGTTCACCTCGACACGGACGTGTCGTCTACCGCCGTGCTCCTCCTCGCGGGCGCATGCGTCGCGGCGACGGCGCCGTGGTCCGCGATCCTCGCGACGCGAAGTCAAGCGATCTTCGCTCCATTCCGTAGCCGGGTTCCTACCCATCCGGACGCGGCGACCTCCCCCTCTCTCACGCAACGGTTTGGCCTCCCTACCGCGGCGATCCTCATCGGGATGGTGTGCACACCGATCCTCGGCGGGACCGCCTACGTGGATGAAGCCAAGCGCGCGAGCGCGACCATCGAGGCGCGAAACGACGCTGCCGAGGCCTATGGACTGAGCGATGTGGCATCCGAGGCGACGCTCGGCAATTTTTTAGCGGGCCATCCAAACGTCGCGATCACCTTGCGCGGTCAGCGGTACGGGAAGATCAGCCTCTTCGGACGCGTGCCGAACGTCGACGACGAGGTCGTGATCCTCGGCGCCCCTGATCATCAGGTCATCGCGGCGATCGAGCAGCCCGAGTTCTCCGGCGCCCTGTTGGCGCTGTTCGCGATCTTTTTCGGGGTCGGCATCGGCCTATTTACCGCGATCCGGGTGATGCGAAACCTCCACAACGATCTCGGGCTGGCCACGACACAGATTCGTAGAGTCGTCGAGGGTGGGCGGTTAGAAAAAAACTCGGAGACGCGACTCGCGAGCCCCGAAATCTCAGGGCTCGTCCACACGCTCAAGGGGCTGGTGGTTCGGATCACCGAGACCAATGTCGCCCGCTACGTGGCCATCGAGCGCGCGCAAGAGGCGGGGCGGCTTCGTAGCGAATTCCTCGCCAATATGAGCCACGACTTGCGCTCGCCGCTCAATTCCATCCTAGGTTTTTCGGAGCTGTTGCTCTCTGGAATCGAGGGGCCCCTCACCGACGACAACAGGGCGCTCGTTCAGACGATTCATGACAACGGCCGGGCGCTGCTCCAGCAGATTGACGACATCCTCGACACGGCGAAGATCGACTCTGGGAAGCTCGATCTGCATCCAGAGCCCACCCCGCCCGCGACGCTCCTCGCGCGCGCTACCCGTCGGGCGAAGGCGCGATTCGTCCGCCACATCGACATCGTCGCGAACCTCGTCCCGGGGCTCCCGCCTGTGTACATCGATCCCTTCCGGACGGTGCAAGCGATCGAAAATATCCTCGTCTTCGCCGGCGAGTCTCTCTCTGAGGGCACGCTCGTCGTCGACGTCACCCAACGTACCGACGACGACGAGATGCGCTACGTCGTTGTCAAGGTTCGCTCCCCGATGCCGGCGCCCTCCAACGCCGAACTCAGCGCGTTCCAGCGGGGGTTCTCGCGAGTTCCTGGCCACTCGGGTCTCGGGCTCTCTCTCCCGATCGCAGGGGCCATCTTTGAGCTTGGCATGGGGAGCCTCGACATCGGTGAAGAGAAGAATATGACGGTCTTCTCCATCTTCCTCCCGTCGCCACAGCGGCGCAAGAAACTGCGCCTCGACGTCGCCGCCGCGCCGTGAGATGGCGTGTGCCATTGCGCCCCGGAAGCAACGGCCTCCGCCCCGTCAAAATCCTGGGGCTGCGGGTCGCCACCAGCCACGCTCCCGCTTCGCGCGACAAAAGGAATGCCATCGGCCGAGATTTCAGGTACTCCTTGGATCATGTCTCGTCGACCTCCTCGGCTCCACACCCTCCCTGACCGGCAATGGCGCCAGCTCCTTCAAGAGGGCGGCGCGGGCGGCACCAAGACCTACGTGATGGAGGTGCCCGGCGGCAGCCTGGTGCAGGTTGTGTGCTCCGACGGCGGCCAGCCCATCGCCGTTGACGTTGTCTACGTGCCGGACGCCAAGGTCGCCGACTTCGGCACTCCCGAGTAATCTGACGCGAGCCGCGGCGTCGTCCACGAGTCCCGACCACCGCGCTTGAGCATCCTGCTTGTCGTGCTACCGTCCTCGGCATGGCCTTCATCGTCCCGGATGAAATCGAACGGTATATCCACGAGCACACCTCTCCGCTCGGCGAGGTCTTTGAAGACCTCACGGTCGAGACCAACGACACGCTGGCTCATCCCCAGATGCAGGTTGGACGCATCGAGGGTCAATTCCTTCGGATGCTCGTCCACCTCTCCGGCGCGAAGCGAATCCTCGAGGTGGGGACGTACAGCGGCTACTCGGCGCTCGCGATGGCCTCGGCCCTCCCACCGGAGGGACAGATCATCACCTGCGATGTCGATCCGGTGGCCACCGCCGTCGCGCAGCGATACTTCGACGCGGTGGCGTGGGGCTCCAAGGTCACGGTGAGGCTCGGCCCGGCTCTTGACACCATGCGCGAGCTCATCGAGGGAGGTGAGCGCTTCGACATGGTCTTTATCGACGCGGACAAGACGAGCTACTCCAGGTACTTCGACGCGGCGATGGAGCTGGTCCCAGTCGGCGGACTCGTCGTGGTCGACAACGCGCTGTGGAGCGGCGCGGTCCTCCGCCCCGAGACCGAAGACGCCCACGCGATCCGCCGGCTGAACGCGAAAATCGCCGCGGATACTCGTGTGGAGCAAGTGCTGCTGTCCGTACGAGACGGGATCCACCTCGCGCGCAAGGTGCGAACAGCATGACCTGTCTTCATGGTCTACACTGTCGATGATGGACATTCCTTCCAGCCCTCCACTCGTCGCCAGCAGCCCTCGGCAGCAGCTTTGGAAGGCCATCTCCGCGATCAGCGAGGTGATTCGCGGCAAGGAAGACATCACTGAGTTGGTCGTCACGGCCTGCGTCGCGCGTGGCCACATCCTCATCGAGGACATCCCCGGCGTCGGGAAGAGCACGCTCGCGAAGTGTATTGCCCGCGCGATCGGGGGCATATTCCGCCGCGTACAGTTCACCAGTGACCTGCTCCCTGCGGACGTCATCGGCACCAATATGTGGAAATCGTCGACCGAGAGGTTCGAATTTAAGCGAGGACCGCTGTTCGCGAATATCGTCCTCGCCGATGAGGTCAATCGAGCCCCGCCGAGAACCCAAAGTGCGCTGCTCGAGGCGATGAGTGAGGCTCAGGTCTCGGTGGACGGACAGACCATGCCGGTGCCCACACCGTTCACCGTGATCGCCACCCAAAACCCGCTCGAGCACCACGGCACCTACCCGCTCCCCGAATCTCAAAAAGACCGTTTTTTGATCCGTACACAGCTCGGATACGCCGACGCGGCGACCGAGTCGGCGCTCATCGCGGGATCCTCCGCCCCCGACGCGGACACCATCCAACAAGCCCTGAGCCTCGACTCCCTCGTCGGCGCGCAGGAGAACGCGAGTCGTGTCTTTGTTCACGACGACGTCGCCGACTTCGCCCAGCGACTGGTCGGCGCCACGCGCGACCATCCGAGCGTCGCTATCGGAGTCAGCACCCGGGGTGCCCTCGCTTGGATGTCTCTCGCCCGCGCGCACGCCTACCTTCACGGCCACGACCACGTCACTGTTCAGTCCCTCCAAGATCTAGCGATCCCCGCCCTCGCGCACCGCCTCGCGATGTCGGAGCCGGGTGCTCACTCCGATATTCACCTCGCGGGAGAGCTCATCCGCGATCTACTCTCTACGGTCGCCGTGCCGACCTAGGTCTGAGCCGTGACGATGGCCCCCACACCATCTCCTCCCCAACGGACGTCGCTGCTGCGCAAGCTGCTCACCGCGCGCGGTCGGAGCTTGGAGATTACCAAAGCGGGCTGGCTCTTCATCACGCTGACGATCTTGGTTGGTTTCGCCGCGATCAATTCCGGTTCTAACCTCCTGCACATCTTGTTCGGGGCCCAGATCGGCCTGGTCGTCATGAGCGGCGTCCTCAGCGAGTTTGTGGTCAAAAACGCCCGCGTCAGCCTAAAGCTCGGCGGCCGAGTCCACGCTGGCACCGACGCGTCACTGCAGGTGCAAATAACGAATCAACACGCCCGATATCCAATCCTCGCGGTGTCAATTGAGGCAGACGACCAAAGACCGCACGACGGCAAGATCGAGGCTGTTGTCGCCTTCGCGGTAGAGCCGGGAGAGACCTCGAATGAGCGTTCGCGGGTGCGATGCCCGCAGCGTGGACGGCATCCCCTGCCGCCGGCCGTCGTCGCCACGCGGTTCCCATTTGGTCTGTTCGTAAAGCGCAAATTCCTCCCCGAGTCGCAATTGGTCACCGTGTTCCCCGCCCTCGTCGAGCGCGCTTCACCGCACGCGCCGGCGTTCACCGCGGACGCCCAAGGCGCGCACATACTGCTGCGCCGCGGACGCAGCGGAGACATCTACGAGCTCAGGGAGCACAGGGAGTCCGATCCCAGCTCCGTGATCAACTGGCCCGCGAGCGCCCGCCTCGCCTCGCTCATCGTGTGCGAGTACGAGGATAACAATCAAAGCTCCCTGATCCTCAGCTTGCGGCGAGGTCGCGGCGGCGAGGAAGACTTCGAGCACGCAGTCTCAGTCACCGGCACCGCCATCGTCGCTGAGATGCGCGACCGAGGGATCGATGTGGGCCTCCGGTACGGCGACGAGCTCGTCTTTCCTCCCTCCTCCGGACGCTCTCACGAAGACGCGATGCTGGGATTCCTGTCAACCGTCGGCCTGGGAGCAGGCGCGTGAGCGGCGGCCCTGGCTCATCGTTGCTCCGTCATCCGCTGAAGCTTCGGACGACGCTGAGCGTCATCCTGGTGGTCCTCGCCGCGGCCTCGATTCGAATTGGAGGTGGCAGCACTCCGCTCGCGATGGCGCTCGCCGCTCTCGGCGTCGTCTTCGCGCTGCGGCGTCCGCCTATGGCAGATTCTACGGCCAGCCGCCGCGCTTGGACGTTCGTTATCTTGGCTGCGCTGGGGCTCTCCATCTGGCGCGCGATCGCGCTGCAGGATGTGCTGGACTCGGGCACGGACTTTTTGCTGCTCCTCTGCGTCCAGCGGCTCTTTAACCGGCAGCGAACCCGCGAGCATCAACAGATCATTCTCATCACCAGCGTGCTGCTCACCATCGGCGCGGTCATTAACGTCGAGGTGTCGTTCCCGGTTTTGCTCGTCGGATACCTCGTCACCGTCATCTTCTCGCTGATCATCAACCTCCTCATCGCCGAAGGCGAACGTCTCGGCCCGCGCGTGATGTACGACCTAGAGCGAATCGGTGAGCGTCGGCTTCGGCGGCTACTCATGGTCTCCGTTCAAGTGGCGAGCGTGGTCTTCGTGGGGGGCTTGGCGGTGTTCATTTTCTTCCCTCGCTTCGGCGCAGGTGTATTTCTTCGCGGTGCGCTACCGACGACCACAATCGCGGGATTCAGCAATCAGGTGCAGCTTGGCCTCTTCGGCACCATCAAAAACGACCCTCGGGTTGTGATGCGAGTCGCGCCGAGCCGGGCGACGGACGCGGGAGACTCCCTCGGTTGGTACTTCCGAGGCACCTCCTTTGATCGCTACGAAGCTGGTGAATGGAGCGCGTCGATGAGGGAGCCATCTCTCTCGCTGTCCCATCTCTGCGGCACCCATATCTTGGAGGAGAGAGGTTCGCCACGACTCGCGCCGATCGTGCCGGGTGTCGGTTGCCGTGATCGACTCAGCGCCACGAACGGGGGAAGCCGAGGAGAGCGCGCCGTTGTGTCGACGATCACTCTGGAGGACATCGGCGTCAGCCTGCTATTTCTCCCCGACGTCCCGTCCGGCGTCCGAGTTAAAGCTCGCGGACCCCTTGACCGACTCTACCCCTCGCTCGGGATCGGAGATAAGTTCACCGTGACTCGGACGATACCTGGCCCCATCCGCTACCAAGCGATCTCGCGGCTGCACCTCCCCGCCGATCTCGAACTCGCTGCAATCCCGATAGGGTCGCAAGACGTGGCCGATGAATTCCTCGCGACGCCCTTCATCTTCAGTCCGCAGTTTCGAGCCCTCGCGGCGTCCCTCAAGATCGACCACGACAGCCAGATCGGCGCGGTCCGGGCGGTCCTTGAGCACCTCAGCGCCTTGGAATACACTCTTGACCAGCCCGAGAGACCCTCCGATGACCCGCGAGACCCGCTGGAGTACTTCCTGTTCGATGCCCGCGCAGGTCACTGCGAGTACTTCGCGACAGCCGCCGCGATGCTGTTGCGGGAGATGAAGATCCCCACTCGCCTCGTCAACGGCTACGTCGGCGGCACCCTCAACGAGTACGGAGGCTTCTACGCGGTGACACAAGCCGACGCACACTCGTGGATCGAGGTCTACTTCGGTGAATATGGCTGGGTTCGCTTCGACCCTACGCCCGCGCACGGGCGCCGCGGAGCGACCTCGTCCCTCGCGTTCCCAAAACTCCGCCAATATCTCGACGCGCTGCGAAACAAGTACCTCGCCTACGTGATCGACTACAATCTTCGCACCCAGCTTGACCTCCTCTCTGAAGTCGGCCTCCAATGGCGCGACCAGCGGTTTCGCGTGGACAAGGAGCGCCTCACCCCCATCGTCGGGGCGACGCTCACCTTGTTGATGTTGCTGATCGCGGTCCGGATGCGCGCGCGAGGCCGCTCCACCCGCGAGGCGACAGCGCACATGAACTCAGTGCTCCGCGGCTTCGCGCAGCGTGGATTCGTGCGTGGTGAGGCGGAGACACCCCAGGCATTCGCCAAGCGCGTCACCGACGCTGGATTCCCGGAAGCTGCCCAGCTTGAGTCTTTCGTCGACGAATACGAGCGGCTCCGGTTCTCGAGCATCGGGGAGGGCCTATCTCCTCTCCCCGCGTCATTCCCTCTCACGGCGCGCCGACTTCGCCGCGCGACGAAGTCGTGGACACCGCCGCAATGAACGCACCTCCATCCCTCACGCCGCGGCTTCGCCTGTACATGACGTGGACGTGCCCGTACTGCAAACGAGTACTCGATGCCATCGCCAAACTTGATCTCCAGGTCGAGCTCATCGACATCAGCGCGGTCGAAGAAGCGAGCGTCGACTTGCAGCAGCGACTAGGACGCGCGGTGGTTCCGGTGTTGCGGATCGAGGTCGACCAATGGGTACGTGAGTCCTCTGTCATTGTGCATCGTCTGCGTGCGATGGCTGGGAGTCCATCTCCAGTTCCCGCGTGGGTAGTCCTCGGACTTGAACGGCTCGCCCCAGTCGCGTTTGGATGCCTCGCCGCGGGGCTGCTCTCATCGTCCGATGTGTGGAGGCCAGCCCTGGTCACCGCCGGCGCGGTGATCCTCGCGCTCCGTCTCGCGGCGCGGAAGCTGTGACGCTCGCGCCGGACCGCCAGCGCGTCACAGGTCTTCAAGATTCTCGCGGAGGCGCTCCGTCATCCCCACGAGTTCTTGCATCTGCTTGCGAGTGAAACCGTCAAAGGCCTCATCGAGGATCGCGTTGGACACCCTCAAAAATCTCTGAAATGCCCGGTACGCCTTCTTCGACGGGGAAACGAGGATCGCCCTCGAGTCCGTCGGATGCACATCACGCACCACCCATCCGCCCGCTTCGAGAGCACGAACAAACCGCCCAACGGTCACCTCTGAGAGGCTCATCTCCGCGGCGAGATCACGCGCGGTGAGCGGGTCCTTTTCCTGAAATAGAATCATGAGCGCGTTGGCCTGCGCCGGCGTCACCTTGTGCAGACGTTCACGCTCGAGCAGGGCTTGAATTCGACGCTCCAACCCCCGTTGAATGCGCGACAAATTCAACGCGGCGTCGGCTTGCGCGCGTCGATGTGCGATCTGTGCGCGAGAGGGCACACCGGAGAGTCGCAGGCTACGCCGCCAAGTTCAACCCCCGCGCTGCCCCCCTCGCGGCGTCCCGGGCGGTCGGTTGCAGAAATTTGATGAGCATGCTTATCTTTTTAGAGTTTTCGGAGGAAATAAATATGCCAGCAGCAATGATCTACGACGCGGTCCGCACCCCTCGCGGCAAGGGGAAGAAGGGGGGCGCGCTCCATGGCGTCCGCCCCGTCGACCTCCTCGCCACCTCACTTCGGGCAGTCGCGGACCGCAATGAGCTCGACACGTCACGCGTGGACGACGTCGTCATCGGATGTGTCACCCAGGCCGGCGAACAGGGCGCATGCATCGCGCGTTTCGGCGCGCTCACGGCCGGCTATGATCAGCGCGCGTCGGGCGTGACCATCAATCGTTTCTGTGCGTCGGGCCTCGAGGCGATCAATCAGGGCGCCGCGATGGTGGCGTCGGGCTTCTACAACCTCGTGGTCTCGGGCGGCGTCGAGAGCATGTCTCGGGTCCCGATGGGCTCCGATGGCGGCGCCATCTGGGACCCTCAGACGCAGTGGGAGGTGGGGTCCGTCCCCCAAGGAGTGTCCGCCGACCTCCTCGCGACGGTCCACGGGTTTGACCGCGCCGAGGCCGACGCCTTCGCCGTGGAGAGCCAGCGGCGAGCGGCGTCCGCGAGCGAACACGGACGGTTCGATCGGAGCGTCATCCCCGTCGTCGATCGCAGCGGCTTGCCGATTTTGAGCGAGGACGAGTATCCGCGTCCCGGCACCACGACAGACGCGCTCGCCAAGCTCGCGCCCTCGTTTGAGATGATGGGACGCCAATTTGGGATGGACGCGCTCACCAAGGGGCGCTACCCCCACATCGACCGGATCTCCCACATCCACCACGCGGGAAACTCCTCGGGAATCGTGGATGGGTCTGCGGCGGTGCTCCTTGGGAGCGAGGAGTTCGGCGCTGCGCACGGCCTCAAACCCCGGGCGAGGATTCGCTCTTTCGCGTGTTGCGGAAGCGAGCCCGTGATCATGCTCGATGGCCCTCTGCCTGCCACACAGAAGGCGCTCGCGCACGCAGGTATGTCCATCAAAGACATCGATCTCTTCGAGGTCAATGAGGCCTTCGCGGCGGTGCCCATGACCTTCATGAAGCACTTTGACGTCTCCCCCGATCGCGTCAACGTACACGGGGGCGCCATCGCCATGGGCCACCCACTCGGTGCGACGGGGGCCATGCTCCTCGGCACCCTCCTTGACGCCATGGAAGACAACGACGCGTCCACTGGACTCGTGACGCTGTGCATCGGCGGCGGCATGGGCGTCACCACCATCATCGAGAGGACCTGATCTGGCCATGACTACGCAGGAATTTCAACACACCGCGCTCCGAGGGAGCATGGACCCCTCGTCTGGCGTCACCACGCTGACCCTCGCCATGCCCGGCAGAGCCAACGTCATCAACGCCGAGTTCGGCGATGGCCTCCGCGAGGCGCTCGCGTGGGCCCGCACCCACGACGATCTAAAGGGCATCATCCTCACCTCCTCCCACCGAGACTTTTGCGCGGGGGCCGACATCGACCGCCTGTTCGCGATGACCGATCCCGCGGAGCTGTACCAAGGCGTCAAGGAGCTCGGCGCCCTATTTCGCGACATCGAGACCTCCTCGGTGCCCGTGGTCGCCGCCCTCAACGGCACCGCCCTCGGCGGGGGATTGGAGCTCGCCCTCGCGTGTCATCATCGCGTCGCGATCGATACGCCCCGCACCAAGTTTGGGCTGCCCGAGGTTCAACTCGGCGTCATTCCAGGCGCGGGCGGGACCCAGCGCCTCCCACGCCTCATCGGGATCCAGGCCGCCACCGAATTGATCTTGCAGGGTAAAGAGCTGCGCTGCGCCCCCGCGCTGAAGGCGGGTGTGATCGACGCCCTGGTGGAGGGGGAGGACGAGCTGCGCGCCCACGCCCTCGCGTTTATCGCGAACAACCCTCGCGCCAAGCAACCATGGGACCAAAAGTCCCCGCGGATTCCTGGTCCGCAGCCGGGCTCTGGCGACGCCCGCAACATGTTGATGGCCGCCGCGGGGATGCTCCGAAAAAAGACGGCGGGGGTCTTTCGCGCGCCCGAGCTCGCCCTCTCCGCCATCTCCGAGGGGCTCGCGGTCGATCTCGACACGGGGCTCGACATTGAGGCGCGGTATTTTGTCGAGCTCGCCGTCTCCGACTCCTGCAAGGATATGATTCGGACGCTGTGGTACGGCCGCTCTGCCGCGCTCAAGTGCGAGGGCCTCCCGATCCACGAGGGCCCCCCCTTCAAGAAAGTTGCGATCATCGGAGCCGGCATGATGGGCGCGGGGCTCGCCTTCGTCTGCGCCGACGCGGGCTACGAGGTCGTGCTCAAGGACGTCCATGAGGAGGCACTCGAGAAGGCACGCGCGCACTTCGAGTCACAACTCAAGCGACGCAGGAAGCACCTCTCGCGGCCCGAGCGCGACGCGATCTTCGCCCGGTTGACCCTCACGCTCGAGCCGGGTCCGCTGCGAGACAGCGACCTCGTCATCGAGGCTGTGTTCGAGAATCTCGGGCTCAAACACGCCATCAATGAGGAGCTTGAGCCGCTGCTCGCGGAGGACGGCGTGTGGGCCTCCAACACCTCCGCGCTCCCCATCTTTGATGTCGGCGCAAAAAGCCAGGCGCCGCAGTCCTTCATTGGGCTGCACTTTTTCTCTCCGGTGGAGCAGATGCCGCTGTTGGAGATCATCACGACCGCGAACACGAGCGACGCCGCGCTCGCGCGGTGTCTCGCGTTTTGCCAACGCATTAAAAAGCTCCCGGTCGTCGTCAACGACGGCTACGGATTTTACACCACCCGTGTTTTCTCCGCCTACATCATGGAGGGTGCCAACCTCGTCGCCGAAGGACATGACCCGGTGCTCATCGAGTGGGCAGCCCGCGCCGCGGGCATGGTGGTGCCACCGCTGCAAGTGTTCGATGAGGTCACGCTGACCCTGGGCGTCAAGGCAAACGAACAGGGCCGCAACTACCTCGGGGACGCAGTAGACTCTCCAGGCATGGATCTCGTCCGAGCGCTCGTCGCCGAAGGACGCACCGGAAAGGCGGACGGCGCCGGATTTTACAACTACGAGGGCGGGAAGCGACGTGGACTTTGGGACAAGCTCGCGACCCACGCCTCCTCCTCTGGAGCGGACACGCTCGACGTGCCCGCGCTCCAGCGCCGCCTCCTCCTCGCGCAAGCGGTGCAGGCGGTGCGCTGTCTCGAGGGCGGGATCCTCCGCTCTGCCCGCGACGGTGACGTCGCCGCTGTCTTCGGGATCGGCTTCGCGCCGCAGACCGGAGGACCCTTTGGCTGGCTCGATCGCCAAGACCTCACAGAGGTCATCGCCGAACTTGATGCCCTCTCCTCCGCCTGCGACGAGCGCTTCGCTGCACCCGAGCTCCTTCGTGAGATGGCCGCCGAGGGGCGGCGTTTCTTCGACACGCCGCGCGCCGGCTAGCCCCCGCGCCGCATATCGCGCGATTTGGCCGCCGCGCGCGCACCGGCGTTGCCAGAATGTCATTCGGCGCTCCGACCCGGCGACTTTGGGGCGCGGGCTTCCCCACGAACTCCGCATCGGTCGCCTTCCACGATGTGTTGGACGACCGCAGTCAGTGGCACTATCGTTGCAACGTCTGCCTGGACCCGTGCGTATGCGTCGCCTCCACCACTGTCTCCTCCCAGCGAGCGTCCTCGCGCTGCTGCTCTCGCCCGCGACGGCCAACGCCGAAGATGAAGGCGGTGGCGGTGATTATACGATCCTCTACTACCTGACGGAGGCGGCCAGTAATGGCGCTACCCCAGCGCGCGGGCGGCAGATGACCGCCTCGGACATGCAGTACTTCATGAACCAGGCGCGCTGCAGCTGTGGACAGGCAATTCGCACCCGGATCAATCTCCTCAATCAGGCCTCGGCTACCAACGATCTCACGAACGCATACGTGGGGCAGTCTTGTGACTCCGCCCAATCGGGCAACCTCCCACAGTTCACACCGTGCGCTCAGATTCAGTCGGGCTTCCCCGATTTCTACAGCTTCGCCCCCGAAGTGAACGTCGATCCCGTTTTCTTCGGATGGGGGGTGGATCCCTCGGGACCGCAGGTGATCGACTCGGCCGAGCCTGCGTCGGGGTGCTACGACCGGACCGGGGAGTCTGGCGTGTGGATGTGCGCGGGACAGACCGCGTGCAACGAGGGGCAGTTCTTCATGTCTGGCGACTCGTCGGTCAACGCCAATGAGTATCAGTCCGTCACCTTCGACTACCTCCCGCCCGTGGTGAAGGCCTCCGACTTTGAGGTCTTCGCGGGCGACGGAGCCGTAAAGATCACGTGGAATCTGCAAGGGAGCGGTGACGTCTACGGATTTCGGGTGTTGTGCGCCGACGCCAACGATCAGCCCCTGCCGGGGCGAGGCGTGTCGGGCCAATCGGCGACCGCGGTGCCCAACGGGACCATCTATTACACCCCCCAAGAACTGTGCCCCGACGGCCGATTCGATGGCAAGCCCTTTCGCGAGGAAGACCTCGCCTACGCGCTCAGCGGATCCACCGACCCACTCCCCGGCGACGGCGACGGCGACGGCGACGGCGACGGCGACGGCGACGGCGACGGCGA
>JAAZXR010000044.1 GCA_014240065.1 Myxococcales bacterium
TGCACGCGTCCATCGAGCGCGGCTGCGAACGTGAGGGGACCGTGTTGCCACCGAGCTCAGGGCCGCGGGGCTAGCACTCGATGATGTTGACGGCGAGGCCGCCGCGCGCGGTCTCTTTGTATTTGGTCTTCATGTCGAGACCGGTCTGGCGCATCGTCTCGATCACTTTGTCGAGCGAGACCTTGCCGGATCCGTCCCCTTGCAGGGCCAGCCTGCACGCGTTAATGGCCTTCACCGCGCCCATGGCGTTGCGCTCGATGCAGGGCACTTGGACGAGCCCGCCGACGGGATCGCAGGTGAGTCCGAGGTTGTGCTCCATGGCGATCTCCGCGGCGTCTTCTACCTGCGTCGGTGTCCCTCCCAGTACCTCCGCGAGTCCCGCGGCGGCCATGGAGCACGCGACCCCCACCTCGCCTTGGCAGCCGACCTCGGCGCCAGAGATCGACGCGTTGGTCTTGTAGATGATCCCGATGGCCCCCGCGGTGAGCAGGAAGCGCGAGACGGCGCGGTCTGTCGTGTTGTCGTGGAAGCGCAAAAAGTATTGGAGCACCGCGGGGATAATCCCCGCGGCGCCGTTGGTGGGCGCCGTCACGACGCGGCCGCCGGCGGCGTTCTCCTCATTGACGGCGATGGCCCAGAGGTTGACCCAGTCCAGATAGGACATGGGGTCTGGCCTGGATTCGGTGGCTTGGAGTCGTCGGTACAGCGAGGCCGCTCGCCGTCGCACCTTCAAGCCGCCGGGCAGCAAGCCCTCACGTTCGCAGCCGCGCTCGATGGACGCGTGCATCGTGTCCCAGATGCTGCGGAGATCTTGGCGGACTTGTTGCGGCGCACGCCACACCGCCTCGTTCTCCAACATGAGCGCGCTGATGGAGAGCCCCGACTCGCTGCACATGCGCAGCAGCTCTGTCCCCGACTTAAACGGGTGGGGGAGCACGGTCGTGTCGCGGACGATTCGGTCTGCGTCCACGGCGCTCTCATCCACGACGAACCCGCCTCCTACGGAGTAGTAGATCCGAGACACGATCGAATCGCCGCTGGAGGTCTGCGCGGTGAAGCGCATCCCGTTGGGGTGGCCGGGCAGGTTCTTGCGGCGATGAAACACCAGGGTGCGGTCCATGGCGACCGTCACGGGGAGCGAGCCGTCGAGCTGCAGGGTCTTCGATGCGGAGATTCTCTCCACGCGCTCGGAGATTCGATCCGTGTCGACCTCCTCAGGGCTCTCGCCCTCCAAGCCCAAGAGCACCGCGCGATCGGTGCCGTGTCCCCGCCCGGTCGCGCCAAGCGATCCAAACAGCTCGCATTTCACCTTCGCGACCGCGGCGAACTGACCACCTTCGTGGAGGTCATCGAGGAATCGTCGCGCGGCGCGCATGGGTCCCACGGTGTGGGAGCTGGAGGGGCCGATGCCCACGGAGAACATGTCGAAGATGCTGAGTGCCACGAGGAGCCTTCTAGGGTGGGAGTGTGCAGTCCGTCCCGGCCCCACGACAACGACAAGGATCCCTTGCGCGCATGCGTCTTCACACGGTAAGACCGAAGGAGCCGCGTTGCGCGCGGTTCTCCTCCAGGAGGTTACGCGTTCATGCCACGGCGGGTCTCAAGCCTCCACATCCTCGACAAGCAGGTGAGCCGTCGCTCTGCGCAGACGCAGGCGGATTTTTCATGGTGGCCGTGCCGCAGCGGCTGCGCCGGGTGCTGTGAGACGCTCGCCGAGGAGCCTCAGGTGACCCGCGCAGAGTGGACCCGACTCAAGCGAGCCGTGGACGCGCTCCCGGAATCGGCGCGAGGGAGGATCGGTCGCGTGCTCGGGCGGGGCGGCGCGGGGGCCTCGTCACCGGGTCCGTTGGTGTGTCCGCTGCTCGAGTCGTCATCGGGTCGCTGCTCTGTCTACGCGGCCCGCCCGCTCACCTGCCGCACCTACGGTTTTTATGCAGGGCGATCGGGGATCCGCGCCTGCGATCTTGTGATCGAGGGTGCCGTGGAGCGGGGAGCCGAACGCTCGGTGTGCTGGGGCAACGAGGACGCGATCCAGCGCGACCTCTCCCGTGAGTGTGGGCCGGCGCGTTCGCTCTCGTGGTGGTGGAATCACCCCGACGAGCGAGGCTAAGTGGACCGTCGAGGGAGGGCTATTCGAGGTCGTCAAGCTCTTCGAACAAGCGCTGGCATTCGGGGGGCAGGGCGCTGTTGGATGGCGCGTGGGCGGCGAGGACCCGACCCGGGGTGATGCTCTCGCGCGCGCGTGCGGCGAGGTCCTTGCCCCATCGCGAGGTGATCTCTAGTCCGGAGAAAAAGTCGGAGAGGGTCCCGTCGCCGTAATCATCATGGAGCGAACGACACATCTTCGCGAGGTCGGCGAGGTTCGCCGTGGAGGAGGGCGATCCAGTCGCGGTTGGCGACGGAGTTTGGGGCGGCGCGTGGTCGACGACGGGACGGCGCGGAGCGCCGGGGCTGCCGTTGGCGCTCGACTCGGGCTTGGTGGGCCCTGGCGAGCAGGCCGCGACGCCGAGCGCGAGCAGGAACGTGCCCGCGCTCCGACGAGCGAGGCGAGATCGAACTGCCGTGACTCCACACACGTTGCGAGGTCGCAAAAGTTGTCGTAAGCCTCGGTGCAGGGCCTCTGGGCGCAGCATCATCGGCCGATGCTAGCAGGTCTTCCCCCCGCAGCCTGTCTCGCAACTCACCTCCACCCCCTCCATCCCACGATGAGCACCACCAACGCACCACACGCGGCCCCCGCCGAGCTCGTCACGGAGCTGTGTCGTCATTTTTATGGGCTCGGCTGGGCCAGCGGGACCGGCGGCGGCATCTCCATCCGGCAGGGGGACTTCATCTACATGGCGCCGTCCGGGATTCAAAAGGAGCGAATCGCCGCCGAGGATGTGTTCGTACTGGACGCCAATGAGCTCGAGGAGGCGGTGGTGGTGCGACCGGCGCAGACACACTCGCTCAACATGAGCGAGTGCACGCCCTTGTTTTACAACGCGTACCGAGCGCGGGGCGCCGGAGCGGTGTTGCACAGCCACTCCATTTGGGCGGTGCTGGCGGCGAAGATAGCCTCGCCCACGGGCGCGCCCGGCGTCATCGAGTTTGAAGGGCTCGAGATGCAAAAGGGCCTCCGGGGCAAGGGCTGCTTTGACCGGGTGCGCGTGCCCGTCATCGCGAACACGGCCCGGGAGGCCGAGCTGACCGACAGCATGGCGGAAGCAATGGAGGCACATTTAGATGTGGACGCGGTTGTCGTGGCTGGTCACGGCGTGTATGTGTGGGGGGACGACTGGGGGCACGCGAAGACCCAGGCGGAGTGCTACGACTACCTCTTCCGCGCGGTCGTTGAGACCGCGAGACTCGGGCGCTGAGACCCTCATAAGGAAGCGACAACGATGCGACTCAATTGGCTCAATCCTCCCGACGCGACACCGGCACCGACGCTCAACGATCTCCTCGCCGTGGGTGTTCACTACGAGCGCCTCGAGGTGGGCTCCACCGGGGCCCAAGCGTCTCTCGACGCGCTCAAGAGCGCGCGTGGGTATATCGTCCAAGACGAGGTCCAGCTCACTCCGACCACCGAGAACTTGGAGCAGATCTGCGACAAGTTTAAAGAGGAGCACCTCCACACCGAGGATGAGGTTCGTTTTGTACTCGATGGCGACGGGGTCTTCGAGATTCGCGCCGCGGACGAGCGATGGCTGCGCGTGTTTGTGGAGAGCGGCGACCTCCTCGTCGTCCCCGCGAATCTCTATCACCGATTCTTCCTCACCGACCGCAAGCACATTCACTGCGCGCGTCTCTTCAAAGACCCCGCGGGCTGGGTAGCGCACTATCGCGACGTCCCGGCTTGCGTCTAGCAACGTTCATTCTCAAGAAAGTACCAACTGATATGACTCAAGATTTTAAAATCGCAGACATCTCGCTCGCTGATTACGGGCGTAAGGAGATCCAACTCGCCGAGCAAGAGATGCCCGGCCTCATGGCCCTCCGCGAGGAGTACCTGGCCTCGCAACCCCTCAAGGGCGCCAAGATCATGGGCTCGCTGCACATGACGATCCAGACGGCGGTGCTCATCGAGACGCTCACGGCCCTCGGCGCCGAGATCCGCTGGGTGTCTTGCAACATCTTCTCCACCCAGGATCACGCGGCAGCGGCGGTCGTGGTGGGCCAAGGGGGAAGCACCGACGCGCCCAAGGGTCCGCCCGTGTTCGCCTGGAAGGGCGAGACCCTCGAGGAGTACTGGTGGTGCACCCTGCAGGCGCTGACGTGGCCAGGAGCAGACGGCCCCAACCTCATCCTCGACGACGGTGGCGACGCCACGATGCTCGTGCACCTTGGCCACGAGCTTGAGAAGGCCGGCGAGGTCGCAGATCCCTCCAAGGCGAGCAACGCTGAGGAGAAGGTGATCTTGACCGTGCTCAAGACCGTCCGTGAGGAGCGGGGGGACAACTTCTGGACGCCGATGGCGGCGAAGATCCGTGGCGTCTCCGAGGAGACCACCACGGGCGTCCATCGCCTGTACGAGCGCGCCACTGCCGGGACTTTGCTGTTCCCCGCCATTAACGTGAACGACTCGGTCACCAAGTCCAAGTTCGACAATGTGTACGGCTGTCGGCACAGTCTCGTCGACGCCATCATGCGCTCCACGGACGTGCTCATCTCAGGCAAGCGCGCGCTTATCTGCGGCTTCGGGGATGTGGGAAAGGGATCGGCGGATTCCCTCCGCGGTCAGTACGCCCGGGTTTCCATCTCCGAGATTGACCCCATCTGCGCGCTGCAGGCATGCATGATGGGTCTCGACGTGGTCCGCCTCGACGACGCTGTCGGTGAGTTCGACATCTTCTGCACGGCCACCGGGAACAAGGACATCATCACGGCAGATCACATGAGCCGGATGAAGCACAACGCCATCGTCTGCAACATCGGTCACTTCGACAACGAGATCGACATGGCGGGGCTTGAAGCCATGGCGGAGCGCGGCGAGGTCGAGAAGATCGAGATCAAGCCCCAGGTGCACGAGTGGCGCTTCAAGAACACCACGCACGGCCCCGGGGGGAGCGGACACAGCATCCTCGTGCTCGCCGAGGGACGCCTGGTGAACCTCGGCTGCGCCACCGGGCACCCGAGCCTCGTCATGAGCGCTTCGTTCACCAACCAGACCATCGCTCAGATCGAACTTCACACCAGCGCCGAGACCTATGGGGACAATATGCTCACCAAGGCGGACGGCAAGGCGCCTGAGGTGGTCACCTTACCCAAGAGCCTCGACGAAAAGGTCGCGCGGCTCCACCTCGAAAAGTTCGGGGCGAAGCTCACCAGCCTCTCCGAGGAGCAAGCGGAGTACCTCGGCATCCCGCGTCAGGGCCCCTTCAAGCCCGGTCACTACCGCTACTAGCGCCGGTCGGGTCGAGAACGAGGGGGTCTTCGAGGTTCGAAGGCTCCCTCTCTTTATTGGAGCGATGGAGGGGGAGGCCCCTCGCGCCTACTCCTCGGTGTCGTCATCCGCGGCGGCCGGTGTCGGGGCCGCGGGGTCCGCTCGCTCCGCCTCGAGGGGCGCGGGCGCGGCCGCCGTCGGTGGTTCACCGGATCGAAGATTGGCGAGGACATCCTCAAGCTCTTCGATCTTCGTCTTCGTGAGCTCGAGATTCTTCGCCATGTTCTCCTCTTTGCGGTCGTACTCGGCCTCTTTGATCGCGGCGTTCGGGGCCTTCTCCACCGCGCGGGCGCGGGACTCGTCGAACCGCTCCACCCCGCGCTCGATTCGGGTGAGGCGATCTTTCGCCCGCCGAAGGTCGCGCTCGGCTCTGGCGATTTTTTCTTCGCGCGTGCGGGGCTCGGCTTCGGGCTCGGCCGTCACGAGACCGCGGGACTGAGGGCTCGCAGCGGGGTCTCGATTCGCGCGACGCGCTGGATCCGAACCGCGCGCGGCGATGCTCCCCTCGGTTCTGGCGAGGGCGCCGGCCGCGTTCTTGCCCGCGTCGTGCGCTCCGCTCTGGCCGTCGGAGCGACCGAAGAGGAACCACCCCGCGAATCCGAGGATAAGCAGCCCCACCAAGATCGTGGTCGCCATGCCGCCTTCATCATCTTTGGATACGTCCGCGCCTTGCTCACTCATGGCCGCAGAGTATAACCCTTGGAGCGATTGGATGCACCGGCGACGAACAGGCGATAAAGACGACGGATGGACGGAGCGAGAGCCGCCCGGCCCCGCGGCTGTGGGGTCACAAGCGCCTGCGCGCGCCAGGGGAGACGAGGGGGGCGCCCGGGCCCTCTCCGCCACGAGCTATACGGATGGGACCGAGCCGGAGCGGGAATTCCTCGACATTGAGATCGAGGTCACGGAGGCGGGCGCGGGCTACCGCCTCGATAGATTCCTCGCGAAGCGATTTGAACGCCTCTCCCGCAGCAGGATCCACCGAATCATCGAGCTCGGTCGGGTGACCGACGGAGCTACGGGGATCCCGCTCGTCCGCAAGCAGACCCGCGTCCACCAAGGGCAGCGCGTCGTGGTGCATCGTCCGGTGCCCGACGAGCCCGCGGTGGTCATGGACTACGACGTCGTGTTCCAAGACTACGCGATGCTGGTGATCAACAAGCCCGCGGGGCTGCCGGTGCACCCGACCGCGCGCTACCTCCGGCACACCCTCACGGCGCTCATGGACACGCGCCTCGGCGCGGGGCACGGGTGGGAGATGGCGCATCGGCTCGACCGCGAGACCTCGGGGGTGATGGTCTTCGGTCAGCGTGGGCGGCTGGCGGCCACGCTGAAGAACGGCTTCTTTCGGCGCACCGTGCGAAAGGAATACCTCGCCCTGGTTCACGGGCGACTGGTAGATCCTATAGACATCGAGGTGCCGCTCGGGCCCGCTCGCGGGTCTCGAATCAACATCAAGATGGGCGAGCGCCCAGAGCGTGAAGGCGGGCTCGCCGCGCAGACCTCCGTGACCCCGCTGAAAACCGGGAGTTTCCGCGACGCCCCGATCACGCTCGTTCGCGCCCAGCCCCGGACCGGACGCACGCATCAGATCAGGGCGCACCTCGCCCACGTCGGGCATGGGATCGTCGGCGATAAGCTCTACGGCGTCTCGGAGGACGTGTTTTTGTCCATCGTCGAGGACGGACGCCCGATGTCCGAAGTCGAGCAGGAGCTCGGGCTCCCGCGGCATGCGCTTCACGCGTCGCGCATTGAGCTCGATCATCCCGCGACTGGCGCCAGAGTCACCTTCCGTACGCGGTGGCCCGCGCCGCTGTCGGACTTGTTGTCTGTCGACGGCGAGGGCTGACTTGGCCGTGCGTCATGCGCGAGCGCGAGCGCGAAACTGATCTCGCGGGGTTGCGTTCAGGGGTGGGATGATTAGGTTGACGAGCGATGAGTCTGCGCATGGAACAACTCGCGGGTCGCGCTCGGTGGACGTGGTCGGTAGGCACGCTCTCGGGCATCGAGACGCGCGTTCACTGGAGCGTAGGGTTGTTCGCCCTCTATCTCGCGCTCAGCGCCGCGTGGTCTGGCGGCGGGGCGATGAGCGCGGGGCTCGCGGTGTGCGCGCTCGGCCTCGTTTTGGGCTTTGTGTGGTTGCACGAGCTCGGGCACGCGTTGATGGCTCGTCACTATGGGATCGGGACTCGGTCCATCACCCTGTCTCCGCTCGGTGGCCTCGCGAGTCTGTCGTCGCTGCCACGCACGCCCAAACAAGAGCTCCACGTCGCCCTCGCAGGTCCGCTGGTGAACGTGGCGCTGTTTGTGTTCGCGTTGATGGTGGGACAAGTGGTGGGTCGCGAGGTGGGGGTGGCCGCCGTGCTGATCGACGTCGCCATCTGGTCCAACGCGATGCTGGCCCTGTTCAACTTGCTGCCGGTCTTTCCCATGGACGGTGGACGGGTGATGCGCGCGTGGCTCGAGCGCTCGCGCGGCCGCCTGCGCGCCACCGAGATCACCGCGACGGTGGGGGGCTACCTCGCCCTCGCCCTCGGGATCTGGGCGCTCGCGACGGGCAGGCTGATGACGGTGATGATCGCCGCGTTCGTGTGGCGGCTTGGTCGCGTCGAGCTGGCCCACGTGCGGGCGCGGGCGGGCGCGCCCACGGGGCGCTCCTTCCGGAGCGGGGTGGGGGCGCCGGTGGGGGCGTGGACCGATCAAAGCGCTCGACCGCCGCGGGCAGGAGGCGTCGCCGTCGACATCCCCCACATCGAGCGACCGCGTGGCGGATCCTGAGATCACGAGGGAGCCGGCGGCGAAGCTACTCGCGGTTGTCGGTCATGACCTGGGCGACGTGGCCTGACAGCACCTCGATCTCGGTGGTCACGCCGTCTTCGACGTACACCACGACCTGCGCGCGCACGCTGCCCTCAGCCAGCGTGAGCGAGCGGTCGGGCAGCACGATCTTCTCCACACCAGGGGGCTCTTCGTCGAGCGCGAAGCGCCCGCGCCCCTCGTTCCAAACCAAGGTTCGGGTCAGGCGGCTCAGGTCGGTGCCTGCTGGGAGGACGAAGGGGTGTGTCCGCGCCCACTCGGCATGGCGGACGTACCAAAGATAGGCGCACACGCTGCAGAGCACCCCGAACGCCGCGAAGATGACGATGCCGCGACGTACGCGACGACCCGCGTCGTAGCCTGCGAACCGCCCGCGGTGGTAGTCGGTGGGAGGGATCTTTGTGAGCAGCTCGTCGTGCCTGCGCGCGCGTTCCCCCGTCTCTCCACGCGGCGGGCCGTTCGCCTCACGGTCGGCGTCGTCAGCGTCATGGGTGCGTGGCACGGGGAGACCTCGAGGCTCAGCGGTTGTCCTCGTCCATGATCCGGGCGCCCTCCATCAAGAGCCCGGTCGTGGTCGATTTTATCTCGTCTTCCATGTCGACTTCCATGGCGGAGAAACTGAACTTCCCCTTGGTCCAGGCGAGCGCTGCGTAGACCGATTGGCGTCCGTCGAGATCATCACGTTTTTCGATACGCGCCTGGATGACCTGTCCCCGCCGCAGGAAGAACCGCGCGACGGTGTCGTCTTCGCCGTTTTTCAACAGCAACAGCCCATCCTTGCGCTCCATCTCCAGCATCACGAGCAAGCTGGACAGCCCGAGCTGCTCGAGTCGACCGCGCAGTCCACTGTTCTTTCGTCGGATGCCCGGAAAGGTAGGCGGCTCAGCGTTGGCGGAGTCTGTCACCGAGGGCGTCGTCAGCTCGGGCACTTCTTGTCCGTCCGGAGGTGGCTGAGCGCCGCCGGCATCAGGAGGCGGCGTCATGCCTGGATCCATTGGTGTTCCGTCGGGACCAGGGGCCGGATACCCTGGGGGAGGGTGTCCGTATCCGGGGGGGTATCCGTACCCCGGTTGCATGGGAGGGTATCCTGGGGGAGGTTGCCCGTAGCCGAAGCCTGGGGGAGGCTGTCCGTAGCCCGGTGGCGCTTGTCCGTAGCCGTAGCCTGGGGGAGGAGGCTGCCCGTAGCCGTAGCCTGGGGGAGGCTGCCCGTAGGGTCCGGGCCCCGCGGGAGGTCCGACGGTGGGGTTGGGTTGGGTTGGCACGCGCGCGTGAGGTTGCGTCGTCGCTTGTTGGTTGGGTTGCGACGGTGCGTCCGAAGACGGTGCGGAGGGCGCGTCGCCGGTGCGGTTGACGGCCGCATGTACGCGCTTCTCGAGGTCGTCGAACCGGAAGGGTTTGGTGATGTAGTCTTCGGGGGCGAGCCCCATGGACCTCAGCTTCCCCTCGTCTTTCCCGAGGGCCGTCAAGTAGAGCACGGGCACCCGCTGCAGCGAGGGATCGGCGCGCATCTCCGACACCAACTTTTGTCCGTCCATCTCCGGCATCATCACGTCCGTGATCACGAGGTCGGGCGTATTTCGCCGCGCGAGATCGAGGGCTTCTCTCCCGTGCTTGGCCGTCTCAACGACGTAATTCCGGGTCTTGAGGGTCGAGGAAACCATCCTCAAGATCCACGGATCGTCATCCACGACGAGTAGATGAATGGGATTCATGCGACTGCGTTAGCGTAGGCAGGGTGCCTTGGGGTGTCAAACCGCAATCGCCCTATGACCGCGAGAAATTTGCTGCCCGATACTCCTCGTGAATCATCAACGGAGCAGATGTACAGACTCACTTTAGTAGTGGTGGCCGGTACACTTTCTGGGACGCTGGATCTTTTGGTGTGTCCCGCGATTCGCGTCGCGGTGAGCACGTCATCCCAGACACGATGGGGAGATTCACCGTGGCGCCCGCTGGAGGCCGCTTCTCGGTAAATCGGTTGGGTGGGACTTTAAGGAGCGGCTCGGGGTCATGGCCCAGCAGAGCACGCTCAGCGGTGGGACGGCGCGGGATTTCGAGCGGCAGCGAGGGGGTCGCGCCGGTGGCTGCCCAGACAAACCGCGTGAATGACGCGTCCTCGGGGGCGCGGGGCTGCGGGATTCGTCGCCTGATCTCACGAAATGGCTGGCGCGGGATCGACGTTGGCCGTGGCCCGTCGCCGCGGGCCCGCAGAAACGCGGGAACGCGGTCGAAGACGGCGGTGCGATCGAGATGCGGCCGTGTCTCAGTAAACGACCTCTGCGCGCGCGGCCCGGGCGCTGGAGGCCGCGTGCGCGATAATGCGCAGGCCCCGCAACAGGCGGAATGGGGCGCACCGATGGAGGCGATCCGTCACCGTCCGATTGGGAAAATCGGCGCTCCCTCGACCCGCAGCGCGTTGATGGAGTCGCGGCCGACCCTCGCGAAGAACGAGGTGATTGAGCGCGTGACAGCGGGCGTGCGCGCTGGAATTTCACGAGTGTTCGGCGGCGACTGCTTGCCCGCGGCGGAGTCGCTCTGTCACACTCTCGGCATGAGAACCCGTGTCTTCGTGCCCGCCGTGATGTTGTCTCTCAGCGCCAACGCCTGTGGAGCTGATTCGAATTCTGGTGACGGTCACGATGTCATCCAGATCGAGATGCACTGGGCGGAGAATATCAGCGAAGACCCGTTTGTAGGTACGACGCGACTTGTGGCTCGCCTCAAGTACTCGCAGTGCATCAATCAGTTCTACCTGGCGGATTCTCCAGCCTACCAGTTCGACGCGATCGAAGGGGAGAAGGTGCTCAACGACTGGGTCGACAACAACCGCATCTGCGATGGCGACGAGTACCTGGGGGCCATGGGCTGCGAGGTGGAGTCCGTCCAACAAGTGTTCATCGACGCGGAGAATCCCGACGCGGCTCAGGGACTGTTGACGATCAATTTCACCATCACCGATGACGACCTCTCGGGACGCAAGGTCGTCTTCGGGCCGCTCCCGGACGCAGGACTCACCGACGCGACCTGTGGAGGCAAGCCTAACGTGTCGATCAACCAGGACGTCTTGAAGGGCTACGACGCGAATGACGTGTTGCTCTGGGAGGTCAGCACGTTCGGATACACGGGGTATCGAGTCGGTCAGACGGCGGTGGGCGAAGTCTTGATCAAGACCGTGATGTGAACGTGCCGTGACTTCGGGAGCTCTTCGTTGTCGGCGCGTGCGCGGCTGCCTGCTCGCGCTCCTCGGGAGCGGCTGCTCCTCGCCGCTCGGCGCGTGCGCGGGATCCGTGCCCGAACAATTTGAAGCGACCGGCGGACCGGCGGGTGCCGACAACCGGGGAGAGGTCATCGAGGGCTGTCTCCGCCCACCTCCACAGACCCTGCTGACGGTGGGGGGAGGCTGCGGCTGGGGGCTCGTGGAGGCATCAACTGCCGCGACGAAGGGGCGGGTGTTCGAGCTTCGAAGTCTCCGCCCAAAGACCGACGACGCCCCGCTCATGGCTCCGCTGCCCGCGTGGTGCGAGGCGCCAGCGCGCTGCACGATCGCGGCGGCGCATGTGGGGCCTCGCATCTTGCTGTGGTACTCGCGGCGCCCTTTAGATCCAGAGGGAGCCGCGACGCGTGAGGGGCTGTGGATGTCGCCGGAGCCGGGGGCGCAAGCGGCGAGAGAGGTGGCCGATCCCTGGCTGGGGCCGCCGTGGATCGATCGCGGGGTGTCTCGCGGGCCGGCGCGCCGGTGGCGACCACGGGCGTGCGGTGGAGATGTTCTCTTCGAGGAGTCCGCGCACCCGTCGCTCGCCCCGCTTGCCCCGCTCACGATCCGCCGCGGCGTGCTCGTCGGAGATCGCATCGTCCCCATCGACTCCCCGGCGTCGCCGGACTCGCGCCCATGCTCGGACGTTGTCTTCCAGGATGCGGTGCGTCCGCTCTAGCGCGCCGACCTTAGAACGGGATGTGGCAGGCGCCGATCCCTGGGGGGTAGCCTGGCGCGTCAAGCGGGACACACTCGAGGTTCGCAGCGCAGTCATCGGTGGTGCCCTCGGGGTCACACAGCGGCGCGCAGCAGGACGTCTCCGCGCAATCGAGGAGGAGGCCCGCGTAGAGGCAGACGAGGCCCTCGTCGCAGAGTTTCTGGGTGAAGGCGCCACACCCTTGACCGGCGTCGTGCAGGTTGACGGACGATTCGAAGCGGCACGCGAAGCCGACCGGCGACTCCATACACCGCATGGTCGGGGCGGGGCATTCGGGGGTCAACGGAGCGCAGGACGGTGCGCAGTAGCTGGCCCCGATGCCGACCGTGGAGAGGCACCTCGCGTCGGCGCTGCACCCCTCGTCATGTACGCACAGCGGGAGGCAGAGCCCTTGCGAGTCCAAGAAGGACGAGGGGAGGCAGGCGCTGCCTTTTGGGCAGCCGTCGTTGGAGGCGCCGCTCACCACATCGCACAAGCCGTAGGTTGAATTCCACGCGAGCTCGTCGACGCACTCGTAGCGGACGTCCCCCTCTACCTCGACGAACGCGCTGCACTTAAATCCGTCGGGGCAAGATTGCTGGACGGGATCGCAGAGCTTGGAGCTCGGTGGAGGGGCTCCTCCATCCGCACCGTCGCCACCGCCGCTGCTCGTGAGGAGGTCGCTGTCTGGGACGCGCTCACACGCGGGGGAGGTGGCGACCAGGCATAGGAGCGAGAGCGCGACTCGGCTGCGACGGCTGCGACGGCTGCGAAGGCTACGATGGCTACGATGGCAAAAGCGAACGCCCACGTCCAAGGTCTAGCATGCGCCTTCGGGTCGCGCGAGGTGACCGCGCCTATTCGCGATGGCGCCCGCGCAGCGTTCGATCCGCGCAGGCATCGACCAGAAAACGGGCAGCGTCTCTCCCGGCGTCGAGGTCGTCACCGGCCGTGTTGCGGATGGAGACGAGCCCGCCGGCGCTCGCTTGAAATTGAAGGGAGCGCAGGGCTTTGGCGCGCCCTCGGGCGGACGTCGGCAAATCGAAGAGCGGCGCGTCGTCGGACAGCGCCCGCAAGTGATCCATGTAGCTGCGGCCCCACACGCGGGCGAGCTGGTCGATCGACGTGGAGGCGTCATCGTACCTCGCGACGAGGTACCCGTTGAGTCCCATCCCGGCCGCGCGCCGCAGATGCGTGATCACGCGCCGGCGGTGGGCGCCCGGCGCGTCGGCGAGCACAAGTTCGCGTCGCGCCGCGTCGATCCACTCCTCCGCTTGGAGTCTCAGCAGCCAGTGCGCGTCATCGCGGTTGGACTCGGTCATCGTCCCCGCTACCCGCCGGTGGATCCAGAGTCGGTGCCGGTGGATCCAGAGTCGGTGCCGGTGGCGCCGGAGTCGGTGCCGGTGGCGCCGGAGTCGGTGCCGGTGTCGTCTCCATCACCGCCGAGGTCGAGCTTCGTGAGCATGTCCATATGTGGCTGCATGGGGTCGAGCCCGTCGTCGCCGTCCGTGAGTGATTCGTCGTTCACGCACTCGCCAAGCTGTTCGGGCGGGCGACACTCGTCGGGCGGGAGAATCGACCCGTTGTAGGCGCACACCAGCCCGTCGGCGCAGTCCGAGCCGCAGCGGCAGACCTCGCCGGCCGAAGGCTTACATCCACCGAGGGAGGCGACGGTGACGAGCAGCCCTAGCCACCGGGTGGAGCGTGGGACCAACGTGCTCACGAGACGGGCTTGAACTCCACCGACATGAGTTCGAACTCCCGATCACCGCGGGGCAGCTTGACGAGGATTTCATCGCCTTCCATCTTGCCGATCATGGCGCGAGCGACGGGGGAGTTGACGTTGATGAGCCCGCGTGCGACGTCGGCCTCGTCTTCGCCGACGATGGAGTACACGACCTCCTCCTCCGATTCGGCGTCCGTCAACGTGACGGTGGCTCCGAAGGCGACCTTCTCCGATTTGACGGTGGCGGGATCGATGACGACCGCGTTGGCGAGCCGGTATTCGAGCATGCGCATCCGGCCGTTGATTTGGGCCTGGCGCTCCTTGGCCGCGTGATACTCGGCGTTCTCTTTCAAGTCGCCGTGCTCGAGGGCGGCCTCGATTTCGCGAACGTTCTCGTGTCGGTCCACATCCCGCACTTGGCGGAGCTCCGCCTTGAGCTTGCGGTGACCTGTGGGTGTCATGGGAAATTTGTCGTCCATGGTGATCTCATTTCGTGCGCCGACCCGCGCATGACCGCGGGGTTGAGGCCCTCACTCGGGGCCCGAACTCGCGGAACGATAACCCTCAGGCGGAGCGCTCAATGCGTCCCCTTGCTTCAGCGGGGGCATCTTGTGGCACTCCTGAAGAGATATCGCTTTTTCGCTGGATGCACCAGCGCGGGCCGCCTCGATAGCGCTGACTGCGGCCATCGCGCCAAAGATCGTCGTGAAGTGAGGGATGCGTCGGGTCAGCACGGTCCGCCGAATGGAGAAGGAATCCTTGATCGATTGGACCCCGACGGTGGTGTTGATGACCATGACGACATCGCCGTTCACGAGTCGGTCGACGATGTGCGGTCGCCCCTCCTTGACCTTGTTCACGGGTTCGCAGTCGTACCCGCGGGCGCGGATGGCCCGGGCGGTCCCTCGGGTCGCGATGAACGAGAAGCCGAGCGCATGGAGACGATCGAGGACGGGTTTGACCGCCTCCTTGTCGCCGTCTCGAACGCTGACGAACACCAGCCCTTCTTGCGGGAGGTGAATATCGGCCGCCTCGAGCCCGAGCCTGAAGGCGTCTCCAAAGTTCTCCGCGAGGCCCATGACCTCGCCGGTGCTCCGCATCTCTGGCGACAAGATGGTGTCGGCCTCCTTGAACTTCGTGAACGGAAATACGGGGACCTTCACGGCGACGAGGCTGGGTTGGCGCTCTTGAACGCCAAGCTCCGAGAGTCGCTTCCCGGCCGCCGCGAGCGCGCCGATCTTCGCGAGGGGCGTGCCGACGGCTTTGGAGACGAAGGGGACCGTTCGAGAGCCGCGAGGGTTCACCTCAAGCACGAACAGACGCCCGCCTTTGACGGCGAACTGTACGTTCATGAGCCCCACTACGCCGAGGGCGCGCGTCAGCTTGATCGTGGTCTGTCGGATCTCCTCGATCAGCTCCGGCGGCTCGTTCACCGGCGGCAGAGAGCAGCTTGAGTCGCCGCTGTGAACGCCCGCCTCTTCGATATGTTCCATGATCCCTCCGACCACGACGTCTTCGCCGTCGCTCACCGCGTCCACGTCGAACTCGGTGGCGTTGTCCAAAAACTCGTCGATGAGCACGGGGTGGTCAGGGGAGGCTTCGACCGCCTCGCGCATATACTTGGCGAGGTGGGCGTCGGAGTACACAATCTCCATGGCCCTGCCACCGAGCACGTAGCTCGGCCGCACCAAGACCGGGTAGCCGATCTGGCGGGCCGACTCGAACGCCTCTTCGGGGGAGCGCGCCACCCCCCATCGCGGACAGGCGAGGCCGAGCTGGTTGAGCAGCTCGCCAAAGCGGCCGCGGTCCTCCGCGAGGTCGATGCTGTCGGCGGGGGTGCCGAGGAGTTTGTAGCCCGCGCGCTCGATGGAGTTCGCGAGCTTCAGGGGCGTCTGTCCGCCGAATTGCACCAACACGCCGACGAGCTCGCCCGCTTGACTCTCGACGTCGAGGATGTCGAGCACCCGCTCGAGCGTGAGCGGCTCAAAGTACAGGCGGTCGCTCGTGTCGTAGTCCGTAGAGACCGTCTCGGGGTTGCAGTTGACCATCACGGTCTCGAAGCCGGCGTCGGACAAGGCGAACGCGGCGTGGCAGCAGCAGTAGTCGAACTCGAGCCCCTGACCGATGCGGTTCGGGCCGCCACCCAAGATGACGACTTTCTTTCGGTCGCTGACATTGGCCTCGCACTCCTCGTCGTAGGTAGAGTACAGGTACGGGGTGTGCGCCTCGAACTCGGCGGCGCAGGTGTCGATGGTCTTGAACACGGGGAGGATGCCGGCCTGGCGACGCTTGGCCCGGACAGAATCCTCTGACGTCCCGCACAGGTAGGCGATGCGACGATCGCTGAGCCCGGTGCGCTTCGCCCACCGCAGCATCTTGGGCACGGGCACCTGGCCTGGCGTGGCGTGCCCGACCTCGTCTTCGCAGGCGACGATGGCCGCGATCTGGTGGAGGAACCACGGATCGATGCGGGTGCGGTGGTGGATATGCTCCACGGTCACGCCACGCCGGAGCGCGTAGCCGATGTACCAGAGGCGCGTGGGGCTCGGGCGGCTCAGCAGCAGGTCCAGCGACTCATCTGCGATGGGCTCGAGGGGCTCCCAGTCGAATCCGTAGGTGTCCGTCTCCATGCTGTTCATGGCCTTGCACAAGGATTCGCGGAAGGTGCGGCCGATGGCCATGGCCTCCCCGACGGATTTCATCTGAATGGTGAGCGTGTCGTCGGCGCCTGGGAATTTCTCAAACGTGAACCGCGGAATCTTCGTGACGATGTAGTCGATGGAGGGCTCAAAGCTCGCCGGCGTGACCTTCGTGATGTCGTTGTACAGCTCGTCGAGGGTGTAGCCCACGGCCAGCTTCGCCGCGAACTTGGCGATCGGGAAGCCCGTGGCCTTGGAGGCGAGGGCGGAGGAGCGGCTCACCCGTGGGTTCATCTCGATGACGACGATGCGCCCGGTGTCGGGCTCCACGGCGAACTGGATATTGCAGCCGCCGGTGGTTACGCCCACCTCGGAGACCACCATCTTCGCCTGGTCCCGCATGCGCTGGAGCTCCTTGTCGGTGAGCGTGAGGGCAGGGGCGATGGTGATGCTGTCGCCGGTGTGGACCCCCATGGGATCGATATTCTCGATGGAGCAGATGACGACGAAGTTGTCCTTCTCGTCCCGCATGACCTCGAGCTCGTACTCTTTCCAGCCGAGGATGGACTCTTCGATCAACGCCTCGCCGCGCATGCTCTCTGAGATCGCGAACTGCACCATGGAGTCGAACTCCTCGCGGTTGTAGGCGATGGCCGCGCCGGAGCCTCCCATCGTGAAGCTCGGCCGAATGATCGCCGGGAAGCCGATCTGCGTCTGGGCCGCTTGGGCCTCCTCGAGCGAGTGAATGTAGAAGGACCGGGGCACGTCGAGCCCGATCTTGAGCATGGCGGCCTTGAACAGGTCACGGTCCTCGGCCTTCTCGATCACGTCGGTCTTGGCGCCCAGGAGGGGCACGTTGTGGCGCTCGAGCACGCCGGCGTGGGCCGCCTCCACGGCGAGGTTCAGCGCCGTTTGCCCCCCGACGGTGGGCAAGATGGCGTCGGGCTTGACCTCACGGATGACGGCCTCGAGGTGCTCCACCGTCAGCGGCCGCACGTAGGTGGCCTCTGCCACCGCGGGGTCGGTCATGATGGTGGCGGGGTTCGAGTTCATCAACGAGACGCGATAGCCCTCCGCGACGAGGGCCTTCACGGCTTGAGTGCCGGAGTAGTCAAACTCACAAGCTTGCCCGATGACGATCGGTCCCGACCCGAGCACGAGGATCTTCTCGATGTCTGTACGTTTTGGCATGCCTCAGCGCTTTATGAGCTTGTTGTCTTCGAAGCCGTGTTCGCTGTCGAGCACGGCGGGGATTTTGTCTGACCACGCAGCCAGGTCCCACGCGTGCTCTGCCAAGCCGTCTTGTACGCGGGTCTTCACGCGGAGAGAGTCTTCGGTGTCCGCGAGGAGGTGGCGGACGAGGGGCTCGACGCAGCTTTCTTCCCCCACGTTCACCAGGGCGTCTGCGGCGAAGAAGCGCACGCCCTCGTCGGGATCAGCGAGGAAGCGCGCCAAGATGCCGGCGACGCGAGGGTCGTCGATGTCGAACACGTGGGTGAGGATCTGTAGTTTCTTCGCGGGGTCGCGGGCGTATTCCGGAGGGTTCGCTTCGAGCAGCGCCTCGAGCAGCGCCCATTCTTGCGCTTCGTTCGCCACCTCTTCGAGGATGCGCAGCGCCCACGCGATATTGTCGTACCGCAAGGAGAACTCTTTGAGGGCCGGGAGTACGTCGGGGCCCAGCGCGCACATGCGGCGATAGACCCAGCCTTTCTCCTCCTCGTCCTCGATGGATTTGCTGGCCGCGATGGTGAAGCGCCGCAGCAGCCCCACGTAGGCGTCGTCGCTGCCATCGTCGAGCAAGCGCTCCATGGCGAGGTAGCGATCGGGGGACTGAGCGTATTGGCTCGTCGTCGTTTTGATGCTCCGCTCGAGGCGAGAGCGGCCGCGTCCGCCGCTTGAAAATAGGTCTTTGAGTCCCACGTGTCGTCTGCCCCAGTCTTCGGGTGTGCCCCTTGTAGCCTCCTCGGCACCCGGACTCAACAGGGGCGGGCCTGGTTCGGGGGGATGGACGGCGCGCCGCGCCGATTCCAGATGCCGCGATGGCTGGGGGGCGCGGTGACGGGGGATCTCTCCGGCCTCGCGCGAGCGGCGTCGGAGGGTCGTCGCTCCCCGCGGATCCGTAGGCCTCGGTGAGGCGAAGAACGCGCCCTGGCGCCCCTAACCCCCGGTGTCCGAGGTCCCGGTGTCCGAGGTCCCGGTGTCCGAGGTCCCGGTGTCGCCCATGCCCTCCTCGCCGCCGAGGCGGCAGCTGCCCTGGTTGGACTCCACGTCGGAGCCGATCTCGTGGCAGCAGCCGTCTGATTGGCAGGCGTAGCCCTCCGGGCACGCGGGCGCGGCGATGAGATCACAGGCGAAGGTCACCGCGCCGTCTGGCGCGTCGAAGCACGCCGAGGTGAACATGGAGAGCGCGAAGCTCGCCCCGAGGAGGAACCCAAATTTCCAAAGAGCGGGTCCCTCACGCGCTGGCTGGTGGCTCTGTTGGGCGTGGCTCAAAACGTCACCTCCATCGCCGCGCCACCGCGCCACCGAAGACCCGCTGACGAGGACGGCTTGGAGCGTTTCTTGTGGAGCGCGAACAACACGATCCCAGAGACGACGGCCAAGCCGCCGGCGATCAAAAATCCGCGTGAGGTCCACGCGAAGGCGCCGCCGCGCTTTAAATGGCGCTCGTAATCGGATCGCACGTCTTCGTAGAGCAGCCGGCTGCCGGCGTCCACGTTAAAGCTGGTGGCGAGCTGTTCGGCCTCGTTTTGCTCGCGCTCCGCCAGCCCGGCGAAGATTCCTCCGGCCGTCGCCAAGGAGATGCCCGCGAAGGTCGACCACCAGCCCGCGAGCTGGAGCGGAGGCAGACGCTCGGGGACCCCGGCTGGGAGCGGCTCTTGGGTCTCGAGCGCGGTACCCTCAAGCTGATCGGTGGCCGCGCTGTCCTCGGTGGTTTCGACGGTCGAGGGACCGGGGGCAGAGGTTGGCGCCTCATCGTAGGGGGCGGGCGCAGTGGTCACGGTGGTGTTCGCCGGGGTGTCCTCTCCAGGGATCTCGGAGGCCACTGGCAGCGATTTTGTGGGCGTAGGCTCGGCGGGTGCGGGCTGGGCAGGCGCGGGCTCGGCGGGCGCGGGCTGGGCAGGGGTAGGCTCGGCGGGCGCGGCAGTGAAGGCGCGCGCGCTGTGGGGGGCCATGACGAGCGCGGTGCAAGTCACCAGGCTGCTCGCCGTGCGGGCACCGGCGCGTGGGAAGAATCGAACACGCATCGTTGCGAACATAGGCGATGTTTCGACAAATGGCCACGCTTCGCCGCGGCGCTTCGTAGGGAATCTTGGTGGTCGGTCGCAGCGCCGAGGAGACTAGCTGACGACGATGCGGCCGTTCCCCGAGGGGTCGATCTGCTGCTTGATGTCTGCTTGGGCGTTGATGGTGACCTTGCACGCGTCGCCGGTGGGTCCACACTGATCCGGGATCTCGATCATCACCGGCAGGTACGCGGAGCTGCCAGGGGAAACTTCTTGACCGACCTCGACGATGTGCTCCTTGAGCACTTGTTGGGTCCATTCGGGGAGGAGCGGGCCGCGCTGGCTCGCCTCGTTCGCGTCGCTGTCTTGGACGATATTTCCATCCGCATCCACCCAGTGCCGCCGCGCCTCGAGCACCCTCATGATCAAGGCATCGACAGTGGCCGGCTTGTTCCCGCCCTCCACGACGACGTTGACTTCCAGCGCGCTGCCCCGGCCGACCATGGCGTTGTTGGTCTGCACCAACACCTTCGCGCCATCACCCCCGAGGCTGTCCTTCATTTTTTCCGAAAATCCGATCACAGCCTAGGAACGCTACGACAGGTCGAGGGGCAAATCTACGCGGGCGCAGCCGTCTCGCGGGCTGGCGTTCGAGGGCCATTGCGAGCGAGTTCCTAGGCGCATGCGGGAAATGCGCATGCAGGAACGGTCCGCGTGCGAGCATTCCAACGTTCGCAGGGGTCGATTCGGGGGCCTGTAGCGGTTGACGAGCGGACGAAGTGCACCCATGCTCGAAGAAGGACCAACCCTTACGTAAGGGTAAGGTTTGGGACGACGCCATGCCAACACTCATGAAAATCGGGGAACTCTCCCGAAAGACTGGAAAGACGGTCCGCGCGCTCCATTTGTACGAGGAGCGCGGGCTGTTGCAGCCGCGTCGGTCGGCGGGAGGCTTTCGCCTGTACGGGCCTGACGAGCTCGCGCGGGTCTATTGGATCGGCAAGCTCCAAGACCTCGGCTTCAAGCTCGCGCAGATCTCCGGGTTGTTGTCCGCGGTGGCGACCGCCGACAAGGCGCCCGAGGCCATGGTCGGTGTGCGTGAAATTTTTGACGAGAAACTCAAGCAGACGCGGGAACAACTTGAGCGGCTTGAGCGACTCGAGCGCGACCTGGAGGAGAGCTTGGCGTACCTCGAAGCCTGCCGCACCTGTGATGAGGCGGTGTCGGTGGAGTCGGCGTGCGGCGACTGTCGAAGCGACCGTCACGTGATCCCGGAGTCGAGCCTCGTCGCCGGGATTCATCTGCGCAGCGACGCAGGCCTCGGAAGTTCGGGAGAGCGGAGCGGACCATGACCGACCAACAACACATCTACCTCGATTACGCCGCCACGTGTCCAGTGGACCCCGCGGTGTTGCAGCACATGCTGCCGTTTTTCACGGAGCACTTCGGCAACGCCGCGAGCCGCACCCACGCCTTTGGTTGGGAGGCCGAGGAGGCGGTGAGCCGGGCGCGCGCGCAGGTGGCCGCGGTGATCGGCGCGGACGCCAAAGAGATCGCGTTTACCAGCGGGGCCACCGAGGCCAACAACCTCGCGCTCAAGGGCGTCGCGGAGTTCTTGAAGGACAAAGGCAACCACGTGATCACCGTGGTGACCGAGCACAAGGCGATCCTCGACACCGGCAAGCACCTTGAGCGCAACGGCGCGGAGGTGACCTACCTGTCGGTGGGCTCGGACGGGCTCGTGAGCATGCAAGCGCTGGCCGACGCCATTCGCCCCGAGACCGTGTTGGTGTCGGTGATGTTCGCGAACAACGAGACCGGGGTGGTGCAGCCCATCGCGGAGATCGGGGCGCTGTGTCGCAGCAAGGGCATCATGTTCCACACCGACGCGGTGCAGGCCTATGGCAAGGTGCCGATCGACGTGAACGAGATGAACATCGACCTGATGAGCATCTCGGCGCACAAAATCTACGGTCCCAAGGGGGTGGGGGCGCTGTACGTGCGTCGCCGCCGACCCCGGGTACGCATCGCGCCTCAGATCCACGGCGGCGGACACGAGCGCGGCAACCGCTCCGGCACCCTCAATGTACCAGGCATCGTCGGCTTCGGCGCGGCCGCGGAGCTCGCGAAGACCAGCATGGCGCAAGAGGCCGCCCGCACGCTGGAGCTACGCGAGCACCTCCGGACGCGTCTCGAGGCGGAGATTCCCGACACGATCGTCAACGGGTCGTTGGAGCAGCGGCTCCCCGGCACCCTCAACGTCTCCTTCGCCTACGTCGAGGGAGAGTCGCTGCTCATGGGCCTCAAGGGGATCGCGGTGTCGTCGGGGTCGGCGTGTACGTCTGCGAGCCTCGAACCGAGCTATGTGCTCAAGGCGATGGGCCTCGACGACGAGCTCGCCCACTCGAGCCTGCGGATCTCTGTCGGCCGCTTCACCACCCGAGCAGAACTAGATTCCGTCGCGGATCGGATCCGCGACCAAGTAGAGCGCCTCCGCGCCATGTCTCCGCTATGGGAGATGGTGCAAGAAGGCATCGATCTGAAGTCCATTGAGTGGGCGCACCACTGAGCCCATAGCGAGATTGGAGACATCATCATGGCGTACAGCGAAAAAGTTATCGACCACTACGAAAACCCCCGAAATGTCGGGTCCTTGGATAAGTCTGCGGAAGACGTGGGCACTGGCGTCGTCGGGGCCCCGGCCTGCGGCGATGTGATGAAGTTACAAATAAAAGTCAAAGACGGCGTGATCACCGACGCGAAGTTCAAGACCTACGGCTGCGGCAGCGCCATCGCGAGCTCAAGCCTCGTGACGGAGTGGGTCAAGGGCATGAAGATCGACGATGCATCGGAGATCAAGAACCACCAGATCGCCGAGCACCTCGCGCTCCCGCCGGTCAAAATCCACTGCTCGGTGCTCGCGGAGGACGCCATCAAGGCGGCCATTGAGAACTTCCGCTCGAAAGCGGAGGGGGGCGACGAGGGGTGAACACCGTCGCCGCGACGGTGACCCCGTCGATGAGGGAGGAGCGCCACGACGCGCCAGAGCCGGCCACGTTGGACATCACGTCACGGGCGGCGAAGAAGATGCGCGACCAGCTCAAGAGCCGCGGCACTCCGGAGGCGTTCGTTCGCTTCGGTATCCGCGGCGGGGGCTGCACCGGCTTCTCCTATATGTTTGAGTTTTCGGATCAAAAGCGAGACAGCGATCACGTGTTTGAGAAGGACGGGGTGAGCGTCCTCGTCGACCCCAAGAGCATGACGCTCGTTCGTGGGACGACCCTGGATTTCGAGACGGGCATTCGTGGTCACGGATTCAAGTTCGAGAACCCCAACGTGTCCGATGCCTGCGGATGTGGCGAGTCAGTGAGTTTCTAGCGTGCCCTTGGTTGCCGTCGACCCCGCGTTGGACCACTTCGCGCGTCTGGGCCTCCCGCGGCGCTGGTCCCTCGACAGCGGCGCGCTCCAAGACGCCTTCGTCTCCAGGGCCAAGGAGGTGCACCCCGACAAGTATTCGGACGCGCCACCCAACGTCCAAGCGCGGGCGAGGACGCACAGCAGCTTGATCAACGAGGCCCATCACGTCCTCAAGGATCCGCTCCGGCGGGCGGCCTACCTCTCGAAGCTCGCGGGCTTCGATCTTGATGGCGCCGGCGACGCCGGCGGGGCGCCGACGCCCTCGCAGACGTTTTTGCTCGAGATGATGGAGCGCCGCGACGCCGCAGAGTCGCTCCACGACGACGCGGAGCGAGAGGCGCTGCTCGACGAGGTGCTCCGCGAACGAGGGGTCATCTTTCAGGGCGCTGTGACCGCCCTCGACGCGGGAGAGTCCGCCGCGGCCGCGGAGGCGCTGGTGGTCGTGCGATACCTCGATCGCTTCGTCGAGGCTCTCGAGGAGGCGCTCGACGGCGTTTGACGGCCGTCGCCATCGCGGCGGCCGGGAGTTCGAAGGACCATGACCACCAAGGGAGTTGAGATTGAGGGCGCCGGGACGCTGTTTCAGATCGCGGAGCCAACCGCGTCCACGTCCACGAGGCGGGCGCCGGGTCGCGCCATCGGGATCGACCTGGGGACGACCCATTCCCTCGTCGCGATCGCACCGAACGGGGCGCCCCCGAAGGTGCTCGGAGACGGTGAGTCGCTCGTCCCCTCCGTGGTGTCGTACGCGTCCGACGCGGTGCGCGTGGGGGAGGCGGCGCTGGAAGATCGGGCCGTGGCTCCGTCGCGTGTCCTCGCGAGCATCAAGCGCATGATGGGACGGAGCGTGGAGGACATCCACTTCTCACATCCGTATACGCTCGACGCCGCGAGCGATCAGGTCGTGCGGATCGTCGTGGGGGAGGGCTCGAAGACGGTCAGTCCCGTGGAGGTCTCGGCGGAGATTTTGCGGCACCTCGCGGCGCGTGCGAGCGGGGCGCTCGGCGAGACCCCGCAAGGCGCGGTGATCACTGTGCCGGCCTACTTTGACGACGCGCAGCGTCAGGCGACCAAGGACGCCGGGCGACTCGCGGGGTTGCAGGTGTACCGGCTGCTCGCAGAACCGACGGCGGCGGCGTTGGCCTACGGGCTCGACAAGGGCGGGCAGGGCTGCTTCGCGGTCTACGACCTCGGCGGCGGCACCTTCGACATCAGCGTGCTCCGTCTGCGTGACGGCGTGTTTCAGGTGCTCGCCACGGGCGGCGACTCAGCGCTCGGTGGTGACGATTTTGACCGGGCGCTCGCGGAACACCTGCTTGAGCAGGGTGGATTGGATTCACCGACGCCGGCCCAGATCTCCGCGGCGCAGGCGCTGGCGCGGACGGTGAAGGAGGCGCTCAGCGACGCGGAATCGGTGCACGCCAGGGACGACGCGCTCGGCGTGGCGGTCGACGTCACCCGGGAGCGCTTGGAAGGGCTCATCAGGCCGCTGGTGCGTCGCAGCGTCCGAGCGTGCAGGAGAGCGCTCAAGGACGCGGGGGTCGTGACCTCAGATTTGGACGGGGTAGTGCTCGTGGGCGGCTCGACCCGCGTGCCCCTCGTGGCCCGGGAGGTGGGGGCGTTCTTCGAGCGTGCACCGCTCGCGGACATCGATCCCGATCGTGTGGTGGCGTTGGGCGCGGCGATCCAAGCGGACATCCTCTCTGGCAATCCCCGCGGGGACGTGACCTTGCTCGACGTGGTCCCCTTGAGCCTCGGACTCGAGACCATGGGCGGCATCGTCGAGAAGATCGTGCCGAGGAACGCCACCATCCCCATCGCGGCGCGGCAGGTGTTCACCAACTATTCGGAGCAGCAGACCGCCATGTCGATTCACGTCGTTCAAGGGGAGCGCGAGCTCGCGGATGACTGCCGCAGCCTCGCGCGCTTCGAGCTGCAGGGGATCCCGCGCCTCCCTCCGTCCATGGCGAGGGTGGAGGTGACCTTTCAACTCGACGCCGACGCGTTGCTGACGGTGACGGCGAGGGAGCTGATGACGCAGGTGAAGCAGACGGTGGAGGTGGTCCCCACCTACGGGTTGTCGGAGGCTGAGATCGAGCAGATGGTGGAGGAGAGCTACGACTTCGCCGGGGACGACTACGCCGCTCGGAGCACAGCCGAGGCGCGGGTGGAGCTTGGACGTGTGATCCTCGCGGTGGAGGCGGCCATCGAGGAGCTGACGCCTCGAGCTGGAGCTCAGGCCGGAGCGCCCGCGGACCCGGACGTGGAGGCGTCGAAGGCGGCGCTCGTGGGAGCGCGGTCCGCGATGGACACGGGAGGCGCAGACGCGAAGGCGTTGAACGCCGCGCGCAAGACCTTGGAGGGGGCGAGCGAGCCGCTCGCGCGCCGCCGAATGGAGGCCGCCTTGCTGGCGGGGATGTCTGGAAAGACCCTCGCCCAGGTGGAGTCCTCCATGGACGAAGAACGAGAACTCGCGCCTCGACGAGGTGCCCACGAGGCCGAGACCGTCGGCGAAGGAGAGAAGCATGCCTAAGGTGAAATTTATTGGGGGTCCAACCGAGGTGGAGGTGGTGGCTCAACCCGGGCTCACCCTGCTTGAGATCGCAGAGGAGAACGGGGCGCGGATGGGCTCCGCCTGCGGGGGGGTGTGCGCGTGCTCCTCGTGTCACGCGTGGATTTTGGAGGGGGGGGACTCGCTCGACGAATCCACGGACGCGGAAGAGGACCGTCTCGACATGGCCTTCGACGTGCGCCCCAGCAGCCGGCTCGGCTGCCAGGTGCGGGTGAAGGAGACGGACCTCGTGGTGCAGCTCACCGAAGAGAGCCTGCAGACGTTCTTGAACGAACACCCCGAGCATCGCGAGGGGTAGCCCCACGCGACGCCCTCCGCCGGCTCAGGTCGGAATGTCGGGGATGTGGAGGGCTTGTGGGAGGTGGCTCGTGAGATTTGACGCCACCGCCTTCCAGGCGCCCGCGCGTCCTTTAAGGACGTGCACGCTCGCGAGGTCCACCGGCGCGCTGAGGGTGTGTTCGCTGCGGAGCAAGGCCGCGAGCACCACCTTGATGACCCCCTTGTGGAGCACGGCCACCACGTGGGGCGCCCGCGCGGCGCCGTCCGGCTCGAACACTGTCGGCACGGCGTCCCGAATGGTCGCGGTGAAGGTGGGTCGATGGGAGCCCCCGCCCGGGTAGGTGAATTCGTGTTTCTCGGCTTGCCAGCCCGCGTAGCCCTCGGGGTCGCGCGCGCGCACCTCCTCGATGGTCCAGCCCTCCCAGGCGCCAAAGTCGACCTCACGAAAGGCCTCGACCACCGTGATCTCGGGGCTGTTGGGGTGTCGGCGTTGCATGGATTCGGCGAAGGCGTGGGAGCGTCGAAGCGGGCTCGAGATCAGCGCGTCCACCGGTTTTGTGGCGAAGTGCAGGGCGGTGGCGTCCGCCTGCGCGAACCCAAGAGTAGACAGCGGGACGTCCGTGGCCCCGTACAAGCGCACGGAGGATTGACCGGCGGTCTCTCCGTGTCGGATGAGGGTGATCGTTGCCTCGTTCACGCCCCGTAGTGTAGGCGAGAAACACCCGCCGCGCCCTGTGTCCGCGGGTGGCGCCGGCGGGAGCCGAGGGGCGCGGGCCTCGATGTCAGGAGCCGCGGCCCCTGGGGTACGATGGACGCATGAACGATGGACAAGCTGGAGGGGCCGGGGGCGCCGCGCCCGGTGTCCGGATGGTGCGAAGGGTGCACGGAGGGCGCGCCATCTCCGAGGGGGCCGGTGTTCGGATCCGCCGCACCGTGGGGCTCCCCGAGCTCGATGTGTTGGATCCGTTCTTGTTGCTCGATGAGTTCCGCTCCGACGACGCCGCCGACTACCTCGCGGGGTTCCCCGATCATCCCCATCGGGGCTTTGAGACCGTCACCTACATGCTCGAGGGGCGCATGGAACACCGCGACTCGGTGGGCAATCGCGGGGACCTCGGGCCGGGATGGGTGCAGTGGATGACCGCCGGTCGCGGCATCATCCACTCCGAGATGCCCCAACAGGATCGAGGCTTGATGTGGGGGTTCCAGATCTGGGTGAACCTCCCCGCAGCACAAAAAATGACCGCGCCGCGCTATCAAGATGTCCCCCCGGATCAGATCCCCGAGGTGGCGCTCGAGGGCGCGCGGGTCAAGGTGCTCGCGGGGTCGTTCGCGGGCGTGGAGGGCCCCGTGACCGGCGTTGCCACCTCCCCGTTATTCCTCGACGTGTCCCTGGACGCGGGCGCGAACTGCGAAGTCTCGGTCCCGCGAGGTCACACCGCGTTGTGCTACGGGGTGACCGGGGCGTTGACGCCGAGCCCGGGGCATCTGCCCGTCGAGCGCGGCCAGCTCGTCATCTTTGGCGACGGTGATCGACTCGCGCTGGCGGCGGGGGAGGCCGCGTGTCGATGCATCGTGCTCGCGGGGGCGCCGCTGCGCGAGCCCGTGGCGCGCCACGGCCCCTTCGTCATGAACACGCGCGAGGAGCTCGTTCAAGCCTTCGAGGACTTTCGCAGCGGCCGCTTCGTAGAGAGCGGATGACTCCAGAGCGGCTACTTGCCTGAAAATTGCGGGGCTCGTTTTTCGAGGTGGGCGGCGAGCCCCTCCTTCGCGTCCTCGCCCTCAAACAGCCGCTGCTGCAGCTCACGCTCCAGGGCGAGCCCCTCGCCGAGCGGGAGGTCTGCGCCACTTTGGACGGCACGCTTGATGAACCCGTTGGCCCGTGAGGCCGCGTGGGGCGGGGTCAAGGCGCGGGCGTAGTCGAGCACCTGGCCCAAAAAGTCCTCCGCGGAGTCCGCGTCGAACAGCTCGTTGAACAGGCCCAGCTCGACGGCGCGCTCGTGCTCGAAGACCTCGGCGCGCGCCATGAGCTCGATGGCCTTGGCGCGCCCGACGATCCGGACGAGGCGCTGGGTGCCCCCGGTGCCGGGCAGCACGCCGAGCTTGGACTCCGGCAAGCCCGACTTGCCCCGCCCGCGCCGGGCGATTCTCAAGTCGCAGGCCAACGCCACCTCGAGCCCGCCGCCCACGCAGTGTCCGTTGATCGCGGCGATGACGATCTTCGGCGTGTGCTCGAGGCGGAGCAGCGTCTCGTTGGCGTGGAGGCAGAAATTGTACTTGTAGTAGGGGTCGGCCCCTTGAAGCATGTTGATATCGGCCCCGGCGCAGAAAAACTTTTCGCCCTCGCCGGTGAGCACGAGGACGTGGACGCTCGGGTCAAAACGCGCCTTCAGGACCGCGGCGTCCAGCTCTTGCATCAACTCGTAGGAGTAGCAGTTGGCAGGTGGGACGTTCAGCGTGAGCAGCGCGATCCCCTCGGAGACGGTGTAGTCGACCCTCGACATGCCGGGAGCATACACTGAGGCGGTGAGCCAGGGTCATCCGTATGAGTTCCCCTTCCACGTGGGCTTCGGGCACTGCGATCCCGCGGGGATCGTGTATTTCCCGCGATTCTTCGACGTCTTCCATCAGGCCATGGAGTCGTGGTTCGGCTCGCTCGGCTTCCCGTACGCCGAGCTCATCGTGGAGCGGAAGATCGGGTTCCCCGCGGTGCACTCCGAGGCAGATTTTCGGGCGCCCTGCGCGTTTGGAGAGCGATTGACCGTGCGGATGACCGTGGCCAAGGTGGGGCGATCGTCGCTGCATCTGGTGTACGAGATCTGGGCGGACGAGGAGGCGGCGCCTCGGCTGCGGGGCACCACGATCTGCGTGGTGATGGACCTCGACCCCCTCCGCGATTCTTATCGCTCCTCGGTGCCGCTGCCCGACGATCTCCGGGCGGTCATCGCCCCGCTCGCGCCGTGAGGCCCCGCGACCTGGGCCGCGCTCGTCGCCTCGTGAGGCGTTGAGTTTCGTGGCACCTTCGTGCCATCGTGGACCCATGAACCCGTTGGCGCGGCTTGGGATTGCGGCTCGTCGCGGATTCGGGCGCGTGACGCCGGATCCGTTCGTGCTCGCGTCGGGACTCACGATGCTGACCCTCGTGTTGGCGCTGCTGTTTGGCGAGGTCGACGCCGGGCCGACTGGATTCGGGGTGCTCGAGCTCTCGTTCGCGTGGACGGGGGCGGGGGTCTGGAACCTGCTCGCCTTCTCCATGCAGGCGTGCGTGATGCTCGTGCTCGGCACGGCGCTCGCGGAGACGCCCGTATTTCAGCGGCTCATTCGCGGGCTCGTGGGGCTCGCGAGGACGCCGCGGGCCCTGGTTGGCTTGACCGCCGGGGTGGCCGTCGCGCTCGGCCTGGTCAACTGGAGCCTCAGTTTAATCGGTGGAGCCCTGCTCGCGAAGGCCGCTGGGAATCGGGCGCGCGAAGAGGGCTGGTCGCTGCACTACCCCATCTTGTGCGCGGCGGCCTACGCCGGGCTCATGGTCTGGCACGGGGGCCTCAGCGGGACGGCGCCGCTCAAGGTGACCAACGCGAGCGACGTGGCGGAGGTGTTGGGGGCCGACTTGGCCGGGCGGGTCGGCGTGATCCCCCTGGACCGAACCCTCTTCTCGTCGCTGAACCTCGTGGTGAGCGGGGGCCTCTTGGTGATGGGGCCGCTGCTGTTCATGGCGCTCACGCCCCCCGCCGGCTCGGATGTCCAGGCCATGACGGCGCCGGCGCCTCGCCAGGGGGGAGTGGACGATCCCGCTGATGCGAGTGACGAGGGCTGGATCGATCGGATCGAGTCGAGCGCTGTGTTCACACGAGGCCTCGCGCTCATGATGTTCGCGGGGCTCGGGGTGTTCTTTGTACGGCGTGGTGTGGCGCGGCTGGATCTCAACACGGTCAACTTGACCCTGTGGTGTTTGGCCATGGTGCTGCACCGCGGGCCGCGGCAGTTCTTGGCGGCGTGCCAGCGCGGGATCGAAGGGTGCGCCGGGATTTTGATCCAGTTCCCGCTCTACGCCGGGATCATGGGGCTCATGAAGGTGTCCGGGCTGTCGGTGAAGTTAACGGCGCTCGTGGCGGGCGCAGGCGCCAACGCGCTGGCGGGGCTCACGTTCTTAAGCGCGGGCGTGGTGAACCTCTTCGTCCCGAGCGGCGGAGGCCAATGGGCGGTGCAAGGTCCCATCATCGTCGAGGCGGCGCTCCGGGCCGGAGTGAGCCCCGAGACGGTGCTGATGGCCATGGCCTACGGGGATCAGTGGACGAATATGCTGCAGCCGTTTTGGGCGCTGCCGCTGCTGGCGATCACCGGCGTTCGGGCCCGCGATATCGTCGGGTACACCGCGCTGTGGATGCTCGCGGGGGGCGCGTGGATGTTGGGGGCGCTGCTCCTCACGAGCACCTGAGGTCTGGGCTAGCCCGGCAGCTCTACGGGGGTCAAGTACACGCCGCTGCGCGACGCCTCGGGCGCGGCCGGCTCCTTCGTGCTCGGTCGCCTCGCCGGTTTCGCGCGGCGCGGGGCTCCCTCGACCCAGCAGTGGCGCTGACCGGTGTTGCCGGCGGCCTCGTCGATCCGGGTGAGGTGGTTGGCGGTGATCGTCGCGCCGGTCCCCACGAGCACCATATTCTCCACATAGTACCCACGGCTGAGCACCATCCCTTCCTCGAGGTCTTCGAGCGGCAGGCACGACTCCCTGCGTTTCTCGAACGAGGGGAGGAGCTCTTTCAACACCCGCTCTGCCAGCTCTGGATGCAAGACGGACCCGGCCATGTGGAGGCAGCGATCGGTCGCGCGGGTTGAGCGGACCAGGGGGTCACGCTGCTCGAGGCGCGCGAGGGCGGGGTCCGAGAACAGCTGCTCGTAGATGGAGATGATCTGCAACAGCCAGGTTCCGCGGGGGACTTGGGTCAAGGACTCGCGGCCGTCCCAGCGGTGATGATGATGCCGAATCATCGCGGAGATCGACTCCATCCCGGGGACATCCGCGAGCCGATCGGCCAGGGTGCTGGCGTGCGAGGCCTTCCCGTGGATCATGTGAGTCTCCTGTGGGAACTGAGACAACAGGGCGTGATGCACCGCGGCGGCCAAGGTGACCTCGCGAACCTCCTCTTCGCTCCACGCCAGCGCGCGGGCGCATCGCTCGGTCATACGGCGGATTCGTCGCACCGCGTCTCCGCTGTGGTCGCATTCCATGGACTCGGCGAGGAGCTCGAGCATGCCGAAAGAAAAGAAGACGGGGAGGTTGGCGTCGGCGAGGGGCTCGTTGGGCGCGCCGGTCCCCACGTGGGTGCTGCCGAGGGCCAGGGAGGCGGTGGGGGTCGTGGCGGGCGGGCGCGGCGTCCGGTGATGCACAGCCCGGAGTTGACGCTGATTGCGCGCGAGGTCGCGGCAGGCCTGCTCGTAGCTGCGGGTGAGGCGGCGGACCTTGACGCTGGAGAGCGCCAGCTTCCTGCGGCGGTGAATCTCATCCCCGAACATGATGATGGCTTGGTCGATCTCAAATCGAACGACGTCGGGGTCGACGGGCGCCAAGATCACCTTGGCGATTCCTGCCACGTTGACGGCGTCCACGACGGTATCGAGGGGCTCGTCGGGCCCGAGCAGCAAGATGAGGTTGGTCTCGGGATCGGCCTGCCGAACCTCGGTGAGCCACTCGACGCCGGCGCGTTGCTTCAGGCGCGATCCCGCGATGACCACTTCGATCTCGAGCTCGTCGAGGGTCTTTCGCGCCCGGCGCTCATCGCGAAAGCTGAGGACCTCGTAGAATTCCTCCGGGAGGGCGGCGACGACCTCCGCTCTCAAGTCGGCGTTGGGTTCACAAATGAGCACTCTCGGGAGTCGGCGGGTCACGAACCGATTATCGACCAACGTGTGGCGGAGCTAACGAGAAAAGACCGCGCCGCGCCGACGCGCCGACCGTGGGCGACGCGTGGCCCGACCGGGGACGTGTGGGCGTAGGTGCGCGGAGGGGGGCACCTCGCGGTCTCGCGGCGCGCGGGGGGAGATGGGCGGGGCGTCGTCGAGTCGCATCGCCTCAAATGGGAGGGGCCAAACCCGGGGGCGCGCGCGGCCGCGCCGCGGCGGATGATGCCGGTCGCAAATGATGCAGCTTCGGTTGGCGCGCGCGACACCGCCGGTCGCTCTCGCCCCGCGGGTCGTGATGGTGGTGGGAGATGGTAGGATGGTGTCGATGTCGTCGGGCCAATCGCATGCTCCGCGCGCGCAGCCTCCCGATGATGGGGCCGCGAGGCGACGCTGGCGCTGGCGAGTGAACCACACCTGGGGGGGGACGGCGCTCACCGCGGAGCAGACCTCGGTCGTGTCCCTTGAGTGTCAAGGGGGGATCGCAGAGGTCATTGTGGACGCTCCCTACCTTGGAGATCCGGCCCCCGATTCCCCGACGGGCCGTTGCGACGGGCTGTGGAATCACGAGGTGGTCGAGCTTTTCGTGTGCGGAGGCGACCGACGCTACCTCGAGGTGGAGTGCGGCCCGCACGGGCACTTCCTCGCGCTCCTGTTTCACGGTGCGCGGGCGCTGACTTGTGACGATGTGCCCGTGACGCAGTACGCCGCGACGATCGACGGCGCGCGCTGGCGCGGCGTGCTGGCGCTCGAGCAGCGGTGGCTCCCGCCCGGCATGGAATCCGCGAACGCCTATCGGATCGCAGGGCAGGGTGGCGCGCGCACGTACGCGGCCGCGTATCCCGGAGACGGCGCGCCCGATTTTCATCGGCTCGACTTGTTCCGTCCGTTGGCCGCGGCGACCGCGACCGACTAGACGCTCATGACAGGCGGGGTGCCGTTCACGAGGATCGGGCAGCCGGTCTTGGATCGAAGCTCGTCGAGGTCGACCCCCGGCGCGATCTCCAGCAGCGTGAGCCCCTCCTCGGAGCAGGCGAAGTAGCCGAGATCCGTCGCCACCTCGTGCACCACGCGTCGCCCCGTGAGGGGGAGTTTGCACTGATCGAGGAGCTTGGGGGCCCCGGACTTGCTGGTGTGTTCCATGGTGACCACGACCCGCCGCGCGCCGGCCACGAGATCCATGGCGCCCCCCATGCCCTTGACCTTCTTCCCTGGAATCATCCAGTTGGCCAGGTCCCCTTGGGCGGAGACCTCCATGGCGCCGAGCACACACAGGTCGAGGTGCCCGCCGCGGATCATGGCGAAGCTCTCGTGGCTACCGAAGAAAGACGCGCCCGGCCGGGCGGTGACCGTCTGCTTGCCGGCGTTGATGAGGTCCGGGTCCACGTCTTTCTCCAGGGGGAACTCCCCCATCCCGAGGAGCCCGTTCTCGCTGTGGAGCACCACGTCCATGCCCTCCGGGATGTGGTTGGCGACGAGGGTTGGCATCCCGATGCCGAGGTTCACGTAGAACCCGTCCTTGAGCTCTCGCGCGACGCGGCGGACGATTTGATCTCGGTTGAGGCTCATGACGCTGCGCTCCGTACGGTCTTGAACTCGATGGGCTTGTCGTAGCGCTCGCCCTGGATGATGCGGTCGACGTAGATGCCCGGGGTTTGGACCTCGTTGGGATCCAGCTCGCCGGGCTCCACGAGCTCTTCCACCTCCGCGATGGTGATCGTCGCCGCCGTGGCCATGACTTGGTTGAAGTTGTTGGCCGTGTGTCGAAACACCAGGTTCCCGTGACGGTCACCCTTCCAGGCCTTGACCACAGCGAAGTCTGCGCGAAGCGGCATCTCGAGCACGTACCACGTGCCGTCGATCTCGCGGACCTCTTTTCCTTCGGCGACGGGGGTGCCGTACCCCGTCGGGGTGTAGAAGCCGCCGACGCCGGCGCCGCCGGCCCGGATGCGCTCCGCGAGCGTCCCTTGCGGCACCAGGGTGACCTCGAGCTCGCCGCTCAAATACAGCCGCTCGAAGGTCTTGTTCTCTCCCACGTAGGAGGAGGTCATGCTGCGGACCTGGCCTTGGTCGAGCAGCAGCCCGAGACCCACGCCGTCGATGCCGCAGTTGTTGGAGATGATGTCGAGGTCTCGATGCCCCGCCGCGGCGACGGCCTTAATGAGATTCTCGGGGTTGCCGCACAGGCCGAATCCGCCCGACATCAAGGTCATGCCAGAGCGCATGCCCTCGATGGCGCGGGCGGCCGAAGGAGAGGATTTGTCCATTGGCGGGATTGTCTCGCTGTGTGGGGCCCCGCGCAAGGGAGGGTGGGGGTCGAACGCAGCGCGGGTCCCAGGCTGGCGGGTGGGGGTCGAACGCGCCCCGAGGAGGTCGCGCGTGGCTGTCGCCTAGGTGTAGGCGGCGGCCGCGTTCGCGCGGATGGCCGCGATGGCGCCGGCATAGTCACCAGGGTGACGTTTGTTCTTGAACACGGCGGAGCCTGCCACGTAGTTGTCGGCGCCGTCCGCCGCCACCTCGTGCACGTTGATCTCGCTCACGCCCCCGTCTACTTGGATGCGGGTGGAGAGGCCTCGGGCCACGATCTCTTGTCGGAGCGCGCGGATCTTCGCCCGGACCTGGGGGATAAACGCCTGCCCACCGAAGCCGGGGTTGACCGTCATCAACAACACCAGATCGCACAGGTCGAGCACCGAGAAAATGCTCTCCACGGGGGTGTGGGGGTTGAGGCTGACGCCGACGCTGACGCTGCCGCCGCCGTGGTGGCGCAGGCTGGCGATCTGCTGCAGGTTTCGGTGGAGGTGGGGGCAGGCCTCCGCGTGCACGGTGATCCCGTCGGCGCCGGCGTCGGCGAAGGCCTCCACGTAGCGCTCGGGGGACTCGATCATGAGGTGACAGTCCATGAACTTGCGGGTGGTCGGTCGCAGGGCGCTCACCACCAGCGGACCGATGGTCAAGTTGGGGACGAAGTGGCCGTCCATCACGTCCACATGGATCCAGTCCGCGCCCGCCTCGTCGATCGCCCGCACCTCCTCGCCGAGGCGCGCGAAGTCAGCGCTGAGGATCGATGGCGCGATGATCGGGGCGTGCGTCGTCATGGGGCGGGTCTAACATGCCACGCGTCCAGCGTCATCGCGACCTCACGAGGACCCATGAAGACCGCCTCGCGCGCCGCCGCAGGGGCTAGCGTCGCCGAAGGCGCGCCGCGAAGAACCCGTCGCAGCTGTGCCGTTCGGGGGTGAGCGTGACGGTGTCTTCGACGAGGAGTCCGAGCCCCTCGGCTTCGCCGGTGACGAGTTGCGGCCCCTCCTCAGGTTCGAGGCTGCATACGGACCACACGAGGCTCCCGTCCTCGGCGAGGTGTTGGGTCGCCGTTCGCAGGAGCGCGCGCTGCAGCGCCACGTTGCGGGCGAGGTCAGCCTCCCGCCGATTCCATCGCAGCTCGGGGTGCCGCGCGAGGTCCCCGAGCCCCGTGCAGGGCGCGTCCACAAGGATCGCGTCAAACGGACGGGCGGGCGGGGGCATGTCGGCGAGGACGTTGTGATGACGCGTGATGGAGAGGCCCTCTGCGTCGAGCCGGGAGCGCGCGACGGTACCCGACTGCGCCTCCACCCGCTGTTCATTGGGCTCGACCATGGTGATGGACCCCTGTCGGTGCATGAGCTCCGCGAGCTGCGAGGTCTTCCCACCGTGACCGGCGCAGGCGTCGAGCACATGCTGCCCGGGTCGCGGCGCGAGCAGCCTGGCGGCCTGCTGGCTGCCGAGGCCCTGGACGCTGATCAGCCCTTGTTCGTGGAGCGGGCCGAAGAACAGATCGCCGCCCCCTCGGACCCTCAGGCTGCCTGGGAAGCCCTCGACGGTCTCCACGAGGGCGTCTGGAATCTCGGCTTGGAGCGCCTCCATGGCGTCTCGCGTCTGAATGCGGTGGTTGTCGACGCGCAGGTCGATGGAGGGAGGCTTGGACAACACCTCGGCGCGGGTCAAGGCGGCCTTGGGGCCCAGGGCGTCGGTCCAGCGGCTCGCGATCCAGCCGGGGATCGACCACCTGTGTTGGAGGCGCGCCACCATGTCGTCGCCGTCGGCGAGCTCGCGCTCTCGCGCCCCGGCGCTGCGCTCGATCTCGGCCAGGATCGCGGTGATCAGGCCCCGGAGGTTGCCACCTTGTTGGAGCGAACTGGCGGTTTTGCACGCCTCCGAAGCGGCCACGCGCAGCGGTCG
>JAAZXR010000045.1 GCA_014240065.1 Myxococcales bacterium
AGCCCGCCTCCAAGGCCAAGAAGAAGCCCGCCTCCAAGGCCAAAAAGAAGCCCGCCTCCAAGGCCAAAAAGAAGCCCGCGAAGAAAAAGTAGCGCCCGCGAGGGCGGAGCGGGGACCGCCTACGAGGGCGGAGCGGGGACCGCCTACGAGGCGGAGCGGGGACCGCCTACGAGGCGGCGGTCTGCAAAAGATGCAGCACGCACCGAGCGATGTACATGCCCGCCACCACCGCGAGCGCGCCGCCGAACAAGTGCGACGCGGCTTGGGTGCCAACCCAGAGCCAGCGCCCCTCTCTCGCGGTGTTATCCAACAACAGCGCGAAGCTGCTGTACGTCGTGAGGCCGCCGAGCAGCCCACCGATCACACCAAGCTTCAGCGGGCCATCCTGCATCGTGACGGATGCGGCGCCGATGCACAGGCAGCCGATCATGTTGACTGCGAGAATGCCCACGCCCGGGAACCATCGGCTCGAGGCGTCCAGCTGCGTCCCGAGCGCCACGCGAAGCCACGCGCCAACTCCGCCGCCCAAGAACACCAACACGCTCGCTTTCAGGTCCACAAAGTTGTCCTCTGATCACGGTTAGCGCAGGATCAGGGGGCATGGCAAGCGAAGATACACCTGCCAAGAAGCGCCGGCGAGCCCCAGCGACGCGCGGCACCTTCTTCAATCACTTTTCGGGCAGGATCGACGCCCTCACCAGCGCGATCTTCGTTTTTCCGCTCTTCGCGACCTATCAACTCGGGATTTTGCTCTCTCCCGGCCAAAACGGCGCCGACTTCGTCACCAGGGGTCTGATCGAGCTGTGCGCCCGGGATCTCACCAACTACCTCATCGTGCTGGGTGTGATGGCCGTGCTCTACGCCGCCATCATCCTCGCGCTGCGCGCCCGAGACACCTTCGATCCGCAGGCGTTCGTGCCGGTCTTGGCGGAGTCCACATTCTATGCCCTCACCATGGGAACGCTCATCGTCTACGTCATGCGAGAGGTCATCGCGGTCCCGCCCGGGCTCGCGCTCCCTCCCCTCGCCACCGGCACCGGGGGCCTCGGACCACTCGAGATCATCGTGATCTCCGCTGGCGCGGGACTCCACGAGGAGCTCATCTTTCGAATTGGCGGGGTCGGCGGCCTCGGGTGGCTGCTGTCGGGGCTCACAGGCGCCAAACGTGCGTGGATTTTGGCCCTCGTGATCTCCTCGGTGGCGTTCAGCCTCGCCCATCATATTGGTCCGGCGGGGGAGCCCTTTCAGTTCGCCGCGTTCACCTATCGCACGTTGGCCGGGGTCGTCTTCGCCTTGATCTACCAGGTCCGAGGCTTCGCTGTGGCCGCGTGGACGCACGCGCTCTACGACGTCTACGTGTTCGGCGCCAGCTAGTCAGCAGCTCGCGGATCCCGTGAGCTGACCTCCACGGCGTGCTCCGGATCGAGCAAGGCGCGCGCGACCTGTTGTACGTCGTCTCTCGTCACCCTTCGCAACATGCGAGGCGCCTGACCAAACTCGACCCACGGCCGGTCAGATGCGACCCTCATCCCAAGCTCGATCGACAATCGCATCCGCCGCTGCCGCCCGCGCTCATGTTCACCGACGAGGGTTCGCGTGGCGCGGCGGAGCTCCGCTGCGCTGATCCCCTGCTGCCGCACGTCCCCCAGCACCTGCCGTATCTTCCGGCGCACTCGGGACACTCGCTCGTGTCGGGTGGACGCTGCGATGGCGATGTAGCCGCCTTCGAGCGCCTCCACGGACTTCGCTCCGACCGAGTAGACGAGGCCTTCGTCCTCGCGCAGCGCCGCGAACAACCTCCCCGACTGGTCGCCGAGCACCGCCATGAGGATGCGAAGCGCGGGGGCCCGCGGATCGTGGATCGACACTCCACGATACAGCAGCCTGAGATGAGCCTGCTGCTGAGGGGACGCCGAGCGCACGACGGTCGCCCGCGCGCTCGTCGGCCACGGTGGCGCGGACCGCAGCGCGCCGCGCAGGGCGCCATCGGCCTCGTCTTCAACCGCGATCCCCACCGCGGCGGCCTCCGTCTGGAGTCGCCGTGACAACGCAGCCACCTTCTCCACCGCCTCCCGCGGTGAGATATCACCGGCGATGGCGAGCACCCCATGTTCAAGAGGATGCTCGCGGAGCCACGCCGCGCGAATCATCGGAGCGTCGAGTCGTCCGAGCGTCCTCGGCGACCCTCGCATCGTCCGACCGTAGGCGTGCGCCCCGAACGCTCTCTTCAGGGCCGCCCGCGCCACCGTCAGCGCCGTGTCGTCCGCTTGCCCTTCGAGCTCCTCAAGTAATACGCGCCGCTCCTCCTCAAACTCCTCGCGTGGACACGACGGCATCAACACGCACTCAAGCGCACGCTCAACCATCGGCTCAAAGTAGCGGGTCATGGACTCCGCTCGAATTCCCGCAAAGTCACGTGTGGCGAATCCCGACAGGTCGCCAGCCATCGCGTCGACCTCCCGAGACAGCTGGTCACCCGTGCGATGAACAGACCCCCGAGTGAGCAGGCCCGTCGCGAGCCACAGGCTCCCTGCGCAGCGAGGATCCTCGGTGCGCCCGCCGCCCTCCCATAGCAACGTCGACGCCACCACCGGAACCCGCGCGTCCGAAAGCACGCTCACCCGCAGGCCGTTGTCGAGGCGCGCACAAAACACGCCCCCCCGCTCACGCACGAGCTTCACCTTGCTCGCGCGCGGTCTTCGTCCCCCGGACGGATCGAGGGCGGAGGCCCATGACGAAGCTCTCCCGGGGCGACGAGCAGGCGACCGGATCAACGCGAGCCCCGCCCTCGCACCGATCCAGCGCGCGGCCACGCGCTGGACATCGTCCTCCGTGACCCCGCGAATTTGATCGAAGTAGCGTTTCTCCGCCTCAAGCTCACCATACTGGGACACAAAGTGCCCGACGCCGTGCGCGAGGCCCTCCATGGTCTCCGTGCGGTAGGCCTGCGCGCACAGGATCTGCGCCTTCGCGCGCTCGAGCACCTGCTCGCCTACGGGCTCTTTGCACAAGCCCCGCACCGTCTTCGCGATCTCATCGCACGCCCGCAACTCGGCGCCCGGCGTCGTCTCTGCGCTCACCATGAGTGAGCCCGCAGCTCGCAGCGCGTTGACCGAGCCGAACACATCACTCACCACCTTGGCTTGTCGCCGCACTCGCGACGGGAGGAGCGCGGACTCTCCCTGGCTTAGGATCGCCGAGATGACGTCCATGGTCGGTGCATCACGATGTGCCAGCGGCGGACTCTGCCATCCGAGGCGAACGTGCGCTTCGTGCCCGCCGGCGCGCTTCCAACGCACCGCCCCCTTCGGGACCTTGTTCAAGTTTTTGCCGCCTCTCACCCGCCTCGGCGCCAACCCATCAAAAAACGGAGACGCGCACTCGAGCACCTCTCCTCGATCCATGGTCCCGGCCACCACGAGCACCAGCCCATCCCCGGTGTACACCCGCTCATGAAACGCTCGCAGCCGTTCTGCGCTGAGCCTGCGCACGTCCTCTCTGCGCCCCAAGATCGGACGGCCGTACCCCGAACCCGCGAACAGCGCCTCCAGGAAACTGTCTGAGGCGGCAGACCCATGGTCATCTTCGTACTCGGATATCTCCTCCAAGATGACCCCGCGCTCCCGCTCAACCTCCAGAGGGTCTAACTCTGGCTGCAGCCCGTGCCGCAACAGCGCGCGAAGTCCCGCGCTCGCGTACCGACGTGGAACGGACGCATAGATCACCGTCTCGTCGTGCGAGGTGAAGGCGTTGATGTCTCCCCCGAGCTCCTCGATGGCGGCGGCCAAGTCGCCACCACCGCGTGCGCGCGACAACGACTTAAACAGCATGTGCTCTAGGAAGTGGGCCGCCCCATGCTCATCGCGCCGCTCCGCGCAGGTCCCCGCGCGAATCCAAAGTTGCAACGCGACCATCCCTGGACCATCCCGACGCGGCCGGACGGCCACGGCCCGCGCCCCGTTCTTCCACGTGTGGTCTACGGTGACTTGAATCTCTGCCCCGTCGTCGTACAAATCCGAGGGTGCTGTGCGGGGGGCGTTCAAGGGCTGCGAACCTACCGCTAATCGCATCTACAATCTATCGCCAGAATGGCTTGAATCTCCGCTTCTGCGCGTTTGACGACCCTGGCCTGCCGAACAACGTGGGTGGCGCATCACTCGCTCTCCGTCGCCATTGCCCTCAAAAGCGACGTCTACCGTGCTAGCATCCGATGCCTGACATGGTCCCGGCGCCTCAATCGAACGGCGAGCGATGGGACCGAAATGAACGAACGTCGATGGAGAATTTCCTAGACCTTTTATGCCCGACCGACTTCCCCGTGCTCGCCAAGGGCGGCGCGGTTCTGCAGGCGCTGGCGAAGTCCTTCGACGACGAGGCGCTCAACACAACCCTCGCGACCCTGGAAGCCGATGAGGACCCCGCGCAGCTCGCCGACGTCCTGATGCTGGCCGCCGCCAGGATCGACGACGGCGCGCGAGCTTCGACGCTGGCGTGCCGAGCCGCCTCGATCTACGCGGATGAACTCGATGACGCCGACGCCGCGAACCACGCCATGGCCAGGGCGCTCCAGCGCCAGCCCGAGGACCATCAGCTCGCCGACGCGCTTGAGGAAGGCCTCTCGCGCACGAACGACCACGCTCGGATCTCAATTTTGTTGGACTGGCAGATCGCGCAAGATCGCTGGGACGAGACCGTCGCCGTGGACAAGCTCGCGCGACTCGGCGCCCTCGCGCTCGACGAATTGCAGGATCCAGCGAAGGCGATCCAGGCCTGGACCAAGTGTCTGGAGCTCGATCCCGGAAGGACCGATTGCAGCGACCGCCTGGCGTCGCTCACGCACGCCGCGGGGATGCTCGAACAATCCAAGGAGGTCTTGTCTCAGGCGATCGTGGTGGGGTGCGACGACCAGGACATGCTGGCCGCGTTTCATGTCCGGGTCGCGCGCATCCTCCTGGGGCACGGTCACGACGTCGCGAACGCCGCGCGCCATCTCCAAGCGGCGATCAAGATCAATCCAGACAACTACGAGGCGCTCCGCGCCTTCGGGCTGCTGTATCTTGAATCGGGGAAGAACTCCGAAGAAGGCAGGGAGAAGGCCGCCTCTGTGTTTGTCAAGGCAGGCCGGGCCGCCCTGCGCGAGGGTGTCCTCCACGCCGCGACGTTGCTGCTGCGCCGGGCGCTCGGAATCGACGGCCGCTCGCGAGACGCCTTTGAGAGCCTCGAGTCGGTCCTCGTTGAGCGCGAGATGTGGATTCAATTGGACGAGCACTACGTGGCCTGGCTTGAGGTCGCGGACGAGGCGCTCGGGCGAGAGGTGCTGCTGCGTCGCGCGGAGAATTTGTACAGTCGGCTCGCCAGACGCGAAGACGCGCGCATCTGCTTCGAGGAGGTGCGCCAGTTTCAGTCGCCGGATGGGAGCGCCTGGAACGCGCTCGCCTCGATCTACCTCGACATGTCAGACTGGACCGCCTACACCGCCTTGCTCGAGGCGCAGCATGAGGTGCTCGACGACGAGCTGGACGTGGAGACCTTGCTCAGCGCGGCGCAGACCTACCGCGATCACCTCGACAACGACGAGCGCGCTGCCCACTTCTTCTACGCCATCCTCGCCCGCGATCCGTTCCACACCGCCGCGTTCGAAGGGTACAAAGAGCACTGGCGCCGCAAGCAAAACTGGGGCTACCTCCGCGACGTCATCTTGTATCAAATCGAGCAGGCGGAGAGCGAGGGAGAGGACGGTCCGATCGCGGATCCTGCCTTCGCGGAAGAGTTCGTAGAGCTGGCAGACATCTGTGAACGACGCATCGGCGACGTCAGCGGGGCGCTCGACGCGTGGAGGCGACTGGCCGAGCACTCCCCCGGCGACACCCGGCCCGCGACTCAAATCAGCCGCATCGAGAAGCGGTCGCGCATGTGGGACAACATGGTCAAGGTGCAAGAGGCAGAGCTCGCCCGCACCACCGACCCGAAGAGCAGAGTCGCCATTTTGAAGCGCCTCGTTCAGATCTATCGCGACCGCCAAGTGGATCCAGAGCGGGCCATTGAGCTGTACAAAGAAATCCTCGAGACGGCGCCCGAAGATCGGCAGAGCCAGCGCGCCCTGACCGCGCTCTACGACCGCGCCAGTCGCTACGACGAGGTCGTCGAGATGCTCGAAGCCCAGTATGAGCGCTCGCGAAGTCGCACGGAGAGAGGCGCGCTCCTTCGCCGACTCGGCGAGCTCTGGCATCACATCCTCAAAGAGCCGGATCGTGCGATCTGGGCGTGCGAAACCATCCTCGAAGAGAACCCCTCAGACATCGAGGCGATGCACCGGCTGCAGCTGATCCATCACGAGCGCAAACAATGGAACCTGCTGCTGAAGGTGATGAGCTCAGAGGTCAAGGTGCTTGAATCCCTCGACGACAAGATGGCGCTCCTTCGCCGAATGGCTCGTATCGCCGGGACCGACCTTAAGCGAGAGGACCTCGCCTTCAAGATTTGGAAACAGCTCCATGGCCTCGACCCTTCCAACCTAGAGATCGTAGATACGCTGGCGAGCCACTACAACACCCACGGCCCTGACGACGCGCTCGCCGAGCTTCTGGATGCTGCGGGCAACGCCGAATCCACCCCAAAAATTCGACAGCTCGATTACGCCCTGCGGCTCGGGTGGCTCGCGCGCGATCGGCTGGTCGACATTGATCGGGCGCAGGAGGCGTTCGAGCGCGCGCTCGAGCTCCGCGATGATCATCGCGGCGCGCTCCAAGCCCTGGCAGACATCTACAGAGAGAAAAACCTGTTCGCGCACCTCTGCGTCGTGCTCGAACACCTCCAAGCGACCGCCGACACCGAGGGCGAGACCTGGAGTCTCGCCTCCGAACGCGCGAACTACTTGGTCGAACACCTGGACCGACCGGAGGACGCCGCCGCGGTCTTGGTGGCCGCCTCTCGTGACCTCGTCGACAGCGGGAGCGAGTTGAACCTCCGCATCATGGACTGCTATGAGGCAGCCAGTGACCATCGCGCGCTCACCCTGCACGCGGAGTTGGCCCTGCTCTCGTCGGACACCATGCCGGAGCGCGCTGTCATCCTCTTCGAGAAGGTGATCGAGGCGCGCATGGTGACTGGCGATCTCCTCGGCGCGCTCACCGCCGTGGGGCGAGGGCTGAAGCTCACCCCCACCAGCGAGGTGCTCCGAACCCACCAGCTCCGCCTGCTTGAGAACTCGGACCGCTTTAGTCAGGCGCTCGACATCATCTCCTCCCGCAGCGAGTCGAGTCGGTCCACCGACGAGAGACTCGACAGCTACCTCCAACGATCCGAGATCCAAGCGACTCGCCTGCTCGATCTCGACGCGGCGCAAGACAGCCTCGCGCTCGCCTTCTCCATCGACCCGGACAGCGCAAAGGTGCGAAAGTCGATGTTGGATTTCGCGCGCGCGAACGATCGCTGGCCGTGGATCGTGTCCCAATACAGCGCGCGGTTCACCGACGCCCAAGAGGTCAACGATCTGCAGCGACAATACGATCTCTGCGGGACCATCTCCCGACTCTACGAAGACGATTGCGTAGACGGTCCGTCAGCCTACGAGTGGGCAGAGCGGCAGTACGAGGTCTTCGATCCGCACCAACCCCCCGCGACGGAGGCGCTCCGCACGGTCCGGCGACTCGCGGAGGAGTTTGGTCTGTGGGAGCAGTTCGCCGCCACCGTCGAGCGCGGCAGCGGCGTCCCGGCGCTCAAGGACCATCTCGACATCGCGGCGTCGCTGCTTCTTGAAGCGAGCCAAGTTTGCACCGACGAGCTCTCGGACCCCAAGCGAGCGGTGACGCTGCTGGAGAGGATTGGAGCCCCGGGCGAGCGACCTGAAGCGGAGCAGCGCATCGAGGCGCTCTGTGAGGCGCACAATCTCCATGAAGAGCGCGGTCGCCTCCTGGAGCGGCGTATCGCGTCGGCCGGACCTGCGCAATCCGTCGAGCACGCGCTCGCCTTCAGCGCCCTGTGCCTCGCGTCGCTGGATGACGGCGCGCGCGCGTTCGGGTGCCTCGAGCAGGCGAGCGCCCGGCTCGATTTCTCACACGAGCTCCAAGAGAAACTGCTACAGCGGATGCAATTGGTCGCCGAGGAGACCGAACAATGGGGCCGCCTCGCAGAACATCTTGGAGCCCGCGCGACCGTCCGGATCAACGAAGGCAACGTCGACGCCGGCGTCGCTGACATTCGCAGCGCGGCCGACATGCTCTCAAAGCGGTCTGGAGATCATCTCGCCGCGCTCCGCCTCACCGTCGCAGGGCTCGGGGGTGGACCCTCCGCGTCTCCGCTGCTCATGGACGTCGAAGAACTAGCGGAGCGGGTCGATCAAGGAGGCCAGGCGCGATACAACGGCGTCAACGTCGGGAGCCTCGCCCTCCTCGCCGCGCTCGAGGCCAAGCTCTCGTGGCCGGGCCTCTCAAACGAGGAGATGGCGAACATCTTCGACACCCGCGCGATGCTGCGATCCGAGCGCCTCAAGGATTTGGAAGGCGCCGTGGTTGAGTCAGTCCGCGCGCTGTCGTTGCAGCCCAACAACGCCCAGCGCGTGAGCGCGGCGCTCGACCGCTCCAAGGAGGCCGGCAGCCCCTACCACGCCCTCGTCACGCACGGACTCGTGCTTGAGAACGCGGCCTCGTCGGCCGATCGGGACGACGCTCGGGCGGCGATTTCCAAGACCTACGAGGACGATCTCCGACGCCCGGATCTTTCGCTTCGCTCCGCCCTCGTCACGTGGGAAGCCAAGCCAGCCTTCCCCGCGGACGCGAGCGGTCTCGATCCGCAAAACAAGCAACTTTGGGCGCTCGCCGCCGCGATCACGCAGCGCGTCGAGCGGGACGTGGTCGATGAACGCGGGCGATCGTTGGAGCTGCCGCGCTGCGAGGCTCCCGAGCTCGTGGATGTCGAGCTGTGGACCCGCGCACAAGTCCCCCCCGTGACCATCGCCCCGCCAGGCGTCACCGCCTCACCGTCCATCCATCGGAACCCCGCGCCCCAGGAGGTTATTGACGAGGCATCGAGCAGCGTCGTCGAACTCATTGACGAAGACGAGCTTGAGAGCTTGGAGATGGAGAGCTTGGAGCTTGAGAGCTTGGAGATGGAGGAGCTCGAGGAGCTCGAGGACATCGAGGAGCTCGAGGACCTCGAGGACCTCGAGGAAGCGCCGGACGAGCCCACCGCGACTCCGCGGGCCGCCCCGACGCGCGCGGGCCCCCCAGCGCGCTCCGCCCCCCCCCGACGCAAGGGGTCGCCTCCCCGCGCCGGCCCTCCGCCCACGGGCCAAACTGCGAGCACCCACATGACGCGGCTGCCGCTCCCGGTGCTGCGCGAGCCTCTCGTCCCTGCCATTGAGAAGCCGCTCGATGCCTGGTCCTTCGTCGCGGAGCGATATCACGCCGCTGGCGAACTAATGGAAGACACGCGGATCGAGGCGCTCCGCGCGTGCGCGCGCATGTGGGAGTACGGGGCGCACGACGCCTCGAAGGCGTTGGACGTCTTGGAGAACGCGCTGAGTCGCTTCGAACTTCAAGAAGACCTCATGAGTGACTTCGACGCGGTGGCAGATCGACATGGCGGAGACGCGGCCAAGGCCGCCGCATACGAGCGCGTGCTCGCCGAGCTCGCGTCCCCGTCTGCGTCCCTGGCGCTGCGCCGAGCCCTGGCTCGGATGTACGAAGACTCGGATGATTCCAAGAACGCCCTGGTGCACTACGAGAGTATTTGTTCTGTCGACGTAAGCGATGGAGAGAGCCTCGACGCCTACATCGGCCTGCTCGAGCGGTCGGGCGACCTCCACGCCTCCTTGACCTGGCAATCCACGAGGATCCAAAAGACCAAGGACTCGCTCACAACCGACGAGTATGTGGAGCAGGCGGTCATCATCGCCGAGCGCTACGCCGATGATCTTGAGGACACGGACGAGTGCATCGCTCGACTCGTCAAGCTGATCCGTGAGTTCCCAGAACATCACCGCGCCCCGACAAGACTCGCGCAGATCCGGTTCCGCCGAGAAGAGTGGCCCAAGGGGATCGACGTCCTCAAGACCGCGCTCGAGAACGTAGACAACGACGCGTTCGTCAAAGACGCCAACATGCTCATGGCCGGAGTCTACGAGGAACACCTGAACCTCCCCGCCCGCGCGATCGTGTGTTGGGAGCGGGCGAAGGAGCTCGACTCCTCCGATCTATCCTTCCTTGAGCCGCTCAAGCGCCTGTACATCGCGGTTGGTCGGGCCGACGATGCCCTCGCGCTCGTCGACGACGAGCTGCAGACGGTCGCCGACGAGCACACGAAACTAGGTCTCCTCCGCACGAAGGCGGACGCGCTGTATGGCAGCGACGAGCAAAGGGCGGCCTGGGCGCAGACCTCCGCGCAAATTCTCGAGCTCGACGATGACGACGACGAGACTCGCCTGCGCCTGGTGGACTGGTGGATCAAGGAGCGAAAGCTCGACGAGGCAGAGGAGCTGCTGCGGGGCCGGCTCACGGCGCTCGACGGCGCCAGCGACGCTCACCTCGCGATTGGCCTCCGGCTCGTCGACTTCTTCGCGCAGCAACGCCGCGACAAGGCGGGTGCCTTCGACCTGCTAGAGGAGCTCGAGTCCGGGCACGAGTCCACGGACACCTTGAGGCGCGCGCGCACCGGCATCGCTCGGGCATTCGATGACCTCGACATGTTGGTCGAGGTGCTCTCCGCCGCTCCCGACGCAGAGAGCTGGCTCGAAGCGGGCACCATCAGTCTGTTCCGGGTCAAGAACTACGCGAAGGCCCGTGAGCTCCTCGAGCGGGTCATCGAGCATGAAATCTCCCAAGAGACCGACGGCCCGGCGCGCCTGCTGTCCGCGTCTGAGTCGATGGCGAAGCTCTACGAGGCTGAGGGCCGATCCGAGGAGGTCGTTCCCTACCTTGAGAACCTTCTGACCCGTAAAGGCGTCCCCGACGCTGTCATCGCGCGAATCCTGAGTCTGCTCGCGGAGCGCGAATTTGCTGCGACGGGCGACCTGTCGAGCGCGCGCCAGCGCTTTGAAGGCGCCCTCGATGCCAACCCGGACGAGGTCTCGGCGCTCACGGGTCTCGCTCGACTCCTCGCGAGCGCCGGCAAGCATGAGGAGGCGCTCCCCTTCGCCGAGCGCGCGATGGCGCTGCTCCCTCGTGAAGATGACGCAGAGCTCCGAGTGGATGGTCTGCTGGTTTTCTCCGACGTGGTCGGAACACTTGGCAAACACGGAGAGGCGTATCGCAAACTGACCGCCGCGCTGCGCGAGCAACCCGACGATCCAAGACTGCGGCTCGGCATCGCCAAGAACCGGATGGACGCGAACAGATACAAAGACGTGGTGGCCTGCGCAGACCAGCTGCGACAGTGGCTCGAGGGGCGCGACTACGAACAAATCCCCGCGCAAGAACGGCGGGTCTGCGCGCGCACCCTGTCCCTCGCCTCGCGCGCTGAACGTGAACTTGGACGAGAAGAGCCCGCGATGGTCTTCGTACACGCCGCCCTCGAGCTCGACGGGCGCTCCGAATCGGCCCTTGAGCAGATGCTGGAGATGGCCTCCCAAAAAGACCGCTTTCACGACGTCTTCAGCGCGGCGGACGCGCTCCGTGATCTCGCCACAGACCCTGAGACGAGCGACGAGTTGCGCCTTCAAATGCTCTCCGCTGGGCCGCTCGCCGTCGCGACGGGCGAAGCCGACGAGGAGCTGCTGCAGCGAATCAGCACCCGCACATTGGCGGTGTTCAGCGAGCTCCTCGTTGAGCTCTCCGAGCTGTCGGAGCGAGGCGAAAGCCGGGCGGAGCTGCACAACGTCATCGAGGCGGCCACCTCATTCGCACTCCAAGAGCGGGCCATCGACACCGCGCTCAAGAGTATCAACTACCTCATCGAGACATGCGACGACGAGACCCGTAAATTTGAGTTTCATCTCTCCGCGGCCAAGGCGACCAACGAGGGGCAGCCGGAGGTGTCCCTTGACCACTGCCTTCAGGCCCTGCTGATACAACCTGGCGCCCCCCTCGCGACACAGCTCCAGCTCCTGGCGCTGCACGCCCTCGGCCGCGCGGAAGAGGGCTTCGAAATCCTCCGCGAGACTGTCCCCGGGATCGACGCGGAGGGCCTGTCGGAGGAGGAGCGCGAGGCCCTGTCGAGCAGCCTCTTGTTTTGGGCGCGGGAGTCCTCCTCCCCAGGCGATGTCGCCCACGCCATTCAGGCCGCGACCACCATCGATCCCAACTGCGTGGGACTCGAGCATCGGCTCAAACTGGCCGAGGCGCTCGACAGCTCGGGCTCGACCCCCGCGCTGTCGCTCGACAATCACCGCAAGATCCTGCTGCTCGCCCCCTCCCGCGCGGACAGCCTGAGGGCGGTCGCCCGAATCAGCGGAGAGACAGGCGACCTCCTGACGGCCTACGCCTCCCACGAGGTCCTCCTCGCCCTTCATCCAGATGAGGCCGACAGCCGCGCCTTCATCACGTCGCATCAGGTGAAACTCGAGGGTGCCTCTGCGCCCGAAGCCGACTTCAGCGCTGATCATCTGCAGCGACCGGGTGACGCGGGCGTCTCGGAGGTCCTCCAGCAGGTCTGGTCCGCCGCCGCGGCCGAATTTGTCGCCCACCTCAGCACGCACGAATATGATGACGCGGATCGGGTGTCGGCCGTGGATGATTCGAACATCGCCCGATGCTGGTCCTCCGCCCTCAAGCGCACCGGCACCACGAAGGCGGTGCTCGTCCGTGGAAGCGACGATGAGGGGGGCGAACTCGCAGAGGTCTTGTGCCAGCACCCCCCCGTCATTCGCATCGCTCCGCGGGCCGAGTCTGCCGGGCGCAACGTGGTCATCGCGACGCTGCTGCGCGCGCTCGCCAAGACGCGGCTCCCTGACGTGGTCTTCGTGGGGCTACCACCCGAAGATCGTGTGCGAGTCCTCCGCGCCATCTTCAGGGTGTTGCACCCACGATACGCGCGAAGCCGAAGCGCGCAAGATCCGTCGCTGCGCCCCCTCGTTCAGGACCTCGCGCGCACCCTCCCGATGAAGTTGAGTCGCGCCCTCGGCAAGGTGCTCGAGGCCGGCACCGACGAGCCCTTTGATACGGCGTCGTGGGAGACCTACGTCGAGCGACGGTCCATCTGTTTTGCCCTCGGCCGAACCTTCGAGCTCTCCGACGCTCTCGAGTCCTTGGGTCATCCGACGACGCTCACGCGCCAGGACTTAAGCGACCGATCAGTCGAGGCGATGCTCGCCTTCCACACCTCTGATGCATGCTGTCAAATGCGCCGATCCGTCGGCTATCGCTGCGTCGCGCGACCGACGAACACCGATGGTTCGGGCGCATGATCGGCGCCGCCGCCATCGCGATCACGCCGCTCTTGTCGGGGCTGCTCTCAACGACACCTCCACTCGTACAGCCAGGCTCGGCGGACGACCGCCCCGACATCGTCGGGGGCGTCCCCACCTCCCCGGGCGCGTGGCCGTTCGTCGTGGGGGTCCAAGCCGGAAGCCGCCTGTGTACCGGATCGTTGGTGGCCCCCGACCTCATACTCACGGCCGCCCACTGCATCCCGGAGGGCGTGCAGCCAGGCGACGTGGTCATCAGCTTCGGCGATGACCTCGACGCTCCAGACGGCCAGCTTTTCGCGAGCGAGATTGAGGTCCACCCGGACTTCTGCCCCGAGACTTGCCTCAAGGACCGGTACGACTTCGCATATGTCCGAATGGAGTCCGAGGTGTTCCTCGACGTGGTTCCGCTCATCACCGAGCAGTCCGTGTACGACAGCAGCCTCGCGGTTGGAGACGACGTACTCCTCGTCGGCTACGGACTTGACGAGGACGGCGCCTCAGGGGTGAAACGTGAGGTCCTCACGCCCGTCACCGACCACAGCAAGTCGGGCAAAGAGTTCTCGGCGGGCGGCGAGGGCAAGGACTCATGCCAAGGAGATTCCGGCGGTCCCGCCCTCGTCGTCGACGAGAATGGGGTGGCTGCGCTCGCCGGCGTCCTCTCGCGTGGCTTCGAATGCGGCGAGGGGGGATTTTATGGCAACCCCTACGACATCGCGTGTTGGTTGGCCGACCGGACGGGGGTGGTGCTGACGCCGAACTGTCTCGCCTGTGATTGCGTGCAGCTCGACTCACACGCGGACGCTTCGAGCGCAGGATGTGGCCGCTGCTCCGCGGAGGTGGGGGGTGGGCGCGCGTCCGGGCCCCTCGCGTTCATCTTGGTGATGCTCGGGGTGTGGGCTCGGCCTCGGCGCCGAGGCACCCCGCGGTCGACGGGCCCTGCCTACAACCATCGCGAGTAGCGCGGCTCGCGCCAACTCCCGGTGTCGCGGGGACAGACCAGGGCGTCGTGTTCCACGTGCCGCCCCCGGGTTGATTCGACATTTTATGGCTTCCCTGAAATGATGCAGTCGTGTCACATCCGTGTCACCGCTGAAGACGACAAGGGGCTTTATGCCAGCCACGATTCTCATTGTTGATGACGAGCAAGATCTGGTGGATATCCTCGAGTTCAACCTTCGCAACAACGGGTACTTGTGCCGGCGAGCCCTGTCTGGCACCGCTGCGCTTGAAATGGCCGCTCTCGAGCCGCCTCCAGATGCGGTCCTCCTCGATCTGATGCTTCCAGACATCCCAGGGATGGAGGTCTGTCGCCGACTGCGGGCCTCGGAGCGGACTCGACACATTCCTGTGGTGATGCTGACCGCGAAGGATGATGAGATTGATCGGATCGTCGGGCTTGAGCTTGGCGCCGACGACTATGTGACGAAGCCATTCTCCATCCGAGAGTTAATGTTGCGCGTCCGCGCCGTCCTCCGGCGCTCCGACAAAGACGCAACCACTGAGCAAGGCCACGGGATCGAGCATGGCCCGCTGCGTATCGACATGCCTGGACACAGGGTGTGGGTGAACGACGTGGAACTGCGCCTCACCGCCCTCGAGTTTAAACTCCTCACCACGCTGGTGACCCGATCGGGCCGGGTCCAGACGCGTGATGCGCTGCTCACAGATGTGTGGGGGATGCAGACAGGCGTCAGCACGCGAACCGTGGATACGCACGTGACTCGACTCCGTAAAAAACTCGGCGCGGCGGGCAGCTATGTGGAGACCCTCCGCGGCGTGGGGTACCGATTCCGGACAGACCTATGAGTGGCAGAATCGGACCGCGGCTCCTCCGATTACTCGGCATCCGTGGGCTCATCGTAGGGATCACGTTCGCGTTGGTCGTACTGGGCGACATCACCGGCGGCGTTTTCCTCGAACAGCGCCTGCGCCACCAATTTGAGACCGAAGCCACCGCAAAGCTGCACCGAGTGGCGCTGATCACAGAGGATATCCTCTCCGCCCGGCTCACCGCGCCGACCCAACAACACGTCGACGAGCTCGCAGATCACATCTCCACCCTGATCGGCCCCCGCGTCACAATCATGGACAGCGACGGGAACATCCTCGGAGATTCCTCCCTCGACGGGGACGAGTTGCGCGCGATGGACAACCACGCGAACCGTCCAGAGGTGCGGGGAGCGCTGGCGACGGGCGAGGCCTCGTCCACGCGCTACTCAGCCACGATCGACCGGGACATGCTGTACCTCGCCCGAAGCTACGCACCTCGGAACGCGCCGTCATCCGGCATGGTCGTCCGGGTGGCGCGACCGCTGAGTGAACTTGACGAGCAAATCATCACGCTACGCTACGTGCTCCTCTTCGCCGGGCTGTTGACCTTGATCCCCCTCGGGATCGCCGTAACCCTGACCTCCGCGATATTCTCGCGCAGGTTCAGCAATATTCTCTCGACGGCTGCGCGCCGGTCCTCCCCGCTCGGAGCGAGCGTGGGACCGCAGCGGTTCGAGGCGGAGACCGCTCCGAGCGGCATCTCGCGCTCCTTTGTCCAAGTGTCTGAGGATCTGGAAAAAGCCATGAACGTTCTAGCAGATGAGAGAGACCAGTTTCAAATTGTGCTTGAGAGCATGCAAGAGGCGGTCGTCGCCCTCGACGCTGGTGGTCGGGTTTCGCTCGCGAATCGTGCTGCACGATCGCTACTTGATCTCGACGACGACTCCCACGGGAAGAGCCTCGATCAACTCACCACCGTCGAGGAGATTCGACAGCTTGGGGGCCCGCGCATCGACGAATCGACCGAGGTAGAGTTCATAGTGGCCGCGACCGGGGAGGATACGCTCGGTCCCTCTGCCAACGCTCCGCGACGAACCGTCCACGCTCGCGCGACCACGCAGTCCGATGGCGGCAGGGTCATCGTCATGCATGACGTCACGGAGGTTCGACGTCTCGAGACGATTCGACGGGACTTCGTCGCCAATGTCTCGCACGAGCTCCGCACCCCCGTCAGCATCATCCGCGCGAACGCCGAGACGCTCCTGTCCGTGGAGAGCGACCGCTCCTCTCAAGAGAGGCGTTTTATCGAGGCCCTCCTCCGTCACGCGGACCGCCTCGGCCGACTCATCACAGATCTCCTCGACATCTCGAAGATCGAGGTGGGGAAGTACCCCATCTCACCACAGCGCACGAAGCTCGCCTTCCTCGCGCGCAGCTCCATTGAAGCGGTCGAGCACAAAGCGTCCAAGAAGCGCATGACCCTCCTCTGTGACATCCCTGAGGACCTCGTCGCCATGGTCGACGCCAAAGCGCTTGAGCAGGTGATGGTGAACCTCACCGAGAACGCCGTTAAATACGCGACCGACGACTGCAGCCTCATCATCTCCGCGAAGATGCATGAAGACCGCGTGCTCTTGGAATTCGCAGACGACGGACCGGGAATTGAGCCCATTCATCGCCCGCGGATTTTCGAGCGCTTTTATAGGGTCGACCCCGGACGCTCTCGCGAGATGGGTGGCACGGGGCTCGGCCTCGCGATCGTGAAGCACCTCGTGGAGGCCATGGAAGGCAGCGTCGGAGTCGTCGCCAACGAGCCACGTGGCAGCCGGTTTTGGGTGTCGTTGCCCTCCGTGGCCGCTCCGCCGTCCCCACCGGAGCAAGACACCAACGGCGCGCAGGGTACCGATTAACCGGCGCTCGACGCGTCCAAAATAGGGGCACAACCCCGACGCACGCCCACCATCCAAACGTCGGCACCCGATCCACACCGGGTGCTCCGTCCGTCGATCCATGTCTGTTCAACCTTTGTGCCCAAAGATCAGCTGATTGACGGATCTAGCGCCAAAAAGTGGGCGCGATGCGCGCTGAGCGCGTCGTTTGGACCAGAGACATGACTCGCGATAATCCACCAAATACTTAGATTTATTAGTGATTGTAGAATTTAGATTGCGGCTATCCATAGTATGTTCAAGTTATGGAAACGTATAACACTCCATTGACATCGAGATATGTGGAGCGTATAACCTTTAGGCAATCAAGGAAGGGGCAAACACTAAATCCCCTTCTGAACCCTGAACAAAGGCCACAGGAAACCGACCATGAACACCAACAACTCCTTCGACGTGTACCTTAAAGATCTCGGCGACTGCGACGTCATGTCGGCAGATCTAGAACGCCAACGCGCAGCCCAGATCGCCGCGCTGCGCGAGCGCCGATGGCAAGTGGTCCTGGCACAACCCCACTTCGTCGAGAGCGTGCTCGATATCGCGAATCGACTGCTCCCTGCGCCCGTTCCCGAGGAGCTCGCGCAGCCCGCCCGAGACGCCGCCGTTGACCTCATCGTGCTTCGGAACAAGCGGACGCTTGACGCATTGAACGCCGCAGGCTGGCTACTCAGCGAGCACCTCAGCGCCGCGGATCGAGATCAGGTCGTCGCCGACACAATTTTGGCCGACCTGACAACGCTGCAGCAGGGAACCAGCGATCCCACGTCGCTGAAGGTAGAGCTCCCCCGCGGCCGCGACCAGACATTCCGTCAATATGTCGTGAGGGTTCGACGCGCCGCGGAGGCGTTCTGGGTCGCCCGCCAGGCCTTCGCCAAGTCCAACCTTCGCCTGGTCGTCTCCATGGCGCGCCGAGTTGGACGGGGTCGCATGGCGATGCCAGATCTCGTACAGGAGGGAAATATCGGCTTGATGCAGGCCATCGACCGATTCGACCACACCAAGGGCTTTCGGTTCTCAACCTATGGAGCTTGGTGGATTCGCCACGCGATGAATCGCGCGCTCCAAAACAAGTCTCGCGAGATCCGGCTCCCCGTTCACGTACAAGACGCGCTCCACAAGGTCAATCGTGTGCGACGCGAATACGAGGTGCTCCACGGCTGCCCGATACCGGTCGATGTTCTGGCAGAAGTCTGCGACCTCACCCCCGCGAAGATCGAGAAACTCGACCGCCATTATCTCATCAGCGAATATCCGGCGAGCCTCGACGTTGAGAGCAGCGACAACGGCGAGCGCGATCGTATCGAGATCGCCGTCGAGGATCGTCCAGCGCTCCCCAACGAGGCCCTGGAACACCGCGCGACCAATGAGGTCGTCTCCCAGGCGATGGAGCAGCTCCCCGAGATGGAGCAGATGATCTTGCGGATGCGTTTTGGACTCGACACGGACCAATCGATGACGCTCCGCGAAATCGGGGAGCACTACTCCCTCAGTCGTGAGCGCATCCGCCAACTGCAAGAGCGCGCTCTTGGCCGCATTCGCTCCGCCCTGCACGCCCAAGAGCTCATGTAGCGAGCGCCGTCCGAGGCGTGGAACAGCGCTAAACTTCGCCTACAGCATCCGCTCAAGGCCGGAGACGGCGACACCGATAAGCTCCGCGAGGGTGCTCGACAAGAGCAGCCACTCCAGGGAGGCGAGGGCGAGGAACGGACCAAACGGCACCCGCTGGGCCATGACCCCCTGCTCGTCCCCGGCGTCGGAGAGGAGTGGATCGCCCTCCTCCTCGATGACCTCCGACAGGTCTCGCGACGCGACACTGCGACCCAACGCGAGCAGCGGCACGGAGATCAGCAACCCCTGGATAGCGCCGCCGCCCACCGTCCAAGCGACACCGGCGGGCCCGAGCCATGCCCCCACCATCAGCATCAACTTGGCGTCTCCCAGGCCCAACGCCTCGATCCCACGGCGCCAGATGTAGAATTGCCGCAGCGCCGCGAACAACCCGCACGCGACGACGCCTGCGACCGCGCCATGCCACCACGGCCCTCCCCCAGGCCAATCGATGACCGCGTTGAAGAGGCATCCTAGCGCCGCCATGGGCAGCACGATTTCGTCGGGGATGAACCAATAGTCGAGATCGATGAACACGATCGCCACGAGGGATAACGCGAACACGAACGATCCGAGCCACAGCAGGAGGCTCTCGTCGCCGCTCGCGAGGAGCAGCGGCGCGACCACAAACTTCATGTACAAGGACAACGACAAGACCCCCCCGATCAACTCCACGACCATGTAGCGGGCGGAGAACGTCGCCCCGCATGCGCGGCATTTTCCACGCAGCAGCAGGTACGAGACGACCGGGATATTGTCGAACCACCGGACGGCCTCCCCACATTCGCCGCACCGCGACCCCCCCTTCACCACGCTCCGCTCGTGCGGCAACCGATAGATGACGACGTTGACAAACGAGGCCCAAATCAACCCCCACACGAGCGCGAGCGCTCGCGCCATCGGGGTCAGCGCCAGCGCGCGCCACTCGTTGATCGCGTACTGGAACGCCGACCACTCCCCAAATCCTGAGAGTTCGGCGCACCCGCGCGCGACGCATTGAGAAATCTGCACCGGCCCAGAGTACGTGCTTCGATAGGGATCGGCCAAACTTGATTTATCGGGTAGGTTCAGCCCTGGTGACTCGGCCTGACGCAATCTGCCACGCGACCGCGCCCTCGTCGTGCGACCACGCGCGACTGCGCTCCTGCCGCGGGCGGCGGCGAGTGTCGGCGTCGCTCCTGCTTTGTCTCTCGAACATCGGATGCGGTGGCCGAGATTCTCCCCGCGATCCACCGACGGAGGAGGCTCCACTCGCGGCGGTCGAGGATGAACAAGTCCGCCCCTTGGACGCGATCCCCCTGCCCCAGAGCTCGACGCAATTGATCTCGCGACTCGGCGAGTCCCACGCCGCTGCGCGGGCACGAATTGGATCCCACGCCCTCCGCTGCTCCGTGAACATCGAGGTCACCCCCAACGTCCCCCGCGAGTATCCCCCCGCCGGGGGAGAGGTCGCGTTGCCCGTGTCTGTACGAGACGATTTCGAGCTGGACTACCGGCGAGGTTCGCAGTCGAACGGGGACACGAGCGCGGCCCTTGACGGCGAGGGGATCCGATTGCTGCAGCAGGACTCCCGCGGTAACACACGCGAAGTCCGGACCGACGGTGAGCGCGTCTTCGTGCGCTTCCACGACCGCGCGTGGGTCCACCATCTGCGAGACAGCGCGCTCCTCGATACCTGGCTCAGCGATTCTTTCCACTGCGTCTTTGACGTCGTGTCACTCGCTGGACCTGGCCTCGTCATGCGCCCACAACCTCCCCAAGCAGGAGCCGACCGGCGACGAGTTCGCTACGATCTTGGGCTCCGCGACGACAGCCCCCGCCCGATGGCGGGATCGCCAGACGATCCCTCCGCGCCGAGTTCTTGGCGTTCAGGCGCCGTCATCACTCGAATTTCGGGCAACATCTCACTCGACCGCGCCACGGGGACTTGGGACGAGGCCGTGATCGACCTCGAGTTCCGCGCCCGCCCGCGCGAGGCCCGCGCCGGCGGCGCCACCGGCCACATACGAGTGGAGGCGACCCTGGAAGCACGCGCGACGCCGCCTCGATGGCCGATCCCGGAGGGCTCGACCCCCATGCCGACCCGACGCAGACTGACCCACGAAGCTCAAACTCTCCTCGACGGCCTTGCCCGCCCCTGAAAGGTCGGGATACAAGCGTGCCGTGACGAGCGAAAAGCAATGGACCGAGGCGCAGCTCCCCGATCCGCTACGCGCCGCCCTCGCAGCGGCGATCGACAAGAAGGCGCGCTGTCCAGTCGTCCTCCGCTTGAACGAGATCGCTGGATACACCGACTACGTGCTCTTGCTGTCGGGGCGCTCCGAACGGCACGTGCAGGGCATCACTGACGGCATCCTCGACGCGCTCGCGAAGCTGAAGGTTAAACCCATGGGAACGGATGGGCTCTCCGAGCACACCTGGGATCTCCTCGACTACGACGACTTCCTCGTGCACGTGTTTTTTCACCCCGTGCGTACCTTCTACAACCTCGAGCGCATGTGGAGCGACGCCCCCCGCGTGCCGCTAGACCTCCCCGACGAGGTGCACGACGAGAGCGACCTGCTCGGGCTCGCGCCACCGGACCCGATGCCAGGATTTCGCGGCACGTCAGAGTTTGGCGGGTTCGCGGATGAATTTGATGACGACGATGTCCCACCAAGCCAGCGCCTGGCGAAGCCCGACGACGCGCCTCCCGCTGATCCCCCCCCCGATCAAGGGGACGACGCCCTGTTCGACGAGTAGCACGTGAAGCTGTGTCTGTTGGTGGTCGGCAAGCTCAAAGATCGTGGTCTTCGTGATCACGAGGCGGCGTTCGCCCTGCGCATGCGGGCCCCGCTCCCCTTGGAGATCCGAGAGTTCAAGAGCAGCGAGGCCATGCGGTCGAAGCTCACCGCTCCGACTGTGTTGTTGGATGAACGAGGTGAGCAGATCACGAGCAGGGAACTCTCGGACTGGATCAGCGCCTACCGCGACGCTGGCACCGCACGATTGAACTTCGCCATCGGGGACGCGCACGGGTTTACGGACGAGCAACGGTCCCAAGCATCGAAGGTGATGGCCCTGTCTCGCCTCACCTTGCCCCACCGACTCGCGCGCATCTTGATGGTCGAACAGCTGTACCGCGCGAGCACGATCCTGGAGGGGCACCCCTACCACCACGAGTAGGCCGCTCGACGCGCCCTGAGAGGAGCATCACGTGAGACGAACACCCGCCGCGGGTGTTCGCCGCCCGCGCCTCGAAATCATCCCTCATACTGAGGCCGCCGGAAGACCCTATGAAGTTCGAACGATCATTTATTCCCTCCCGAGGCGCGTGGTCCTCTCCTTTCTGCAAGTGGCAAGGTACGTTCGCGACGCTGCATCCGCTGCGGTTCGCGGCCGATGTCACGCGCAAGGCCCTCGCCGCCCGCGACGTCCCCGTGGAGGAGATCGATGACCTCGTGCTCGGATGGACCATCCCGTCCAAACAGTCATTTTACGGCACCCCGTGGCTGGCCGGGCTGATCGGCGCGCCGGGCCTCAGCGGCGCCATGATCAGCCAAGCGTGCGCCACCTCCGTCGCAGCCGCGACGCACGCGGCCGCGCGCGTCGAGACCGGCGCTTGTCGCTCAAGCCTGGTCGTCCTCGCGGACAAGACCAGCAACGGGCCCAACGTCTACTACCCCAACCCAAAGGGAATGGGCGGTACCGGCGACACGGAAAACTGGGTCGTCGATTCTTTCAACCACGACCCGTGGGCGAAGAACGCCATGATCCAGACCGCCGAGAACGTCGCGAAGGAAGAGAATATCTCTCGCGACGAACAAGAATCCCTCACCGTCCGCCGCTATGAGCAATACCGAGCGGCGCTTGAGAGCGACTTCGCCGCACACTTCATGGTCGCCCCGTACGAGGTCAACCCGAACGGACGACGGGTCCTGGCGACCGTGACTCATGACGAAGGGATCGTCGAGACCACCGCCGCCGGACTCCAGAAGCTGCGCCCCGTCCTCCCCGATGGCACCGTGACCTTCGGCGCCCAGACCCACCCCGCAGATGGAAACGCGGGCATGCTGATCTGCACGCAAGAGGCCGCCCGCTCCCTGGGCGGCGGTGAAGAACCGATCCAGCTGCTCTCCGCGGGGCACGCCCGCGTCGAGAAGGGGCGCATGGCGAAGGCGGTGGTGCCGGCGGCCGAGCGCGCGCTCCAAGCCGCTGGAATCTCCGCGTCGGACTGCGCGGTCATCAAGACTCACAACCCGTTCGCGGTCAACGACATCTACTTCGCACGCGAGCTCGGCATCGACCGCGACGCCTTCAATAACAACGGGTCGTCCTTGATCTACGGCCACCCGCAAGCGCCGACGGGCGCCCGCCTCATCGCCGAGGCGATCGCGGAGGCGCGCCTCAACGGCGGCGGCTACGTCCTGTTTGCGGGATGCGCCGCCGGTGACACCGCGGCCGCCCTGGTGTTGAGGGCATAAAAAAAGGCCTCCACCAATGGTGAAGGCCCACGCCTCCCGACTCGCTCCTCCTCTCCGCCCGAGAACAGGGACCGCGTCGTAGGAGCGTACCGACCTATGCCGCGTACACCCCCGATGGGGCGCTCGCCGAGCGCAGTTCCCAAGTTGGGCTCGACGTGAGTTGAGGTGCAAGTTCGACCCCCATCTCATACCTCAACGCCGTCGAGCCTCTGGCTCGACGGACCTCCACGAATAACGTGACAAACTCACTGTCGCCACGGCCGCGGCCACGAAAGCCCACCGTCGCGAGGACCTCCAGCGGCTCGCCCAACTTCACCTGAGGCCCGAGCTCTTTCAGCGCCGTGACACCAAACACTCGGACATGATCCGAGATTCCTCGCAGTGAAGAGGACACGGCGTCCGCGCTGCGCTGCACCACCGTCTCCGTAGGTGCGTACTGGCTGTTCGAAACGAACCCCAAGAGGCGCGACATCTCCACGGCGCTCGGCTCCCCCTCGGCGGCGACCATTCGCTCTCGCTCCACAGCCGCGACGTCTCCTGCGTCGACCCGGATTCTCGAGCTCGTAATGCTCTGTCCTACATTCAGTCTCAATGTGATCCCGTGCATGATGGAACTCCTCTCTATCCTTTGTGACGCGGTTTTGGACCCTGAGCCACGCCCGTTTAGATTTTTGTCAACGAAGTTGACCAGATTCCGGACGCTCCTCGCTTTTAGTGAATTGAGCAAAGAATCCCACGTATTGCCTGTCAGATGCGTATCTCTTTTTTTTTCTCCCACGGTGTCCTGCAATTTTTCCAGCCACCGCCGATTTTTGCGCGAGATCTCATGAGATCTACTTTGAGATCTCCTGCAACAGTATGCGACCAATGGCGATAGAACCATATGTTCCTCTCCTCATCTCCCCCTCGAGCCTGCGGCGCTTGCTGCCGTCTGCTCCTCACCTCAAGCACCTCGGGCCTGTGCCAGACATGCGTCGAAGACTGCACCGAAGTGGCGCACGATCACGGATCGAGAGTCAACGCCTTGTTCGCCTACGAGGGCTCCCTCAAGGCCCCGCTCGCGCGGCTTAAATACAGCCGCGAGTTCGGCGTCGCGCGGCTGTTCGCTGACCTCCTCGCGCCCCGCATCGCCGCGCTCGCGCGAGGACGCAGCGTTGTGATCGTCCCTGTACCGATGAGCCCCACCCGCAGGTTATCGCGGGGCTGCAACCACACCGAGTTGATCGCCCAGTGGCTCCCGCTCGCCCAGCTCGGCGCGACGCTGCTCCCGCGCGGCGTCTTGACCCGCGCCCACCGCCCCGCGCAGGTGGGGTTGTCACGAGCGCAGCGGCTCCGCAACACCTCCGGCGCCTTCTCCCTGCGGGCCCGCGCCCAGGCGTCCTTGCGCGGCGAGACCGTGCTCGTCCTCGACGATGTCATCTCGACGGGGGCGACCCTCCAAGGCTGTTTTGAGGCGCTGAGCCGCACAGGAGCCGACGAATTCCAAGGACTTGCCCTGCTGCGCCGCGTTGCGTAGCGTGGCGGTGTTGGCTGCAGGCAAGACAAAGAAAACCACCCCTGGCTTGCTGGTGGAGAATCGAAAAGCGCGGCACGAGTACCACCTCATCGAGGAGTACGAGGCGGGCCTCTCCCTCGTGGGCAGTGAGGTCAAGTCGATCCGCGACCGCAAGATCAGCCTCGCGGAGGCGTTCTGTCAGTTCTTTGGTGATGAGCTGTACCTTATGCAGGCGCACATCGCCGAATACACGAACGCCCACGCGCGGAATCACGAGCCGCTTCGAAGACGAAAATTGCTCCTGAAGCGGAAAGAACTCGATACGATTCGCGACGCGGTGAAGCTCCAAGGGGTTACGGTGATTCCCACAAAGGTCTACTTGAAGGACCGACGGATCAAGCTAGGCATCGCGCTCGGCAAGGGCAAAAAGCTGCACGACAAGCGCGCTTCGATTCGCGAGCGAGAACAAAAACGAGAGATGGATCGCGCGCGGCGACGCGACGACATCTCGTAGATTCCCCGCCCCCCGAGCCCCGCTCAGCGGCGCGCGGGGATGCTATGCTCTTGAGGTTGGCGACGCCACGACATGCGAACACCCTCGACAGACTCCCTGCGCTGATTCAGGCGGGCGTGCGCTGCTTTCATCTTGAGACCGAGGAGGAGTCCCGCGCTGTGGAGCTGCTCGAGCGGCACGCAGAGACCGGCGATATGGACCTCCGCCTCTGGTCGGCCGCCTCAGGGGTCGACGAAGACCGTGTCCATACGCCGCTGCTCGAGAGCCTTCGCGGCCTGCGTCACCGACCGAAGGAGGAGCTGTGGGTGTTCCTTGAGCCCGACCCGTGGCTCAAGGATCCCCTCGCGCGCCGAGAGCTCCGTGAGCAGACCGCGCTGCCCGCGGGGCCGACCGTAGTGGTCGTGAGCCCCGAGCCCCTCGAGCGCAGGCTCCAGGCGGTCGTCACCCCCGTCACCCTCCCGTTGCCAACGGACGCTGAACTCGCGGCGGTCGTCGTGGCGACCTTCGCCGCGTGGACAGGCGCGCGACCTGTGGCCTGGCGCGACAACACACAAATTGAGCGACTCGCGCGAGCGAGTGTCGGACTCGGCGAAGTCCAGGCCGCCCAGGCGCTGCGTTTCGCGTTGGCCGAGTGCGGCGATGAATTCGATGAGGTGCTGCGTCATATCCGCGAGCACAAGGGCAGCATGCTCGACAGCGGCGGCGCGCTCGCTCGGGTGAGCCCTGTCCCCCCCGATGAGATCGGGGGCCTCAGACCCCTGAAGCACTGGATCGTCCAGCGCGCGTTGTCCCTGAGGCCAGAGGCCCAACGCGCCGGCATCCCCCGCCCAAAAGGGCTGCTGCTCGTCGGTGTTCAAGGCTGCGGGAAGAGCCTCGCTGCCCGCGCCTGCGGCCACTTGCTCGGGCTCCCCATCCTGCGCCTCGACGTCGGCGCGCTGTTCTCCTCCGCGCTCGGATCCTCGGAGCGAAACCTCCACTCGGTCATCACGGTGTGTGAGCGCATGGCCCCCGTCGTCCTCTGGCTCGACGAGATCGACAAGAGCATGCCGATGACCAACAGCGCCGCGAGCGATGGAGGAACCTCGGCGCGATTGATGGCGTCCTTGCTCACGTGGATGCAAGATCGCGCGCAGACCGTCTTCGTGGTCGCCACCGCCAACAACATCGCGAGGATCCCACCGGAGTTGATCCGACGAGGCCGACTCGACGAGACGTTTTTCATCGGCCTGCCTGACGCCGCCGCGCGCGTCGAGATCCTCGACGTCCACCTTCGCAAGGTGCCCGAGCGCAGCCTCGGCTCGCTGCCGCCGCTCCAAGACTCATTCGCGGCCTTCGCCTCCGTCGTCGAAGGCGCCCACGGCTGGTCCGGGGCCGAGATCGAGGCCGCGGTGACCGAGGCCCGCCTCTTGGCCTTCGCGGACGGCAGGCCCGTCGCCTCCTCCGATCTCCGCGACGCGGTCGCCGCCACCGTGCCCATGAGTCGCAGCCACGCCGAGTCCATCCACGCGCTGCTCGAGTGGGCGGAGGCCCGGGCGCGGCTCGCCTGAGATCCAACTCGCGTCCGCGGACGACTCGGGGCATCATCAGCCCGTGAGCCAGTACGTCGAGGCAGAGATCGCGGGGGTGTCCGTGGCGGAATTGGAGTCCGCTCTACAGGAATTGGGCCTGACCTGTGAGCGCTCACGCCGAGGCGCGGGGACCGTGATGCTCGACGGTTGCCTCGAGAGCGCGGGGCGCCCGGTGCACCTCCGGATCGAAGCTGGCGTCCTCGACACCGCGGAGGACTTCGGGTTTTTGACCGATGGGGGGCAGGTGCGGCTCGTGTGCGGAGACGTCGATCAATCGCTCCTCACCGCGCGCCTCTTGGCGCCGATCCACGCGAAGATTGTGGAGGCGAGGATTCGCGTACAGGGGGCGGCCTGTGTGGAGACATCGATCTCCTCCGACGCCTCCGGGCGCGACGGGGCGGAGGTTGTGATCCGTGTGTCCGAAGACTGAGTCCGCGACGCGGCTACTCCATGGACGAAGTGTACTCACCCCGCGCGGCGTGTGCGTTGCATCGAGCGCGATGCAAGAGCGTCTTGCTCGCGACGCCGACGTTCGACGACTTGCCGGCCCAGGCCCGCAACGCGGAGTGCTGTAGCGCGCGGCCGTAGCTGAAGGAGAGCGCCCATGGGAGCGACGGGGCCCCCTCGTTCATCGCCTGCAGGTGCTCCGTCGCCAAGGTCTCGCTTTGACCGCCGGAGAGGAAGACGATGCCGGGAACCGACGCGGGCACCGTGTCTCGCAGCAAGGCGACCGTGCGCGCGGCCACTTCCTGTACGCTCGCCTGCGCCTCACACTCTTGGCCGGAGATGACCATATTGGGCTTGAGCAGCATCCCGTCGAAACGGACGCCGCAGCGAGCCAGCTGCGCGAACACCAGGCGATGGGTGTCTCGCGTCACGGCCTCGCAGCGATCGATCGTGTGCGCGCCGCTCATGAGGACCTCGGGCTCGACGATCGGTACGATCCCTGCTTCCTGACACAGCGCCGCGTATCTCGCCAGCGCGTGGGCGTTGGCCTCCATGCATCGCAGGGACGGCAGCCCCTCGGTGATGGTGATGACCGCGCGCCACTTGGCGAACCTCGCGCCGAGTCCACGGTACTCCTCTAGTCGCCCGCGGAGACCGTCGAGCCCCTCTGTTACGAGCTCGCCCGGCGCTCCCGCGAGCGGCTTGGCGCCCGTGTCCACCTTGATCCCGGGCATCACGCCCTTGGCGGCGAGCAGCTCTCCGAAGGACACCCCCGAGTCCGTCGATTGGCGGATCGTCTCGTCGTACATGATGACGCCGCTGATATGACTCTCTACCTCGGGGGAGGTGAACAACAGCTGCCGGTAGGCCTGACGATTCGCCTCGGTGTTCTCAACGCCAATGGAGGCGAGTCGTTTTCCGACGGTGCCGGTGCTCTCGTCTGCTGCGAGGATGCCACGACCTTGGGCGACCAGCGCCGCCGCCGTGCTTTGAAGTTCTTGTGCGCTCATTCGTTGCTCCTAGGGTTGGTACATCACGCCAACGCGAAGCGAAGGTGACCGGCCGCGGGGAACCTGTCAACCGCGACGGCGGCACCTGCCCGGACCGCGCATATGGGCCGCGATTCGCCACAAAAGAGGCGGCCGAGGGGGCTCTCGCGCGCTCCCAAGGGTCCCAAGGGTGCCAAGTCACGACCGCGATCCCCGCGACGAGGGGCGCCGCGCAAGAAAATGAGGTCGCGGCTCGCCATCCTCGTAACACGGCGCATACTCACGGCGTTCGCTTAACACATCCGCCATGGAATTGTACGAACGAGGACTTCGCCGACAACAGGCCCACCTGCGACGACGGCGTATTCTGGCCGCCGCCGCGGGGACGATGGTGGTCGCCCTCGGCGCGCACCGCTGGATCGACGATGAGGCCACCGCGAACGCGAAGCGACAAAAGCGAGCCGACGGCCGGATGCGGCTCCCCCCAGGGCAGCGCGTCCTGAGCAAGTTCCGACCCATGGGAGGGACCCCCGGTGACCCGCGGCCAAACCACCTGCGGCTGCGGATCTATGGTGAGGTCGATGAGCCGACCACGATGACGATGCGTGATCTGCTCGCGCTCGAGCAACACGACGCGCAGGTCGATGTTCACTGCGTCACCGGGTGGTCGGTCCTGGGCGCGGAGGTCCGAGGCGTGTCTATCGAGACCATTCGGCGCGCCGTGGGAGTCTCCGAGCGCGCCAACTATGTGATCTTCGAGGGCGCCGCCGGCTACACGGCGAACGTCCCGCTCGACGACCTCCGCGGCCCCAACAACCTCCTCGCCTATCGTCTCGACGGCGCGCCGCTGTCCGTAGAAAACGGCGCGCCGCTGCGAGCCATGGTCCCCGACTTGTACTTTTGGAAGAGCGCGAAGTGGGTGACTGGCCTCCGCTTCGTCGCGCGAGACCGACCGGGATATTGGGAGACGCGCGGGTATCACAACCACGCCGACCCGTGGGAGGAGGAACGGCATGCCCTCTTCTAGACCTCCGGAGCAAGGCGCGCGATCTGTCTTTCTCCGCTGGCGGCGTTGGCTCCGCGCCGCCCACCGCGACGTCGGGTACATGCTCGTCGGGCTCACCTTTGTGTACGCGCTCTCCGGGCTCGCGGTGAATCACATCGCAGACTGGGATCCGAACTTTGACGCCTACGAACGAACCGTGCAGCTCTCGGCGGGATACCCAGCCATGGACGACAGCGCCCTGGCCGCCGCCGCGCTCTCCGCCGCCGGCGTCGACGGGCCGCCTACAGACACCTTCGGGCTCGACGACGAGCTTCAGGTCACGACCTCGAGCGCCGAGCTGACAGTCTCCCGGGCGTCAGGCGAGGTGCTCGTTCGCGGTCGCTCGCCGCGCTTGCTCCTCCGCGTGTCGAACTGGCTGCATCTCAACCGCGGCAAGCGGGCGTGGACCTTCATCGCTGACGCGTACGCCATCTTGCTCTTGGGGCTCGCTGTCTCCGGCATGTTCATGCTCCCTGGGCGACGTGGGCTCCGCGGACGGGGGGCGGTGTTGGTCGCGCTGGGCGTCTCCATCCCGGTCCTCTACGTCACCTTGTCGGGCGGGCCGTAGCGGCCGCGCGCCTCGCTTGACACCGAAGCCCGATCCACTACATTCTCCCCTCGCGTCGTCTCCGACGGCCACTCCCAGATCGTCCAATCGGCAGGACACCGGGTTCTGATCCCGTCAATCTAGGTTCGAGTCCTAGTCTGGGAACTCCGCCCCACCCCATCGGTGGGGCGGTTTTGTGTCACGCCCCCGGACGCGAAAACACGGCGATGCTCTCGAAGTGCGCCGTGTGAGGGAACATGTCCACGACGCCCGCCGCTTCAAACTCGTACCCGAATTCCCCCACGAGGATCCCGGCGTCCCGGGCGAGGCTCTCGGGGCCACACGCCACGTACACGATCCGCTGCGGCTTCATGCCCCCGAGCACGCGGACGACGTCCTCGGCCCCCGTCCGCGGCGGATCGAGCAGCACGCGGTCCCACGTCCCGCTCGCCCAGGCCGCGCGCTCTGGGTGCTCGTACAGGTTTTGCCGCTCGAACGTGGCGTGACTGAGATGATTGCGGGCCGCGTTCTCGCGCCCGAGCTCGACCAGGCCCCCCTCCCCCTCGACACCCAACACGTGGGCGCCCCTCGCCGCGATCGGCAGGGTGAAGTTCCCTAGCCCGCAGAACAGGTCGAGGACCCGCGCCCCCTTTGTCAATTGGAGGTGCTGCATCGCGTCCGCCACGAGCACCTCGTTCATCTCTCCGTTCACCTGCACGAAGCTCGTCGGCGTGAAATGGAAATTGAGCCCCGCCACCGAATACGAGAGCGCGGCGGGAGCCTCACCTGCGAGCGGCCGAATTGTGTCGAGTCCGCCGGGCTGCAGATAGACGTGCACCCCATGTCGCCGCCCGAACTCTCGGAGCGCCTCGATGTCCTCCGTGACGGGCGGCTCGAGCACGCGAAACACCAACACGCACCGCTCGTCCCCGACCGCCACCTCCACCTGGGGCACGCAGGCGCGGATGCTCAGCCCCTGAATCAACGCGGCCAGCGGCGCGACCAGGTCGCCGGCCGGGGGCCGCAAGACCGCGCAGCTGTCCATGCGCGCCACGAAGCGTCGATCGATGCGCTCCCGAAACCCCACCAACACCTCGTCCTTGGAGCGCACGTACCGGACGCCGAGCCTCGCGCGCCGGCGATAGCCCGTGGACGCGCCACGCCGATCCGGGAGCCAACGCGCGGGCTGCACGCCCGCGGCCTCAAAATCGGCGCTCAGCTGGCGGCGCTTGTGGGCGATTTGAGCCGCGGAGTCCATCTCCTGCAAGACGCAGCCGCCGCAGACTCTGTGGTGTACGCAGGGCGCCGTTACGCGCTCCTCGGCCGCGCGCAGCACCTCCTCTGCGTTCGCCAACATCACGCCTTTGCGCGCGCGAAGCGGGCGCACAACGAGGCGCTCGCCCGACAGCCCGCCTTGAACGCGCACGGACCTCGTCCCGTGCGTCGCGACCCCAAGGCCATCGCGACCGAGTCGCTCGATCTCCACCTCGAACGGTGCCATGTCCTTTGCGCGTCGCCTGCCCACGAGGCTTGCTAATGCACGCGATGTTCGTTGTCAACACGGGGCGCTCCCGCCGGCGATCACGGCGCGGGCCAGGCCGCCCTCCCTACGCCGAAACGTCAACGGTCACGCCGACCGACGAGCGATGGCCGCCCCTGACGTCGGCCATCTTCGCCAGTTGACTGCGGGCCGTGCCCTCGGTGCGGACCGACATGAACGTGGTGACCCGATCGTTCTGGGTCGTCTGCACGCTCACCCCCGCCGCCGCGCGGATGCGCTGCATCTTCGAAATGGTCGCGCGTGGATTATTCTCGACGGGTGACACATCAAACGACACGTCGCCACCCACGATGTAGCGATGTCCGTCAGGGCCCATCGCGAACTGATACGTCGAGTCTCCCGCGAAGGTGCCGCCCACCGCGGCCTTCATGGCCTGGGTGCGCCGAACCTCTCGCTCTTGCACCCGCATGCGCTGCACTTGCGCGTTCAGCTGCTTGGATCCACGCCCCATGCGGCGGGACGGACCATCTTCGCGGGCCTCGGTCGCCTCGCGCTGTGACCGAATGGGGTCCTCCCCTGGCCGATCCGCGGCACGATCTGCATCCTGCACCGGACCTGCGCTCTGCTGCTCCGTGGCGCCGACGCCCCGTTCGGTCGCTCGGGGCGGAGCCTCGCTCGAGGCCTCCCCAGGGGTGCCACGAGACACCCCGTTGGACACCACCGGCGGTGAGACTCGAGCCTGCACGGGCGGGGGCGGGGCTGCCGGCCCCGGCGGCGGCGGCGACGGCGGCGGCGACGCGAGCGCTCGCGCCTCCGAAGAAATTGTCACGGTATCTCGTGCGACCGGAGGCGACGGCGGTGCCGACGCGCGCTGCGACACCGAGGGCGTCCCCTCGATGCCTCCAATTCCAGACACGCGAGGCGTTGACGCCCCGCGACTAGAGCCGGCTATGGTGTCCACAAAAGACATACCTGTCCCCAGTTTTGATGGTGTAGGGTGCGAGCGCGCTCCACAAGGCCCTAAAGTGGGCCACCTGTCGCCCCCACGAGCCAGACGGTGAGCGGTGATTCCATGACCCCAATTCTCCTGATCGACGCCAGCATTACCGCCGCTCGAAATCACCTTTCGCGATGTGGAACAGCGCGCTCCTACGAGGCTTCCAATCTCCATAAATGTGAGCTGCAGGAGGTGCAAGGGCTTGTTTGCCGGACAACGACCCGGGTGGGTTCCGAGCTGCTCGACCGCGCACCATCGCTAAAATTCGTGGCCACTGCGAGCGCAGGACACGATCATCTCGACCTCGACGCCCTGCGGGCGCGCGGAATTCAGTGGTTCTCTTCGCCCGGCTGCAACGCGTCTTCGGTCGCAGACTATTCGATGACCGCAATCGCGCGGGCCCTTCCACGTGTGCGCATATCACGCAAACCGCGAATTGGCGTGATTGGTGTGGGACACGTGGGCACCCAAGTCGCTCGACGCTGCGCGGCGCTCGGGTTTGAGGTCCTCGCCTGCGATCCCCCCCGCGCCGAGCGAGAGGCCGGACCGAAGGAACTGGCCGTGGCCGATCAGGCGTCCGCGCCGGTGTTCCATCCGCTCGCGGCGCTGTTGCGCGGCTGCGACCTGCTGACTGTGCACGTGCCTCTCACGAGCGAAGGGGACCACCCCACCCGCGGACTCGTCCGCGCGGACCACCTCGCGACGGCCGCCGTCCAAGCCGTGGTCAACACCTCCCGCGGCGGCGTCGTCGAAGCTGCCCGGGCGGCGCGACTGCCCAACGCCCCGCTCCAAGCCATCGACGTCTGGGAGCACGAGCCCACGCCATCAGCCGACTTACTGCGCGCGCCGAGCCTCGTGATGGCGACGCCTCATATCGCGGGCTACGGGGCCGCCGGCAAGTGGGCCGCGAGCGCGCAGCTCGTCCCGAAGATCAGCGCGTTCTCCCAGGCCTCCGCGCTCCCAGCTCCGGAATTCGACCCGCCAGACGCTCCCGAGATCGCCCTCCACTACCACGACCGCGAGGGCTTCCCGCCGCTCGCGGAGATCCTGGGCGCCTTGCTCGGCCTCGATGACGTGGACCGCGCGCTCCGGGCCACTGCCAGCGACGCTCCGTCGACGCGCGCCACCTCCTTTCGGAGCCTGCGAAATGCTCGCCCGTATCGGGTGGAGTTCGCCCACAGGTCGGTCGTGGTCCACGCGCCTGTTTCGGCGCGTGAACAGGCGCAAACCCTCATCCGCACGCTCAAGGCCTGCGGTGTGGGACAGGTCGCGGCGGCCTCTCCAGAGGCCCGTGAGTCGACGCCGCGAGACGCGTAGTCCGGCGTTAACCTGCGACCGGCCACGGGGTGCGAGGAGGTCAAAAGATCTCGTACACTTCCCCCGTGATCACTCCACGGCGTGTTTTTTGGATCCTCAGCGTGGCGACGATCATCGCGATCGAGTTGTTCTCGACGCAGGTGCCCCTGGCCCGAACTGCGTACACGGTCGTCCTGCCCGTCATCGCGCTGGGCCTCCACGACCTCGTTCAGCGCCGACACTCCCTGCTCCGGAACTACCCGGTCATCGGACACGGTCGCTACTTGATGGAGTCGGTGCGACCCGAATTGCAGCAGTATTTTGTGGAGTCGAACACCGACGGGATGCCCTATGACCGCGCCCGGCGATCCCTGGTCTATCAGCGGGCGAAGCTGCAAAACGACACGGTCCCCTTTGGAACGCAGCTCGACGTGTACGCGCCCGGCTACGAGTGGATGCAGCACTCTATCGCCGCGCGCCACGCCGAGGACACTGATCCCCGCTGCGCCGTCGGGGGACACGAGGGCGGGCAGATCTACGACGCCTCCATCCTCAACATCTCCGCGATGAGCTTCGGCTCCCTCAGCGACCGCGCCATCCGGTCGCTGAGCGCGGGGGCCCGCGCCGGTGGATTCGCGCACAACACTGGCGAGGGGGGCGTGAGCCCCTACCATCTCGACGGTGGCGGTGACCTCATCTGGCAGATCGGTACCGGCTACTTCGGCTGCCGCTCCGCGAAGGGACAATTCGATGAGGTGGCGTTCTCCGAGCGCGTCGCCCATCCGAATATCAAGATGGTGGAGCTCAAGCTCAGCCAAGGTGCGAAGCCGGGGCACGGAGGGATCCTCCCGGCCGCCAAGGTCTCCGCCGAAATCGCTCAGATCCGCGGCGTGCCCCGGGGACAAGACGTGCTGTCGCCTCCGTCACATGCAGCCTTCGCCGATCCCGAGGGGCTGCTGCGCTTCGTCCAGCGCCTGCGCGAGGCGAGCGAGGGGAAACCGGTGGGGTTCAAGCTCTGCGTGGGGCGCCCACACGAGTTCCTCGCGATTTGTAAGGCCATGCGCAGCACTGGCATCGTCCCCGACTATATCGCCGTCGACGGCGGCGAGGGCGGGACTGGAGCGGCGCCCCTCGAATTCTCGGACAGCATGGGCGCTCCGCTGCACGAGGGGCTCTCGCTCGTCAACAACGCCCTGATCGCATGCGGCCTGCGCTCACAGACCCGAGTGTTCGCGGGCGGCAAGATAACCACCGGCTTCGACATCGCCCGGGCGCGGGCCCTCGGCGCCGACGCGTGCTACGCGGCGCGAGCGATGATGTTCGCGCTCGGCTGCATCCAGGCCCGACGCTGCAATTCCAACGACTGCCCCGTCGGAGTCGCGACCCAAAACCCGGCGTTGGCCCGCGGGATCGACGTGGC